>JAYQIE010000021.1:0-23606 GCA_038141505.1 Francisella sp. | reverse complement strand
ATGCTATTATTTTTAGGGAGTATTACCGTGCTACCTATGGCAAATGGTTTATCACGCAGAGATGGATTATCCTTTTCTTCCTCTGTGCATAGAAGTAATCCCTATCTATATGGATGATTTTCTAATTTTTGGCATAAAATGTCTATATATTTGACAGAATCTATCTGTAATTTAAAAAGTTGTATTATATCTTTATACAACCTATATAATTATAGCCTATAAAAACTTATATTATTAAATAACAAAATGATTTTCTTTAAAAATGTATCGTATCAAGTAGAAGTCAAACTTTTAGATGATACAACTCTCTATTTTCCAAATCAAAGATCGGCTTAGTCGGTAAAAATGGTACTGGTAAAACTACACTATTTAATTTGAATTTGGTGCAAAAAAATCTTCAGCAAGATAAAGGCGAGATTGAGATCGCTAAAAATACTCGCATAGTTACAGTTAAGCAAGATGTTGGTGATGATTTTGAAGCAAAAGGTTATCGACTATGTGTTGTCAATGGTGTAGGAGTCTATAAAAATCCTCAAGCAAAAGATGGAGGAAGCTTTAGCTACAGAAAATTTTTGTTGATTACTCCAAAGTATCACGAGCTCTATGAGTCAAGATGGTTATTCGATAGAGTCTCAAACTGGTAAGTTATTATCTGGTCTAGGGTTTAGTATCTCTCAACTCGAACAAAATGTAAAGAGCTGTCTGGTGGTTGGCAGATTCGCCTAAACCCTATTCAAGCACTTGCAAAGAGTCAGATATTTTACTATTAGATGAACCTACAAACCATTTGGACTTAGATGCAGTTTTATATGGTTAGAGCAATACGAACAAGATTATAAAGGTTCGTTGCTTCCTTTATTTCACATGATAGGATCTTTCTTGATAATGTTGTTATGCAGATTTTCCTTATTGATAATAGAAAAGTAGTTACATACACAGGTAATTATACATCGTTTGAGAAACAGTCTTATGAGCAAAAAATGCTTCATCAAAAACACTTTGAAAAAGCAACAAAAACATATTGAACACCTAGAAAGTTTCATCAATAGATTTAAAGCAAAAGCATCAAAAAGCTAAGCAAGCTCAAAGCCGCATGAAAATGCTGGATAAAATGCAACGCATAGAATCTGTTAAACAAGAGGGCGATTTTTTAGTTTTGAATTTAAGCAGTCAAAACAGCTAGGCGGTACACTTGTAGATCTAACTAATGCAAATCTTGGTTATGGCGATAAGGTTATCTTAGATGATATTGACCTTGGTATATACAACGATATGCGTATAGGTCTATTAGGACTAAATGGAGCGGGTAAATCTACACTTATTAAGTCTCTAATTGGTGAAATAGATATCTAAGTGGTGAGATTAAAAAACATCCAAATCTTAAAATTGGTTATTTTTCACAGCATTCAATGGATGTGATTGACGGTAGTGCCAGTCCACTTTTTGCAAATGCAGAGACTAGACCCTAAAGCTACCGAGCAGAAATTGCGTACATTCTTGGGAAGTTTTAATTTTGTAGGTGATAAAGCACTTGCTCAAGTTAGTACATTTTCAGGTGGTGAAAAAGCTCGTCTTTAGCTTTAGCGATGATTGTTTACAAAAGAGCCAAATTTCTTGCTACTAGATGAACCAACCAACCATTTAGATATTGGTGTTCGTGAAGCTTTAACTGTAGCATTACAGAGTTTTGAAGGTGCTATTATACTTGTATCGCATGATAGATTTTTATTAGAATCTACAGTCGATGAGTACATCTTAGTAGGAGAGGGCAAAGCTGAACGATTTGATGGAGATATGTCTGACTACTATAAGTATATCCTTGAAGTTATGAAGCTTGAAAATGCTCCTAAAGTTACTTCCACTACTAAAGATAAGCCAAAGACAAAACCCACACTAGATAGAACTCAGCAAAAAGTTTTAAAAGACAAAGCCAAAAAGTTTGAAAAGAAACTTGCGACTTTACAAGAAAAAACACAAGCTTAGAAGAAGCATTAGCTGACCAAAATATCTATAACGATAAAGCTAAATTGCAAAAAACTATAGCAGACCATAATGCTGTAAAGGCTGATATCGAGTCTATAGAGTTACAATGGATGGAAGTTTTAGAAGCCCTTGAAGATTAATTTGCCTTTGCAATAGAATTAAAGTATAGCATTTTCTCGCAATACGCATTGTTGACATTTTTGCATTGCTACTATAGCCTTTGATTAGAGCATTGATATTATGTCTCCAAGTGTGTAAAACTATAATTAAGGTAAATCATTATGTTATATTGGACAGTTATATTTTTAGTGATTGCTATAGTTGCTGCGATATTCGGCTTTGGTGGAATTGCATCAGTGGCTGCTGGTTTTGCTAAAATAGCGTTTGTAGTGTTTTTAGTATTGTTTGTGATCTCGGCTATCGTGAGCTTCATTAATAGAGCTAAAAAATAATACTCTAATTTTTAGCTGTAGACTTTTTGTTTATAGCAATGTTAGTTATAAGCACTATCCCAATTTCCTGTTAAACCTGCAACTTCATACTCTGTTACACGATTTTCAAAGAAGTTAGTGTGGTCAGCACCATTAAGTACCCACTCAAGCCAGGTAAGTGGATTTTTATCGATACTATACATCTCGTTTAGTCCAAGCTGATTAAGTCTTCTATCTGTAATATGACGGATATATTCTTTTAACTTCACTAGCTTTTAAACCTTCTATATTACCCATCTCATAAGCAAGATCAATAAATGTATCTTCAAGCTCAACGGCTTTTGTAGCCATCATGTAGATTTCTTTTTTAAACTCATTATCTACTATGTATGGATTTTCTTGGCAATAAATTCTGAATAATGCTGCATTACCTTCTACATGCATAGACTCATCACGGATAGACCATTCTACAACTTTACCCATGCCTTTCATCTTACCAAATCGTTGGAAGTTAAGTAGCATTGCAAAAGATGCAAATAAAGCAACACCTTCATTAAACACTGTCTTAGCAAGGCATAAACCTAACCCTTTACGAGTAGAAGGGTCAGCATCCATCATAAAATCAATTTTATCAGTCATTGCTTTGTATTCTAAGAAAGCATGATATTCTGAATCAGGCAAACCTAAAGTATCGTTCAAAAGGGCATAGGCTCTTTGATGAATACCTTCACGAGCTGCAAATGAGCCAAGCATATTTCTTACTTCATTATTTTTAAAAGCAGGAATAAATTGATCATAGTAATTTTGACCTACAGCTACATCGGATTGCGTAAAAGTCTTAAAATATTGGTAATATATTCTTTTTCAACTTTAGTGATTTTACCATTTTCCAATCAGTAACATCTTCAGATAGATCTATTTCATCTTCAATCCAGTGAGCTTTTTCATGCTTAACAGTCAAGTCAACTGCCCACGGGTAGCTAAATGGTTTATATGTCTTAGAAGTAGTAGTTAAAGACGAGCCTTTTACTCTATTGATAACTTCACCAGCTCTCGCCATTAAATTATCATAACCACCAATATGTACATCACCTATAAATATTTGAGGAACTGTTTTTACATGCTCTTCAATTAGTAGAATGTTCTTATTCACATCTTCATAAAACTTAGCTCTTATAATATCATCATCAAGAGATATTTGAGTGAAGGGGATGTCATTTGCACCAAACCAGCTTTTAGCTAAATCACAAAAAGGACAGTTAGTTTTAGTATATATTTTTACTTCCATTTAAAACCTACTTTTTACTTAGTATATAGTTTGCTTTTGATTGTAGTTCAGTGAAACCACCTATATGCTCATCATCAACAAATATTTGTGGAACTGTAGCAACAGGCTTTTCAACTCTACCACTTTGATTAAGCTCATCATAAAACTTATAGCGTTCTTGAGTGTTATTATAAACCACTTCATCAAAGCTAATGCCATTTTTAGCAAACCAATCTTTTGCCATTTCACAAAAAGGGCAACCATCTCTAGAGTATATTTGTACTTTCATTTATTAACCCTCGCAAGCTATACATTCGTTATCTGATTGCTTCAATTCGGAGAACTCAACCAATCTTTCTTTTTTCAACTTTTTTAGATATATTCTCAGCTCTATTTGAAGTTTCCGTTCTTAGGTAATACAAACCTTTACAGCCATATTTCCAAGCATTAAAATGTGCTTTGTGTAAATATTCACGCGAAGCACCTGCCAGGAAGAATATATTCAAAGATTGACCTTGGCATAAATACTTCTGGCGTTGACCACCTAAGTATACTAGCCAATCTTGATCCATTTCTATAGCGGTTTTAAATACAGCTTTCACTTCATCAGACAAGAAATCAAGCTGTTGAACTGAACCTCCATTTGTGATGATTTCAGACCAAACATCTTCGTTGTTTCTACCAACTTTTTCTAATTCTTGTTCTAGGTATTTATTTTTGTTTAAATGCGAGCCAACTCTAGTTCTTGATGGCCAAGCATTTGCTTTCCATGGTTCAATACTAGGAGATGTATTTAGTATAAGAGAGCTATTAGCATTTGGTGCGATAGCAAGTAGGTGAGCATTTCTGCGACCACTTCCAACCATATCAAGAGCTTCACCTTTTTCTGTACCTAAAACTATAGTTTCTTCTACAGCTTGCTCTTTTATGTGTTTAAATATTTCTTCATTGATGTCTTTGGCCTTTTGGGATTCCATTGGCACTCTATGCAACTGTAAGTATGAATGAAAACCCATTGCTCCAAGACCAAGACTTCTTTCGCGAGTAGCACTAAATCTTGCTTTAGATATTTCATCGCCTGCATGATCAATAAAGAATTGCAGTACATTATCTAAGAATCTAATCAAATCTTTAATAAGAGTAGTATCTTTCCATTCATCATATTTTCTAAGTTTGCAGATGATAAGCAACATACTGCAGTACGCTCTTCATCTGTAACAAGATGGATTTCATTACACAAATTAGAACCTTTAATAGTCAAACCCAAGTCTTTTTTGTGATTTAGGCAGTGCTCTATTTGCTGTATCAATAAAGTTTAAGTATGGTTCGCCAGTACGGTAACGAGTTTCTAGGATTGTTTCCCAAAGCTTACGAGCTTTTGTTACATCTCTAACAGATTTATCATTGGGATCTATAAGTTTCCAATCTTCATTATTTGCTACAGCATTCATAAACGCATCTGTAAGGTTTACAGCATGATGAAGATTTAGACATTTTCTATTTACATCACCCGTAGGTACACGCATGTTTAAAAATTCCATTATATCCGGATGAGATACATCCATATATGCAGCATAAGAACCCTTACGAGTTTTACCTTGTCTATAAGCTACCATGTCAGCATCAACAGTATGTATAAATGGTATAGGACCTGGGGCTTTATCTGATACAGCTCGTACCTTTGACCAGTGTCCGCCGACACCACCACCTTTAACAGAAAGCCATCTAAGCTCAGAAGAATGCTCAATAAGACCATCTAATGAGTCTGGCACATAAGATAGAAAACAACTAATCGGTAGAGATTTAACTCTAGCACCAGGTAGAGGGGCATTTGAAAGCACAGGAGATGCAAACATGAACCAACCATTAGATGCAGCATTGTATATGCGTTGAGCTAATTTTTTATCACCAAAAGAGTAAGCTATAGCAGCTCTAGCAAAAGCATGTTGAGGAGATGGCTCATTATCTAAACAATAATAATTCTTTAACAACTGCTGAGCTTGAAGAGAAAGCTCATGGTCTTTTGAGATATTGATATCAATACCAAGGTAGTTTTCTTTATTCATAACAAACCTTATTTTAGGATACTTAAATTAAATACATTTATACCGAATTAGTATAATAAATATTTCGCTTCTATACCAAGAATTTTACCAACTTTTTTTAAATATAGAATAGTAAAAAGACAAATAAAAATCTTGACTTTGATAATCAATTTTAAGATAAGTTTTAAGAGATAGACAGTATAACGGATTAGAGAAAATATTAAGAAAAAATTATTTTCAAAATATATTTTTTTATACCAATCCCAATACAAATTGACACAATTATCACAAAAGGAGTTTTCGTTTAGTTTAAGTTTTTAATATGCAGGTAGTAGCAGTAGCTATTGCCAAATATTAAAGAGTTAAAATAAGTGTGAAATACAATGTGAGAAAGTGGGAATTTGTATTGGGATTGGTATTAGATAAGATTAGCTTCTTTTACAACATCTCTTTCACTACGAAGTTCTTCTAGTGTCTTTTCAAATGCAGCTTTACCAAACGCATCATGTGTGCGATTTTCAACAACTTTGATTTCGCCATTTTTTACAACGCAAGGCATAGAGAATATCAAACCTTTATCTACACCATACTCACCGTTAGAAACCTTTGCGATAGATATAGTCTCATTTTCAGGAGTATCAAAGATAATTCCACGCACACTAGTGATAACAGCATTCGCAGCAGAAGCAGCAGAAGATGCACCACGAGCTTTGATTACAGCAGCACCTCGTTGTTGTATCATTGGAACAAATTCTTCTTCTAGCCATTTATGATCAGTGATTACTTCTTTAAGTGGCTTGCCATTGATTTAGCATTAGCAAAGTCAGGGTATTGAGTAGCTGAATGGTTACCCCAGACAGCAAGCTCAGATACAGCAGATATATCTACGCCAGCTTTAATAGCTAATTGCTTTCTAGCTCTATTTTCATCTAAAGAAATCATCGCAAAGAATCTTTCATTTGGTACATCTGTAGCATTCATCATAGTGATTAACGCATTAGTGTTGCAAGGGTTGCCAACTGCAAGTATACGCACATCTTTTGCTGCGTGCTTGTTGATAGCTTCACCCATTGGCTTAAAGATTTTGCCATTTACACTTAGTAAGTCAGAGCGCTCCATACCAGCTTTACGCGGTACAGCCCCGATCATTAGTACCCAGTTAGCATCTTTTACAGCTTCATTTACATCTGCTGTACAAGTTACGCTTTTTAGCAATGGAAACGCACAGTCATCAAGCTCCATTTTAACACCTTGTAAAGATGGTAGAGTTTGTTCTAATTCTAATAGATTAAGATGAACCGCTACATCTTTACCAAACATCTCACCAGAGGCAATTCTAAAAATTGCAGCATATCCTATATTACCTGCAGCACCTGTTACTGTTACGCGTACACTTTTATTAGTCATTTATTATTTCTCCTTGCTTTATAGGCGTTAGCTTTATTTGTATTTCATTTACAATGCTTATCTTTGCGATAATGAAGCTGTGTATATTTGATATTTAACAATTATACAGAATAGTATCTATGTTATTCAATGAAAAGTTTTGCACAATATATAGTTTATAACTATAATTATTATCAATTTGATTGATTAGGACTAAATGGTGCTAAAAAATATATAGATAATCTAGGGCTTTTCTTGGGTATAATTGGTTTGTTGTTATTTATATTTGGTTTAACTGAGCATAATGTGGATAACAAGAACCTTATAGTTTTACTTGCAACATTTATGCTATTTGTATCAGCATTGATTCAAAAAGAGCAGTTTTTTGTTGGTTTACAAGGTATTGCATTTGTAAGTGCTATCCTTGTATTTTATGAGGTTAATCCAAATTACAATCTTATTGCATTTCTTGCATTAGCTTTTGTCTTTGCAATAACATACTTTAGCAAACATAAGCTCAATATTGCTAGAGTCTGTGCGTTTGTCGGTTTGGTGGCTTTGTGCCTAGGTATTCTTTTAGGCAGAAATGAGCCAATGATGGTTTGCGGGATATTTTTAGCTATATATGCAATATTTTCTATTCAGCAAGGATATTCTGTTGGCTGGGTGTTTTTATTGTTAAATATTGTGTTTGCGGTTGTAGCGGCAAACTCTCTTTATGGACTTTATTAGAGTAAGGAAGCCTTGTTATGAGAAAACTATCTTTTTTAGATCGAGTTGTTGAAGAGTTTGATACTTATGCTAAATTCACAAAAACCCCATTAAATCCTACTAGAAAATCACCAAGTCATGGTTTGGATGAATGTGAGTTTGACCCTGGAGAAAAAAAGCATGTAGCAGGGCTTATGCGAGTTGATTATACTGGTGAAATTTGTGCACAAGGTCTATATCGTGGTCAAGCATCTGTGGCAAAATCAACTAAAACCAAGGAGCATCTTTATCATGCTGCTGATGAGGAGTATGATCATCTAGCATGGTGTGGTGAGAGACTAGAGGAGTTAGATGCAAAACCAAGTCTTTTAAACCCTTTTTGGTACTGGGCATCATTTAGTATAGGCGCAACAGCTGGCTCAATAAGTGATAGCTTAAGCTATGGCTTTGTAATTGAGACGGAAAAACAAGTAATGAAGCATTTAGAGGAGCATTTAGAGCAGCTTCCTAAGGGTGATAATCGTTCGCGAGAAATTTTAAAACAAATGCATAGTGATGAAGAGGAACATGCTATTGAGGCAGAAAAAGCTGGTGGTAAAAAACTTCTTGCACCTATGAAAGCTATTATGAAATTACAGTCAAAAGTGATGACTACTTTGGCGTATAGGTTTTAGGTAAGAGGTTACATCATTAAATCGATAAGCTTTAGTAAGATTGCTTATTATCTTGTTCAAATATTTTTTCAGCTTGAGCCTGACCTGATTGTTTATGAGATTGTCCATCTTCAGCATATTGTTGCATCATTTGATTTTTAGATAAATTATCCTTTGTAGTATCGTTTTGATTTTGGTTTTCTGCTTGTTTTAGCATTTGATTGTAGCTTTCACTAAAACCTATGCAAGGTATGATGACAGATATCCCAAAGATTATGGTGATTATTGTATTAAATTTCATATTATTTTATTCCTTTTTTGTTTTTTAAATTTTTTCTTATATAGCCTAAATTTTACATTTTTTGAATTGAGTTTGATAATGACTTGTGAAATCTTTCACTTTTTGAGCAAGTTTTTTGTCTTCAACTATTTTAGCTTTATTTTTAAAGGTTCCAGCTTTATAGCGTTTAAACCAGTTGCGCCAAGCATATATGCCATATATAGATTATAGCTATCTGTCATCTTCAGCTTTGAACTTTTTGCTAATTGGTTCATATACCAGCCTATAAATTGTACATTATCATCAAAATCATTTCGTTTAGCATTAGGTTTGACATCTTTTTGGAAATGCTTCCATGTACCGTCTATTGCTTGAGCGTACCCATAAGCGCTTGAACCTTTAGATTTAGCTTCTGCTTTAAATCTTGATTCTTGATATATAAGCCCCATTGCAAAAGCTGGAGGTAGATTATATTTGTCTTGAGCTGTTTTTAGGGATTTGGACCAATTAGGGTGTTGAGTTAATATTTCACAGACCCCCATATTTTCATCTACTTTAGCACTTTCTGAACAACTTGTGATTGTCAGGGTTATAAGAGCTAAGCTTAGTGAGAGTGTTATTTTTAAAATTTTTCATAAATTTGACTTTCAAAGTTTGTATTTCTTAATAGGGTAGATGATTGAAAATACGATGTCTACCAATCTATAAAAGATATTCCTATTTTATTTTTGTTGTGTGCTTGCTATATATCGGGGTTGTTAGTATAATACTCTTCGCTCTTTGCTATATGAGAATGGTCTTATATGGCTTATCAAAGTGTAAATGATTAATGATAAACCGTAAGGAGTTTACGAAAATGAGACATTATGAAATCGTGTTAATGATTCATCCTGATCAATCAGATCAGTTGGATGCAATGCTAGGTAAATACCGTGAAATCATCGAAGAAAAAGGTGGTAAAATTCATAGGTTTGAAGATTGGGGTCGCCGTCAATTAGCATACCCTATAGAGAAACTTCACAAAGCTCACTATGTTGTATTTAATGTAGAGTGTGGTACTGAATCTTTAGAAAAGTTACAAACTTCACTGAAGTATAACGATGCTGTATTGCGTCGTTTAGTTCTTTTCTAAGGATGAAGCTGTTACAGAGCCATCAATTATGATGGAAGCTAGTGAAAAAGAAGTTATTTAAATAGAGGTATATTAATTATGAGTCGTCGTAAAGTTTGCCGTTTCAAAGTAGATGGTGTAAAAGAAATTGATTACAAAGATGTAAATACGCTAAAAGCGTATATTACAGAAACTGGTAAAATCGTACCAAGTCGTGTGACAGGTACTTCAGCTAAATATCAAAGACAGCTTGCTACAGCAATCAAGAGAGCAAGATTTTTAGCATTATTACCATACTGTGATCGTCACTTTAACTAATCTCGGAGGTTTATACAATGCAAGTTATTTTAAAAGAAAAAGTAGAAAATCTTGGTGTTTTAGGTGATGTGGTAAATATCAAGCCTGGTTATGCTAGAAACTTCCTTATACCTTATGGTAAGGCTGTTCAAGCTACAGAAGCTAACATCAAAGTATTTGAATCACAAAAAGCTGAATTGCAAAAAGCTGAAAAAGCTAGATTTGATGCTGCTGTAGTTGCTGCTGAAGGAATCAAAGACAAAGAATACACTATACCTGCTAAAGCTGGTGAAGGTGGTAAATTGTTTGGTTCTGTTGGTACGGCTGAAGTTGCTGAAGCTGTATCTGCTGCGAGTGGTCAAGCAATTGAGAAAAGTCAAGTTCGTATGCCTGAAGGTGTTATTCGCTCTATTGGTGAATTTGAACTTACAGTTCATTTATACACTGATGTTGATGCAGGTATCAAAGTAAAAGTTATAACTGCAGAAGCTTAGTTTATTTTGTAAACTGACTAACAAATCTAAATCTTTATATATATAATATTAAAACCATGTACTTAGCATGGTTTTTTTGTATATAAAACAGGGACTTTTCTGATGGATTATCAATTTAAAGCAGCGGAAACTACTTATTCACTAGATGCTGAAAAGGCTATTTTAGGTAATATTTTATTATATAATCAAAATATAGAGCTTGTAGAAGATAAGCTTTTGGTGGAAGATTTTATGATAAGCGTAATAAGGTTATTTACAAGCAGCTTTGTGTTTTAAATCAATCGAATACTCCTTTTGATGTACTTATATTGAGTGAATATCTGGCAACCGAAGGGACGCTTGACGAAGCAGGTGGAGAATCTTATATAATTGACTTAGCAGCTAATTCCCCATCTATTGCAAACATAAAAACTTATGCAGAAATTATAAAAAATAAAGCTAAGTTGAGAAGTCTGCAGAATAGTGTTAATGATATTATTCAAAAAATTCATTCATCGACATCCCAAAATCCAGATGAAGTAATTGACTATGCTGAAAGTAGAATTTTAGATATAGCAAGAGAAAGAGAGACTGTAGCAAAAGGTCCAGAGTCTATAAATGCGGTCATACCAAAGCTTATTGAGAGAATGGATGCTGTTGTTGATTCTGGTTCGGGCTTAGTAGGCTCATCAACTGGATTTATTGATCTTGATGGTATGACATCTGGATTGCGTGATTCTTCATTGAATATTATAGCGGCTAGACCATCTATGGGTAAGACTGTATTAGGTATCAATATCGCTCAAAATATTGCAAAATCTGCAGATAAACCTGTACTTGTATTTAGTTTGGAAATGCCTGCAGAAGACATTGTAACAAGAATGTTAGCTACACAAGCACGAGTAGAGCTAAACTATCTTCAAGAATGTAACAAACTAAATGATGCTCACTGGGTCAAAATCAGCTCAGCATTTAGTAAGCTTAAAGAAATGCCACTTTATATAGACGATACAGCATCATTGTCACCTGCAGAAATGCGTTCTCGTGCTCGTAGACTTTATAATGATCATAACGGTTTGTCGATGATTCTCGTCGATTATTTACAACTAATGAAAATACCTGGTTATGACACAAATAGAACACTAGAAGTGTCTGAAATATCTCGTTCACTTAAAGCTTTAGCTAGAGAGCTAAATGTGCCAGTAGTTGCACTATCCCAGCTAAATCGTGGTGTAGATGATCGTAAAGATCGCCGTCCAATGATGTCTGATATCAGAGAATCAGGTGCAATTGAGCAAGATGCTGATTTGATCATGTTTATTTATCGTGATGAAGTCTATAATAAAGATAGTGAAGATAATAAAAACCTTGCAGAGATAATAATTGGTAAACAAAGAAATGGACCAATTGGTAAGGTAAATGTACGATTTGATGGTCAGTATGCAAGTTTTGCAAATTTGACTCATGAAAATGATTATTTAGTCCCAGGAGATATGGGTTATAACGGATAAAACATAAAAATAACAAGAGAAATGAAATGCAACAAGATAAAGTAAACTTACTTGATTTTAACCAAAAGGCGATGGAAGATTTCTTGCTCTCTCTAGGAGAAAAGAAGTTTCATGCAAAACAGATTTTTAAGTGGATTCACCGCAAGGGAATTATTGACTTGGATCAAATGTCTGATATAGGTAAAAACCTCAAAGCTAAGCTTAAAGAGGTGTCTCACATAACTGTGCCTAAGGTGGTTTTTAGTAAAGCTTCTAAAGATGGTACACATAAGTGGCTTATAGATGTCGGTGGTAGTGCCATTGAAACTGTATATATCCCGGAAGAAGGGCGAGGTACTCTATGTGTATCATCACAAGTTGGTTGTACGCTTAATTGTAGCTTTTGTTCTACGGGTAAGCAGGGGTTTAATAGAGACCTCTCTGTTGCTGAGATTATTTCTCAACTATGGATAGCCACTAGAACACTTTCAAAAAATGATGGAGAACATGATTTCAGCGTTACAAATATTGTGATGATGGGAATGGGTGAGCCTTTGATGAATTTTGATAATGTAGTCCCAGCCATGGATGTTATGATGGATGATTTAGCTTATGGGCTATCAAGACGAAAAGTTACATTAAGCACTTCTGGTGTGGTTCCTAGAATATACGACTTGTTAGAGCAATCTGGAGTTTCACTAGCGGTTTCACTACACGCACCAAGTGATCTTTTGCGTAATGAGCTTGTTCCAATCAATAAGAAATACAATATAGATGAACTACTAGAAGCCTGTAAATTATATGCTGAAAAAGGTCCTCATAAGCAGATAACCTTTGAATACACTTTGATGAGTGAGGTTAATGATACCCCTGAGATCGCTAAAGAATTGGTAGATTTATTTAAATCTCGTGAAGTTCCAGCAAAGATAAATCTTATTCCATTTAATCCATACCCAGGCATACCATATAAAAAACCTAGTAATAATCGTATTCACAAGTTTAGAGCAGTATTGCAAGAGCATGGATTTGTAGTAACTATCCGTAAAACACGCGGTGATGACATAGATGCTGCTTGTGGTCAACTAGCTGGCGATGTAATGGATAAAACTAACCGTAAAGAAAAATATTTAAAAACTCTAGGAGAAGCTAATGACTAGAAATTTTAAAAAGGCAATTGTGCTATTAGGATTTACAACCGTTTTATCAAGTTGTTTATCGCCAAAAACAGAAACAAAAACTTTAAGTAGGCAAGTTATTCCTCAAGAGAATGGTAATCAGCAAGACAATAAACAGCTAGTTGAAGGCAATACAGCTGAATATAAGCTGCCAGTTGTAAGGCAACAAAAAAGCAAACTATAAAGAGGCTACTGAGCTAAATGCTGAACTCACTATTGGTTATACTCAAGATGGTTATTTAGATAGAGCAAAAGATAAGCTTATTAAATCACAAGAATTAGCTAGAGATCATGGCTATAATTTAGCTATAGTTGATTATGCGGCGGGGTATTATTATCAGACCATAGGAACATATGCTGTAGCAGAAAAATACTATAAAAAAGCCATTTATGATCACCCTAAAAATTTTGCTGCCATGAATTTTTATGCTCAGTTTTTATGCCAGGTGAAATATAATTTCACTGGTGCACAGGAGCTTTTTGATAAAGCATTATATATGTCTAATAATGATGATATGGCTGAAACACTGTTTTTATACTCAGAATGCATGACAAAGCAGGGTAGAGATGCTGATGCACTAAGACTTATGGAGAGAGCAGATAAGTTCAGAGTTAATTTTTTATCAGCAAAATTGCGTTTAGCAGAAATGTATTTTGAAGAAAAGAAATATAAGGACTGTTATAAAATAATCTATAGTATGAAAAACAATAAAGCTTTCTTTAACAACAAAAGAATTTTAGAGTTGAGATTAAAGTTAGCAGAATATGCACACAATAAAAATGAAGCTGCTACAGTAAGGCTGATATTCTCATCAAAAGATTTTAATGATGATGCAATGAATAAATTCTTTGCCGGTGCAGATAATGGAGAAATTAGTGAATAAATTGAACAATAAACAGTATACAGGAAGATCTCTTGATGCTGGTGAAGAAAGATTGCAAAAGCTTTTAGCTAAATATGGTATAGGGTCGCGTAGAAAAGTCGAAGAGTATATCGAGCAAGGTAGAGTTCGTGTAAATGGTCGTGTTGCTAAGCTTGGTGATAAAGCGTCAGATAAAGATAAGGTTAGTTTTGATAATAAGGCTTTGCATTTATATGGTCAGCCAATGACGAGACCTAGAGTAATCATCTACCATAAACGAGATGGTGAAGTTTGTACTACAAATGATGAGAAAGATCGCAAAACAGTGTTTGACTCTTTGCCTAAACTAGCTGGCTCACGCTGGATAATGGTTGGTAGATTAGATATAGCTACTACAGGATTATTGTTATTTACTACTGATGGTGAGCTTGCAAATAGACTTATGCACCCATCTTATGAGATAGAAAGAGAATATGCTGTACGAATATATGGCACTCCACTATCTGATGAGATTATGGCAAAATTTAAAGAAGGGGTTGAGCTAGAAGATGGTATCGCAAAGTTCAATTCTATTAGGTTTGCTGGTGGTGAAGGATCTAATGTTTGGTACAATGTGACATTATCAGAAGGGCGTAACCGTGAAGTTAGGCGAATGTTTGAATCTACGAACTGTATAGTTAGTAGACTTACAAGAGTAAGGTTTGGGGACATCAAATTACCTAAATTTGTAAGTCGTGGTAAGACAATGGAACTTTCTCCATCTGATGTAAACTTCTTGCGTAAAAGTGTAAAACTTGATGCTTATAATTTCCCTAAAAAATTACTAGATAGACTAGAGCGATAATATGAGTTTTGAGAATGAGTTAAAGCAAGTGTTTAATATTGATATTTGGCAAATAAAACCTCAATTCTTACAAAAAAATTCTAATGAAATAGAGACTTTAGGTGCAGAAACATCTGATACTGTAGAAATAAGAGCTACAGAAGATACTGAGAGTATTGAGATAGTAAATTCGCTGGCTTATTGTAACGATGTTGTTAGTGATAAGATTATAAACTTTTTTATAGACCAGTCATTTAATCTCAACTTTCTAAAAAATATCATTGATAAGCTATTCTACAAAATCAAAAGTCAATATCTACTATGGTAGTTCAGCAAATTCTAAATTCGCTGATGAAAGTGATGCTTTAGTAATCAATCAAGATGATTTCATCTCACAAGAGCATAGTCTTTTGAGTGTTGAAAATAAAAAACATATCCTAGAAAAGCTTTATCAATATGCAGATTTCAAAACTAACTGATAAATTTTACTCTCAAACTCTCCAGCTTATTAGAGATACTGACAGTAAACTAAATTGGTCTGATAAGCAAATATTTGAGTCTTTTAGTGACAATCATTTTACTTTTGGGCTTGTGGATAGTGAGCAATTAATAGCTGTTGCAATTTTTAGCTATGTATTAGATATTTCTGAGCTTTTATATATCTGTGTAGATAAATCTATTCAGTCAAAGGGTATTGCTAGTCACCTACTTAATCAAAATATCCTTGAGCTTAGAAAAGAAAATATTAAAGAGATTTTTCTTGAAGTTGATACTCAAAATGTATCTGCGATATCATTGTATAAGAAACTAGACTTTAAGCAAATTTCTATACGCAAAAATTATTATAAATATAAAGATGGTAGTATTGGCGATGCTTTCATTTATAAGTTGGATCTGCAATATTCTTAGAAAAAAGCCGTCTACGATAGGTAGTCGTGAAGTAATTGAGTGTGTTTAATGAACTTTCCTAAAGTTAAAAATCTATATATTGTTTAGCATTCTTATGCTATATTTATTCTCGCAACAACGGGGAGCTGTTTAATTCAGCTGAGATGGCAAGAGCCAGACCCTTTGCACCTGATCTAATTAATATTAGCGTAGGGAGTTTGTTTGATGTTTTCAGTATAAATCTCAATCAAGCTTCTATTATTTATATAAGAAAATAGTAGGAGAATACACAATGCAAAATATAGGTTATATAACTCTTAATATATCTCTAATAATTTATATAGTACATTTTTTACCACAAACAATACACAATCAATTTAAGCATACAACAGCAAACATCAGTCTATGGACTCATACTTTAATGATTATAGCCAATTCTTTAGATTTAGTTTATGCAGTAGGGTTTAATTTGGAGTGGCAATATATTCTTGTGGATGTTATTTTGATAAGTTTTTTACTTATTCAACAGTTACAAATACTAAATGATAGAAAAAATAGGTTTGTAGTATTACATACATTATTTATATTATTTTTTTTGTTATTAGTAGTACTTTTAATTTCATACGCTGCAGTTAGCCAAAATGGTTTACTATTGCTAGGATCATTTAGTGGGGTTATTTACAATATTTATTGGTTACCTCAGATTTATAAAAACTATAAGCAAAAAAATGCCGAAGGGTTTAGTATATATTTTTTAGGATTATCATTGATAAGTGTATCATGCGATATAAGTAGTGCGATATTTTTGGGGTGGCCAATAATATCAGTAATAACTTCTGTAGGTCTATCTATACTATTATCTATACAAGTTTTTCAATACGGTAATACTCCCATTTTTAATGTCACTTAGAAGTGTACACTTATTAAATAGCTTTATTAGCTACCATTCTAGGAGGAAAACCTCCTAAAGCCATATGTGGTCTAATATTGTTGTAATCCCATAACCACCTAGTAGATTGTAACCTAATATCATCTAAACTATCAAATAAATTTTGCTCTAATAGTTCATATCTCATAGTCCTATTAAATCTCTCAACATAGCCATTTTGTTGAGGGTTTCCAGGTTGAATATACCATAGTTGTATCTTATTTCTTTTAGCCCACAACTTTAAGCTATTGCTTATATATTCAGGACCATTATCACACCTGATTGCTATAGGCTTACCCCTTTGATTTATTAACCTTTTTAAAGTCTTTTCAACTCGATATGATGGTAATGAAAAGTCAATCTCACAATCTAAGCCTTCTCTATTATAGTCATCTATAATATTTAATAGCCTATACTTTTTACCACTAGATAAATTATCGTGCATAAAATCCATAGACCATATTTGGTTTGCTCTAGTAGCTTCAGTTAATGGTTTTGGCTTATCTCTCTTTAATTCTTTTTTAGGCTTTATTCGTAAGTTTAAACACAAATCACAATATATTCGATATACTCGTTTATGATTAAACCTCTTACCCAATACATTTCTTATATGCAGAAAGCATAGCTTAAAACCCCAGTTGCGATGAGCCTGTGTAAGCTCAATTAACTTATTTGCTATATACTCATTATCATCACTATTTTTAGGGCTATAGTAGTATGCTGTTTCACTTATGCAAAAAACTTTACAGCTCCTTTTGACACTGATTTTCTTAGCTTTTACTGTCTGTAAAGCCATCTTCTTTCGCTCAGATGGCTTTACCACTTTTTTGTCATCGCTTCCTTTAAAATATCATGATCTAACTGTAAATCAGCATACATACGCTTAAGTCTACTATTTTGGGCTTCAAGCTCTTTAACTTTTGTTAGCATTGAAACATCCATACCACTGTATTTCTCACGCCATTTATAAAATGTTGAGCTACTTATACCATATTTGCGACACAAATCAGATACGATAATGCCGCTCTATGATTCCTTTAAAATATTTACTATTTGACTATCTGTATATCGTTTTTGTTTCATTTGTAATACCTCTCATTTATTAGTATATTTTTGTACACTTCTAAATGCTATTATTTTTAGGGGTATTACCATAGCTATATTATATTTTTGTTTGATTTAAATACCATTTATCAAAAGATACTACACAATTACCATATTTGACTGATTGGTAGCTTCCACCTTCATAGGTTGAGCTTATATCATTACAAATTTTATCACGAAATTTCTTAAACTCTACTATATTATGGTTTTGTAGTTTATCTAACTTATTATCTAAATTTTCCATTTTTGCTTTTAGGCATTGGTTTATCTCGTAAGTATTACCATCGCATTTTTTAGAAGAAGCTAGTGATATCATTGGTGTTAGCATAACTGCTATAACTAAAATTCTTGTAAGTTTCATGTTTGTGTTTTCCTTGTGTTATTAACTGATGTTACGCACCAAACACAAACTTGAGTGGTGTAAGTTGCGTTAAAGTGCTAGGCAGAAAGGTGCAGGAGCTACTAGTAGCTTCAAATATTACTGACAACGCAATTTGATGTAAATTATACCATCCATTAAAGACAAAGATAAAGCATCATCTGACTACGTTAGAACTTTACTACCATAGCTACGGCTATGCTAATAAAAAACCTGCCTTGCATCTGAAGCATTCTCTTTTGCTCAAGATTTTGTTTGGTGCGTAACATCAGTTATAACTCAATTAAAGTACTATCTATATTTATATGGGATGCTATTTTTGTCTTATTAGTAGTTGAGACAAAAACCTGTGATTTTAATTTTTTGTAAATATGCAAATAGGGTGGTAGTGTGAATACTATCAAGTTCAGATGTAATATCATCAACTAAATAAATACACCTATTTTCATTCTCAGCATTATGAAGCTCGCCTTGAGCTAGCTTTATGGCACAAATAAGTAGTTTTTGCTGTCCTCGTGAGAATATATCCTGCACAGGTTTACCATTTACTGTCATCACAATATCTGCTTTATGTGGCCCGTGTGTCGTTACATTATAACGATTATCATTTTCATAATTATCAGTTAATACATCAATTAGATTTTTATCATTTTTCCAGCCACGAAAGTACTGGATATCAAGCTTAATATCTGGGTTAAATTGAGCTAATATCTCGTATATTTTAGGTGCTAATTTAGTAAAATATTCTTGCCTTTTAGTATCTAAAATATTACCAAATTCATTGAGCTTGTTATCTATTCCTTGAATATAGCTATAAGGATAGTTTTGCTTTAAAGCTGAATTTCGCTGTTTTACTAGATACTTTGTTTGTTGCCAAATTTTTAAAAATGTTTTATCGAGATAAAAAGATCCCCAATCAAGGATTTTACAGCGTTGTTGAGCTCCAGAATTTATGATATTAAAAGCTTCCGGATTTATTAGCTGAATTGGTAGTGTACGCGTAATTTCTGTATGATTATTTTGTACTTCATGATTTAGTTTTGAGATATTATTACCATTTTTTTTGCGTGATAGAGATATTGTAATATCATCTTTATTGTAAGCTTTGGTAAAAACGACAAATTCATCTGCATCGTGGTTAATGATTCTGTTAAGTTGTGAGCTTCTAAATGATCTACTATGAGATAAGTAATAAAGCGACTCTAAAATAGATGTCTTGCCCGAGCCATTTTTACCAATGATAAAATTCATATCATGAGCAAACTCGTATGACTGAGACTGTATATTTCTAAAGTTTTGAAGTTGTAGTTTAGTTATATACATTTAGATAAATTCTAAGCTAGAGTTGTAAATCTGTTGCTTTAGTATAGCAGGATTTGTCTGATAAATATTGCTTAGCATCTCAAAATTCTAGGAATACTTTCCCAGGGGTATTCATATTTTCATTACAATTATAAAGCTTCATATCAGGTGAGTCTGTTTCTAATACTATACTGCTAGGATTAATATTTTTAAGAGTTTTAGGTAATTTAGAATTAGGGTTAGAGATAAGTCCACCAATACCCAGTTTGAAACCCAAATCTATATACGCTTTCGCAATATCTGTATTACCATTAAAAGCGTGGATTATTCCACCTTTAGTGAAGTGATTATCCTTGATGGTTTTTATAATTTCATTATGAGATTTAACTGAGTGAATAATCACTTTTTTGCCTAAGTTTTTAGCGATACTAACTTGAGCAGAGAAAATTTCTAATTGCTTATCAAATTCTACTATACGCTTGTCTAAGCCTATTTCGCCGATTAGTTTTGTTTGGATGTTTTGGGAATATTCTTCAAGTTTTCTTATATCTCCAGTAGTATGTTTTTCTATGAAAATAGGGTGTAAACCAAAACAAAATATAGATATTGCTAAATTGTTTATTTATTGCAATTAACTTGTCCCAAGTTGAGCTTTGAGTTGCTGGATTGATAAAATATGAAATACCTAGCTTACGACAATCATTTATTAAGTTTTGACGAGTAGTATCAAAAACATCAAAATCTAGGTGGCAATGGGTGTCGATGAACATAGGCTGTAGCTTTTTTGTGTTACTTATTAAAATTTTCAGCAATAATATCTTTTATAACCAATCCAGCTATAGTCAAACCAAATAATGATGGCATATAACTCAAAGTACCATTTGTCGCTCTTGGTCTACCTGCTTGGTCATCAGTTGGCTCAGCTGGTGGTAGTGGAGCTATACCTTTTTCAGTTGAATAAACGACCTTAATACCTTTTTTGACATTTTGCTTTTTTAACCGAGTACGCATAGCTCGAGCTAAGGCACACATCTGTTTTATAAACATCAGCCACTTTGATTTGCGTAGGATCAGTTTTACCACCAGCTCCCATACTTGAGATAGTTTTTATACCAAGCTCATGTGATGTCTTTACAAGGTTTACTTTTGCATTGAGTGTATCAATAGCATCTATTACGAAGTCGTATTTTTCAGATGTAAGAAGCTCATGAGTATTTTCAGGATTGATGAAAGTTTGCAGAGCATTTACTTTGCATTGTGGGTTTATATCAAGAATTCTAGCTTTCATAACTTCAACTTTTGGCTTACCAACTGTGCTATGTAGAGCGACTAATTGACGATTGATATTTGATGAATCTACTGTGTCCATATCGACTATTGTAAGATTTCCAATACCCGCACGAGCAAGAGTCTCAATCACAAATGAACCAACACCACCTGCACCAGCTACGAAAATATTTGCATTTTCTAAGGTTTGTAAACCATCATCATTTACTAAAATACCTGTTCTTTCGGTAATTGCTTTTATCATTTTTTGTCCTTTATTCAACTATATACAAGAGACTGTTGATTTAGTCATATTTGAGTATTTATAAACAACAAATGCATATACAAAATCATCGTCATCCTCGTGCTTGACACGGGGATCTCCTCATTATTTGAGAGATTCCCACCTCCGCGGGAATGACTGCAAGTCATTAAATCAACATCCTTTACAATATTGTATAAGGTCACTGAGCGTCAGTCGAAGTGCCGTTGTTCCCGTGTTATACCAATACCAATTTGTATTAGTATTAACCTACGAGGCTTCGACTGACGCTCAGCCATCTTATCTTTGGGACTATCCCTTATTCAAACCATCTATAAATTTATAAGCGAATATATTAGCATAGATTTCACCAGTTATATGATCCACATCAGATATTTTAAAGTTTACAAAAGGAATCCAGTTTATGCTACTTGTAGTGATTTTATCATTTTCTAGCTGATAACTACTTATATTTTCATTAGCTTGACTCATAAATTTATCAAAATTTAGAGGAGTAACTACAGAGTCTTCTTTTAGCGTGTATAAAAATAGTGGAGTTTTAGTATTTTTACCAAAATTTACAATATCTGCATCCTTCATAGTTTGTATTAGTTCAGGGTTTGAAAATACTTTTTCACTAAATAAATCAAGCATAGAATTATTACCTGTAGGTAAACTGTAATGAGAAGCAGATTCTTGGTTAGGGTATTTTCTAAATAATGCACTATAGTATATAGATGACACAAACCTAAATCGCCAGTTTCTTTTTGTTTAAATAATTCTTCTAGTGTGAAATGCTTACCATTAAGGTTACACATAAATTGCATGCCAAATGGGCAATTCATATTGAAAAATTTACTATCAATATTTTCAGTACTCATAGAACCGCTAGTATTGCCATAGTGTAAATAACTCATAAAGACATTTGAAAGTAGTGCAGGTTTTAGCATAGATGTAAGTAGCTTACTATGGATTTTATACTCTTTTGCATCATTATCATTTTTAATAAAGTTTAAAGTAGTATCTGATAAATCATAAGCACCATCTAGCCCAGATGCTGCCTTATAGTTATAAAGACTATCAAGCTTGCTAACTTGAGGGCAACTAGTTTTATCTTCTAGACATTTAGCTGTCCATATAGAGTACGCTCCACCTTCTGAGTAACCTACAGAATATACATTAAGCTTTTTACCATTTGCTATAAAATATTTACTTTTGATAACATCGACAGAGTTATTTAGTAAATCTATAGCTGTATTTACAGACTGTTTAGGATAAAAACATATGGGTGGTTATTAGCATAATCATCGCCTTGACCGATATAGTCCGGTGCTACGGTAATACCCCCTAAAAATAATAGCATTTAGAAGTGTACAAAAATATACTAATAAATGAGAGGTATTACAAATGAAACAAAAACGATATACAGATAGTCAAATAGTAAATATTTTAAAGGAATCAGAGAGTGGCATTATCGTATCTGATTTGTGTCGCAAATATGGTATAAGTAGCTCAACATTTTATAAATGGCGTGAGAAATACAGTGGTATGGATGTTTCAATGCTAACAAAAAGTTAAAGAGCTTGAAGCCCAAAATAGTAGACTTAAGCGTATGTATGCTGATTTACAGTTAAATCATGATATTTTAAAGGAAGCGAAGACAAAAAGTGGTAAAGCCATCTGAGCGAAAGAAGATGGCTTTACAGACAGTGAAAGCTAAGAAAATCAGTGTCAAAAGGAGCTGTAAAGTTTTTTGCATAAGTGAAACAGCATACTACTATAGCCCTAAAAATAGTGATGATAATGAGTATATAGCAAATAAGTTAATTGAGCTTACACAGGCTCATCGCAACTGGGTTTTTAAGCTATGCTTTCTGCATATAAGAAATGTATTGGGTAAGAGGTTTAATCATAAACGAGTATATCGAATATATTGTGATTTGTGTTTAAACTTACGAATAAAGCCTAAAAAAGAATTAAAAGAGATAAGCCAAAACCATTAACTGAAGCTACTAGAGCAAACCAAATATGGTCTATGGATTTTATGCACGATAATTTATCTAGTGGTAAAAAGTATAGGCTATTAAATATTATAGATGACTATAATAGAGAAGGCTTAGATTGTGAGATTGACTTTTCATTACCATCATATCGAGTTGAAAAGACTTTAAAAAGGTTAATAAATCAAAGGGGTAAGCCTATAGCAATCAGGTGTGATAATGGTCCTGAATATATAAGCAATAGCTTAAAGTTGTGGGCTAAAAGAAATAAGATACAACTATGGTATATTCAACCTGGAAACCCTCAACAAAATGGCTATGTTGAGAGATTTAATAGGACTATGAGATATGAACTATTAGAGCAAAATTTATTTGATAGTTTAGATGATATTAGGTTACAATCTACTAGGTGGTTATGGGATTACAACAACATTAGACCACATATGGCTTTAGGAGGTTTTTCCTCCTAGAATGGTATCTAATAAAGCT
>JAYQIE010000020.1:0-222853 GCA_038141505.1 Francisella sp. | reverse complement strand
ATGTTACTAATATTCTATTACATGTGTGATTTAAAACAGAAGTGTTTGCTATAGCAGACAATAGTTTTTGATGATGTGTTTACTACTGGATCCACCCTCAAAGGATTTATTTCAACTATATCAAAGGATAGTGAGATTGAAAAGATATCTGTGGTTACGCTGGTTAGAGCTGGGTAGTTTTATTATAGTAAAGGTCTTTTTACATATTTGTTTGAAAAGATTTAAGTCTATCCTATTCATAGAATAGGTATTTGGTACTATATACATCTTATAAAGCTTTATGTTGTTAAAGCCTTTGTCAAATAATATTTCTTCAATTTGCTATATTTCATTTAAAGTAGTTCTAACACCAAAAGTTATTGAAACCAAATTTTCTATAGTTAAAAGGAATTGTAGATAGTTTTTCACCGTTATGATCAATTGGGCAAGATGATCTTGGAATTATAAGTCTTTTTTCTTGCTCATAAGCAAAATCAATAGATTTGGTAAGAAGAGATCTCGCATCGCCTACCACTTCTTCAATAGCATCTTCAGGAGGCGTTGAGCGATATCTTATGCTCCCAAACTTGATAAGATTATATGGGCTATTTGGATCATTATTGTCTATATATCTTTTTTCAAGTTCATATAAATAAGATTCGTCAATCTCAAAACAGAGTCCTTTATGCTGATCTGCATAGTGAGTCCATAGTAGAGAGTGATCATAAGTACCACAAAAACAAGAAATAAGATAATTGTTTATATATATTTTGAAATCTGGAGATTGTCTTTTAAACTATTTTTGACACTTTCTTTGATAGAATTATTTGAGCTATCTAAATTAGGATTTTTAGAGCTATATTCAAAAATATTATTGTAGTCATTTGGGTGAGTAACTTTAGACTTGCATTTTCCAGAGCTGCGATAGCACCTTCATGTGTTGTGAATTTGAAAATATTTTCATACTTGTTTTTTTCTACAGCACGCGAAAATTCTTCTTTCCAATAATCATATTCTTGTTGTTCAATATTATTTTCCGACATTTTATAATCACTCTGGCAATCTTATATTCATCTTCCCACCCAAAATATGAGCATGAATATGAAACACCATTTGCCCGCCTTCTTTACCTGTGTTGAATACGGTTTTAAAGCCTTTCAAGCCATTTTCTTTAGCAATCTTTGGGATAGCTAGCATTAGCTTGCCCATAAGCTCTTCATCATTTTGTTCAAGTTCATTTAAGCTAGATATATGCCTTTTAGGGATAACTAAAAGATGTATATCAGCCGCAGGGTTTATATCGTGAAAAGCCAATACATTTTCATCCTCATAAACTTTATTGCAAGGTATTTCACCAGCGATTATTTTACAAAATATACAGTCACTCATAGTTACTTCTCCTTTTTTGAAAAAATAGTAAGCCAAACATAAAGCTCCAGCAACAACAAAGCCAGTGCTATGTTGAGCTATAAACTCTTGCATTTTAACTATAGGGCTAAGGTTATCATGCAAGCCATAAAATAGACCTAAACCACCAAGTACTACACCCACAAGCAAAGGAGTCTTTTGGTTTTGTTTTCTTCTATTTTTATATAACGAGTTTGTTGCTCTGTTTTGAGAGTCTTTTGGCTTTGTTCTAAGATATCAAACACTAGCTTTGGTAGTTCTGGTAGCTTGTCACTAACTCTAGGCATATTTTCTAGGGTTCTATGATAGAAGCCTTGCCAGCCCATTTGTTCTTTCATCCAATTTTCTAGGATAGGGCGAGATGTATCCCAAATATTTAGTTCAGGACAAAGTTTAGTTCCTAAGCCTTCTATGTGGAATAATGTTTTTTGCAAAAGTGTAAGTTGAGGTTGGATGTTCATCTCAAAACGCCTAGCTACATTGAAAAGTTGCATTAGTGTATAGCCAAGAGATATCTCACTCATAGGGCGTTCAAATATTGGTTCACAAACTGTTCTAATCGCTGATTCAAGTACATCTACACGCGTATGAGCAGGCACCCAGCCAGATTCTATATGTAACTCGGCAACCTTTCTGTAATCACGGTTGAAAAATGCTAAGAAATTACCAGCTAGATAACGCTGATCTTCTACGGTTTAGCGTACCTACAATACCAAAATCTATAGATATATACTTAGGGTCAGCAGGATCTGTTACATCTATAAACATATTGCCAGGGTGCATATCTGCATGAAAAAAGCAGTCATCAAATACTTGCGAGTAGAATATCTCAACACCGCGTTTTGCTAGTAATCGACGATCAACACCAAGAGCATCAAGAGTTTCAATATCTGATACACTTACACCACCAACTTTTTCCATGACCATTACAGTCGAACTAGTATACTCCCAATAAATCTTTGGGATGTAATGAAGAGGATTACCTTCAAAATTGCGGCGTAGCTGAGATGCGTTTGATGCTTCTTCTGACGAAATCAAGCTCGTCAAAAAGCTCTGATTGATTTCGCTTACAATCTCTACAGGTTTAAATCTACGAATCCCTTCTATAAGTCTTAAAGCTTTTGCAAAAATAAGCATCAATGAAGTATCTAGCTTGAGTACTTTGTCTATGTCTGGACGAAGTACTTTGACAACTACTTCTTCTCCACTATGTAAAGTTGCCGTGTGAACTTGAGCAATACTTGCTGAAGCTAAAGGAGATTCATCAAATTCTTTAAATATCGCTTGGATAGTTTTTTTGTTAGCTTTTTCAATTTGTTTAATTGCAAGATTGCTATCAAAAGGAGGTACATTGTCTTGAAGCTTTGATATTTCCTTGATGACCTCTGGTGGTAGTAGATCGGCACGAATTGAAAGGGCTTGCCCAAATTTTATAAATATTGGACCGAGTCTTTCGTGCTTCTCTAAGTCGTATACCATGGTCTGCTGAACGAATTTTTTACAATAGAAAAACGGATTCAAGAATATCAATATGCGTAAACTTTTTATTTTAGTAGCACGAACTGGCTCGTTAAGTAAGCAGTATCTATTTATGATATAAAAAATATATACCAGTCTAAAAACTTTTGATCATTATCTATGAGCCTTGTAATAAATTAAGTTTTTGCTTCTATTCTATCTATAGCTTGTTTTAGTTCTTGGATTTGCGTATAAAGCATTTGCTTCATTTTTTGAAATAAGTGTGCCTGTGTGTCAAAAAATCTTTGATATCTTCAATACTCTCTTTTGCGAGAATTTTTCAAATACTCTTTTGCTTTGAGAAAAGGCTTGGATACGGTGTCTGCAAAACTAGGACTTGTAGCTTGAGATATTTTATAAACTATATCAATATCAACAGCTTCTACAAATTTATAAAACTCTTTTCTGGGGATCTTTAAGCTACCTTCATACTCAAGCTTATCTTCCATTATGAGCCTTGCATATTTTTGTTAAATAACAACTTTATGATGTACGCAAGCTTGCCTTGTAAGACATTTGTCGATGCAATGTTATTAGCAAAGGTTTTGCCCATCACTAGTAAGTGTGATTGTATAATCAACATCAGTTATGGTGACAGTCAAAGACTTATCTTTCAATGGTTGTAATAAGCCAATAGCTTGAGGGTCAAGTTTTGGAAAATATCTTTAGAGCTTTATTGATAGTTTCGATCATCTTAGTACTTATATCCTATATGCAAAGCAACTATTCCACCAGTCATATTTTGATATTCAGCACTATCAAAACCTGCGTCAAGCATCATCTGTTTTAGAGTTTCTTGATCAGATGATGTTTGCGGATTGATTCAGCTAAGTATTTATAACTTTCAGCATCTTGAGTTATGATTTTGCCCATAAACGGTAGAGCTTTGAAAGAGTATTCATCATAGACTTTGATAGCATTGGCACTACAGGTTTTGAGAATTCCAATATAAGTAGTTTACCACCTGGTTTTAGCACTCGTTGCATAGATGCAATAGCAGCAGCCTTATCCGTTACATTTCTTAGGCCAAATGATATCGTTATACAATCAAAGTAGTTATCTTCAAAAGGTAAGTATTCGGCATTGGCTTGCACATATTCTATATTGCCTACACAGCCTTTATTTGTAAGTTTTTCTTACCAACTCTCTGCATAGAAGAGTTTATGTCACTCAACACAACTTACCTTCATCACCAACCATTTGGCAAAATTTGTATGCTAAATCGCCAGTTCCACCAGCTAAGTCTAGTACTCTATCGCCTTTACGAACGCCTGATTTAGAGATTGTGATTTTCTTCCATATACGATGAATACCAAAAGACATAAGGTCATTCATAATATCGTATTTAGCAGCTACTGAGTGAAAAACTCCAGCTACTTTTTTTTTGCTTTTCTTCCCATGGTACTTCAGAGAAGCCAAAATCTGTTGTTTTATTATCTTTTGACATTTAAACTATTCTCCTAATTTTTTGTATATAATTTATTATATAATTATAGCAGAATATACTTTTTGTATTGGCTAACATCAGTTAGTAAATTAAGGAGCTATTGAGATGTATATATTATCTCTGGAGATATCGAGAGCACAAACACAAGACTAGAAGTGTCTTTGTTGGAGAATGCTAAAACTAAAAGTATCGCAATTAGGAAGTACAAAGGAGCAAATTTTAATTGTTTATCTGATGTCATAGCTACTTTTTTACAAGAGATTGATTTTGCCGATAAAATAGATTCAGCTTGCCCAGCAGTAGCAAGGGTTTGTTCTGGAAATGGCAGGGAGCAGTTGAGGCCAAACCTGCAGCCAAGTGGATGGCAGCTCAGAGCAACACTCCCTTTCCAGAAGGGCCTTGTTATAAAGTAAAGATAGAGTCAAAGTCATAAAAATGATTTTGAAGCCATTTGCTATGGTATTGAGCTTTCAACAATTATAAAAAAGAGATATTGTTGTTAAATCCTAAAAGATAAAGAGAGATGATGATACTCTTTCTTAAAAAAGTGGAGCTTGGTACAGGTCTGAATGCTTAGTGTTATACAAAGAGCATAATCCTCGCGTATTTAAAACAGAAGGTGGTCATGTGGATTTTGCTCCTGTAGATGATGAGCAAGTTGGAGCTTTTAAGTTTATGCGTAAAAACTTTCCAGAGTTTCACCTGGAGATTTTGTAGTACATGGTAATGGCCCCAACGTTTAAAATATGTAATTAAGCATCCGTTATATAATCAGCAGAGTGTATGGATCTTCGCGAGAGCTTTTTAGCGTATCAGATTCTGATAAGGCTGCTGTAGTTGTTCGTTATGCGGTTGAGCATGAAGAGCCATCAGCATTACGCACAATTGATTTGTTTTTTGAGTATCTGCAGTTCCAATCGCTGGCAATTTAGCATTGACTAGCTTACCTTTTAGAGGATTGTATATCGCAGGTGGAATAGCACCTAGACTTATAGAGCAGATCAAGCAAAGCCAGTTTCTTGAGAAGTTTAGAGACAAGGGTAGAATGTCTGCTATGATGAAAGATTTTCCTATTCATATTATTATGAATACCGATGTAGGTCTTATCGGAGCTAGAACTTACGCTGCAAACCTTGTTTGAGAGTTAATATAATCATTTAACTTATTTGTAGGGATAGCACATTGTGCTGTCCTTATGAGAAAATGGACAAGTTAATCATTTAACTTATTTGTGGACAGTCCCTTATAGTATCGAGCAAGCTTTCTTAATCCTCGATATGTTAAATACAGTATACCAACAGAGAGGATGATTATATAGAATAAAGAAAATACTGAGAATATAGCTATCAGTACAACTATTTCTAATACACAAAACAATGCTAATATCGTAACTAATAAAACATAGCTAAGAATTTTTTTTGTAAATACAGGATTTTTTTGTTTTATGTTCAGTTTCTAAATTTCGATTTTTTCGGGATTATTATTTTCCATAATTATATTTTTATAAATCTTTATTTGTCAATTATACATTTGAGGATAGAATTTTGTATAATTATTTTTTCATATGTTTTGATAAATAGACTGTTTGAATCACCATGAAAGCTATAGTTATTCCCATCATTCCAAAAAGTTTAAAGTTCATCCATACATTTGTAGAGAAAAAGTAAGCAACAAATAAATTCAATGTTCCTAGCACTACAAAGTAAGCTCCCCACATATTATTAAGCAGTTTCCATTGATTGTGCATTAAATTGACATTATCTTTTAAGAGCTTCTCCATCGGAGTTTCTTTCATGATGTATGTTGTAATTATAAGCCCAAAACCTAAGACCCAGTTAATTATGCTAACTTTCCATTTTATAAATTCAGCATTATGAAAATAAAGGTAGCTCCACCAAAACACAGTAACTAAGTACAGCTATTAAATTTGTGCTTTTGCAATTTTTCGGTGTTTAACATATTCCCAAATTACTTGAGCAACTGTAACTATAATTAATGCAGCAGTAGCATAAAGAAATATCATAAACGTTATAAACTGTAAAAAATACAATTGCAGGTAGTAAATCATTCAACATTTTATTCATAGTTTGGCTAATTTTTGTAAGTAATGTATAATGTGCTAAAGTATAACAACGTATTTATGAAGATTATGAAGAGATTAATAGAAATAAACAGTTATGGTAATAATGCCAAAGCTCTCAAAGAAGTTGTTGAAATTCTTGCAAAAGATACCGTGATAAGCTATTCCGACAGATTCGGGATATGCCTTGGCATGTAAAGATGAAGTCTAAAAAAGGTATCGATAAAATCAAAAAAATCAGAGACCTTGATAGTTCTCACAAATTTCACATATGTGTAAAAGAATTTATCCGAAATATCAGAGTATGCAAGAAGTTGATAACACCGCTTATAGATTCTTAAAGATATACGCCAGGATCTTTTACTTTCATACTTGATGCAACCGAAAATATCATCGTTGCTTCCCATTACAAAGTCCAAAAATACAGTCGGTATAAGAGTGAGTGATCATTATGTACCAGCTGCAATATGTGCGGAGCTAGGCGAGCCTTTGGTTGTTAGTTCTTTTATATTGCCATTTAGCGAGCATGTGATTACAGATTGTGCTGAGCTTGATGATGAAGTGACTAATCACTTAGATCTTATTGTAGAGTCAGAGTATTGTGGTTATGAATCGACAACAGTAGTCAATATGCTTGATGTTCCGTATGAGGTCACAAGACAGGGAGTTGGTGTGGTAGAGGGTAGCTAAGTCATTTGAGATATAAAAAACTGTTGATTTAGTGCAAAAAGTTCACTGGAGCTTGTCGCAGATGATTTTTAGCAGATAATAAAAAAGTACTTACGAAAGATGGTTGAGGATAGACGAATGTGTTTGCAACTTATACCACTCAAGCTTGGTAATATCAGTCATTTAATTTGAAATCACTCGGATAGTTAAGATACATAGTATCACTATCTTCAAATAAATTAGAATCTTGAATTTTTTTACTGGTATAGTTTTTTTAGTTACGCTAGGTTTTTTCAATTGTTAATTTGATTTCAGAATCTACAGCAGCTTTGCAATCTTTAAAATCATTAAGATATGTAAATAATAATCTTGAAGGTGTTCCATAAAGTCCAGATGAGCAATTCTCTTTTGTTGATGTTGAGTTATCTAAGCATTTTGGAATTATAAGCAGCCCTATATAGCTTGACTCTGCTCTAACAAAATTACTGGAGTTAAATTCATTATTTGAAGTATTATCTCTAACAACAATTGTACAGCTAGCATAGCTTAAATTTATTGCTGACAAAATTATTGTAAAAGTAGTTAGTAACAATATTGTTTTTCTCATGCTCGTCTAATTAATTTTGAGTTATTTGAATTAAACGATATATGATATCTTTTGTTAATGCAATATTTAAAATATTATTTTTTTTTATAAACATATAGCACACTGAAGCACCCAAACAAACAATGCCACTGAAAATAAACACTAGAGTAAAACTATTAGTGGCACCTAATATAAACCCCGTAAGTAATGGAGCAAGCCCTGCTCCGACAAAGTTTGAGAAATTTTGAATACCACCGATGGAGCCAACGGTTTCTTTTGAAGAAATATCTGCAACCAGAGCCCATGTTGGCGATATTCTAAGTCCTAAGAAAAAAATACTAATACTTATGATTATAATAGTAAGCTTTAAACCTTCTATAAATGGTAGTACTACAATGGCAAGTCCTGCTATTGTGCAACCTAAGATAATTGGCGAGAGTCGAGCTTTCACTGCCACAAACTTTAGATCTTATAAGAATGTCAGAGACAATACCTCCAAGCATCACAGATATTATAGATAGCACAAAAGATATTGATGTAGCTATCCCATTTGTTTAAGTCAAGCCCCTTATTGTGAATGAAGTAGTAAGGTAGCCAAGTTAAAAATACCCAGTAAGCATATGATGAGCCTATATTCCCAGCACACAAAAAAGCAACATTCCTATCTTTGATATGGCTTATAATGCTAATATTATTTTTTGATGTAGATGGCGGTGCTAATTTTCTAAGCGAAGAGCTTGTTGTTATGTACCATATTGCACCTATTACAGAGCTAAATACACCCAATAGAATAAACATTCCTCGCCAATTTACTATAGCTATTAAGCTTACTAAAAAGATAGGGGCAATTACATTTGCTAATCTAGGACCTAAAGAAACTATAGATGATGCTAGCCCGCGTTGGCTTGGCTTAAAATATTGTTGGATGATTGTTGTAGCAATTATAAAAAATGGAGCTTCAACAATGCCTAACAATATTCTAGTAAATAATATGGAATAAAAACCTATTACCAAACCACCAAGTATTGCTGCGATTGACCATCCTGCTAAGCTTACTATCATTACTTTGTTGATACCAAACTTATCGACCATATATCCAGAAGGAAGGCTTGATAGGGCATATGACCACATAAATGCGGATAAGAGGGTACCCATTTTGACAGGAGATATGTTAAAAGCATCTGCAATTACTGTATTTGCTATACTAAGAGTAGATCTATCTAAATAGCTCAGTAAAGCCAGTATTAAAGAGCATAAACACCAAAACCATGGAAATAATTTTTTTCATTTTGATAATTATTTAACTCGCATGCCAGCTTTTGCACCTTCATGTGGCTCTATATATATACCTTTACCATCACCTGCTGCTAAGACCATTCCCTCAGACATCCCAAACTTCATCTTTCTTGGAGCAAGGTTAGCTACCATTACAGGTGTGTTTGCTAACCAAACTTTCTGGAGTATAGTTAGATTTTATACCAGCAAATACTTCGCTTAGTCTCACTGTCTAAATCCGAAATAAGTTTTAGCAACTTATCAGCCCTCGACATGGCTAGCTTCTATTATTTTTGCAACACGCAAGTCAACTTTCATAAAGTCGTCAATAGTACACTCATCAGCCGCTAAATTAAGTTTTGACTCTTCTTTTGGAGTTTCTGTTGCGAGCATTTTTTGCGTATCCTCAAGTATTTTATCTACTTTTTTCTTTTTCTATACGAGTAGCTAATGGTTTGAATTTATTTATCTTCTGCTCTTTTAAAAATATCGAGCATCATTCCAGTTATTCATTTCGATATTTTAAAATTCTTGTGCTTTTTGCAAGGCTTGGGATTATTGGCTTCAAATACGAAACCAAAACCTTAAACATATTTATGCCTTGAGAGCAAACTTGATGAACCTTTGCTTCTTGACCTTCTTCTTTTAGCTAGTGACCATGGCTTGTGGAAATCTATGAATTGATTAGCTTTGTCTGCCAGTCCCATGATTAGTCTGATAGCTGTTGCAAACTCTCTTGTTCAAAAGCTTTGGTTATATCTCCATGAGCGTTGCTAAATTCTTTTTCTAAATCAGTATCAAAAACTGCACTAGAAAGTGTAGCATCAAATTTCTTGTTGATAAATCCAGCACAACGACTTGCTATATTTACTACTTTGCCGACGATATCAGAATTAGCTTTAGTTACAAACTCTTCTAGGTTTAGGTCGATATCGTCTATTTTAGATGTTAATCGAGATGCAAAGTAGTATCTTAAATAACTAGGATCAAGATTATCAAGATAAGTTCTCGCTTGGATAAATGTACCACGAGATTTTGACATCTTTTTACCATTTACAGTCAAGAATCCGTTTGCATATACGCTAGTAGGAGTTCTGTGATCAGTTGCTTCTAATATCGCAGGCCAAAAAAGAGCATGGAAATAGATAATATCTTTGCCTATGAAATGATAAAGCTCAGTATTTTCTTGATTTTCAGCAAGCCAATATTTGTTAAAATCCACATTGTTTTTATTACAATAGTCTTTCGTGCTAGCGATATAGCCCATAGGAGCATCAAGCCATACATAAAAGAATTTTTTACCATCTGTGTTTGGTATTGCAAAACCAAAATATGGAGCATCACGAGAGATATCCCCAGCTTTGTAAACCTTGTTCAAACCATTCGTTAAGTTTATTAGCAACTTCTGGCTGTAGGTTTTGTTTGAACTTATCCAGTTAGATATGTTTTTTCTAGTGCTGGCAGATCAAAGAAATAATGCTCAGAATTTTTTTGTATTGGAGTTTTTCCTTGAAATTACAGATTTAGGGTTTATTAAGTCAGTAGGGTCTAAGTTGCACCACAAACTTCACAACTATCTCCGTATTGATCTTCAGCCTTACATTTAGGTGTACCTTTTACAAATCTATCTGGTAAAACATATTTGCTTCCGGATCGTAAGCTTGAGCAATATTTTTTGTACTAATAAGATTTTTATCGTTTAGTCTGTTATATATGTTTTCGACAATATCTTTGTTTAAATCATTGTTTGTTGAATGATAGTTATCAAACTTGATTTCAAAGTCAGAGAAATCCTTAAGATGATTTGTAGAATATTTTTCTACCATTTCTTCTGGAGTTATACCTAAGCTTTTAGCTTTTAGCATAATTGGCGTACCGTGAGTATCGCTACCACATACAAAAATACACTCGTTGCCTTGTAGTTTTTGGAATCTTACCCAAATATCAGATTGAATATAGCCAAGCATGTGCCCCAAATGTAGATCGCCATTGGCATAAGGCAGGGCGTTAGTAACTAGAATTTTACGCATAATAATTTGTGAGAATTTTTAAATTTATAATGTAATGCTTATTATAGTAGTTTTTACCTAGTTTGTTTAGTAAATATTTTAAATAACTGATGTTACGGATTTTCATTTAGAGTCATACCACTATACTAACCGAGTTCGGCACATTCTTTGTAGAGATAAGTCGTGACTTGTCCATCATGAAAATACTGCACTTTTTACAAAGCTCGTAAGATTAGCAAAAAACTTAATCTCGCAAAATATGTAGTGTTTAGCTTGACACTATATTTTATGTTATATATAATTATCTTTCACATGGTTATGGAGAGGTGGCCGAGCGGCTGAAGGCGCTCCCCTGCTAAGGAGTATGGGCTTTAAAACCCATCGAGAGTTCGAATCTCTTCCTCTCCGCCATGATCAATAATACTTGGGTGTTTAGCTCAGCTGGGAGAGCATCGCCCTTACAAGGCGAGGGTCGGGGTTCGAACCCCTCAACACCCACCATTTATTATTATTTCATTTAAGCACTAGATTTGCTTAGTAGAAATTTATAAAATCTTTTAATGTTTTTTATTTTTAACTCTTTATTTGAGATTATATAAAAGTAATTTTTTGCTTTTGTGTGGATGATATGTCCTTTGACTATTGCTATAATGATGGCTTCAAAAGTTAGTGACTAGTAGTCATAAGGTGCTTCTGATGTATTGTAGGTAGTTTTGAATATTCATTTACTGAATTTATTTTAAAGGTGTTTATGAAAACAAAATTTGTAACTACCCAGCATAATTTTTGCTAAAAAATAAGTTTTGGTATAAAAAGTATTTCAATTTGAGCAATATTATGGCGTAATTATAGCCTATGGATACGCAATCAAAATAATTAATCCAGGATCTGACAGTTAGGTTAGATGTGTTGGAGCAAGAGAACAAACGATTAAAAGAAGAAATTTCTCTTTTGCGTAAGCGTTTGTCAAAGAACAGTAGTAATAGCTCTAAGCCTCCATCAAGTGACGGTTTAAGCAAGAGTGTTAGTTTAAAAGGTTCACTTAAATCAAATACTGTAAGAAAGTCAGGTGGTCAAAAAGGTCATAAGGCACTACTCTTCAAACCAGTCTGTCCTGATCAAGTACTTACAAGCGAAGTAGTAAACTGTGATCATTGTCAGACTGATTTAAGTAAAATAGCAGTAGAATCTTATGTAAAGCGTCAAGTACATGATTTGCCAGAAATACAAAACTAAAAGTTACTCAATACAATAATCAAAAGAAATATTGTCCTGCTTGCTATAAGTATACAGTAGCAAAATTTCCTGATGGAGTAAATGCTCCGGTACAATATGGCAATATACTAAAGAGCTATGTTACATATTTGCAAAACCAGCATTTTATTCCAGAGCAACGAGTACAGCAATTGTTGTGTGACTTATTTGGGATTAATATTGCTACAGCAAGTATAGCGGAATTTAGTCAAACCTGAGCAAATCAGTTAGCTGACTTTGAAAAGTCTGTATTATCTAAATTAGAGAATAGTAAGGTCAAGCATTTAGATGAGACAGGTTACCGCATATCATCAAAAACTCAGTGGTTACATGTATGCTCAAATGCTGACTATACTTACTATCACATTAATGCTAAGCGTAAATCATTGTTGTATGGTTTGACAGGAACTATTATTCACGATCATTGGAAGCCATATTTTACACTTACAGGAGTTAAGCATGTGTTATGTAACGCTCATCATTTACGAGAACTAAAGTCTTTAGCTGAAGATGGTGAATTATGGTCTAAGCGTATGATTAGGTTATTGAGGCGTAGTTGTCATCTGGTCAACAGATCTCAAGATAGAAATTTACCTCCAGATAAGCAACAGTTGGTTAGTGAAGTTTATGATCGTATAATTACGAAAGGTATTAAATATCACGAGGCGTTAATACCTTTGGTTAATAGTGGTAAAAGAGGCGAAAGAAACGACGAGTAGGTCCTAATTTGCTATTGCGTTTGCGCGATTATAAATCTGATGTGCTTCTGTTTATGTATGATTCAGATGTTGCATTCACTAATAATCAAGCGGAAAATGATTTGCGGATGATGAAGGTAAAGCAGAAAGTATCTGGATGTTTTCGTAGTGTATCAGGAGCTCAAAATTTGTAACTATACGCACACTATTATCAACTGCTCGCAAGCAAGGGTGGAAGATTCTTGATACACTAAATAATGTTTTTAATGGGAAAAACCTAAAATTAGTTAGCTCAGATGCTGGGTAGTTACCAAAATTTATAGTATTAGCATTTTTTGGCTGGAATTATAATTATGTCGGCTGCTCTCAGAAGGTCATAAGAGTCGAGAATTAGATATATTGCATAATTGTAGTGGTAATGTTTGGTATTGAGTTAGGTATAGTTGATAAAACAGTAAATACAGATTTCTAGGTGAGAGCATGTGCTAAATAAAAGTATAGTAAAATCAACAGATTCAAGTCTTGTATGGAGCGGTATTAATAATTTTCACGACTAATACTCAGCTTATTAAATCGGGCTTATCTGCACGGTGTGCAAGCGATCAATGCGATAATTTAGACAATCCTACTGGAGGAGTGTTTACTTCAGGGCAAGCTGTAAATATATCTGTTAATGGAACAATTGTTGTAAATGGAGAGACTATTCGAGTAACTGATTTTTCGAGCGGCGGTGATTTGATTGTGCCAACTTATGCTACATCTGTGGTTTATGTATGCCCAGAAGGTGCGACTGATAGTAATTCATATGGATTAACTGATGGTGTTACATGGACTGCTCCAAATAGTCGTATTAGTGTTATCAAAACAGGCTCTGGTTCAAACTGTAGTATGCAATTTACTTGCCCTGCAGGGTATGCGATGGCAAATAATGCAATAAGCGTTGGTCAAGGTAGTACTCTAACAGGCGGGAATATTGATAGTACAGTTAAGCCTTTGTTTGTGGCGAGTTCTGGAGATTTGAAAGTTCTTAGGTTTTATATTCAGTTCGGAGAGGGTAAGGTTTTTGAAGAGGGTTCGGGACGTTGGGGTTCTAGCTTTGCATATTATGCGAATGCTCAGATATCACCTCAAAAGCTAACTCTTGTGTCTTGTGCTTCTATATCTTAGTAATGGGAAGATTAGGAGCATTTAAGCTAATGGAAATAATAAAATTATCAATTGCTTTATGAAATGTTTTTCTTAAAACATTCTCTATCTGCAATTGGGAGTTATCCAAGTAAAATTCTACAATTGATGATTTGCTAGTTATATTTGGATCTAGAACTAAACAAACTATTAGGAACGTTGATGGAAAAGCAAATAATCAGGCCTGGTCATGTTAACAGGAGTTGTTGCTTTATCTAGCTATGTTAAAGAAAGGTACAAGTATTTATCAACGAACACGGTCTCTATATTGTTCTCTGATGCTCCGGCTAGTTCTGGTTCGGGAACTTTACATAATGTTCAATATTCATGGGATGATGGGACTAATATTCTGACTCTGAAATGTTTGGCGGGCTACGGGTATGTCACAAGCACTTTTAATCGTGCATATAATAACAGAAATACAAATCTAGAGGCTGTTAATCTAAATGGTAACGGTTTTGATACATTAGATATTAATTTGTATCCTGCTGGGGCTCCTCCAGTAGTTACTAAGGATCCTGCACAGAATGGTTATTTTGTGGATTTAGAATCTGACCCAGAACCAGGCGTTGATTTTACATGTGTCCCATTGTCTACAGATGCACAATGGGCAGGCAACTAATTTTACTTTTATCCTCATAACAATTATGTAAAACAACTAAACCATCCGACACCACCTTTTACCAAGAAAGCTAATAAGATCCTGAACGGAGTCGAAGGTTTGTAACGAATATCCCAAAATATCACCCGAATCTCGGATTCTCTTTAGTATTGAAGTTTTGGTTTACGATGTTTTCACTATTAATATATATTTCCCTCTACATTCATGAATAGGATTTCACCCATTCTGAGTAAATTCAAAGAGATATCAAATAAATCCAAAAAACTTGAATATTTTAATAAAAAAGGCTTGCAAAGAGAGAAAGTGATGTGTATTATATGTCTTCACCGGTTGGGAGTGATGCAACGGGAAGCGAGGAGGAGATTAGGTTCTAGCCCTTGAGATATTTAATAGATATATTATATACAAACACTTTGTTAATGAATTTGAGTAACAGTAGTTGGAGTCAGAAATTGATTAAACTGAAGAGTTTGATCCTGGCTCAGATTGAACGCTGGCGGAATGCTTAACACATGCAAGTCGAACGGTAACAGCAGGAAGCTTGCTTCCAGGCTGACGAGTGGCGGACGGGTGAGTAACGCGTAGGAATCTACCTATCTGTGGGGATACCAGTTGGAAACGACTGTTAATACCGCATAATATCTGAGGATTAAAGGTGGCAACTTGTTGCTGCCGCGGATGGATGAGCCTGCGTTAGATTAGCTTGTTGGTGGGGTAAAGGCCTACCAAGGCTGCGATCTATAGCTGATTTGAGAGGATGATCAGCCACATTGGAACTGAGACACGGTCCAAACTCCTACGGGAGGCAGCAGTGGGGAATATTGGACAATGGGGGAAACCCTGATCCAGCAATACCATGTGTGTGAAGAAGGCTCTAGGGTCGTAAAGCACTTTAGTCAGGGAGGAAGGCCTTGTCGTTAATAGCGGCAGGGATTGACGTTACCTGAAGAATAAGCACCGGCTAACTCCGTGCCAGCAGCCGCGGTAATACGGGGGTGCAAGCGTTAATCGGAATTACTGGGCGTAAAGGGTTCGTAGGCGGTTTATTAAGTCAGATGTGAAAGCCCAGGGCTCAACCTTGGAACTGCATTTGATACTGGTAGACTAGAGTATAGTAGAGGAGTGGGGAATTTCTGGTGTAGCGGTGAAATGCGTAGAGATCAGAAGGAACACCAATGGCGAAGGCAACACTCTGGACTAATACTGACGCTGAGGGACGAAAGCGTGGGGATCAAACAGGATTAGATACCCTGGTAGTCCACGCTGTAAACGATGAGTACTAGCTGTTGGGTTCGGTGTAAAGGATCTAGTGGCGTAGCTAACGCGGTAAGTACTCCGCCTGGGGACTACGGTCGCAAGACTAAAACTCAAAGGAATTGACGGGGACCCGCACAAGCGGTGGAGCATGTGGTTTAATTCGATGCAACGCGAAGAACCTTACCTGGTCTTGACATCCTGAGAACTTTCTAGAGATAGATTGGTGCCTTCGGGAACTCAGTGACAGGTGCTGCACGGCTGTCGTCAGCTCGTGTTGTGAAATGTTGGGTTAAGTCCCGCAACGAGCGCAACCCCTATTGATAGTTACCATCATTAAGTTGGGTACTCTATTGAGACTGCCGCTGACAAGGCGGAGGAAGGTGGGGACGACGTCAAGTCATCATGGCCCTTACGACCAGGGCTACACACGTGCTACAATGGATATTACAGAGGGCTGCGATACCGCGAGGTGGAGCGAAACTCAGAAAGGTATTCTTAGTCCGGATTGCAGTCTGCAACTCGACTGCATGAAGTCGGAATCGCTAGTAATCGCGAATCAGAATGTCGCGGTGAATACGTTCCCGGGTCTTGTACACACCGCCCGTCACACCATGGGAGTGGGTTGCTCCAGAAGTAGATAGCTTAACCTTCGGGAGGGCGTTTACCACGGAGTGATTCATGACTGGGGTGAAGTCGTAACAAGGTAGCCGTAGGGGAACCTGCGGCTGGATCACCTCCTTAAAGGAAATACGAAAAAATAGAAATAAACTTCAGTTACTGAAACTTAGAGGATTTAACTTAGTGTTTGTAGATAATATATTTTAGTGTAAATAAGATACGGGTCTGTAGCTCAGCTTGGTTAGAGCGCACCCCTGATAAGGGTGAGGTCGGTAGTTCGAGTCTACTCAGACCCACCATTTTCTTCACTGATCATCGTCATGCACTTGCTCATTCATTACTGAATGAACTTCGCAAAGCACCTTCCTTGATCAATAAAGAAAAGATAAAAATATTATGGGGCCTTAGCTCAGCTGGGAGAGCGCTTGCTTTGCACGCAGGAGGTCAGCGGTTCGATCCCGCTAGGCTCCACCATATTTTATTTACATGAAGATAGAGATATTTAACAATTTAGTATAGAAATAGACTTAAGAAAATAAGTGCAAGCGGTGAATGCCTTGGCATTTGGAGGCGATGAAGGACGTGTTAATCTGCGATAAGCTTCGGTTAGGTGGTAAATGACCTATGATCCGGAGATTTCCGAATGGGGGAACCCAGCCATAGCAGTATGGTTATCTGTAGCGACATAGTTACAGAGGCGAACGAGGGGAACTGAAACATCTAAGTACCCTTAGGAAAAGAAATCAATTGAGATTCCCATAGTAGTGGCGAGCGAAGTGGGAAGAGCCTGGTATGATATAGCTAGAATTATAGTAGAACAAGTTGGGAAGCTTGACGGTAGAGGGTGATAGTCCCGTATACGAAATAATCTTAGTGGAACTAGACATATGAACAAGTAGGACGGGGCACGAGAAACCTTGTTTGAACATGGGGGGACCATCCTCCAAGGCTAAATACTCGTAATGACCGATAGTGAACTAGTACCGTGAGGGAAAGGTGAAAAGAACCCTTATAAAGGGAGTGAAATAGAATCTGAAACCGCTTGCATACAAGCAGTAGGAGCATAATTTAGTTATGTGACTGCGTACCTTTTGTATAATGGGTCAGCGAGTTACTTTTAGTAGCAAGGATAACTGAATAAGGGATCCGTAGCGAAAGCGAGTCTTAATAGGGCGTATAGTTGCTAGGAGTAGACCCGAAACCGGCGCGATCTATCCATGACCAGGTTGAAGGTTAGGTAATACTAACTGGAGGACCGAACCCACTAATGTTGCAAAATTACGGGATGAGTTGTGGATCGGAGTGAAAGGCTAATCAAGCGCGGAGATAGCTGGTTCTCCCCGAAAACTATTTAGGTAGTGCCTCGTGAATAACTGATTGGGGTAAAGCACTGTTTCGACTAGGGGGTTTTACGACCTTACCGACTCGATGCAAACTAAGAATACGATCAAGTTCAATCACGGGAGACACACTGCGGGTGCTAAGGTCCGTAGTGGAGAGGGAAACAGCCCAGACCGCCAACTAAGGTCCCCAAGTCATAGCTAAGTGGGAAACGAAGTGGGAAGGCATAGACAGCCAGGAGGTTGGCTTAGAAGCAGCCATCCTTTAAAGATAGCGTAATAGCTCACTGGTCGAGTCGGTTTGCGCGGAAGATTTAACGGGGCTAAGCTATGCACCGAAGTTGCGGATATGTATTAATATATATGGTAGGGGAGCGTTCTGTAAGCCGATGAAGGTGTGTTGAGAAGCATGCTGGAGGTATCAGAAGTGCGAATGCTGACATGAGTAACGTAAAATAAGTGAGATTCTTATTGGCCGAAAACCCAAGGATTCCTACGCAATGTTAATCAACGTAGGGTAAGCCGGCACCTAAGGCGTAGCTGAAGAGCGAAGTCGATGGACAACAGGTTAATATTCCTGTGCTGCTTATATGAATGATGGAGGGACGGAGAAGGCTAGGTAGGCCCGGCGAATGGTTGTCCGGGTGAAAGTAAGTAGGTAGATGTATTAGGTAAATCCGGTATATTGTTGATCTGAGATACGAGACGAAGTCAAATTTATTTGACGAAGCTATTGATGCCATGCTTCCAGGAAAATCTTCTAAGTATATTGTATAAGTAACCGTACTGTAAACCGACACTGGTGGGTAGGTAGAGAATACTAAGGCTATGGGAGAACTATGGTGAAGGAACTAGGCAAAAATGACACCGTAACTTTGGAAGAAGGTGTGCCCATATTAGGTGAAAGGACTTGCTCCTGGAGCTGACGTGGGTTGCAATTATCAGGTGGCTGCGACTGTTTATCAAAAACACAGCACTCTGCGAAATCGTAAGATGAAGTATAGGGTGTGACGCCTGCCCGGTGCTGGAAGGTTAATTGAAGAGGTTAGCGCAAGCGAAGCTTTGGATCGAAGCCCCAGTAAACGGCGGCCGTAACTATAACGGTCCTAAGGTAGCGAAATTCCTTGTCGGGTAAGTTCCGACCTGCACGAATGGCGTAACGACGGCCACACTGTCTCCACCATAGACCCAGTGAAATTGAAATCGCAGTGAAGATGCTGTGTACCCGCACCTAGACGGAAAGACCCCGTGAACCTTTACTACAGCTTTGCACTGGACTTTGAATATTTATGTGTAGGATAGGTGGGAGACTATGAAGCAGCGTCGCTAGATGTTGTGGAGTCGACCTTGAAATACCACCCTTGACTATTTGAAGTTCTAACTCAGGAGAAATTCGAGGACAGTGTATGGTGGGTAGTTTGACTGGGGCGGTCTCCTCCCAAAGAGTAACGGAGGAGTACGAAGGTGCACTCGGCATGGTCGGAAATCATGCTAAGAGTATAAAGGCAAAAGTGCGCTTGACTGCGAGAGTGACGGCTCGAGCAGGTACGAAAGTAGGTCTTAGTGATCCGGTGGTCCCGTATGGAAGGGCCATCGCTCAACGGATAAAAGGTACTCTGGGGATAACAGGCTGATTCCTCCCAAGAGTTCATATCGACGGGGGAGTTTGGCACCTCGATGTCGGCTCATCACATCCTGGGGCTGTAGTCGGTCCCAAGGGTATGGCTGTTCGCCATTTAAAGTGGTACGCGAGCTGGGTTCAGAACGCCGTGAGACAGTTCGGTCCCTATCTCGCCGTGGGCGTTGGATATTTGAGAAGAGTTGCTCCTAGTACGAGAGGACCGGAGTGAACGAACCACTGGTGTTCCGGTTGTTTCGCCAGAAGCATTGCCGGGTAGCTACGTTCGGAAGGGATAACCGCTGAAAGCATCTAAGCGGGAAGCCTCCTTCAAGATTAGATATCCCAGGTCTTAGACCTGTAAGGAACGTTGGAGACTACGACGTTGATAGGCTGGGTGTGGAAGTACAGTAATGTATGAAGCTTACCAGTACTAATGATCCGAGAGACTTAAGTCTATTTCTATGCTGAATTGTTAAATATCTTTATAAACTAAAGATATTAACAATAACAGAAACAAAGAACCAAACCCAAAACACAGTTTTGGCGATGATAGCTTGTAGGTACCACCTGATCCCATTCCGAACTCAGAAGTGAAACTATAACACGCCGATGATAGTTTAGCATTCGCTAAGTGAAAGTAGGTAGTCGCCATTTTTTTGAATAATTAAAGACTCTAACAAGAGCACATACTCAAAGCCCCATCATATTAACTTATGATGGGGCTTTTTGCGTTTAAGGGTAAAGACAATTACCCAACTAAAATATACAAAAAATCTGCTCTAAAAAACTTGTAATCAAAACTAAACTAAGAATCATCATCAATTGACGATAGTGTGTAATAAATTGTGTCTGTAGCTAGTCGACTTTATAATTAAGTTGAAAGAAACAATAAAGGACTAGCTATGAAAGATATTAAATTAGAAATGCAAAAAAGTATAGAAGATACTCTATATTATGACAAAGAAAATGCTATAGATAGGGTAATACTCCCATTTTTAATGTCACTTAGAAGTGTACACTTATTAAATAGCTTTATTAGCTACCATTCTAGGAGGAAAACCTCCTAAAGCCATATGTGGTCTAATGTTGTTGTAATCCCATAACCATCTAGTAGATTGTAACCTAATATCATCTAAACTATCAAATAAATTTTGCTCTAATAGTTCATATCTCATAGTCCTATTAAATCTCTCAACATAGCCATTTTGTTGAGGGTTTCCAGGTTGAATATACCATAGTTGTATCTTATTTCTTTTAGCCCACAACTTTAAGCTATTGCTTATATATTCAGGACCATTATCACACCTGATTGCTATAGGCTTACCCCTTTGATTTATTAACCTTTTTAAAGTCTTTTCAACTCGATATTATGGTAATGAAAAGTCAATCTCACAATCTAAGCCTTCTCTATTATAGTCATCTATAATATTTAATAGCCTATACTTTTTACCACTAGATAAATTATCGTGCATAAAATCCATAGACCATATTTGGTTTGCTCTAGTAGCTTCAGTTAATGGTTTTGGCTTATCTCTTTTAATTCTTTTTTTAGGCTTTATTCGTAAGTTTAAACACAAATCACAATATATTCGATATACTCGTTTATGATTAAACCTCTTACCCAATACATTTCTTATATGCAGAAAGCATAGCTTAAAACCCCAGTTGCGATGAGCCTGTGTAAGCTCAATTAACTTATTTGCTATATACTCATTATCATCACTATTTTTAGGGCTATAGTAGTATGCTGTTTCACTTATGCAAAAACTTTACAGCTCCTTTTGACACTGATTTTCTTAGCTTTCACTGTCTGTAAAGCCATCTTCTTTCGCTCAGATGGCTTTACCACTTTTTTGTCATCGCTTCCTTTAAAATATCATGATCTAACTGTAAATCAGCATACATACGCTTGAGTCTACTATTTTGGGCTTCAAGCTCTTTAACTTTTGTTAGCATTGAAACATCCATACCACTGTATTTCTCACGCCATTTATAAAATGTTGAGCTACTTATACCATATTTGCGACACAAATCAGATACGATAATGCCGCTCTCTGATTCCTTTAAAATATTTACTATTTGACTATCTGTATATCGTTTTTGTTTCATTTGTAATACCTCTCATTTATTAGTATATTTTTGTACACTTCTAAATGCTATTATTTTTAGGGGTATTACCGGTATAAGTTTATCGGTTACAGCTGTAATAGCGGGTTTTGAAAAATGAACTCCATACATATCTTCAATGTGATCAGCTATCTGTGAATAACTATTGCCTAAGGCAAATAATGAGAGCATCTTATTTTCTAATTCATCGCTCATATGGGTTTGATGCTTTTTAACTATTTCAGGTTCAAAGCTTCCATTTCTATCTCTAGGTGTATCTAATTGAAACTCTCCATCCGAAGATTTCATCGTTTTACTAGTAACTCCATTTTTTCGATTTTGCTCTAAATCTTGAGCTAAATGGGTCTCTAATTCTGCTTGTAAAGCCATCTCTGTGAGTTGCTTTATTAATGGAGTTAATGCGCCATTTTCAACGCCTACACCCTTGCCAGCCTTTAATTGTGCCGCAAATTCTGCTACATCTATTTCTAATTTCATTTTTGTAATTCCTTCTGTTATCAAATTAATTATATCAATTTGACACAGAATTATTTACAGTCCCATACATTGTCACATGCTTTATCATATGCATTCTGGAATGATGACTTTTATTGAAACTAAAGATCAAACCGATGCTAGTTAAAAGTCCATTTTTTTATTATTAGCTATAGAATGCAGAAACGAAATAGTTAATATTAAAATTCCTGTAGATCCACTAAACCATTCTGGAATGTGGATAAATACTTTTAGTAATAACACACTTGCTAAAAAACCAATGGCATAATGAGCTCCATGCTCAAGATATATATATTTACGTAGAGTTTTTTCTCCACGAACATAATTGTCAATGAACGCACAAACATTGCACCAATGCCTAAACCAATCATTATAATGACAATATTCGTAGTAATTACAAAAGCTCCAACAACTCCATCAAAGCTAAATGACGCATCGATTATTTCCAAGTAGATAAAGCCCATAAGACCGTTGCGAGCTACAGCACCTGTACTTATATTAGAGCTGTCAAAAAATGAATTAAGTAAGCCAATACTTTCATGGATTATAATACCTAGAAAGTAAGCTATAGCAATTTTTCCTTGAAGATCATTCGCAACATTATAAATTACAATAAGTCCGATAATTACTGCAAAAAACTATGTATCCATAATTATATTTACGAATCTTTCTAGTAAACATATTATTCTCAAAAGCTGGTATCCAATGGTGATCGTTATTTTCACTCAAGAAAAAATTCAAGAAAATCATCAGCAAAAAGCTACCACCAAAACTACAAATATATGGCATTGAGTGTTCTAGAATTGCTTGATACTGCTCTGGATTGTTTAGTGCTAAGGTTATTACGTCATTAAAACCGATACCACTAGAGACACTTACCAAAAGTATTGGAAATACCAACCTCATGCCAAATACAGCAATGGGTAAACCTATATAGATAAATATTTTTTGCCAAATAGGTGTCATTTGTCCGAGTATTTTGGCGTTAATGATGGCATTATCAAAGCTAAGGGATATCTCTAGTGCAGCAAGTATGAGTATAGAGTAGGTAATAGCTACAAGATTGTCAGGGTATAAAAATGCTCCTAAGAGTATCCCAACTATTGTGACAAAAAATGAGCCATAAAAGTATTTTAGAGTTTTCACGGTTAATGCGTATATTAGTTTTATAACGAGTAGATTTTAACATATAATAACCATCAAAATCACAAGTTTATAGGTTACAAATGTCTGTCGCTCTTTTTACACTCATATGTTTAGGTATAATATTTTTCACATGGCGTAACTTTATGAAAAATAAAGAATACACAATAGCTATCGCTGAACGCTTGGCAAATAAGCATAATATCGAGCTTCTTGATGATACTGTTTGCCTGCGAAAAATTCGTATAAAACGAGAGGGTGGAGCAGTTTTTTATCGTGTATATTCATTTGATTATAATACCGCAACTAGTGATGATAGATATCGAGCTTATATAGTGCTTAGAAATGGCAAGTTCGATGAGCTGATTATGTCTGAGTTTGAAAAGGCTGATTTGGAAAGAGAAAATATAATTTCTGAACAGTATTCTGACACTAAAAGAAATTCAGCTAATAATGTAATAAATTTTGAGGAATAAAGAATGATTCATTTATACCAACTTCCTAAACTTGCTGGTAAGAATTACAGTTGTAGTCCGTTTTGCGTGAAGATGGAATTGTACCTAAAAGCTATGAATTTGAATTATGAAAATAATTTTAGCTTAGAGCTTAATAAATCACCAACAGGTAAGCTGCCATTTATAGAAGAGGCTGGTAGAAAATTTGCAGATAGTAATCTTATTATTACTCATCTGGAAAATCAAGATGGAGTGTCTTTAAATAATCATCTAAATAAAGAGCAGGATGCTATCAGCAATGCTTTTATTAGATTGTGCGAAGATAGCCTTTATTGGGTGGCTGTATATGCTCGTTGGTGTGATGCCGATAATAAATCTTGGAAAAAAGAATTTATTGAGTCTGCAAACTTACCAAAGCTAATGTCTGGACTTTGTCTATGGTGCGGCTAAAAAAATATAGCTCGTCAATTAAAAGTTAGTGGTTTATCAGTACTTACAAATAGTGAAATATATTCGCGTGCTGAAAAAGATTTGAAGTCTATCTCAGATTATTTAAACTCAAGAGAGTACTTTTTTAATGGTAAAATATCTTTAGTGGATATCGTCGTATTTAGCTTTTTGCAAATGATGTTTGATGGTAGTTGTGGTCAAAAATTACAGTACACGGTTGAGCAATTAGACTTTACAAATTTTATGGCATCGATGCGTAAAAATTTTATGGAATAGATTAACTAATGGATATCAATATTCTTGAGATAAACTCAAAAACTCTAAGAAACAATATTTCAATTATTAAGCAATATACAAAAACTAAATTTTGCCTGCCAGTAAAAGCTAATGCCTATGGTCATGGCTTAGAAATTATTGTGAAAAATACTAATGACATTGTAGATTTTTATGCGGTTGCTTGTGCGACTGAAGCATTAGAAGTTTGTAAATATAGTTTTGAAGTACCAGTCTTGGTATTTGGCGTGGTTGAAGCTACTTATGTTAGTGAATTGATTAAGCGAGATGTACGATTTAGTATTCATAGTCTTGAAGATATTCAAAAGCTTGAAAATCATGCGCAAAAAAATAACAAAAAAGTAAAAGTACATATATTTGTAAATACTGGTATGAATATGCTGGGTGTTGATTATGACGATGCTTGTAATGTCATAACGCAAGTCTATGAGTCTGTATATATAGAGCTTGAAGGTGTGTATAGTCATTTAGCTTGTGCTGATGATAAGGAGAATACTTTTAATCAGTTGCAAATCGAGCGTTTTCTTAAAGTGGCAAATTTCTCCAAAGCAAAAAAGAAACGGTAATGTGCCATTTAGCAAATTCTTATGCAAGTATTGGTCAGGCTGATATCAGCTTAGATATGGTTCGCCCTGGTATATTGAGTTATGGCTTTTTACCTGAGTTTGAAATTGATGAAAGTCTAAAGCAAATCAAACCAATCGCAAAACTTGAGACACAAATTATAAGAATCATTACTTTAAAAGATATGTTAGAAGTAGGGTATTCTATAAGTTATTATGGAGAGGCTGATGATCAAATAGCCATTTTACCGATAGGTTATGGTGATGGCTTTCCTCGTGAGCTGGGTAATGCGGGTTGTGTTTATATCGATGGAAATAAATATCCGATTATCGGTAGAATCAATATGGATGCTTTAGCCGTATCTCTAGGCAATAATGACTATAATATTGATGTTGGTGAGCAAGCAGAGCTAATATCAAATAATCCTAACAAGGAAAACAGCACTAAAAACATAGCGAAAATGCTTGGTACAATTGAGTATGATATAGTATCAACTTTAAATAGTAGAGTAATGAGAAAGGTTTTTAAATGCGTATAAAACTTTACTTTTAGCGGTTTAAGGAATATTATTTAACACTCAAATATATTTTTTTAAAATACTTTTTATGATAAATAGCAGACTAAATATCAAAAGCCTTATAGCGATAGGTGTCGGGACTATTATGGGTTCTGGCTGGATGTTTTCAGCTCAATATACATCAGAATACGCAGGTCCTGCCTGGGAGTGTCATAAATTCTGTGTCACTTCTAATTTACCCTACTAATTATACTAAACCTAAAGCATCTTTCAATCTCTCCTTAAAATGGTAATACTCCCATTTTTAATGTCACTTAGAAGTGTACACTTATTAAATAGCTTTATTAGCTACCATTCTAGGAGGAAAACCTCCTAAAGCCATATGTGGTCTAATGTTGTTGTAATCCCATAACCACCTAGTAGATTGTAACCTAATATCATCTAAACTATCAAATAAATTTTGCTCTAATAGTTCATATCTCATAGTCCTATTAAATCTCTCAACATAGCCATTTTGTTGAGGGTTTCCAGGTTGAATATACCATAGTTGTATCTTATTTCTTTTAGCCCACAACTTTAAGCTATTGCTTATATATTCAGGACCATTATCACACCTGATTGCTATAGGCTTACCCCTTTGATTTATTAACCTTTTTAAAGTCTTTTCAACTCGATATGATGGTAATGAAAAGTCAATCTCACAATCTAAGCCTTCTCTATTATAGTCATCTATAATATTTAATAGCCTATACTTTTTTACCACTAGATAAATTATCGTGCATAAAATCCATAGACCATATTTGGTTTGCTCTAGTAGCTTCAGTTAATGGTTTTGGCTTATCTCTTTTAATTCTTTTTTTAGGCTTTATTCGTAAGTTTAAACACAAATCACAATATATTCGATATACTCGTTTATGATTAAACCTCTTACCCAATACATTTCTTATATGCAGAAAGCATAGCTTAAAACCCCAGTTGCGATGAGCCTGTGTAAGCTCAATTAACTTATTTGCTATATACTCATTATCATCACTATTTTTAGGGCTATAGTAGTATGCTGTTTCACTTATGCAAAAAACTTTACAGCTCCTTTTGACACTGATTTTCTTAGCTTTCACTGTCTGTAAAGCCATCTTCTTTCGCTCAGATGGCTTTACCACTTTTTGTCATCGCTTCCTTTAAAATATCATGATCTAACTGTAAATCAGCATACATACGCTTAAGTCTACTATTTTGGGCTTCAAGCTCTTTAACTTTTGTTAGCATTGAAACATCCATACCACTGTATTTCTCACGCCATTTATAAAATGTTGAGCTACTTATACCATATTTGCGACACAAATCAGATACGATAATGCCGCTCTCTGATTCCTTTAAAATATTTACTATTTGACTATCTGTATATCGTTTTTGTTTCATTTGTAATACCTCTCATTTATTAGTATATTTTTGTACACTTCTAAATGCTATTATTTTTAGGGGGTATTACCCGTATTTTAAAGTGATTTGTGTATAATGAATTTGTAAACTATATATCTTTGGAGAGTCGTATGGAAAGCACATTTGAACTTTTTTCTATCGGAGTTGGACCATCATCATCACATACCATAGGACCTATGCGTGCCGGTTGTGATTTTGTAAATATCAATAAAGATTTATTGAATCAAACAACGCGTGTTCAGATAGATTTGTATGGATCATTAGCATTAACAGGTAAAGGGCATAAGACTGATTATGCAGTTGTGCTTGGTGTGATGGGATTCTTACCTGAATCAGTAGATATTGAGTTAGCTAAGAAGTTATATGGTAATTGCCTTACTAATGAAAAGTTAGATCTAAACCAAGAACATAATATAGAGTTTAACTACAATAGAGACCTTATTTTTTACTATGATGAGTTTCTACCTGAACATGCAAATGGTATTAGGTTTTCTATATTTGATGCTGATAAACCTTTAGCTAGTAAAGAGTATTTTTCTATAGGTGGTGGTTTTATAGTAGATAAAACACATATCAAGAAAGATCAGTTACCAACAGAAGTTCCTTGTAATAAGCCTTTTAAATTCAAAAGTATGGATGATTTACGCAATATCTGTATGCAAACAAATATGAGTATTGACCAAATAATGTTTGAGAATGAAAAGGTTGCTTATGGTGAAAAAGAATCATTGGAAAAGCTAGATGAACTATGGCTTGTGATGAATACCTCAATTGAACGAGGTTTGACTTGCCCCGAGGCAATACTTCCAGGTGGTTTAAAAGTACGCAAAAGAGCACCAAGCATGCTTAGAAAACTTAAAGAGAAAGGTTTTGAGAAAAGTGATTTTAATTATCTAAATGCTTATGCAATTGCTGTAAACGAGCAAAATGCTTGCGGTGAAAGGGTGGTCACAGCTCCGACAAATGGAGCTGCTGGAGTTATTCCTGCGGTACTTAAGTATTACTTGGAAAACAATGAATTTTGTAATGAATCTGAAAAAACTAAAGCTATCAATAAATACCTACTAATATCAGCAGCTATCGGAATACTCTACAAGTCTGGTGCTTCAATATCAGCGGCTGAGGTTGGTTGCCAAGGAGAGGTTGGAGTCGCTTGTTCAATGGCGGCTGGGGCATATTGTGCTTTACTTGGTGGGGATCTTGATTCTATCGAGTCTGCAGCTGAGATAGGTATGGAGCATAATCTAGGTCTTACTTGCGATCCTATCGGTGGGCTAGTGCAGATTCCATGTATCGAGCGAAATGCTATGGGTGCAGTGCAAGCTATAAATGCTGCAAAACTTGCATATCTTGATAGTGGAGAGAAGAGATTTATTGGTTTGGACTATGTGATTAAAGTTATGTATCAAACAGGGCTAGATATGTGTAGTAAATATAAAGAAACATCTCTAGGTGGTTTGGCACTAAATGCTCCTGTTTGTTAGAGAGTTTGTAGCGTAGAAAAAATTGTATGTTGAGGTGTAAATATACTTATTGATAATATCTCTTCTGTACTGTAAACTTTTGGGGTCTAAAATTAAAAAATCTTACGGGAGAAAAAATGAAAAAAATAATTATATCTTTGCTGTCTATCGCTTTATTAAGTACTAGTGCATTTGCTGAAGGTGCTGCAGCACCAGCGGGTAACGCAATGAGCTCAATTTTGATGCTTGTAGTTTTCTTTGCTATATTTTGGTTTTTGCTTATTAGACCTCAACAAAAAAGAAAAACAAAGAGTTACGCAAAATGCTTTCAGAGCTTTCAAAAGGTGATGAAGTTGTCACTAATGGTGGCGTAATCGGTAAAATAGCTAAAATTGATGACACTTTTGTTGATTTAGAAGTTGCTGAAAATGTAACAATCAAAGTTCAAAGAAATGCAGTAGCAAATATCTTACCTAAAGGTGCTACAAAAGCATAATCTCAAAAATTGAGATCTTTAAATACTCTTCTTTTTAATAAAGGAATCCTTCAATGAGTCATAATAAAAATCTTTCTGTTAATCAATTTCCGTTGTGGAAAAATCTTTTAATAGTTTGTGTCCTAGTTCTAGCATTATTTTATGCTTTACCAAATATTTTTTAAAAGTCCTGCTTTGCAAATATCTGAAAAAGATGGTGATGTGACAGAGCAAACTCTTAGCACTATAGAGGCTACGCTTAATAAACAGCACATTCTCTATAAAAAAGCTGAATTATCAGATAATAAAGGCAATATCTCGGTTATATTTGCAGATGTGGAAGAGCAGCTAAAAGCTAAAAAAGCACTAAAACAAGATTTAGGTAATGATTTTGTGATTGCTATGAATATGCTTTCAAACTCTCCTGCTTGGATGTCTTCTCTAGGCGCAAACCCTATGAATTTAGGTCTTGATTTGCGTGGTGGTATGTATCTTATGCTTGAAGCAGATACTAAGTCTGCTATAGATGCTCAGCTTGATAATACTCTAGGTGTGATAGTGAGTGCCGTGAAAGAAAATGGTGTGAACATAGAAAGCTCTACTAAGTCAGAAGACAAAGCTAATGTAAGTGCACCACAAAAGTACAAAGATGCAGGTTTTGTATCTATCTCTTTAGCAAGCCAAGCAGATACGCAGAAAGTAACTGGGTATTTAAACGGTGATTTCAAGAAAACTCAAGATGCTAATATTTTGTATACTGTAAATGGCAATACTATATTTGTATCTTATACAAGTGCTAAAATGCTTCAGTTAGAGCAGGGTGCTATCTCGCAAGTTGTTACAGTTATGCGTAATCGTATCAATGCTTTAGGTGTGGCCGAAGCTTCAGTTGCTCAAGCAGGTACAAATCGCAGTTATCGAAATACCAGGTATGCAAGATGCCACTCAAGCTAAGCAAATTTTAGGTGGTACATCTACCGCTAGCTTCTACATGGTAAATCCTGTAACAGATAGACTTACGACAGAAGAGCAAGGCTATAAGGTATATTCACTTGATAATGGCAGAGGCTATCAAAGCTACTATAGCTTAAAAAGGTGCAGCTGTTGCAGGTGGCGCTGATATTATTGGAGCAAACCCTTCGGTTGATCATCAAACAGGTACGCCGATTGTAGCTGTAGAGCTAAGCAGAAGTGCTGCTAGTAGCTTTAGAAAAGTTACAACTAAAAATGTCGGCAACCCAATGGGTGTGATGCTTGTAAATACTACTTATGAGAAGGTTAGAGATAAAGACGGTAAGACTAAAAATGTTGTCAGTAAAGTTGAAAAACTTATAAATGTTGCGACAGTTCAGTCAGCTTTAGGTTCTCATTTCCAAATTACAGGTTTAAGCCAAAAAAGAAGCAAATAACCTTGCGTTGATGATTAAGTCTGGAGCATTACAAGTGCCAGTTCATATTGTGCAAGAGCAACAGATTGGTCCAAGCTTAGGTAAAGATAACATCGACAAAGGTGTACTTTCTATAGTTGTAGCTTTGATTGCAGTTATAATCTTTATACTTATGTATTATAGAGTGTTTGGGGTTATTGCAAATGTAGCGTTGATTATGAACCTTCTTTTGATTGTGGCTGTGATGTCAATTATACCAGGAGCAACACTTACGCTACCAGGTATAGCAGGTATCGTACTTAACCTTGGTATGTCGATAGATGGTAATGTGCTTATTTTTGAGCGAATCCGTGAGGAAATTCGTGCAGGTATGCCGAGTCAAAGTGCTATCCATGTAGGTTATGAAAAAGCGTTTGCAACGATTGTCGATTCAAATATTACGACTTTAATAGTAGCAGTTATATTATTCTTTGTGGGTAGTGGAGTTGTGAAAGGTTTTGCTATTACACTAATGATAGGTATTGTGACTTCGATGTTTACAGCAGTTACAGTATCACGCGCTATGACAAATTTTGTTTATGGTAAGAGAAAGAAATTAGACAAAATTTCTATAGGAATATAAGCAATGGAATTTTTTAAACAAAAAACACAAATAGATTTTTTAGGAATTAAAAAATATACGACGATTTTTTCAGTATTGATGATTACAGTATCGTTGTTTTTTATATTCACAAAAGGTTTAAATCTTGGTTTAGATTTTACAGGTGGTTATCAAGTGCAGGTTCATACTTCACAACCTGCAGATTCTCAAGGCTTGGGAGATAAACTTGCAAGCATAGGTTTCACGCATACAAATATTACGACTTTTGGTGAAAACAATAACTATCTTATTAAGTTTGCACCAGATGAAGTGAATGCAAAAGCTGGTAATTTAGATGAAGCACAACAGTTACTTCAAAAAGATGTTGAGCAAACATTAAAAGCAGAAGTCCAAAGTGTAAACTATATTGGACCACAAGTTGGTAAAGAGTTAGCTAGTAATGGTATATTAGCTATCATTATAGCGCTTGTGTGTATCTTGATATACATATCTGCAAGATTTGAGATGAAGTTTGCTATAAGTGCTTGTTTAGCTTTATTACATGACCCAATAGTTATACTTGGTGTATTTGCAGCATTTCAAATAGAATTTGGTCTTACAGAGCTTGCAGCAGTGCTTGCGATTATAGGTTACTCTCTTAATGATACAGTGGTTATTTATGATAGAGTTCGTGAGAACTTTAGGAAAATGCGTAAGGCAAGTGTAGCTGAAGTTGTAAATAGAGGTATCAATGATACTCTATCAAGAACTATCTTAACTTCTGGCTTAACTATGCTTGTGGTTGTGGTATTATTCTTCTTTGGTGGTAGCTCAGTACACGGTTTCTCACTTGCTTTAATACTTGGTATCATTGTGGGTACTTATTCATCTATATATGTGGCTGGTGTATTAGCAGTAACTTTTGGTTTAAACAGAGAATCATTATTACCTAAACAAGTCTCACTTGAAGAAACTACTTCTATTCTTCATTAACAACTGATCTTCTGAGTGGCAAGTTTCGACTTGTCCCTACAAAATATTCTGTATCTCTAAGTTATAATCTGGGGTCTCTATGCTTTTGAGTGGGTAAGGTTGATTAACAATAGTTAATAGTCGTTACTCTCAAAATAGTATATAATCTCTTTGTAACTTATTAGGAGATAAAATGAAAAAAGTAATATTAATTTTGGGAATGTCGTTTATTGTTTTTGGTCAATCTATAGCTATGTCTAGTTCTAGTGATAAATCTGAGACTAAAGTAAATAAAAAACAATGTGAAAATCATGATAAGCATCATAAGAATAGTAAATCAGGCTATGTACACAAGTTTGTAGATATCTATGCTAATGATAATGCTACTGCAGAAAAAGTTGGCTCAATAAAGTTTAAAGAACGCTCTGATTATAGTATTTTCTTTTGTAAGGAAAATAACTGGTGTGAAGTTGTAAATCAAAAAGATGGTAATACTGGTTGGGTAAGCCTTGATGAGCTTAAAAAAGCACAAGAAAAGTATGCTCAGGTAATGCAAAAAAAAAGCAGATTTTAATAAGCTAGCTCAATATGTGCAATTACAAGACCAAAAAATAGTGCAGCTGCAAACTGTAATCATGCAAATGCAAAAAGACTTTTCTACTGTTTTACAAAATCAGCAAGCTCAAATAAATCAATTAAAACAATCTAACTATTATTAAAAATAGGAGCCACATGGCTAAAAAAGATTATCTACCTATATCAACAAAATCTGAAACTCTACCTGTTGTATCAGACAACAACATTAATTCATATCTAAGCTTTGTAAATAGTCTTCCGATTCTTACACTAGAAGAAGAACAAGACTTGGCAAATCGTTATAAGCACAAAAAAGATCTTGATGCCGCTCAACAACTGGTACTTGCACATCTACGCTTTGTGACTAAAATAGCAAGAAATTTTTCCGGTTATGGGTTATCAATAGCAGATCTTATCCAAGAGGGTAATATAGGTCTTATGAAAGCGGTAAGTAAATTTGATCCTGATCAAGGTGTTCGATTGGTTTCTTTTGCAGTACATTGGATAAAAGCAGAAATGCATGATTATGTACTCAAGAATTGGAAGATAGTCAAAGTAGCAACCACAAAATCTCAAAGAAAATTATTCTTTAATCTTAGAAGTAGTAAAACTACTAGTGGCTGGCTAAACCATGAAGAGATTAAGCAGATAGCTCAAGAGCTTGATGTAAAAGAAGAGACTGTCATTGAGATGGAAAAAAGGATGTGTCAAGGTGATGCAAGCCTTGATTTACCGTACACCGATGATGAAGGTGGTGAGTCTAGTGCACAGAGCTTATATTTGGAAGATAAGACCTCTAATATAGAAAATCAGGTAGTACAGCAAGATTATTATGATAATTTTAAAAGTGTAATAAAAGATGTAATGAATAATTTTGACACTCGCACAAAAGATATAATTATGTCTCGGTATATGCTTGAGAAAAAAGCTACACTTCATGATTTGGCTGCTAAATATAAAATTTCAGCAGAAAGAGTTCGCCAAATAGAGGAAGAGGCTTTAGCTAAGATGAAAAAGGCTGTTAAAAATAAAGGTTAAACATATTCTTCTACTTATCGCATATATTGTAACTGTAACCATCATCTCTGCTAAAACTAATAGTTGGATTATTTAGAGTTTCACCAGAGGTCTAAAGGTTTAATAATATGTTTTATAGATTTAATTTATTTTCTTGTATAGTTTGTTTTTTTATATAAAAGTTTATTAGTATAAGTTAAAATTATTTATGGTAATTATTATATTGTGAAATTTAAGTTGTTTTTATTAGTAGCTAGTTTTTTGTGTGTAACTAATGTTTTTTGTTCAACAACATATTCTGTAGGTGGAAATACACCTGTGGCACTAATATTTCATCCTAATGGTAAATTTGTTTATTCTGTAAACTCAATGAGTAATGATATAACCGAATTTAGTTTAGACTCTAAAAAGTGGATTGCTCACTCGAATAGATAGCGAGACTACAAAAACAGGAGCAGTACCTACTTTTGGAGCTTCGTTGGTAATACCCCTAAAAATAATAGCATTTAGAAGTGTACAAAAATATACAAATAAATGAGAGGTATTACAAATGAAACAAAAACGATATACAGATAGTCAAATAGTAAATATTTTAAAGGAATCAGAGAGCGGCATTATCGTATCTGATTTGTGTCGCAAATATGGTATAAGTAGCTCAACATTTTATAAATGGCGTGAGAAATACAGTGGTATGGATGTTTCAATGCTAACAAAAGTTAAAGAGCTTGAAGCCCAAAATAGTAGACTCAAGCGTATGTATGCTGATTTACAGTTAGATCATGATATTTTAAAGGAAGCGATGACAAAAAAGTGGTAAAGCCATCTGAGCGAAAGAAGATGGCTTTACAGACAGTGAAAGCTAAGAAAATCAGTGTCAAAAGGAGCTGTAAAGTTTTTTGCATAAGTGAAACAGCATACTACTATAGCCCTAAAAATAGTGATGATAATGAGTATATAGCAAATAAGTTAATTGAGCTTAGGTAATACCCCTAAAAATAATAGCATTTAGAAGTGTACAAAAATATACAAATAAATGAGAGGTATTACAAATGAAACAAAAACGATATACAGATAGTCAAATAGTAAATATTTTAAAGGAATCAGAGAGCGGCATTATCGTATCTGATTTGTGTCGCAAATATGGTATAAGTAGCTCAACATTTTATAAATGGCGTGAGAAATACAGTGGTATGGATGTTTCAATGCTAACAAAAGTTAAAGAGCTTGAAGCCCAAAATAGTAGACTCAAGCGTATGTATGCTGATTTACAGTTAGATCATGATATTTTAAAGGAAGCGATGACAAAAAAGTGGTAAAGCCATCTGAGCGAAAGAAGATGGCTTTACAGACAGTGAAAGCTAAGAAAATCAGTGTCAAAAGGAGCTGTAAAGTTTTTTGCATAAGTGAAACAGCATACTACTATAGCCCTAAAAATAGTGATGATAATGAGTATATAGCAAATAAGTTAATTGAGCTTACACAGGCTCATCGCAACTGGGGTTTTAAGCTATGCTTTCTGCATATAAGAAATGTATTGGGTAAGAGGTTTAATCATAAACGAGTATATCGAATATATTGTGATTTGTGTTTAAACTTACGAATAAAGCCTAAAAAAGAATTAAAAGAGATAAGCCAAAACCATTAACTGAAGCTACTAGAGCAAACCAAATATGGTCTATGGATTTTATGCACGATAATTTATCTAGTGGTAAAAAGTATAGGCTATTAAATATTATAGATGACTATAATAGAGAAGGCTTAGATTGTGAGATTGACTTTTCATTACCATCATATCGAGTTGAAAAGACTTTAAAAAGGTTAATAAATCAAAGGGGTAAGCCTATAGCAATCAGGTGTGATAATGGTCCTGAATATATAAGCAATAGCTTAAAGTTGTGGGCTAAAAGAAATAAGATACAACTATGGTATATTCAACCTGGAAACCCTCAACAAAATGGCTATGTTGAGAGATTTAATAGGACTATGAGATATGAACTATTAGAGCAAAATTTATTTGATAGTTTAGATGATATTAGGTTACAATCTACTAGGTGGTTATGGGATTACAACAACATTAGACCACATATGGCTTTAGGAGGTTTTCCTCCTAGAATGGTAGCTAATAAAGCTATTTAATAAGTGTACACTTCTAAGTGACATTAAAAATGGGAGTATTACCGAAGTACCGGAATTTAATCCTAAAGATATTGAAATGACTGATGTGAAATATGAAGAATCAGATGACATCGATGTAATGGTGTCGAACTGTTCTCAAAATAACCATGGTCATCTTAATCAGAATTTAGTATACCAAGGTTATACAACATCAACTGAAAACAGTATTTCTACTACCACAACAAAATCTTGTCAATCAAGTAAGTCTCTTGAATTAGAAGCGAAAGGTGGAATTCCAATAGTTGCTGAAATTGGGCAGAAGATTGGTTTCGATGTTGGTTTATCTTCTACTAGCTCATTAGAAAGAAGAACCACAACGACTACAACTTATGAAATGCCGGGGCAAACTATAATAATTCCCCCAAAATATAGATCAAGGGTTTATGTATCATTTAAAAAAATTAAGGGAACTGCGACCTTAAAACTCCTTTTCTAAAAGTTAATAATTTCTCATCAACAGTACCAACAGGGATACCTGCAATCGTTAAATTCAATGATGTAATTTATTCTAATTTTAATATTAATCATATTAGTGATTTTTATAGCTTTGCAAAAGATTTAGGGGTTTTAAATATCGATAAGAAAGGTGATAATCTTCCAGAAGTAATTTTAGATGATGAAAATAAGACTATAATATTTAAGATGGAATCTGAATTAAAATTTGATGTTGGATCTAGTGCAGAAGTTAATGTCTATGTGGAACCAATTCCTGGTGAATTGAAAAAAACGGGCTTAACAGGATCAAAAGATCTTTCTTATCACAAGAAATTTACTCTGAAGCCAAAGTCTGTAGAGACATTTTCTTATGATTTAGATAATGGATTGAATGGTAATAATCCTGACTTATTATATTGTGCTAGTCTTCTTGTTATATGATAAAGCTTACGAGAAAAAAAGTAGTTATTCTATCACTTTTTATTATAATTTCATTTCCTTTTAACTTATTTGCAAATGAATATTTGTATGTGTTATGCCCAGCTAGTAATAACATATTTCAGGCAGCAGTAACGAAAAGTTTTAGTGGTATACCAAAGGTCGAGGCATTAGCTCAACCAACTGTAGATTCTGGAGGTGTTGGACCTGGCTATACTGATAGACTAGACTCTACCTATTATATAGCTAACTCTAAATCAAATAGCTCTACTCAATTCTCAATAGATAAAGATACTGGTCAGTTGAGCTTAGTACGGGGTGAAACTCTAAACCTCACTGAAATTGCTGTCAATCCGTTTAATACATGGCGAACTCCTAATAATAAGTTTGCTTTTATCACAGGTACAGACACAAATTCTATCGCTATGGTCAAAATTGATCCAAAAAGTCATGTTTTAAGTGTTAACAAAACAGCAGATTTTCCTGAGAGCAAAATTAATGATAAAGGGGTTCGCACTAAGCATTTGATTATTTATCAACCTGATCCTAATAAAAATAAAATATATGCTTATGTTGATGGGTCAGAAACTAACAGCATAACCATATATGATGTTGATCAAAATAAAGGAGAGATGTATGCTAGAGATGAAACCGTTTCTACAAATGGTAATGGTCCTCGTAATAATAAGATTATAAAAAAAGGTAACAACCACTATCTATATGTTGTCAATGAAAATAGCAATAACATATCAGCTTTTCAAATTTTAGATGATGGATCTCTTAAATTCATTGATCTTTTTAGCACAGGTGTTGGTCCTATCTTCATAGTAGCAAAAGATAATAAATATCTGTATGTTACAAACCAAAATGACAATAGTATAAGTGCCTACCAAATACAAGATGATGGCACACTACTAGGTATTACCAATCTAAAAACTATGAATAATAAATTTAAAACATCTGGTGTAAGTCCTTTCATTCCTAATTTAACAGATGATTTGATATTTGTACCGAATAGATCTACAAATACAGTAGATGTTTTTCAGATTCTATTTGATGGTACGCTTAATCGTGTGCAAACTGTTAATTTGAACGACTATAGTTGCTACGATTCTTTTATCGCTTCTGTTGTAACTTTTTAAACAATACTTTCAACATCTAATCTAAACAAAACGCTAAATATGTTAATATAATTGATATGTTAGCTAAGACTGATTGTCAATTATAATCTCAATGAAAAACTTTATACCAAAATTAGCATTTTCTGTATCAAAACAAGTGTATCTCGATGGCTCAAAGAGTATTTCTAATAGAGCTTTGATTATAGCTGCGATGGCTAGCGGTCAAACTTTTTTGAAAATCTACCAAATAGTGCAGATGTGTTAGCTTGTGTAGAAGCTTTAAAAGAGCTTGGTTGTGAAGTTAAACACGATCAACAAATCAAGTCGTTGACTATACAAGGCTGTGATGGAATATTTCCAAATCAACAAGCTGAAATTTTCTGTAATGAATCTGGTACTTTGACAAGATTTATAATCCCAATGTGTGCGGTTCAATGTGATGGTAAATACCACATAAAAGCAACGCAACGCATGATGGAGAGACCTTTGGCTGATCTTTTGATCCCGCTAGAAAAGCTAGGTATGAAAGCAGAATATTATCAACTAAACCATTCAATGCCATTGACTATACTTTCAAATTCTTTATTTGGCGGTAAGGTAGATGTAGATGGCAAAAAAAGCTCACAATTTGCTTCGGGTCTGCTTATGGCTGCACCATATATGCAAGATGGTTTATCTTTGGAATCAATTACAAATCATAAGCAACCTTATTTAGAAATGACTGCCAAGGTTATGGCAGAGTTTGGTGTCGATGTGAGTATTGATAACACTGCTTATAAAGTATCAAAAACAAGCTATATATCTCCAAGTCAATATATTGTAGAGCCGGATGTTTCAACTGCATCATACTTTTGGGCATTAGCCGCTATTACAGGTTCTAGCATAAAGGTTATGAATATTACAAAAGACTCTAAGCAGGGCGATATTAGATTTTTAGAAGTGCTTGAGCAGATAGGTTGTAAGGTTGAGTATTTTAGTGATGGAATTAGAGTTACAGGAGTTACAAATCTTCAAGGCATAAAAATAAATATGAGAAATTTCTCTGATACTTTTATGACACTTGCAGCTATAGCTTGCTTTGCTAATGGAGATACTTACATATCCGGACTTACGCATACTAGAGGGCAAGAGTCAGATAGAGTTGATGCAATGGCAGAAGGGCTTACTAAACTCGGTGTGTATGTTGAGACAACAGAAGATACTATTTTAATTTCTCCTTCAAGAAGCAATTTACATGCTAGTGAAGTAGATAGTTATAATGATCATCGTATAGCGATGTCTTTGGCATTGCTGGGCTTAAAGCAAGATGGTGTGGTTATAAATAATGCTCAGGCGGTTAGTAAAACTTGTCCTGATTATTTTGAAAGAATGAAGGCTATTATTGTGAGTTAATTAATTATGCAAACTAAAGAGAAAATTATTGTCAAATATCTACACAATCGGTGGTATAAGAAAACACTGATTATAAGTAGTGTAGAGCAATTATATTTCAATAATATTAATTCTCTAAAGGTGGTTGCTTGTAGTGGGTACCTAACTACAGATACTAAAAAAGGTTGTGTTTTTGATGTTAGGGAATGGCCTTTCTATAGTCACTATTTTGATTTAATAATTCTTGATCATGAATTTTTGCAAGATAATACTAGTGTAAAAGCATTATTTAATCAATTACACTTCTGTTTAAGTGATGATGGCGAGATTATAGTCGCAGGTTCACAAAATATACGCGCTTACAAATTGTTTTCAAAGTTTTTGACAAATGGGTTTTTGAGTAAAAAGTTGAACTAATTAATGTTACAGGTAATATTTTTATAGATTTTTTTAAAAGGTTGTTGAGTAAGGATTTTGTGGCATTTTTCAAAAAAGATAATTTTTTAAGTTAGATCCGTTAGAAATTTCTAGCTTAGTTAAAAAAGAAATAAAATATAAAGTTTGCAGTAGCACAAATATAAAAGAGTTAGTGAGAGAAGAAATATGAATGAAAGTAAATTAATAGCATATACAGATGGTGCATGTAAAAGGCAATCCTGGTATTGGTGGTTGGGGTGCAGTACTAAGCTACAATGGTGTAGTTAAAGAAATTTATGGTGCTGAAAAAGATACAACTAATAATCGTATGGAGCTTATGGCTGCCATAGAAACTTTAAAAACACTAAAAAAACGCATCCTATAAAAATTTATACCGATTCTAAGTATTTGCAGAATGGTATTAAGCTATGGCTAGCTAACTGGAAAGCAAATAGTTGGAAGACAGCCGCTAAAAAAGAGGTGAAAAATAAAGACCTTTTGTAGCAGTTAGATATGCTTGCTCAAAAACATACTATAACATGGTCTTGGGTAAAAGGTCATAGTGGCAATGAAGGAAATGACAAAGCCGATGAACTTGCAAATAAAGGTATAGCTGAATTAATAGGAAGAGGTTAATGGAAAATCTAAGCCATAAAAAAATATTGGTTATCTATACAGGTGGTACTATCGGTATGGTAGCTACTGAGCATGGGTATGATGTGGAGATAGGATATTTATCAAGAAAAAATAGCCGGGATAAGAGACTTTTATCATCTTGATATGCCGAAATTCGAAGTTATTGAGTATGATGATTTGATTGATTCTTCTAATATAAAGCCAGAACGATGGTTATCTTTAGCAAAAGATGTGATTAAAAACTATGATAACTATGATGGTTTTGTTATTTTGCACGGTACAGATACCTTAGCTTATACTTCATCGGTATTGTCTTTTATGCTTGGAGATATTCAAAAACCTGTAATAGTAACTGGTTCACAAATCCCTCTATCAAAAGTTCGTTCTTGATGGTATATCAAATGTTATGAATAGCTTAATATTTGCTTGCAATGACAAGATAAAAGAAGTCTGTGTTTACTTTAATCAGGAGCTTCGCCGTGGTAATAGAATCACAAAAGTCTCTGCTACTGATTTTGATGCTTTTATATCGCCTAATTATCCGAGCTTAGCTTATGTAGGTGTTGATATTGATTTGAAAAAGAAAAGACTTTGGAAAAGAGAAGATAATGCAACCTTAACGTCTCTTGAAAATTGTAAAACACCTAAAATTGCAATTTTGAGTATATTCCTGGTATGGATAATGAGATCTTAGATGCGATCTTAAAGCCACCATTGCAAGGTCTGATTCTCAAAACTTATGGAGCGGGTAATATTCCTAATGATGAAAATATCCTGCGAAGTCTTGCAAAAGCAAATGATAGAGGAGTTGTAATAGTAAACTGTACTCAATGCCTATACGGAACTGTCAAAATGGGAGCATATAAAACTGCTAGTGGTTTGGCAAATATTGGTGTGATTTCAGGTTTTGATATGACAGATGAAGCCGCGCTAGGTAAGCTTTTTATCTTTTAAGCCAGCCTAATCTATCGCAAGATGATGTTAAAAAGCATTTAGCGTATCACTACAAGGTGAAGTTACTAGGGCACCTCCTAAAAACTCATGAGCACGCATATTAATGCTCAAATTCCCCACACCTGCGTTGCAAATTTCAGCAATAGATGTACTATTACCCTCAATTTTCGCCTTGTTGTGATAAATTTGAAACTAGTTAATCTGCATACACAGAGTTTTTAGAGGTGCCCTATATCTAATAATTAGAAATAAGAAGTCAGATACACGAAAAAAACTTCTTGTTTAGTGGTTTCTTGTGTAGTATAGTTTTATTAACATCAGTTATTAAATTAATTATAAAAAGGAAAAGTCATGAGCAATATTAGCGAATTAATAAAAGGTAATAGAGAGTGGGCAGAAGATATTAAGAAAACTAACCCAGAATTTTTTGAAACTCTTTCAAAAGGTCAAGCTCCTGAATATCTGTGGATTGGTTGTTCTGATAGTAGAGTTCCTGCAAACCAAGTATGTGGTTTGGTGCCTGGTGAAGTATTTGTGCATCGTAATGTTGCTAATGTTGTTTCTCTTACTGATTTAAATTGTCTTTCAGTTTTGCAGTTTGCTATTGAAGTATTAAAGGTTAAAAAAATTATTGTATGTGGTCACTATGCTTGTGGTGGTGTAGAGACTGTAGTTAGAGATAAAAGCTATGGTTTAATTGATAACTGGCTAACTTCTATACGCGAAGTTAAAGAGTATAATGCAGATTTCATAACTAAGACGCTAGCTCATTATAAAAATGATGAAGAGCTATATATGGCTAAAAAAGTTGATATTATGTGCGAACTAAATGCTTTACATCAAGCATTGAACCTTTGTAAGACTACTGTGGTAAAAGCTGCATGGGAAAAAGGCTTAGATTTCACTATTCATGCTGCTATTTACGGTATAGGAGATGGTAAGCTTTATGAAATCGGTGGAGGTGTTGGCTCAAGAAAAGAAATGGATATCATCTACGGCGAAGCATTAGAGTCTATTAGCTCTCGTTATACAAAATAATATTCATTCAAATAAAAAGTTTCTTTGTTTCTATTGTAGAAAACCTACCTCTTATCTCCTATAATTATATCAAACCAATGCCTTCACCGATAGTGGATGATATAATACAAAGGCAATCACTATAATAGATAATGGACTCTGATGAAAAATAGCAATTTATCCAGGTACTTTTGATCCGATTACTAATGGACATGTTGACCTTGTTGAGCGAGCATTTAGCATGTTTGATGAGATAATCATTGGTGTATCTACAGCTTATGGTAAAAATACGCTTTTTAGCCTAGAGGAACGAGTCGACATCATAAAAAAGTTTTTGTAAGTAAAAAAAATATCAAGGTAGTTGGCTTTTCAGATTGCTTGTTGATTTAGCTAGTAAGCATAATGCTTGTGCTATTATGAGAGGGCTACGAGCAGTATCGGATTTTGATTACGAGTATCAGATGGCAGCGATGAATAGTAAGTTAAATAATCAAATACAGACAATATTCTTCACTCCGAGCGAGAAGTATTCGTGTATATCGTCAACACTTGTAAGAGCTGTAGCTATAAATAACTATACAAGAGTAAAAGAGTTTGTGCCAGAAAATGTCTTTAGCGCTATTGAAAATAAATATAAGGAGTAGCAGATATGACTTTACTAATTACAGATGATTGTATTAATTGTGATATTTGTGAGCCTGAATGTCCGAATGATGCTATATCTCAAGGTGAAGATTACTATGAAATAGAGCCAAGTAAATGTACCGAATGTGTTGGGCATTTTGCAGAATCACAATGTACTGAAGTCTGTCCTATTAATTGTATTATTATAGATCAAGACAATATAGAGACTAATGAGCAGTTGATGAAAAAGTATTATACACTACCAAAGTAAAAATCTAATATTTAACATTAGATTAATTATAAGTGCTTAATTTATTTTCTGATAAGCATTGATATATTGTGCTAAGTAATGTATATTATTTGTGAAAGTTTTTTGAGTAAATTTTAAACTCAAAATTAAATGAAATTTTATATATGGAAAGTGCAGGGGATATTAATAAATGAAATTGAAAAAATTGTCTTAACTACATCTGTAGTGTTGGGAACGGTTACAGCATCTTTTGCTGCAGATAATGATATTGATACATCAGTAGATGTGAATTCAGTAAATACTGCTGATATGGTGGTCTCTAATGGTTCTGTTAAAACTAGCTATGATTCAAACTATATTTTAAAGCCATTTGCAAGTACATGGGGAGCTATAACTAACAGAGATGATACATGGGGTTCTCAAGACAGAACTGGTACCAGTGGTACTTAGGTGTTCAGGCTAATGGGTTTGTTAATAGACATCCAAATGTCTCATGGATTGACAATGGTGCTTCAGGTGGTTGGAATGGTATAGTTGGTTACAATGTAAATAAATATTTTGCTGTTCAGTATAATCAATTTGCATCTTATGGTGGCATGTTTGGCGGTCTAGCAGAAGGTGTCATGAACTTCAGTAATGATTCAATGATTACACCATATGCTGCAGGTGGTGCTGGTTGGGCCAATATTGTTAAGGCGGCAAATAGAGGAGGCTACTTTCCTACTTCAGTTACCGGTGCTTGGGATGTGGGTGGAGGCCTTAAATTTGAGCTTTCTCGACATGTACAGGCTACAGTTGATTATAGATATATTCAAACTATAGGCAGCCCAGATAGAGCGTATGGTTTAACCTATAAAGCGGGCACACATATGATTGGAGGAGGTCTTACTTGGTTCTTTGGTGGCGATGATGCTAATACTTCAACTGCTGATATCCAAGATAATGGAGCTAAAACTGTTGTAGAAACTCCAGATATCCCTGAAGTAGAAGAGGCTAAATAGTTTATACACTATAAAGTCTTACCGTTTATTCATTTAAGATTCAACAACATGTGTCATTTTAATAATAATTGAATGTATTCGGCATTAGTTTTATTTATGAATATGTCATATCTCTTGGCTTTTAAAAATGCTTGAAAATTCAGCTCAATTAATATATTGTAGTATGAAATGTTTTGAGTCTTTTAAAGACTGATTGTAAATATACCAATTAATTTAATAAAAAGTAAAGGATATAATAAAAAATGAAACTAAAAAATATTGTTGTTGCTACATCTGTGCTATTAGGTACTTTTACGGCTTCATTTGCAGCTGATGCTGTAGATGTTGATACTGCTAATGTAAACGCTGATACAGTTCAAAATAGTTCTGCAACAGTAGATACTAACTTAGATTCAAATTACTTCCTTGCTCCTTTTGCTAGCACTTGGGGTTCACTTACAAACAAAGACAATACTTGGGGTCCTCAAGATAGAACTGGTCAGTTCTATTTAGGTGTTGGAGTTAGTGGTTTTGCTGATTATCTAAACTCTAAAGGTTCTAACTCTGGTTGGAATGGAATTGTTGGTTACAATATAAACAAATATTTTGCTGTGCAGTATAACCAATTTGGTACATACAATGGTATGTTTGGTGGTTTAGCTGAAGGTGTTGTTAATTTAAGCAATGATACTATGTTTACTCCTTATGCTATGGGTGGTGCTGGCTGGGCAAACCTTGCTGGTAAAGCTACAGGTGCTTGGGATGTAGGTGGTGGTCTTAAATTCGAACTATCTCGTCATGTGCAAGCTAGTGTAGATTATAGATATATCCAAACAATGGCTCCTAATCCAGTTGCTGGTGGTGGACAACAAACTAACGCAGGAGCAGGTACTAATATGATTGGTGCTGGTCTTACTTGGTTCTTTGGTGGTAATGATACTACTAACTCTTCAACTGCTAATATCCAAGATACAGGTGCTATAACTGCTGCAGAAACTCAAGATATGCCTAAAGTTGATGAAGCTAAGTATGTTTTAAAAGGTATACAGCAATGCGAAGGTAACTTTAATCTGACTAAAGATGGTGTAGCTTGCTATACTGTGGATGGTGATGATGTTACTGTTTATTTAGATACTAAATTTGCTTATGATAGTGCAGATTTAAATTCTAAAGGTAAAGATGCGATAGCTTCTTTTGTAAACTTTGTGAAAAAAGATAGTGATATAGCGTCTGTTACAGTAAAAGGTTATGCTTCTCAAGGTCAAACTGGTGATGAATTTGAAGTTTATAATCAAAAGCTTTCTGAGAAAAGAGCAGAGTCAGTAGCTGCTTATATGCAAGATTTAGGTGTTGATGCAGATAAGATCGATACTAAAGGTTTTGGCTACTATGATACTTTAGATGGTGTAGATGCTAGTGATACTGCTAATCAGCGTGTACAAGCAAGTGTTTCTGCTCCATTAAAAGAAGAAAAAATAATTTTCTCAATTTTTTCCTCCTCTTCTATAATTTTTCTCATATTTTATATACCTTTTGAATAAATCTATTCAATATGGTTTTTTTATGTACAAACTATTGCCTCATGTATATGAAAAAATACAAGCTTATTGTATAATTTCATTATTCATACGATAATTTTTTTATAACTAAATGACAAATTACTATTCTAATAAAAACTCTTTAATTCATCAGATTTAATAGGACAAACCGTGACTATAAAAGGGTGGGTTCGTAGTAGAAGAGATTCTAAAGCTGGATTTTCTTTCATAGCTCTACATGATGGCTCAAGTTTTGATCCTATTCAAGCAATAGTTCCGAATACTGTAAGTAACTATAATGATGAGGTTTTAAAGCTAACAAAAGATTGTCTCTATTTCTGTTACAGGCAAACTGATTGTATCGCAAGGTAAAGGGCAAAAAGTAGAGATTCAAGCTGAAACTATAGAGGTATATGGCTGGGTTGATAGTCCTGAAACATATCCTGTGTCACCAAAACGCCACACAATGGAGCATTTGCGTGAAGTAGCACATCTTCGAGCAAGAACAAATATCATAGGAGCAATAGCAAGAGTGAGGAATCAGCTAGCTAATGCAATCCATAATTTCTTGTGTGAAAAAGAATTTATGTGGGTGAACACTCCTATTCTAACATCAAATGACTGTGAGGGTGCGGGTGAACTTTTTAGGGTTTCTACACTAGATAGTCTTAATCCACCGTTGAATGAGCAGGGTAAGGTTGACTTTAAAAAAGATTTCTTTGGTAATGAGACATTTCTAACAGTATCAGGTCAATTAAATGTTGAAAGCTATTGTTGTGCGTTATCAAAAGTATATACTTTTTGGACCTACTTTTCGTGCAGAAAATTCTAATACGAGCAGACATTTAGCTGAGTTTTGGATGGTTGAACCTGAGATAGCATTCGCTGACTTGAATGAAGATGCTGATTTGGCAGAAGAAATGTTGAAGTCAGTGATTCAAACAGTAGTAGAGAAATGTAGTGATGACTTAAACTTTTTTGACCAATTTATACAAAAAGGTCTGTTAGATAAGTTACAGAGCGTTGTTGATAAAGGGTTTGTACGAGTCCAATACACCGAAGCAGTTGAAATCCTAAAGCAATCTGGACAGAAGTTTGAGCATCCAGTAGAGTGGGGAATAGATTTACAATCTGAGCATGAAAGATTTTTATGTGAAAAACATTTTAATGCACCTGTTGTTATTATGAATTATCCAAAAGATATAAAAGCATTCTATATGCGTCTTAATGATGATGGTAAGACTGTTGCTGCTATGGATGTTCTAGTACCTGGAATTGGTGAGATTATCGGAGGTAGTCAACGAGAAGAGCGTTTGGAGGTGTTAGATCAGCGTATAGCTGAAATGAATATTGATGCTAGTGGTCTAAGCTGGTACCGTGATTTACGCCGCTATGGATCAGTTCCTCATAGTGGATTTGGTTTAGGATTTGAGAGATTGTTGGGTTATATTACAGGTGTGCCTAATATTCGTGAGCTTATTCCTTTTCCACGCACACCTGGTAATGCTAAGTTTTAATCGAAATATAATAGGTTCTATATTTGCAGTTATTGATTCTTTTGTGAAACTGTTTAATCTGCATACACAGAGTTATTAGAGGTGCCCATATATTAAAATGGTTTTGAAGATGAGTCGGTCTAAATTGCATCACCCATCTGGAACATCGGCATATACATACTGACTACTAAGAAACCAACTACACCACCAAGTACTACCATGATGATAGGCTCAAGCATCGAACTTAGACCCTCTACTAGGGTATCAACTTCTTCTTGATATACGCGGTTTAGATTGCCAAGCATTGTTTCTAATGCACCTGATTCTTCACCTACAGAGATCATCTGCTCAACCAAGAAAGGGAAGTTTCCTGTTTCAACGATAGCTTCTTTGAATGATGCTCCTTCACTGATGCTTTTTTTAATATCAAGAGCTGACTGGTCATACTTAGCATTACCAGTAGCTAGTGCTACCATATCAAGAGCTCTAGTTAAGCTCATGCCTGACTGAACTGTAATCTCTAGTGTACTGGCAAATCTAGCTAAAGATGATTTAAAAATAACCTCACCGACAATAGGAACTTTAAGCATAAAGTGATCTTGATAAACTTGGATTTTAGGATATTTAAACTTCAAGGATTTGAATATAGTTATCGATCCGAAAATGGCTATTATTATTTTCCACCATGACTCTTGCATGAAGTTCGAGGCATTTACTGTAATTTGAGTAATGGCTGGAAGTGGTTTACCTGAGTTTATAAACATTGCTGAAAAAGCAGGGACTGCAAAAGTAAGTAATATGGCCGTTACACCGGCTGCAATCACACAAACTACAATAGGGTATGAAAGAGCTTTCTTAACTTTTTCTTAATACTTTGCAGTGCTTCTCGTTGATCTGCAATTTTATTAAGCATCAAATCTAGGTTACCGGATTCTTCACCTGCTGTAATAAGACCAATATAAAGCTTATCAAAAAGTTTAGGGTAGTGTAGTAGCGCTTTCGAAAGTGACTCACCGCCTTCAATTAGAGTTTTCACATCTATAGCCATAACTTTTAAACGGTTATGTTTTCTAATTCCCATAATAAATACTTCAAATGATTTAATGATGGGTATACCTGCTTTCACCATAGTAGCAAGTTGTCTTGTCATTTCTGTTATATCGTTATAAGAGATTTTTTAGGCATCAAATCTTTTGGTAGTTTCTTTAATTTAACATTTGAATAACCTTTTTGCCTAAGAAGAATTTCTCCTTTTTCTTTTGTATCTGCATCAATAATACCAGTAGTTTTTTTACCGCTCTTTAATTGGGCTTTGTATTTCCAAGATATGACGACGATTGAGTTTTTTTCTTTTTTACCAAATAACATAATTAATTTATCCTTTAACTTATAGCTCTAACTTATACGGTATGCTTCTTCCATTGATGTTAACCCTTCAGCAACTCTAACCAATGCAGACTGGCGTACATTTGCTACATTTTCTAGTTGAGCTTGTTGGGCAATATCCATAGTATTTTTATCTTCCAATATCATCTTTGATATCTGTCTTGATACAGGCATAACCTCATACAAACCTACTCGACCTTTATAGCCTTTAAAGCATCTTGGGCATCCTTTTGGATTTGGTTTGTATATTGTAGCTTTTTGATTTTATCAAAACTTGTTTCAAAAGTTTTGAGTATATCCTCTGTCATACCACTGTCATCTACAAGCATAGCAAATTGAGTTTCTTTATCTTCGAGTCTACACTTTGGACAAAGCTTACGAGTAAGACGCTGAGCTATAATGAGTGTGAGGGATGTAGCAATGTTGTATCTTGGAAGACCCATATCCACAAGTCTATTGAGTGTTTCAGGAGCACTGTTAGTATGTAGGGTTGACATCACCAAGTGACCTGTTTGAGATGCTTTAATTGCGATAGAACCTGTCTCTATATCCCTGATCTCACCGACCATGATTATATCTGGATCTTGACGAAGAAATGATTTCAAAGCGGCAGCAAATGTAAGTCCTTGTTTATTGTTTACACTTACCTGATTTATCCCCCCTAACTGCAAGCTCGACTGGATCTTCAGCTGTAGATACGTTTCTTTCTGGACGATTTAGTATATTTATGCCTGTATATAATGTAACTGTCTTACCAGAACCTGTAGGACCGGTAACTAACACCATGCCTTGAGGTCGGTTTATGGCTTCTACATATATTTTCTTTTGGTACTCAGAGAAACCTAATGCCTCTATTGGAATTTGAGTTGAGCTTGAATCAATGATACGCAGTACAACTTTTTCACCGAAGTTAATAGGACAAGTACTTACACGAAAGTCGATAGCTTTTTCTTTAGATAACGAGATTTTAAATTTACCGTCTTGTGGTATTCTTTTCTCTGCAATATCAAGAGAAGACATAATTTTTAGGCGAGATATTATTTTTGGACCTAAGTTTTTAGTAGTATTAAATGTCTCCATTAAGAGACCATCTATACGATAGCGAATACGAAAATTTTTCTCATAAGGTTCAAAATGTATATCCGAAGCACCTTTTTGTATCGCATCAACAATAGTGTTGTTTATGAATCTAATAATAGGAGCTTCATCATCATCACCGCTACCAATTAAAGCATCTCCTTCACGGTCGCCTTCATCGACAAATTCCATATCGATATCGACTTCGCCCATCTTCTCATCAAGAGCCGTATCATCAGTTCTTTGCCCCTCATCTTTTAGATATTCTTCAAATTCTTCGGTTTTTTCTTTGAGATGATTTAGTTCGCCGACTATAGCGATAAATGGACGGTCATATTTTGCACGAAGATTTTTAAGAATTTCTTGACTATCTATAGGGTTTGAAATAGCTACATATACAACTTGCTTTCTTATAAATAAAGGTAAGCATTGATTCTTTTTGCAAAATTCAATTTCAAATAACTCTTGAGGGAGAAATTTTACATTGATAGCAGTCAAGTCAATATATTGAAGACGCAGTAATGTAGCTGATTCAATCATAAACGCTCGGCTATCTACTATACCGTGTTCAATTACGAAGTCTAAAAACCTTCTTTAGCGATAGCTTTTTCATGGTTTACTTCAGCCAATTGCTCTTTTGTTATAAGCTTACGATGCAACAAAAGTGAGGCAAGTTTTTTACAAATATGTGGGTTATCTACCATTTGCTATATATAATTGATAAAACTACTAAAATTATAGCATGATTAGTATTATTATGAAAAAACAAGAGTTTTTTAATTCTAGTTATGAAAAGAGTTTTATTTTTACTTTTGGATAAGTATAATCGTTTTGAATTAATTTACTCTAATCAAATATGAAAGTTGACAAATTTATTTCTCATCGTGGGGCAAAAACTGACCATGTTGAGAATACTATAAAAGCGTTTGAAATATTTAGAATCAATGGGTTTAATTGGTTTGAGATTGATGTCCAGATGAGTACTGATGGAGAGCTATTTTTATTTCATGATGATGACTTAAAACGATTGGCTGGCTTAGATTTAAAACCAACTCAAATGACATGGGCAGAGCTTCAAGCTATAGATTTGAATCACCTAACCTTAGGTGCGATCGACAAAATTCCAACACTGAAAGAATATTTAGATTGGACTCAGGAAAATAATCTTTTTACAAATATAGAAATAAAAGTTCTCGATAGTGCTGGAGAAGATTATATTCAAAAATTAGTTACAAAAGTTGTCTCCTTGCTCGATAGTTATGAGGATATAAAAAAATATATTTTTATATCAAGCTTCTCTAAGCTGGCGATGAGAGCTTTGAAAAAATATAAAAAATATCGTAAAGGTAAACTGTTTTATACAACAAGTTGGTCGAGAGACTTTGAGTATTTAGATACTAAGTTATACAAACATTGCAAAGATAATGACTACATGGCAATTATTATAAATTATGACTGTTTGAATAGAAAAAGAATGCAGTATCTAAAAAGTAAATTTGGTAAGGTTTTTGTCTATTCTGTTTATACTGATTATGAAGTTAAGAAGCTATTAGAGTGGAATGTTGATGCTATGTTTATCGATAAGAAAGAACAACGAAATATAACTTTATAAATATTCCTTAAGTAATATCTCCACGCTAGAGATGATATCTTCACTATGCGGACAATCTTTAGGATAAAAGTATTTTAGTTCTATAAACCCATCATCTAGGCGATATTTAAAAGTAACAAAAGGATATTCTTTTTTATTTTTTCTAATTCTTCTGCTAAGAAGCTTTCACCAATTTCTTTTTATATTCCAACTTTTACGGATGATATTTTTAGTTGTAGTAGGTTTTGAGAAAATATTTTCAAGCATGGGAATACACTCTCTAGGTGGTCCTGGTAAAACATAAATTTTACGATTATAATCAAATTTTAATTCAAAACCATTAGCTGTTCCATTTGGGTTTAATACAACCTTTGCACCACCTGGGAACATAGCCTGCTTTTTTGTGCCATGAGTGATTTTACCGTATTTAGTCATCATTCTTTTTTCAAGAGCTATCCAGGATTTTTTATCTAATTCTAGTTTTTTATTGAAATGCTTTGCTACCGCTTCTGAAGTTAGGTCATCTTCAGTAGGTCCTAAGCCTCCTGCAATTATTATGTTTTTATGTTGAGACTTGAGAAATTCTATACTTAAGGAAATATCTTCAAGTACATCTTTACAACTAATATGACTTCCCGTTTCAAATCCTTTTCAATTAAAAATTTAGCAAAATTAGGGGTGTTTGTATTTACGATGTCGCCATCTGTTATTTCATCACCAATCGCGATAAATCCAAAATCATATTTCATTTCTATAGCCTTTAAATATTGTTGAGCACAGAGTAATTCTATGCGTGATTTTAATTAGATTTTCTAGTATTATGCTAGTAACTGATGTTATGCACTGGTAATACTCCCATTTTTAATGTCACTTAGAAGTGTACACTTATTAAATAGCTTTATTAGCTACCATTCTAGGAGGAAAACCTCCTAAAGCCATATGTGGTCTAATGTTGTTGTAATCCCATAACCATCTAGTAGATTGTAACCTAATATCATCTAAACTATCAAATAAATTTTGCTCTAATAGCTCATACCTCATAGTCCTATTAAATCTCTCAACATAGCCATTTTGTTGAGGGTTTCCAGGTTTAATATACCATAGTTGTATCTTATTTCTTTTAGCCCACAACTTTAAGCTATTGCTTATATATTCAGGACCATTATCACACCTGATTGCTATAGGCTTACCCCTTTGATTTATTAACCTTTTTAAAGTCTTTTCAACTCGATATGATGGTAATGAAAAGTCAATCTCATAATCTAAGCCTTCTCTATTATAGTCATCTATAATATTTAATAGCCTATATTTTTTACCACTAGATAAATTATCGTGCATAAAATCCATAGACCATATTTGGTTTGCTCTAGTAGCTTCAGTTAATGGTTTTGGCTTATCTCTTTTAATTCTTTTAGGCTTTATTCGTAAGTTTAAACACAAATCACAATATATTCGATATACTCGTTTATGATTAAACCTCTTACCCAATACATTTCTTATATGCAGAAAGCATAGCTTAAAACCCCAGTTGCGATGAGCCTGTGTAAGCTCAATTAACTTATTTGCTATATACTCATTATCATCACTATTTTTAGGACTATAGTAGTATGCTGTTTCACTTATGCAAAAACTTTACAGCTCCTTTTGACACTGATTTTCTTAGCTTTCACTGTCTGTAAAGCCATCAGATGGCTTTACCACTTTTTTGTCATCGCTTCCTTTTAAAATATCATGATCTAACTGTAAATCAGCATACATACGCTTAAGTCTACTATTTTGGGCTTCAAGCTCTTTAACTTTTGTTAGCATTGAAACATCCATACCACTGTATTTCTCACGCCATTTATAAAATGTTGAGCTACTTATACCATATTTGCGACACAAATCAGATACGATAATGCCGCTCTCTGATTCCTTTAAAATATTTACTATTTGACTATCTGTATATCGTTTTTGTTTCATTTGTAATACCTCTCATTTATTAGTATATTTTTGTACACTTCTAAATGCTATTATTTTTAGGGGGTATTACCGATACAACTATTAGCATTTTTGTAAAATAGTAATTTCTTTGATAAAGTAATTGTAGTTCTTAATAAAGATGATACTTATTGGAAAAATTCAATTTATTCTAATAATCCTAAAGTCATTACTTGTATAGGAGGTAATACTCGCTTTGAAAGTGTACGAAGTGGCTTGATTACTATTAAGCAGCTTGGTTATGAAAAAGATAATTGGGTATTTGTCCATGATGCTGCTAGACCAGCTGTAAGTTTAGTAGATGTTACTAATCTATATGAAAGTGTTAAGACTTCTAAAGGTCAATGTGGGATTTTAGCAATATCAGCATTTGAGACAGTCAAGAAAGTCTCTGGTGCGAAGGTTGTAGAAACGCTTGATAGAAATAATATTTGGTTAGCTCAAACTCCACAATTAGCAAGATTTAATCATTTGGAACAAGCTTTTAAGTATTGTGAAAATAATGGCTTAACTGCTAAGGTCACAGATGAAGCTTCAGCATTAGAGCTATTTGGAGATACTCCAATTATCGTTGAAGGTTCGCGAAAGAATATAAAAATTACAACAAAAGAAGATCTTGATTTTATTGATTGGGTGTTTGCTAATAAATTGGACTGATAAAAGGCACGGTCTCTACAAAAACGACATTGTCATTCCGTGCTACAACACGGAATCCATTCTTAACCTATGGATACCGTTCTAAATAGGATTATACCTCTGGATGAAGGTAAGGAGATCCCCAGTCGAGCTGAGGATGACGAAAGGTTTAGATAGGTATTACTTAATCAAAAGTGCAATCGCATAGCCAAAAATTATCACTAATCCCATTACCACAAGGATAGAGTCTAAAGCTACTCTACGGTATTGCTTACACTTTACATTTTTGTATATTACGATTACAGGAAGTATGTATAGTAGAAAAGCAACCGATGGAGCTACTAATATGCCTATAATATTTAGAATTTTAAAATTACAAATCGTACAAATCCATAACACCATAAAAATCAGAAAAATACTCAACATACTAATGTATTGTTCTTTGACCTGTATATTACAGATGTTTTTAAAAAAGTTTTTAAATAAGTATCTAAGAGCTTCTTTTGAGCCTATATAACAGCCTATAAACGAGCTAATGATAGCAGTAAACACAATCATTGGTGCAAGTATGCTCAAAAACAAACTTGGGTGTTGTTCATCAATAAGTGTGACTATAGAGAGTTATTTAAACTAGCTCTATTTAGATCTACTATAGTAGTACTAAGTAAGCAAGAAGTGATAAATAAAAGCACAAAGATAAATAATACATAAGCATTTATTTGCAGTATTTTATAAACTTTTGTTTTTTCTTCATTGTCTTGTAGTTTGATATTGTCACGATAAAAAATAACCAAACTTGAGATTACAGGGGAGTGATTCATTGATAGTACTAATATTGGAAGAACCATCAGTACGCCTTTGATATAGCTTACAATCTCGAAATGTCTATGAGTAATAAATTCACCATTCCAATAAGGAATAATGTAGACAATCAAAGTAAGCACGAGAATAATTAGTAGTACTACGATAAATTGCATAAACCTAAGTATTAAGCGAATACCTAGAGATACTATACTCAGCAAAATAGTCAGTATACCAAAGCTAAACCATATGTTTTGCGATAGGTTTGAATCAGTAAAATTGTATTTTAGTAGAAAATTACCAAGCTCATTATTTAAACCGATTGAGTACATTGGCATATTTAAGAAAATGGCAAAAAAGTATACAGCGACACAAACTAAGCCAAAAAATTTTCCTAGATTATGTGTAAACACATCTGCAATACCATCATCTTTTGAGCCAATTACGATATTTGCCATATTTTTATGTGAATAATACGACAGAGGAAGAGCAAATATCATCACTGTTACAAGTGCCCAGAAGCCGCTATCACCAGCTTGTACTGGCAGATAAAGTAAGCCTGCGCCCACAGCTGTGCCAAAAAGAGTAAAGACCCATTGGGTATCTACTTTGCGAGTGTTAGTAAGGATTGGTTTTGGCATTACTTAGTCCAATCAAGAATGACTTTGCCACACTTACCACTTTTCATGATTTCAAAACCTTCCTTATAGTCGTCGATACTCATCCTATGAGTACGACTGGACTCTATATCCATGCCAGCTTGTATCATGCTAGACATTAGATACCATGTTTCAAACATTTCTCTACCGTAGATTCCTTTAAGGATTAAGCCTTTAAATAATATGCTACCCCAGTCTAAAGTTACATCACCTGCTGAAATACCTAGTAATGATACTTTACCACCGTGATTCATCACATCTAGCATCATTGAAATAGCAGAATTTACACCAGACATTTCAAGACCGACATCGAAGCCCTCAGACATACCAATCCCCGCCATGATTTTATGCATTTCTTTAGAAAGTTCATCTTTAGTTTTATAAGGTGCTACATTTACTACAAACGAAGCTCCAAAATCTTTAGCTTTTTTGAGTCTATCTTCATTGATATCTGTTACAACGATTCTTCTAGCACCGCAAAATCTTGCAATTTTTACAGCCATTAAGCCAATTGGACCAGCTCCAGTTATTAAGATATCTTCGCCAGTTAGATTAAAAGATAGAGCGGTATGTACAGCATTGCCTAGTGGATCAAAGATACTTGCTATATCATCAGAAATTGTATCTGGCACTTTGAAAACATTGCTAGCTGGCATACTTAGGTATTCAGCAAAAGCACCTTGAACATTTACACCTACGCCTGTAGTTTCTCTACATAATGACGTTTTCCAGCCTTACAATTTCTACAGTGTCCACATACAAGATGACCTTCACCCGAAACTCTATCACCAATTTCAAAACCTTGTACTTCAGCTCCTAAAGCTACTACTTCGCCCACAAATTCATGACCTACAATCATCGGTACAGGTATAGTTTCTTGTGACCATTTATCCCAGTTGTAAATATGTAAATCAGTACCGCAAATTGCAGTTTTTCTGATTTTTATAAGGATATCACTATGACCATACTCTGGAATAGGCATCATCAATCATCCATATACCAGGTTCTGCTTTTAACTTAGATAAAGCTCTCATAGTAGTTTTTTCATGATTATATAATCCCTAATTCTTCAGCTGCTTTTGTAAAGCCTTCAACAGCCTTATCTATTTGCTCAAATGAATGAGCTGCAGACATTTGTACGAATACGAGCTTTACCTCTTGGTACAACAGGGAATGAAAATGCAATTACATATATGCCATAGTCTAAAAGTTTTCAGCAAATACCGCTGCTTTTTTCTCATCGTATATCATTACAGGGATAATAGGGTGTTCACCAGGTATAAGATCAAAGCCAGCCTCTGTCATCTTAGATCTAAATCTTTGTTGGTTTGCTTGAAGCTGGTCTCTTAGCTTGTTAGAACTTTTAGTTATTTCTAATGCTTTAAGAGAAGTTTTTTTAGCAATAATTGGAGCTAATGAATTTGAGAAAAGATAAGGGCGAGATAAGTTTTTAAGAACATCTACGATTTCTTTTTTTAGCACAGATGTATCCACCAGAAGCACCACCTAGACCTTTGCCAAGTGTACCTGTAAGTATATCTACGCGACCCATTACGCCACAATGCTCAATCGAACCTTTACCATTTTTACCAACAAATCAGAGGCGTGAGAATCATCAACCATAACTATAGCGTTGTATTTATCTGCTAAATCACACACAGCTTTTAAATCAGCTATTATACCATCCATAGAAAACACACCATCAGTAGCGATCATCTTAAATCTAGCACCAGCTTTGTCAGCTTCTATTAGTTTAGCTTCAAGGTCTTGCATATCATTATTATTGTATCTAAATCTCATTGCTTTACATAAACGCACACCATCAATTATACTTGCATGGTTTAGTGAGTCACTAATAATAGCATCTTCTTTTGTAAGTAAAGTTTCAAACAAACCAGCATTAGCATCAAAACATGATGGATATAAATAGTATCTTTCAAACTCAAAGAAATCACTAAGTTCTTTTTCAAGCTCCTTATGTACGCTGTTTGTACCACAAATAAATCTCACTGATGCCATACCATAACCACATTCTTCGATATGATCTTTTGCATATTTTACAATTTCAGGATTATTGGCAAAACCTAGGTAGTTATTCGCACAGAAGTTTATCAGAGTCTGACCATTTTTCAAGTTTTATAACAGGGTCTTGAGCCGAAGAGATAACTCTTTCAGTTTTGTATGTACCGCCATCTTTTAGTTCTTGAATTTTTGTATCAATATGAGAGTAGAAATTTTTATTCATTCTGTTTTGCTCCTTGTTTGAAAAGATTAGTCAATATTGCTGATTATTTGAAATGAACAACCATGCAGTCTATGAATAAATATAATACACCTAAGTTAAACAGAATGGAAATGTTTAAAGAGTAAAAGTAGAAAGAAAATTAAGAGGAGTTCATTTAGATTATTTGCGTAAAGAGACTCCGGATCGTAGTCCGGAGATTCGAAATATTTTATAGAGGTGATCGTAGTAACTCACATGCCATAAAAAACTAAAGATAATTTATTCAATTTCAAACTTATCTCTTGAGAAGTCTGCTAACTTGTCTGAGTTTAGACCAAGTTGAGAGCCGTCACTAGCAGGATTAGGTAAGTTGATTGCCCAGAACATACTTCCCCCATAGTTATTATCAGCTAAGTAGTTTATAGCTTCTTTACTTGTAGTCATTCCTTCCCACACACCTCCAGCAGCTTGGAATCCTGGCTCAAAACCTAATACTACAAGTTTAGGATCAACTCGCGAGCTAAATGTAGATAATACATCTTTATATACGCTCATATTCCAAGTTTTACCATTTGGCATATAACTAGGACCTACATCATAAGCCATTATATTTACCCAGCTAACGATTTTGTTAAGAGAGCTACCATGAGCTTTTAACCAATCATCTATATCTAAGCCTTCGCCATCTGAGTTAAATCCAGCAAAGCCATAATTTTTACTATCTTTCATGAAAGCATTGAAACGAGTAGTGTAACCGATCTCTTTATCTTTCATGCCAGCAGCGTCTAAAGCTTGTCTTAATTTTAGCATTGTTTCAGCAATTATCTCTTTTTGCTCTTTTGCATTTGGGTTTGGTTGACCATTTGCAAGCTGATTCATGTGTTCCCAATCAAAGTCAACACCATCACCTGAAACTTTCAGTAAGTCTACAACCATAGTCACAAATTTATCTATTTGATCTTTTTTGATTGTTTGTTGTAAATCAGACCAACCGCCTATAGCCGATATGAATTTACTATTGTTCTCATGAGTCGATTTAACTAAACCGTCTATTCGTGAACGCATCCAATTATCTGTGCGTTCCCAATCTGCAGTATTTGCAGGGTATTGCTTCATAACACTAAGCACATCATTAGCTGTCATAGATTCATAGATGGCATTACCGTCCCATGAGGCGTTTGCCGGGCTATCTGGATTTGGACTTTTTGCTAATGTCAAGAATGAGTGGTAATACCCCTAAAAATAATAGCATTTAGAAGTGTACAAAAATATACAAATAAATGAGAGGTATTACAAATGAAACAAAAACGATATACAGATAGTCAAATAGTAAATATTTTAAAGGAATCAGAGAGCGGCATTATCGTATCTGATTTGTGTCGCAAATATGGTATAAGTAGCTCAACATTTTATAAATGGCGTGAGAAATACAGTGGTATGGATGTTTCAATGCTAACAAAAGTTAAAGAGCTTGAAGCCCAAAATAGTAGACTCAAGCGTATGTATGCTGATTTACAGTTAGATCATGATATTTTAAAGGAAGCGATGACAAAAAAGTGGTAAAGCCATCTGAGCGAAAGAAGATGGCTTTACAGACAGTGAAAGCTAAGAAAATCAGTGTCAAAAGGAGCTGTAAAGTTTTTTGCATAAGTGAAACAGCATACTACTATAGCCCTAAAAATAGTGATGATAATGAGTATATAGCAAATAAGTTAATTGAGCTTACACAGGCTCATCGCAACTGGGGTTTTAAGCTATGCTTTCTGCATATAAGAAATGTATTGGGTAAGAGGTTTAATCATAAACGAGTATATCGAATATATTGTGATTTGTGTTTAAACTTACGAATAAAGCCTAAAAAAAGAATTAAAAGAGATAAGCCAAAACCATTAACTGAAGCTACTAGAGCAAACCAAATATGGTCTATGGATTTTATGCACGATAATTTATCTAGTGGTAAAAAGTATAGGCTATTAAATATTATAGATGACTATAATAGAGAAGGCTTAGATTGTGAGATTGACTTTTCATTACCATCATATCGAGTTGAAAAGACTTTAAAAAGGTTAATAAATCAAAGGGGTAAGCCTATAGCAATCAGGTGTGATAATGGTCCTGAATATATAAGCAATAGCTTAAAGTTGTGGGCTAAAAGAAATAAGATACAACTATGGTATATTCAACCTGGAAACCCTCAACAAAATGGCTATGTTGAGAGATTTAATAGGACTATGAGATATGAACTATTAGAGCAAAATTTATTTGATAGTTTAGATGATATTAGGTTACAATCTACTAGGTGGTTATGGGATTACAACAACATTAGACCACATATGGCTTTAGGAGGTTTTCCTCCTAGAATGGTAGCTAATAAAGCTATTTAATAAGTGTACACTTCTAAGTGACATTAAAAATGGGAGTATTACCATGCTATTATGATGCAACGGTGAAAAAGTGCGTAACATCAGTTACTTAACACAAAGCTCTATTGCACCTAACACAATAAATTTATTTAAAAAATACGGGTAAAAAATCAAATGTCAGATAATAGATATCAAATAACAAAAAAGTCACTCTTGTAGGAATGTTTGTAAATTCTTTACTAGCATTCGTAAAAATGCTTATAGGGATAATAGGAAGGTCACCAGCATTATTTGCTGATGGTGTACATTCACTTTCTGATCTTATTAGTGATGTAATGGTACTTTTTGCTGCAAAGTATGCAAATAAAGGCGAGGATGACGATCATCCTTATGGGCATGAAAGAATAGAAACGCTAGCAACTTTAGTGATTTCCGCTTTGCTTATAACAGCAGGTTTTATGATTGTATATCATTCCTTAGCGACTTTGATAAGCGGTGAATACAGTATGCCAGATAAATTTACGATGTATGCTGCTATTTTTTCTATATTCGGGAATGAGTTTATTTATCAATATACTATGCGAGCAGCTAATAAAATCGATTCGGACATGCTTAGAGCAAGTGCTTGGCACAGTCGTTCAGATATGTGGTCATCTGTAGTAGTGTTGGTTGGTTTGATAGGTGCTTTTTATGGGTTTATCTGGATGGATGCTTTAGCTGCACTTGTAGTTTGCTATATGATTGTGAAGATGGGTGTTAAATGGGGTTATTCATCAGTTGCAGAGCTTATAGATGAGGGTGTCGATGATGATACACGCAAATCAATAAAAGATATCATAGCAAATACTGAAGGCGTTGAAGATTTTCATTATTTACGCACTAGAAAAATGGCTGGTAAAATCATACTAGATGTACATGTGCTTGTGGATAAATATTCTACAGCTTCAGAGGGTCATTATGTAGCGGAGATTGTTAAGAGTAATATTTATCATAATATTGAGAATATCAAAGATATAACTGTCCATATAGATGTGACAAACCACGAGGATGGTGTTATAAAACTTGAGAATTTTGAGCCATCACGCAAAGATATCTATCAAGCTATTTTAGATTTTCTAGCAGAATATAGTTTAGATAAAAGCTTGCTTTTGGATAAGAAAATGGCTATTTATTATTTTGAAAATATCATTCAAGTAGATTTGTATGTTAAAAGATCTAATGATTTGAAAAAAAATATGCTGAGATTGTCAATGACTTTGAGTATAAAGGCTATGAAGTGAATGTAAATCTCTATTGTGAGTTATAAAATATTAAGGTGATATTATGAAGATTAGAAAGGCAGTATTTCCTGTAGCTGGTTGGGGAACTAGATTTCTTCCTGCAACAAAATCCTGTCCTAAAGAAATGCTTACAGTGGTAGATAAGCCTCTTATCCAATATGCTGTAGAAGAGGCTATAGAAGCAGGGTGTAAAGAGCTAATATTTGTTACTAGCTCAAACAAGAAGTCTTTGGAAGATCATTTTGATAGAAACTTTGAATTAGAATATTCATTAGAGAAAAAGCAAAAGTATGAGCTTCTTGAAATGGTAAGAAATATCATCCCTAAAGATGTGAGTTTTTTCTTTGTGCGTCAGCCTGAGGCTTTAGGTCTTGGTCATGCAGTACTCTGTGCCAAGCCATTGGTTGGGATTGAGGATTTTGCAGTTATATTACCTGATGATCTTATTTATAATAATAATGGTGGAGCTGGTGCATTAAAGCAGATGGTTGAAACTGTAGAAGGTACAGATATTCGTGGTTGTATAGCAACTCAACAGGTAGCTAAAAATAAAACTGACTCGTATGGTATAGTTGCAAAAGATAGTGAGAATATAATAAAAGCAATAGTTGAAAAGCCAGCTCCAGAAAAAGCACCGTCTACAACAGCTGTAGTAGGAAGATATTTGTTGCCAAATAAAATATTTAAATGTCTAGAGTCTACTTCTGAGGGAGCTGGTGGCGAGATTCAACTAACTGATGCTATAGCTAAATTAATAGATCAAGAAGAGAAAATAGTAGCTTATGATTTTAAGGGCACTCGTTATGATTGTGGAGATAAGCTAGGCTTTTTAATCGCTAATTATGAGATTGCTCTTACTCATAAAGAGCTAGGTGATAAGTTTAAAGATTATCTATCAAATAGATAAAAAATGTCTAATTTATCTCATAACTAAATTACTATTTCCAATATCTATGCTAATATAAAATTTATAGCAAAATTTTATATTTAAATATCTATGTCATATTCAAAATTTCAAGTATCTCAAGAGTTTATTGATAACTCTCATGTAAACGCTCAAACTTATGAAAATCTCTACAAAGAATCTTTAGAAAATCCAGAAAAAATTTTGGGCAAAGCAAGCAAACCGTATTCATTGGGACAAACCATTTACAAAAGCTTATGACAGTAGCTTTAACCCTGTAGAAATAAAGTGGTACACTGATGGACAGCTAAATGTGTGCTATAACTGTGTCGATAGACATTTACCGGAAAGAGCAAATCAAGTAGCGTTTATTTGGCAGGCAGATAATCCTAAAAAATCAAAGAAAATTACTTATAGAGAGCTTTATCATCGTGTATGTGAGATGGCAAATATTCTTGAAGCAAATGGTGTAAAAAAAGGTTCCATAGTAACCATATATATGCCCTTAGTGCCAGAATCTATCTATGCAATGCTTGCTTGTGCAAGAATTGGCGCTATACATTCTGTAGTTTTTGGAGGGTTCTCAGCAGAAGCATTAAAGCAAAGAATTATAAATGCAAATAGTGATTTTGTGATAACTGTCGATGAAGCTGTAAGATCTGGTAAAAGAATACCTATGAAAGCTAGTGTTGATAAGGTTGTATCAGAGATTGATTCTGTAAGGAAAGTTTTAGTAGTTCGAAATACAGGTACAGAAAATATCTCATGGAATGATGATATCGATATATGCTATTCAGAAGAATTAAAAAAAGTATCAAATAAGCATACTCCGAAAGCTTTTGATGCAGAAACTCCATTGTTTATGCTATATACATCAGGCTCTACTGGTGCTCCAAAAGGTTTGGTACATACTTCAGCAGGTTATCTTGTGTATTCAAGTATGACACATAAACTAGTGTTTGATTATAAAGATCAAGATGTATATTGGTGTACGGCAGATATTGGTTGGATAACAGGACATACCTATGTGGTCTATGGACCTCTAGCAAATGGTGCTACATCAGTTATATTTGAGGGTGTACCAACTTATCCTGATGCTTCAAGGTTATGGCAAGAAATAGACCAACATAATGTTAGTATATTATATACAGCACCAACGCTTATTCGCTCATTGCTAAAAGTTGGTGATCAGTATCTTGAAAATACAACGCGAAAATCCTTAAGAGTACTTGGTTCAGTAGGAGAGCCAATAAATCCCGAGGCGTGGAATTGGTTTGTAGAAAAAGGGGGTAATAATCAAGCACCTCTTGTAGATACTTGGTGGCAAACAGAGACTGGTGGACACATGATTACACCTTTGCCAGAGCTCATAAACTAAAAAGCAGGTTCAGCATCCAAGCCTTTCTTTGGTGTGGATGTAGCTTTACTTGATACTGATGGTAATGAAATTCATGGTGTAGGTAAGGGAGCTTTATGTATAAGAACAGCAACACCTGGTATGGCAAGAACTATTCATGGTGATCATGATAGATATCTACAAACTTATTTCAGTAGTTTTAAAGGCTTTTACTTTTCTGGAGATGCAGCTCGTCGCGATGAAGATGGTTATATTTGGATCGAAGGGCGTATGGATGATGTAATCAATGTCTCTGGTCATAGAATGGCAACAGCTGAGATAGAAGCCGCTTTAAATACTCATCCGCAAGTAGCAGAAAGTGCAGTGGTAGGTATGCCACATGATATCAAAGGTGAAGCTATATATGTTTACTGCATACTAAAAGATGGTAATACAAATAGCGAAGAAGAACAGTTAAATGAAATTAGAAAAAGTCTGGTTAAATACATTCGTCAAGAAATAGGTCCTATAGCATCTCCTGAAGTTATTCAATTTACTCCTGAATTACCAAAAACTCGTTCGGGTAAAATAATGCGTCGTATATTAAGAAAGATAGCTGCATCTGATTATGATAATTTTGGTGATACCTCTCACTTATTAAATCCAGATATAGTAGAGTATCTAATTGAAAATAAATAATATCAGTTAATAATAAGGATAGATTTGTGAGCACTACAACAAAAGGTTATATCAAAATTTTACTAGCACTAATTTTTTGGGCGAGCTTATACCATATAGTTCCTATACCACTTGGTTATGTAGATATCTACCTTGTTGGATTGTTTCGTTATGTCTTAGCTTCATTAATATTTTTGGCAGTACACTATTATTTCTTGGGATGCTTTATTCCTCGCTTAAGTGTTAAGCAATGGCTTTATATCATTGCCGTGGGTTTCTTTGGAATATTTTTATATAACTTAATGTTCTTATGGGCTGAAAAACTGATATCTGGCAATATTGTTGCGATTATATATGCATTTACACCATGTTTAATAACAATTCTTTCTAGCTATATATTTAAAATGAAGGTAAATACTCAGGCTAAATTAGGCATATTGGTTGCATTACTGGGGACTATTGGGGTGGTTATGTTTTCAGCTGGTGGAGATATGGCTCAATGTCTTAATGGTATAGAAATAAGTTTAGGAGAAGTTCTTAGTGTCCTTGCTGTGATATGTTTTACAGCTTATGCAATCTTAGGTAAGTGTTGTGTGCGTGAAGGTGTACACATGATTACTATAAACACTTATGGTGCTATAGTTGGCATGATAATGTTTGCTATAGTTAGTGGTTTTAAATCTGACTTTTCAACACTTGCTCATACTGATTTTGAATTTTGGGCAGTATGATTTATATATCTCTATTTGCTACAGTTGTAGCTTATGTTTGGTACTTAGGAGCTTTGGAAGAAATTGGTGTTTACAGAACAACAGTTTTTCAAAATATGCTACCATTCTTAGTTATTCTGATCGGTTTTGTATTCTATGGAGAGACTATTTCTATACTTTCTCTATTGTTTGGTGGAGTTGTATTTTTAGGTGTGTATATGACTAATATGGCTGTGAATAAGAAATAAAATAATTATTTTTAGTTTATTTTCTAGTAACTGCCTTAATCATAGTCGTAGTAGCGATACTTCCTATTATCAGAGAAAATACTAGCAACATACCAATCTTTAGCCAGACTGTTTGAGTATTTAAATGATAAACAGTAGCTTCTAATGTTCCAAGAGTATCTTTAGTTAGTTGCTTTTCAATCTCTCCATTAGGCTTAATTACAGATGTAATACCATTACTTGTAGTGGTTAGGACATAGCGATCATTTTCAATAGCTCGTACTTGAGATATTTGTAATTGTTGGTCGCGAGCGATAGAATCACCAAACCAAGAATCATCACTTATAACAGATATAATATTCGCACCTTGAAGCTGATCTCGTACTTGCTCGGGATAACCAACTTCATAGCAAATGAAATTAGCAAGAGGTGATCCAAAAGCAGACATTATAGGCTGGATCTTATCACCAGCATCAAAGTTACTTAAACCAGCACTATCGACATAACCAAAAAATTTAATTGGGAAGTATTCACCAAAAGGCACAAGATGATGCTTGTTGTAAATACCGCTACCTTTTCCGATCATAATTGAACTATTTAGAACTTTGTTATCAGCATTGCTTAGAGAGCCTACAAGTATAGCGTTATTGTTTTCATTTGCTAGCTTTTCTAAATCATCAAAGTAATCAGATTGATATTGGCGATATGCTGGGATTGCATTTTCTGAAAGTATTATTAAAGAATCTTTGTATTTTTTTGCTATGTTTTCATAGTAAGTTTGCATTTTTACAAAATTAGCATTATCCCACTTAAAACCTTGGATAAAGTCTCCTTGTACTAAAACTACTTTCTGAGTTTGATCTGAAGTTTCATTAGGTTGTAGTTTTGATGTTGTAAATCCACCTATATATAATAAAGCAATTATAGATAAAGAAATTAGAATATTTTTTTAAGCTTTTGCTAAAGACAAAAAAGTTATCAATACTGCGATAAATGCGAGTAAATAAGTTACAAAATAAACGCCACCAATACTTGCATACCATATCAAAGGAGATTCTGTTTGAGAGTAGCCAAGTGACACCCATGGGAAGCCACCCCAAAGCAGATTAGCTTTAACTATTTCAAACAATGTCCAAAGAGCAGGGTAAACTAAAAGCTTTATATAGTTGTTTGATTTACGCGTTAGAGCGTAACTAAATACACCAAACGGTATTGTATGTAAGAAACTAAGCAATATAACCAAAGCTACAGCAGCCGCAAGTCCCGCAGCCATAGATTGAGTAAATAAGTGTATGCTTATATACACCCATGAAATACTGGTGCCAAAAACCTAATCCAAAGATAAATGACAGTAAAAAAGTACTTTTATAGCTTTTACACTTATTTAAAAAATAAAAGAACCCACATAACGATACTATCGCGACAATATCCATGCGAAAGGGTGCGAATGCAAAGACAAGTATTGCACCAGAAAAAAAGTGATTATATATGGGAGTAATGATTTTAAGCTAATTTTTTCATTAATTTATACCTTTGTTTAAAATAAAAAAAGATGACTGAGCGGAGTCGAAGCCGGGAGTGTCATAAATTCTGTGTCACTTCTAATTTACCCTACTAATTATACTAAACCTAAAGCATCTTTCAATCTCTCCTTAAAGTGAATATTTAGCTGAGAAATAGTCAGACTCCAATTACGGATTGGCATAGTCCACTTTTTCTCAGCATTTAAAAATCCAGTATAAAGCAATTTCAACAAACTATTATCATTTGGGAAAGCTCCTTTTAGTCTTAGTCAAAGTTCTAAATTGACGGTGGACAGATTCAATAATATTAGTTGTATAAATGACTCGTCTGATTGGGTCAGCATATTTAAAATAGTTAGACAAATTATCCCACTTATTTCTCCATGATTCGAAGACTATCGGATACTTTTTACCCCATTTATCTTCAAGCTTATCTAGCTCTATTTCAGCCTCTTCTTTAGTAAATGCTTGATAGACAGCTTTTAAATCTTTAGCAAATTGTTTCTGATTATTAGAGCCTACATATTTAAGACTGTTGCGTATTTGATGGACAATACATAACTGAACCTCAGTATCTGGAAATATCGCATTAATAGCCTCAGGAAAGCCTTTAAGACCATCAACAGATGCTATCAGAATATCCTTAACACCTCTGTTTTGTAGGTCAGTTAATACTTGCATCCAAAACCTAGAACCCTCACTATCATTGAGATACAGTCCTAACACTTCTTTTTTGCCTTCTAAATTAACTCCTAAAACAGTATAGAATGCTTTTGATATATAGCGTCCTTCTTCTCTAACTTTATAGTGAATAGCATCTAAGTATATAAATGGATATATCTCATTGAGAGGTCTCTTTTTCCATTCTTCTAACTTAGGTATAAGTTTATCGGTTACAGCTGTAATAGCGGGTTTTGAAAAATGAACTCCATACATATCTTCAATGTGATCAGCTATCTGTGAATAACTATTGCCTAAGGCAAATAATGAGAGCATCTTATTTTCTAATTCATCGCTCATATGGGTTTGATGTTTTTTAACTATCTCTGGCTCAAAGCTACTGTTTCTGTCTCTAGGTGTATCTAGTTGAAATTCTCCATCAGAAGATTTCATCGTTTTACTAGTAACTCCATTTTTGCGATTTTGCTCTAGATCTTGAGCTAAATGGGTCTCTAATTCTGCTTGTAAAGCCATCTCTGTGAGTTGCTTTATTAATGGTGTTAAGGCTCCATCTTTACCGCCTATACCTTTGCCAGCCTTTAATTGTGCTGCAAATTCTGCTACATCTATTTCTAATTTCATTTTTGTAATTCCTTCTGTTATCAAATTAATTATATCAATTTGGTAATACCCCCTAAAAATAATAGCATTTAGAAGTGTACAAAAATATACAAATAAATGAGAGGTATTACAAATGAAACAAAAACGATATACAGATAGTCAAATAGTAAATATTTTAAAGGAATCATAGAGCGGCATTATCGTATCTGATTTGTGTCGCAAATATGGTATAAGTAGCTCAACATTTTATAAATGGCGTGAGAAATACAGTGGTATGGATGTTTCAATGCTAACAAAAGTTAAAGAGCTTGAAGCCCAAAATAGTAGACTCAAGCGTATGTATGCTGATTTACAGTTAGATCATGATATTTTAAAGGAAGCGATGACAAAAAAGTGGTAAAGCCATCTGAGCGAAAGAAGATGGCTTTACAGACAGTGAAAGCTAAGAAAATCAGTGTCAAAAGGAGCTGTAAAGTTTTTTGCATAAGTGAAACAGCATACTACTATAGCCCTAAAAATAGTGATGATAATGAGTATATAGCAAATAAGTTAATTGAGCTTACACAGGCTCATCACAACTGGGGTTTTAAGCTATGCTTTCTGCATATAAGAAATGTATTGGGTAAGAGGTTTAATCATAAACGAGTATATCGAATATATTGTGATTTGTGTTTAAACTTACGAATAAAGCCTAAAAAAAGAATTAAAAGAGATAAGCCAAAACCATTAACTGAAGCTACTAGAGCAAACCAAATATGGTCTATGGATTTTATGCACGATAATTTATCTAGTGGTAAAAAGTATAAGCTATTAAATATTATAGATGACTATAATAGAGAAGGCTTAGATTGTGAGATTGACTTTTCATTACCATCATATCGAGTTGAAAAGACTTTAAAAAGGTTAATAAATCAAAGGGGTAAGCCTATAGCAATCAGGTGTGATAATGGTCCTGAATATATAAGCAATAGCTTAAAGTTGTGGGCTAAAAGAAATAAGATACAACTATGGTATATTCAACCTGGAAACCCTCAACAAAATGGCTATGTGGAGAGATTTAATAGGACTATGAGATATGAACTATTAGAGCAAAAATTTATTTGATAGTTTAGATGATATTAGGTTACAATCTACTAGGTGGTTATGGGATTACAACAACATTAGACCACATATGGCTTTAGGAGGTTTTCCTCCTAGAATGGTAGCTAATAAAGCTATTTAATAAGTGTACACTTCTAAGTGACATTAAAAATGGGAGTATTACCATTTGACACAGAATTATTTACAGTCCCTCAGAGCCTCGTAACTAAAAGCAAAACTACGACACTTCGACTTGTTAAATGTAATCCGAAGTATCCAATAATCTTGTAGTTTTAAAAGACTATATTTTAAATTTTCTACTAGCACTGTTATTATCTTACGATTATCAGCATCGTTAACTGTAAATTTAAAGCCATCAACAACTATACTGTCACCTTTTTGTGGTAGATATTCGAGTGTTTGAATAATCATGCCAGCAACAGTATCAAAATCATTTTCATCATCTATAGCTGTCCCAAAATACTCATTAATATCTTCAATAGGAGTTGTAGCATCTACTATAAATTCATTATCACTAACTTTTGTAATATTCTCATCAATAGTATCAAACTCATCTTCAATATCACCAACTATCTCTTCCAATATATTTTCAATAGTGATTAGTCCAGATATCTCACCGTACTCATCCACAACCATTGCTAAGTGATTCTGACTATTTTTGAAGTCTTTTAGCATAAAGGTTTAGTTTTTTTTGTTTCAGGGATAAATATAGCAGGACGAAGAATTTTTTTTTATGTCTTCTAAACTTAGCTGTGATTGCTCTTTAGCTTGATCTTGAGTGCTAAACATCAGTTTAAGCAAATCTTTTACATGTAATATACCGATGATTTCAGTTTTATCTTCACAATAAACAGGAAAAGCGAGAGTGTGTCGAAAGAACAATCTTTTCAAGTATTTCATCTGTAGTCATAGACAAATCTACGGACTCTATTTTTTTGAATGAGACAACATAATATCACTAACATCTAAAGAGGATATTTTTAATGCACCGAGCATCATATTTTGTGATGGTTTATCAATTACTTCATTACTAGTGGCTTTTTGAATAATGCCTATGAGGTCATTTTTATTTTCTATATTATAAATACTCGACGCAAACTTTTTTATATAAAACGATTTTTGCCTTTTTTACTTGGTTGTTGTCATTAAAATCAGTCATATTAATTCTCAATATCTAAGTATGGATTAGCAATATTTAATTTTGCTAAAAGTTGAATTTCTAAGTTTTCCATAGTCTCTGCTTCATCATCTACTATATGGTCATAGCCAAGTAAATGCAGTAAACCATGTATGAATATGTGATACCAATGATCATCTAAACTTTTGTTTTGCTCAAGAGCTTCTTTTTCTAAGACAGCTGGAGCTATGACTATATCACCAAGAAAATCATCGACAATATCATCAGGTAAACCTTCTGGCTTTTCAAATTCAAATGAGATGATATTCGTAGGATAATCTTTATCGCGAAAATCTTTGTTGATTTGCTGAATCTCGGTATTTGATACTATATTTACATTCACGCTAGCAGATTTGATGTCGTGGTGAGTTGTAACTAACTCAAAGCATTTTAATAAATTTTCAAATTTCGGTATGGGGTATTCATCATCGTTGATGATATTTAAATCTAAATTATCCATTTTTATTTTTCTCGTGTTTATCAAACGCTTTATCATAAGCTGTGACAATTTTTTGGACTATTTCATGGCGAACAATATCTACAGACTTTAGATAATTTATTCCAATTCCATTTATATCTACAAGAATGCTTAAAGCATCTTTTAAGCCCGAGGTTATATTTTTTGGCAAATCCACTTGTGTAATATCACCTGTAATAACAGCAGTAGTATTAAAGCCAATACGAGTTAAAAACATCTTCATCTGCTCTTTAGTTGTATTTTGAGCTTCATCTAGTACTATAAATGAGTCATTGATAGTTCTACCACGCATATATGCAAGTGGAGCAATTTCTATAGCTTGTCTTTCGATAAGTTTTGTAACTTTTTCTACACCCATGAAGTCAAGAGAGCATCATACATTGGGCGCAAATATGGATCAATTTTTTGAGTAAGGTCACCCGGTAAAAGCCTAACTTCTCACCAGCTTCAACAGCAGGGCGAACTAGTACTATTCTACGCACTTCACCTCGTTCATAGGTGGCTACTGCACAAGCTACAGCTAAGTATGTCTTACCAGTACCAGCAGGACCTACACCAAATGTTACGAAGTTGTTTTTGATGTTATCTAAATACAATGCTTGGTTTTGCGTACGAGCCTTTAGTTTTTTGCTTCTTAGCTGTACTTCGCCATCTGATGATGCTTGAGGTCTAGGAGCTTCTACAACTTTTTCTTTTGCAGTAGCATTTAAAATTGTAGTTATTTGCTCAAATCAAGATTGGTATTACCTTCTAATATCTCTATGTAGCAAGACTTCACAAATCGTCTAGCTTGAGTGTTGTTTGCACTCGAGTCGCTTTCTATCTCAAATTCATCAGCACGGTGCCTTATCACTACACCGAAGTAGTTTTCTATTGCTCGAATATTTTCATCTAAATTACCACAAAGTAACCCAAGTGCGTCATTGTCATAAGGTTCTAATGTAAATTGAGTTTTATTCATATGTGGGCACCTCTAATAACTCATGAGCACACATCTTAATGTCCAAATTTACCACCTCTGCGTTACAAATTTCAGCAATAGATGCACTATTACCCTCAATTTTCACCTTGTTGTGATAAATTTGACCTAGGTAATCTGCATACACAGAGTTTTTAGAGGTGCCCATATTTAAACTATCTCTCCCTTTAATGAGTTTGGTGATGCTTCTGTTATTTTTACTTTTGCAAAATTACCAAGTAGTGATTCATCGCCTGCAAAATAGACGATTCTGTTGTTTTCAGTACGACCAACTAAAACACCTTCAGTTTTTGAAGATTTGCCTTCTACCAGTAAGCTTTGGACACTGTCAACCATTTGTCTTGATATTATCAAAGCATTGTTTTTTAGTAAGTCTTGTAGTCTTTGTAGTCGCTCTTTTTTTGACTTCAAGAGGTGTATCATCAGGTAAATCAGATGCAGGTGTGCCAGGGCGTTTACTATACAAGAAACTAAAAGAATGATCAAAATGAATATCTTTAACTAATTTCATAAGCTTTTTAAAATCTTCTTCTGTTTCACCTGGAAAACCAACGATAAAATCTGATGAGATTGTAATATCTGGACGGATAGCACGAAGTTTTCTAATCTTTTGCTTAAATTCTAAGATTGTATGATTTCGTTTCATATTTATAAGAATACGATCAGAACCATGCTGAACTGGTAAGTGCAAATGGTTTGCAAGCTCTGTACGCTACCATAAGCATCAATAAGATTTTGTGAGAACTCAACAGGGTGAGAAGTCTGAAACGGATTCTATCTATACCATCAATTTCTGCGATAAAGTGAATCAATAATGCTAAATCTGCAACTTGACCGTTTTCCATCGGCCCCATGTAATGGTTTACATTTTGTCAAGTAGAGTTATTTCACGCACACCTTGCTCTGCTAAAGTAGCACATTCACCTAGCACATCTTCAAATGGTCTATTGACCTCTGGTCCACGCGTATACGGAACTACACAGTATGAGCAGTATTTGTCACAGCCTTCCATAATTGATACGAAAGCCTTTACGCCATCAGCTTTTGGCTCTGGTAGATAATCAAATTTCTCAATTTCTGGGAATGAGATATCTACTTGAGACTTACTTGTTTGAGATTTTTTGTTTTATCAAAGCTGGTAATCTATGGATTGTTTGAGGTCCAAACACTATATCTACAAAAGGAGCTCTTTTATTATATTTTGACCTTCTTGTGATGCTACACAACCACCTACACCGATGATTAGATTTTCATTAGCTTCTTTGAGCTTTCTCCATCGACCAAGCTGATGAAATACCTTTTCTTGTGCTTTTTCTCGGATTGAGCAAGTATTTATGATGATTATATCTGCTTCTTTGAAATCATCAGTTTTTGTAGTATTGTAGCTTTCGTTTAGGACTTCGTACATTCTTGATGAATCATACTCGTTCATCTGACAACCCATAGTTCTAATAAAAACTTTTTTATCTTCTTTCATTTATAACCCTAATAAAAATATTACATAATATATATAAAAATCTTTCAAATTTTAACATAGAAAAAGTTTAAAAGCACTTTCAATATCTGCCCGTGTAATGCAAAATACTATAAGTTTCTAGCTTTACTTTTATTACTAATGTATCAAAATCAATTTACTAAAAATAATATCTGGCAATATTGCCTAGATCATACGACCAATTTGCCTAATAATTTGAATGAAATTGTCCGTGAAACTCAAGAAAATATTCATGGTTCGCAAATGATATCAGATAAAATTATCACGAGTTTATTGCAGTTTTTCATATTTAGCACACAAGCAAAAATATGTGTGGATGTAGGTACTTATACAGGACATTCTGCAGTTGCAATGGCTGAAATTGCCCCTAAAGCAAAAATTTACACTATGGATAGGTTTAAGCAGGTTGGCTGGGAAGTCGCTCGTGAATATATTAAGAAGTATCCTAATATAGAATATGTAAGGGCGATGCTATCGACATGCTAGGTGATTTACCTGATAATATAGATATCGCATTTATAGATGCTGATAAAAAAGCAAACTCAGCTGTATTTTGATATCTTAATAGATAAAATGGCAGATACGGGGATAATTATCGTAGACGATGTTTTATGGCGAGGCGAGGTTATTGATCCTCAAAATAGAAGAGCGAAAGTGCTTGATGATTTTAATAAATATATCAATTCGCGTAAAGATGTTAGCAATTTGGTTTACCTATTCGCCATGGTGTGAATATAATTAGAAAAATAAAGAGAATTAACATGGCAAAATTATATTTTAGATACTCATCAATGGATGCAGGTAAAACTCTAGACCTGCTCAAGGTAACTTATAACTATGAAGCTAGAGGACGTACACCGCTTATATTAACTTCAACTATAGACAAGCGAGCAGGGCTAAATAAAGTCAAATCCCGTATAGGTATTGACAAAGAAGCTTACTCGTTGAGCTTGAAAAGATAATATATATAATTTTGTAAGAAATTTAATGTAAAAACTACTGTAGATTGTATCCTTGTAGATGAAATTCATTTTTTAGCCTAGAGCAGATTTGGCAATTATCCGACATAGTAGATGATTTAAATATACCTGTTATTTGCTATGGTCTTCGTTCAAATTATCTCGGACAGCCATTTGAAACAGCTGCTTTACTTTTAGCTATTGCAGACACTCTTGAGGTTAAGACTATTTGTCGTGTGGTAAAAAAGCTAGCTTCAATATGATGGTGCAAAACGGTGTTGCTATAAAGAGGGTAATCCTATAGTTGTAGATGATGATTCATTAAAGGATATCGACACTAAGTATGTATCTGTATGCAGAAAGCATTGGAAAGAAGGTGTTTATATTTAAATTATCTGGTGTATTAAAAGAAAAGTATTAATCTATAAGCATAAGAATATGCTTAGCATTACGCACATTCAAATCAGCTGCTTTTTTGTAGTATTCCATAGCTTTTTGCTTATTGTAAGGTACGCCGTTTCGTTCTTCGTTGTAGTACAGACTAGCTAGTTTGTAGTATGCTGGACCATAGTTAGCATCAGCGGCTTTTCTGTAGTACTTTAATGCCTCGTCATATTCCTTTTCATTGTAGTAGTATTCACCAAGATAGTACATCGCATATACATCATTTTTCTCGGCGATTTTCTCAAGGTTATAGAATTGTTTATAATCACCTTTTTGAGCAAAAACCTGCATTCTTTGCATTTGCTCTTCATGTGTTAGTTGAACAGTGTCTGTATCATCTTTGTTTTTTTCAGCTTCCTTAGCTTCCTTTTTACCATATTTTGCTTATAACTAAGAGATTCATTTGCTAAAAGTGTAGGTAGTAGAGAGATGACTTTTTCGGATTATTTTGTATAGCCTTACTAACTATATCGTTAGTATATTTATCTTGAGAATTATAGTAGTAATAAACTAAACCCTCAAATTTATTTGTGCTTTTATTGTCTCAAAATCTGCAAATAAAGATGACTTATTGTGTTTTAAATTAGCAATTCTCATAAAATCATCTACATAGCTAATGTGAAGATTGTTTGTATTGTTAATCAAGTCGGTTTCAATCTCAATATCAGCAATATCTTTGTAGAAATCTTGGAGTGTGGCGGTATTTACATTAAACAAATTTATATAAACCAAACCATTAAGATTTTTAATTTCTTGCATTGGGATCGTACGCCCAATTTCTTTTTTTGTATTCCACTTCTTTTTGGCGTTCTACCTGCTCAACAAGTAAAAGCTTTTTCTTTTTCGACTTCTGCTACTTGTTCTTTTTCTAGTTCAGCCTCTTCTTTTTACGCTCAAGTTCTACAAGTTTTTGAATCTTTGGAATTTCTTCCTTTGCTGTTTCTGAGACTTTTGGGTCTGAGCTATAAAGCAAGGTCTGCCATAACATCAAGGCTCTATAGTTATCACCTTTTTCACTAAAATTATGGGCTTGCACGATTAGTGCTGGCTCATAACCTTCGGCAGCAGCTGCGAGTAGATATTTTCTTTTATAGATGGATCAGCTTCTTTTATTTGATCTTGATCATAAGCTAGATATATCTCATAGAGCATTTTAGGGCCTGCAGAAGCTACTAGTCTAGAGTTTGCTTCTAACATTTTAGCTATAGCGTTAACTGCGGGTAAGTACCAAAGTCGGTATGATTTTTTGTAGTAATCAAGGGCTTTGATTTTATCTTTATTTACACCGTTACCATTTTCGTATAGAGTCGCTAATTGATAGTAAGCCATCGCATTATCTGAATTAGCAGCTTTTTTATAGTATTTGTATGCATCAGAATAGTCTTTATTTGTACCTAGACCATACTGATATATGTACCTAAGTAATATAGATCGCTAGGAGTAGCTTTATCATCATCAGCTAAACCTTTAAGCAATTTAAAGGCATCTTTATATCCAGTTTGTTCTCCATTGTCGATACTAGCTATGGCATTTGTATAGTTTTCAAAAACACTTGATGCTGATAACTAAAGTAACTATTTACACCAACTATACTACAAGCAACTATAGCTGTAGCCCCTGCAATTTTGATGATATTGTTTTTTGTCAAAGTAACAGGCCCTATCTTTTTAGGTGGCTTGTTTAGATTCTCTTGTTCAGACATTTATTACATTTTCCAATAAAATATTATCTATATTATATAATAGCTTTTAAGTATTATTAATCTTTTTGTTCAAGATTTTCACTTTCAATTTCTTCTTTAGAGCTAAATGCTCAGCTTTTTGTAGTTTGAGGTCTTCTAAAGAAAAACTTAAAAATATTCCAGCTCTAAAATCATGGACAATTTTTTGAGCAGCATGAGTCGTATTATGTTTGTGTTTTAATCCTGCAATATCTCTCAAAAATTTCTTGAGGCATTTGCTCTTTTATCTTTGTAGCACTTAGACCGTAGCGTTTTAGTAATAAGTTGGGATTACTTTTGACTAAACTTTCTATCAGATAATCAGCTGTACCTTCATAATCCATAGCGGTATCTCTTATTGAGCCAATAGATGCAATTCTGAATCCACTAGCTTCACTTTTAGGGCTTGGGAACATAATTCAGGGGTATCATAAATAGTAAGCCCTTTTTGAATATCTATTCTTTGTTGTAACTTCGTCACAGCAGGTTCATTACCTGTTTTAGCTATTTTGCGACCAGCTAGTTTATTTATCATTGTAGATTTACCTACATTGGAATTCCAAAAGATTATCGCACGGATAGGCTTTAAGACTGTGCCTCGATTAGGGAGTTTCTTTTGAGTTAGAGCAATGATTTTTTAGCAAGTGTTTTATCTGCTAGAGTATTTACTGCGATAGCACTACCTTTATAGTAGTCTAGCCATTGTTGCGTTATTTTTGGGTCAGCAAGATCGGCTTTGAAAGGATTTTTATAACCGGCTTATCTCCGACTATTTTTTGCAACACATGATTACTACTTGAATCAGGAATGCGAGCATCAACAATTTCTATAGCAATATCTATAGAAGGCATTTTCTTACGAAATTCTTTAGTGGCTTTATGCATATGCCCAGGAAACCAATGCAACATTGTAGAAAAAATACTTAAATTTGGTTAATATAAAACAAGATTTTACCTATCAATGGTTTTTTGCAAAGTTATATTCTCAAAGGTGCTAAGATTTATGGCGATAAAGAGTTTGAATTCAAAGATATAGTTGTCAAAGATGCTGTTATTCACTTAGTTTGCGAGGATGTGAAGAGAGTGAATATAATTTGCCTGTGATTGAATTAAAGAATGATGATTTTGTAATTCCCGGATTTATAGATATTCATATACATGGCTCGCAAGGTGCAGATGTAATGGATGCAGATGTAGATGCTTTAGATACTATTTCAAAATCAATTTATTCTCATGGTGTGACAAGCTATTTAGCTACGACTATGACTGCTTCAAATGAAGATATTCTCAAATCAATGCAAGCAGTTGCTAAATATACAGCTACACAACATAGCCAAAGAGCAAAAATCGCAGGTATTCATTTAGAAGGACCTTTCATTTCACCAGGTAAGATAGGAGCTCAAAACCCAAATTATCTACAAGGTGCGGATGTTGAAAAGTTAGCTAATTGGCATCATTCTTCAAACAACTTAATTAAAAAAATAACAATTGCTCCAGAAATAGCGAATGCTGATAAAGTTATAAAGTATTGTAATTCGCAAAATATCACTAGTTCTATAGGGCATACAGCTTGCACTATGGCACAAGCCTTAAAAGCGATTGAAAATGGTTGTAGCCATGCTACACATTTATTTAATGCAATGACGCCAATAGAACACCGTAATCCAGGTGCAGCTACAGCATTGCTAATGTCTAAAAAGTATTAGCAGAGCTTATAGTTGATGGTATACACCTTCATCCTGATATGGTCAAGTTTACTCACGAGATAAAGGGTAGTGACAATATAGCATTAGTAACAGATGCGATGTCGGCTCAAGGAGCTGGTGAAGGTGTGTTTGATTTGGGTGGTCAGAAAGTGATTGTCAAAAATGGTGAAGCAAGACTAGAAAATGGTGTGCTAGCTGGTAGCGTGTTGACTATGAATAAAGCTTTAGAAAATATGATAAAATTCTCAGATTGTAGTTTGTACCAAGCTGTGAAAATGACAAGTACAAATCAAGCAAGATCATTGAGACTAAATAAGGGTGAAATCAAAATTGGTTTTGATGCTGAATTTGTGATTTTAGATAGAAACTATCAAGTTAAGCAGGTAATTAGTTAGATGAAATTTTTAGTTTTAGATACTTCAACGAGTTATTGTTCAGTAGCATTAAGTGTTGATGGGCAGGTTTATGGTGATACTCGACATATTCCCCGTCAACATAATAAATACTTATTACAAATGATAAGTGATTTGTTCGATAAAGCTGGTATAGATAAAAAATCTTTGGACTTTATTGCTTATGGTGTCGGACCTGGTAGTTTTGTGGGTGTGAGATTAGCTGCATCTGTATGTCAAGGTTTTTTGATGAGCTTGGATATTCCAATAATTAGTTTTCAAGTATGTTTGCTATTGCAAAGAGCCTAAATTACAAAAAACTCATGTCATTCCGTCAGGCTCCGACCACGGAATCTATGGAAAGTAATCAAAGGAAAATAGCCGTAGTACTTGATGCTAAGATGGGAGATTTTACCTAGGTTTATATGATGTATCTAGCGATAATCAGATAAATGTTGAGCAGATCACTGAGCAGAGTCGAAGTGTAGATAGTGTTGTTTCTGAAAATGTCTATAAACTTGATGAGTATGATCTATCTTTGCATGATAATTACTATTTGGTTGGCGATGAAATTACACAAATCAATCTTTGTCCAGATTTGATGGACTTTAAGCTTGATGTTGTTAATGTAATTGATTTTGTAGAAGCATTATTCATTGAGCAAAAATCACAAGGAAAATTAACTCATGAGACATATCCTGTATATTTACGCGGTACTTCTCATTGGAAAACCAAGCAACAACATTAAAATCTTACGAATAGTTTGTGTTTAGTGCGTAACATCAGTTAAAATTAAAAAGGTTAATTTATATAGGAATAAAAAAAATGGCATCTTTAAATAAAAAAATTCAAAGCGTAGCTCCTTCAGCAACTAATGCAATGGCAGCATTGGCAAAACAAATCAAAGATGAAGGTAATGATGTGGTCTCACTTGCTATTGGTGAGCCTGGATTTAGCACTCCTGATATTGTAAAGCAAGCAGGTATAGAGGCCATAAATACAAATATTACGAAATATACAAATGTTGATGGTTTGAAAGAATTAAGAGAAGCTGTAGCTGCTCGTTACAAAAGAAAGTATGGCGTAAACTTTGCTGCAGATCAGGTTTGTATAACATCTGGTGCTAAGCACAGTTTGCATAATATATTCAACTGTATTTTAGAAGAGGGTGATGAAGCTATATTTTTTGCACCGTATTGGGTTTCTTATCCTGCGATGATTTCTCTTACACGAGCAAAACCTGTAGTTGTAGAAACTAAGTTTGAAAATAATTTTGAGATTGATGTTGCTGATCTTGAAAAGCACATTACAGCTAAAACAAAAGCTATAGTTATAAATAATCCGAATAATCCTACAGGTCTAATTTATTCAAAAAAATGTATCGAAGACTTAGCTGATTTACTTAGAAAGTATCCTAATATCTGGATAATTGGAGATGATATTTACGATCAGTTATTTTTTGATAATAAGATAACTTTACTTACAGAAGTTGCTCCTGATTTAGCAGATAGATATGTGATAGCTAGTGGTGTCTCAAAAAACTTCGCTATGACAGGCTGGAGAGTAGGTTTTACAATTGCTCCTAAACTTCTAAATGACGCTATGAAAAAATTCCAGTCGCAATCAGCTACTTGTGCTTGTTCGATATCTCAATTTGCTGCAATAACAGCAATGATTATGTCAGCAGAAGATTTACAGTATTTTGCAGATTCATATCAAGAAAAAACAGAGTTTGTAACAAATCGTTTAACCGCTATGCCTTATATAGATGTAAAAAATGCTCATGGTACATTCTATCTTTTCCCAGACCTAAGAGAACTTATTAAACAAACTAACTTTGCCAACGATACAGAGCTTTGTAGTGCATTGTTAAAAGAAGAGTTTGTGGCGATGATGCCAGGTATTGCATTTGGTTCTAGTGGATTTGCTCGTATAAGTTGTGCTAATGAAATGTCTGAGCTAGAAAAAGCAATGGATAGATTATCAGCATTCATTAATCGACACATAAGCTAATTACTGTTACAATCTTTATTATTTTCTAATATTTTAATTTCTCATGAAAAAATGTGGTTATATATCTATTATCGGTAGACCTAATGTTGGCAAATCTACGCTTTTAAACAATATCCTAAAATACAAAGTCAGTATTACTTCGCGTAAACCTCAGACTACAAGACACCAAATCACAGGTGTTAAGACAGTTGGTGAGGTGCAGTTTATCTATGTGGATACTCCAGGTATTCATACTAAAGAGCCAAAAGCTATCAACAAATTTATGAATAAAGCAGCTACTACGATGATTCGTGATGTAGATGTGATTTTGTTTGTAGTAGAAATGGATAAATGGACTGAGCTTGAAGATAATATTGTGAATAAGCTTCAAGGAACGGACATTCCAGTTATTTTAGTAGTAAATAAGGTAGACAAACAAAGATCGCTTGAAGCTGCTGTATTTATCAATTCTATAAAAGAAAAACTAAACTTCTACGATGTAATTTATGTCTCTGCTAAGCAAGGCCATAATGTCAATGAGCTTGAATCTCGAATAGAGAAGCTTTTGCCAGAGTCAGAGAATTTCTTTTATGAAGAAGATCAAGTTACAGATAGAAGTATGAAGTTTATGGTTGCTGAGATTATTCGTGAGAAAATTATGCGAACTATAGGTAGTGAAGTGCCTTACCAAATAGCCGTTGAAATCGATAGTTACAAGATTGATACAGAAAAAAATATTGTGGATATTTATGCAAGTATCTTGGTCGAGCGAGATAGTCAAAAGGGTATAATTATCGGTGCAAAAGGCTCTAAACTTAAAAAAATAGGTATGGATTCACGCGTAGATATCGAACGCATGGTTGAAATGAGAGTCAATCTAAAAACTTTTGTGAAAGTTAAAAGCGGTTGGTCTGATGATGAACGAGCTCTGAAATCTTTAGGTTATGATCTTATGTAGTATGGATAATATAATTTATCTAAACCCTTCACGAAAATACCGACAATGCTTTTATATAGGCTTACTTCTACTTACCTCATTTGTGATTGGTGCGTATTTTCGCGATAGCTACCTTTGCTTTGTTGGGATTGTATTTGTAGTGATTTCTTTATCTTATGAATTAAAATCTCAGTTTTACTCACCAAAAGTTGAGGCTCTGATTCTACCAGAAGTTGGAGAGAAGTATTTTAAATTACAAATAAATTCGAAAGAATCTGACTTTTGGACTATAAGAAAAAGCATCATAATTAATTCTTGGGTTTATGTATATCTCAAGCAAGAAGCTACAAATGCCAAAATAAAATTGTGGCTTCATAAATCAAATTTTCAAGAACAAAAATGCTATTAGAAAATTGGCTCGATTTATTAGGTTGGATAATTAGATCTACTATAGATCTCTTCTAATTTGGTTGTAAGGGCATAGGTGTTGAGTTATCTAGTTTTATTGGGTTTTAGAAAAGATCAGCTTATTACAAGAACCGATTTATCTGACAAATTACCATATCTATCAAGGATTTGAATCGCTACTTTTATAGTTGAGTTGTCAATATCAAATTTGTATTCACCGATATTATAAGCTGGTTGTATGTGATTGCTCCACTTACCATTTTTATCTAAGATAGATATAACAATTTCTTGAGAGAAAGTATCTTGAGGTATGGTGATAGAAATATTGTGAGAGCTCTTATCGTAGTTTAGTATAGGCTTGCTTGGAGAACTTTTGATATTTGAATATTTAGGTGTTACCTTACTGCAATGTCTTGATAAACTTCATTATTGAGAGTTTTAGTAATGTTTGAAGTGTTTGCTAAGAGAGATGCCATACTAAAGTGGATATGCCCGGCTTTATTTTTTGGCAATTTATTTCTAGTCATATTTATTTGATTGACTATCTCAGCTGTACCATTCTCACCTTTTTTTACTTTATTGCTTGTATACAATCCTGGCCAAACATTACGATTTTTAGTATTTTGCTCAATCCACCAATCTAGTAGTACGCTAAAACTTTGTGGAAGCTGATCTATCGGCCAATATAATTGTGGAGCTAAATAATCAACCCAACCTTTGTTTATCCATTTTTTTACTATCTGCAGCTAACTCTTTAAATGAATCAACACCTGCCTCTATACCTTCTGGATGACCTGGTCGCCATATTCCAAATGGACTAATGCCAAACTTTATGTATGGCTTTGATTGTTGATTTCTTTTTGCAAATCTTTAATGAATGCATTTACATGAGATCTCCTCCACGCCTCTAAGCTTAGTTTACCACCATTAGCAGTATAATTTTTATAGAATGCTTGGTCTGGAAATTGCTCCCCCGGACATTCACTAGGATAAGGGTAGAAATAATCATCCATATGAATACCGTCAAGATCATAGTTGTCAATAATATCCATTATTACTTTTAATACATGATTTTTTACTGCATCCTCTGTAGGTATTAGCCAATGTGTAGAGTTTAATTTCACTACAGAATTATTTGGTATATCTACTAGACTTGTTGAATCCGCATTTGCTCGATATGGATTGATCCAGCCATGTATTTCGATACCACGCTTATGAGCTTCATCAACCCAAAAGTTCAAAGGGTCATAGCCAGGATTTTGTCCCTGTATCCCTGTTAGGTACTCTGACCATGGTTCGTATTTTGAGCTATAGAAAGCATCTGATTGTGGGCGTATCTGTAGCATTATGGCATTAAGGTTTGAGTCTTTTACTATATCTAATATTTTGATAGCCTCAGCTTGTTGCTCACTTACTGTCAAGCCTTTCGCAGAAGGCCAATCAATGTTTCCGACAGTAGCAACCCAGACTCCACGAAATTCTCTCTTTATATCGTTATTTGGCTGATTGCTATATCCGTAAGCTAAAGTTGATAGTAAAAAAATAATAGTTGCAAAGATATTTTTATATGTCTCATAAAAGGCTTCTTATTTGTTATGTTTTAAATTTCTTCAGTTATTTTAATATTAAAAAATATCGAAGTATAGTTAAATATAAAGGGTGGTTAAAATTTTGCATTAAATTGTCAGATGCTTACTTCTAATGCACAAGCTTATTTCGTATAATCTTCTTAGCAAATATTCACCCATTTTTAAAATGATAGACAATTTTAAGCTTGCCGTAACAAATCACCTAGCACCATCTCAAATAGTTGAAAATGAGCTGTTAAGATACGCATACTCTACAGATGCTAGTCCGTATAGGATGGTTCCAAAATTAGTTTTGATAGTAAAGACTAAGGCTGAAGTTATTGAAATAATCAAACTAGCAAATCAACACGATATTAAACTTACATTTAGAGCTGCTGGGACAAGTTTGTCGGGGCAGGCTGTCACTGACCAGGTACTGGTGATGTTAGCATCAAATAGCTGGCTTGATTATGAAGTGTTGGATGATGGCAAAAAAATAAAATTACAGCCAAGTATTATCGGTGCTGAAGCAAATAAATACCTAAAAATTCACGGCACTAAAATTGGCCCAGATCCAGGCTCTATAAATACTGCAAAAATTGGTGGGATAATCGCTAATAATTCAAGTGGTATGTGTTGTGGTACTGCAAAAATTCTTATGCGACGCTAGAGTCTATTGAAGTTATATTTGCAAATGGCAGTGTGCTGGATACTTCAAATGAGCAAAGTATAGAAAGTTTTAAAACCAATAACCATGATTTTATAAAATTTATAAAGGCTCTGCATAAACAAATAAATGCAGATAATGACTTAAAGGAGTTTATAGCTAAAAAATTCTCGATAAAAAATACTAGTGGCTATAGTCTAAATGCTTTTTGGATTTTAGTGATCCTATAAAAATCATCGAAAGATTGCTGGTTGGTTCAGAGGGAACTCTTGGTTTTGTTAGCTCCGTGACTTTAAATACAGTGCCAGATTATAAGCATAAAGCCCTTAATTTGATTTACGGAGATATAAACACCCTTATTGAGCTGACAGCTAATATTAAAAAACTAGAACCATCGTCAGTTGAGCTTTTAGACTACTTATCATTAAAATCTGTAGCTGACAAAAAAGAGCTTGAGTCTTATTTGATCCCATTAGATGATGAGAATATCGCTGCGATTATGATTGAGCTTAGTGAGGATTCTGAGGAAGCTTTAAGTAAAAAGCTTACACAAGTTGAAGCCCATATTTCTAAGAGTAAGATTGTTCATGAGGTTGGCTTTAGGCATAATCAGGCTGAGATAGATACATTATGGAAAACTCGCAATGGAGTGCTGCCAACTATTGCTGGTAACAGGTCTCAAGGGACTAGTGTGCTTATAGAGGATGTCGCTGTAAATCTTCTTGATTTGCCAAACCTGGTTAAAGACTTAAAGGTTTTGTTTGCAGAGTATAATTACAATGATGCAGCGATACTTGGTCATGTATTGGCTGGAAATATTCATTTTGTACTTACACCTAATCTAGCAGATAAAGCACAAGTGATACTCTATGACGAGTTTATGCACAAATTAGCAGATTTGGTTGCTGTTAAATATCAAGGCTCATTAAAAGCAGAGCATGGAAGTGGTCGCAATATCTCTCCTTTTGCAATTGTTGAATGGGGGCAGAAATGCTGGGATATTATGTGGCAGATCAAAGAACTTTTTGATCCTAAAAATATTCTAAATCCAGATGTGAAACTTACTCGTGATAATAGTCTTCACATCAAAAACCTAAAAGAGCTACGAAGCGTAGATACAGAAATAGACAAGTGTATGGAGTGTGGTTTTTGTGAGCCTGTTTGTCCTTCTCGTAATTTGAGCCTTACACCACGCCAACGCAATACAGTAGCTCGTAAGATAACTTCTTTAACTGGTGAGGAAAAGCAAAGGTGGCAACAGGATTTCGAGTATTATGGTATTGATACTTGTGCTACTACTAGTTTATGTAAAACTAGATGTCCTGTAGATATTGATACTGGTAGTTTTATCCTTAAGCAAAAGCAACAAAATAATAGAGCTGTAAATCACGCTAAAGAGATATTTGTCGCAAAGCAAAAAGTTAAAGCAGGGAATTTGGTTGGGAGTATTGTTGGTAAGTCTAATCTTATGGGTATTACAAAAATTATTCATAGTAAATTTAAATCTATTCCGATCTATTTAGATACTATGCCACAAGCTCAAAGTGTAAGGTTTGAAAATAGCTTAAATACAAATTCTAATAAGGTTTTGTTGATTCCTGCTTGCCCAAACAAAATATTTGCAGGTACAACTAAACATGATAAATACCCAAGCCAACTAATCCTTGAAAAACTTGGATTTGATGTCGAATATCCAAATAACCTAAATAGCCAGTGTTGTGGGCAGATGTATCACTCTAAAGGTAACTCTACACAAGAGAAAATCATCTTGGAACAGTTAGCAAGTATCGACTTTTCAAAATATAAATATGTAGTCACGGATAATAGTTCTTGTTCAAGTTTTGCTGAAAATAAGGGTGTGGAAATTATCGATATTAACAAATTGATTTTAGATAATCTTAATTTATTAGCGATTAAACAAAAATATAGTCAAATTGCTTTGCATATTGATTGCTCGACTAGAAAACAAAATATCGATCAAAAGTACATTGATGTTATAGGCAAATGCTGTGAAAAAGTTGTGATACCTGAAAGAATTTATTGCTGTGGTTTTGCTGGTGATAAGGGTTTTACAACCCCGGAGCTTAATGCGAGTAGTCTTGAGAATTTATATCCACAAATAAAAGGTTGCGAAATCGGTGTGAGTTTTAATAGATCTTGTCAGATAGGACTAAGCCATTATGGTAAGCTAAAGTATATTTCATTTGTTGAATTGCTTTTAGAATGTATAGTTGATTGATATAGTGTAATGGAGTGGACAGGTTCTTCTGAACTTACAATGCTAGTACGGGCTTTCATGTAGTGATAACTTTATGATTGCTTGTAGGGACAAGTCGCGACTTGTCCGTTATAAGAAGCAATGTTTACAGTGAGATGCTGAAATAAATTCAGTGCGACGGTTTTATTGTAGTTTAGCTGTACCAAACCCTAATTATCAATCTTATCAAAAATATCTTTAGTAACTTTTTCAACAGCCTGATTACCATTAACCTTTATATATTTAGGTGCTTTAGTGTTCGTGCATTGAAAGTCTCTATAGAAATTAATCAAAGGAGATGTTTGAGCATGATATACAGATAGTCTTTCTTTTACAGTATCTTCATTATCATCAGTACGAAGAATAAGCTCTTCACCTGTTATATCATCTAAACCATCTTTTTTAGGAGGGCTAAATTTCACATGATAAGTTCTACCAGAAGCAGGGTGTACTCTTCTGCCTGTGATTCTTTCTATTAGAAGCTCATCTGCAATATCCACTTCTATGATGTAATCAATATTAACACCTAAGGCATCAAGTTGTTCTGCCTGAACAATAGTTCTTGGTACACCGTCCAGCATAAAACCATTTTCACAATCATTTTTAGATATTCTATCTTTTACAATTTTGATAATAAACTCATCGGAGACTAATTGTCCAGCATCAAGGATTTGTTTTAGTTCTCCACCTAGTTCACTACCAGATTTGATTGTTTCACGAATCATGTCACCAGTTGAGATGTGTGCGATGTTAAATTTTTGTTCGATTATCTTTGCTTGAGTGCCTTTGCCAGCACCTGGAGCCCCTAAAAGAATTATGCGCATAATATTTTAACCTTAAATATTTAGTGTACTTAGTATCGATTTAATTATAAAATAAACGAGGTTATTTATCTAGGAATAGAATAACTTAAATTTTTAAAGGGCTTGTTATGATATCGCTGTGGTTAGAAAAAAGACGGAAAAAAGCACAAAATACTGTACTTGGAGTAGAGTATGATTATATATCTTTGGCTGCCGTAAAACTTAACAAATCGGAAGAAAACTATTCTTTAGTAAGTTGTGATAGCCAGAAGTTTTCACCTGAAGCATATTTTGAGGATAATTTAATAGCAGAGTCTGTAGGTAATGTTTTAGCAAATATTGTTGCAGATAATAAATTATCTCGTTTCACAAAACTTGGGTTTATGTCATATAAAGATATAGATGTGTCAAAACAAGAGATTGTTTGTGATAAAAAGGCTTTAGAGATGATTGAAAAAGAGGGTGCATCATTCTATCTTCGTGAGCAATTTTTTAAGAAAAAATACCCAAGTGATTATGCAGATATAGCTTTTGACTACTATGATGAGTCGCAAGATAAAGGTGTGATTACAGTATATTATATAAATGAAACTAAAAGTTTAGAAAGGCTATATACGATAGCATCTAAGACTAAAAGAGCGTTGGCTGTATGTACACTTGATAAGCAGGCACTGACAAATTTTGTACAACAACTATACTTTTCTGAGCTATCAAAAAATACAAAAGATAGTATTTTTTTAGGGCTTTATGCTGACAAGTTGTGCATATACAGCTTTACCCCTAAAGGAGAGCTTAAAAACTACGAGTCGGTTAAAATTTTTGATTCTAAAATTGATGATACTAATTATATAGATGAGGCTATTCAACTTCTTTGAGATTTATGGACTTTATGTCATTAGACTTTAGTGAAGATAGTGATTTTGATAGCTTTTCTGATCAAGAAAATGTTATCTATGTATATGGTCTTAAAGATGGTTTAGAGGATATTGTTGAGTCAATCAAAGAGCTTTCAATGAAAGATTGCCGTATTTTAGATCCATTTATTAATATTGATTGTGAAAAGTTTGGTGAAAAAGTCGATCAACCACATCGTTTCGTAATGCCAATAGCTATAGCTTTAAGAGAGGCATTATAATGAGAGATATTAACTTTATTCGCGGACGCTACAAAAAACAACAGTTAGCATATTTAGGTATAGATCTTGGTTTTATTGCCTTTTTGTAGCATTTGTCGTGATGTTTGCATTGTCTATTGTAGTGTCTTGGTCTAGTAGCAGTCAGATAAAAGTGGAAAACTATATTCAATCACAAATCACAAATCTAAATAGCCAGGCTAAAGGATATGAGAGTGTTAAAAATCAGCGAGATAAATTGCTTGATATGTCTTCGGATTTAGCTAATATTAAAGCAAGTCAATATTATATCTTGCTTGGGATTGAAAAGATTTCAAGAGCTATTACAGATAAGCTATATGTTACAAATATTAATTATGTGGTAAGTACGGATAATGTTGTTGTTAGTGGGGAGGTTCAAGACCTTAAGCTACTATCTGTTTTTATGAAAAACTTAGAAATAGAGTTTAGAGTTAAAAAGGTTGATTTAAAAATCTTGGTTCAGAAAAAGTGGTCAAAGAAGCTTTTCTTTAGAATTTAAATTTGGTGAAGATAATGCATTTATAGGAGATAGTGTCAAATGATAAGTAAGATACAAACTCTTTTAAATAGTAAATATATAAATAAAATAATATACGCACCTCTAAAGATAAAAATACCTGCTTTTATAGCAGTACTTCTTGTCTTCTTATTTATGTTTTATGGTTTGTTTGTAGGTCCTATATTGAATAAAAATGCTACTGTAGCTACTCATATAAAATCTATGGAGTCAGAGATTCCAAAACTTGTAAAAAAACAAAAAGATATGGTAGCACTAAAAGATCAAGTTAAAATGTTGGAACAGCACAATGCTGAAGAAAAGGTTTAGTATTCCAGAACGCCATTCAGTGCCTATATTTTTATCAGCATTGAACGAAGCTATCAGTAGTGCAGGAGTCACGATTATTGATTTATCTCCAGCAGGTGTACAAAAAAACAAATACCTTGATTTATATGCTTTAGATTTTAAGGCTAAGCTTAGCGGTGATTTCTCTCAGCTTATTAAGCTTTTCGTGGCCTTGATTGATATGAAAGATATCGCCGTGATTACTAATATATCTATAAAAAAAGAATCTGATTCTAAGCTTGTAATCGAACTCAACTTGCAGACATACTCTCGTCAAGGAGTGGGGACTTAGATTATGGGTATTAATAGAATCATGGTTAAAATTTTGTCAATTGTTTTGTTAGCAGGCGTTTATGGTCAAGCTATAGCTAGCTATGATAGTCAAATCAAGCAAGTTGATGATCTTGTAAAAATGAATATGAAAACAATTAAAAGTACAGAAAAACTTGATATCCCAGAGTATAAAGGTGATACTTTGACTTTTGAAAGGCTATCAAAAATACGAAATGTATTTAATGTTGATCATTTTTTACCATTCGAAAAAAAGAAAAATTAGAGAGCCTGTAGTAAAACAACATCAAAATGTAGTAAAATTAAAGCCTATAAAAATTCCTGAAGAATTACAAAAATAATGAATAAGAAGAAAACTATTCTTCAAAGTTATCCATTGGGAACATTTACTCTCAAAGGCGTTGTTCTTCAAAATGATGATCAATGGGGCGTAGTTGAAAATTCAAAAGAAGTTAAGCCAATATATATTCAAAAGAATCAACTTGTTGGGCAAGACTATGGTAGGGTTGAAGCTATTACTAAGGAAGGTATACTTGTCAAGCAATGGCAGAAAGATGAAAAAGAAAGAGTTTGAAAAGCTCGCAAGCAGTTATACATTAGGATTTTATAAGAATGTTTTTTAGAAAAAGTAATTTATTGTTTATTTCGCTATTTACCTCTGTGGCTCTAGTTTCTGGGCAAGCTTATGCTGCCCCTGAAAGTGTGTCGACAGAGTCAAAAGCCTCTAGTTCAAGTCATGCAAGTGCAGATGTTGGAGAAAGCGGTGCGAATAAAGTAGAAGATACAAAAATTATAGGCAGAGAAGATGCAAAGCAAAAAGATGACTCTAAACATATTAAAGATTTAGAATTTCATCGTAGCTTAAATGGCAGTGCTGTATTTGAAGCAGCTTTCGAAGAAAATATAAGTGGTTTTTCAGGTTACAAAACCAAATTATCACAAGATGGTTATACTCTTACTATTACATTTAATGATACAACTATTTCAGATAAGTGGGTCAGTAATATAGATACTAAAGTATTTAACACAATAATTGATAGTATTAAAATCCACAAAGAAGGTAAAAATGTGGTTTTTGTAATACATTCCCTTGATAGAATAGCTCTTACAAATCTAAAAGAAGGCGATATATTCAAATTTAAAATTGATAGGCGTAAAAGTCGAGTAGAAGGTTTCAATATTAATGAGCCAATTTCAATTTCATTTAATGAAGCTCCTGTACAAACTGTACTACAAGTGCTATCAGAATTTGCAGGTTTGAATTTAGTAGTTAGTAGTAGTGTAAGAGGCAATATATCTATAGATCTTAAAAATGTGCCTTGGAATGAGGTGATGAATATAGTGCTGGTGAGTAAAGGTCTAGCTACTAAAAAGATGAATAGTATTTTGTATGTAGCTACAGCGGCAGAGATTGCAGCTCAAGAGCAGTTAGAGCTTCAAACAAAAAGATCGTTAGAAAACAACGCAACTCTTGTAACTGAGTTTATACCTCTAAATTATACTACAGCACAAGCTGCTCAGACAGTTGTCACCTCTATGGCTAAGCAAAAATGGCGGTATTATGTCACCGCGTGGTAGCATCACCTCTGATGCGCGTACAAATACTCTTATCGTAACAGATACAGAAGAAAAGATGCCTCGTATAAGAGAAGTGATAAATGAAATTGATATACCTAATGATCAAGTTCTAATAGAATCACGAATTGTAGAGGTAAATAGAAGCACCGCTTTAGAAATTGGTTTTAACTATAAGCTTTTTGATCCCACTGGAACTACTAGTATAGGTATGAATACATTTGGTAAGGCGGCTACACCTGCACCTGATGCCGCTACACAAGCTACAGGAGCTACTGTTGCTTTAGCATGGACTGTATTTGGCGGTATGAAGCTTAATGTCGAAATCAAAGCCTTAGAAAGAGAAGCTTTAGCTAATAGTGTTGCATCACCACACCTTATAGTATCAAATAACGAGACTGCATTTATCAAGCAGGGTGAGCAAGTACCGTACAATCAATCTACTGCTTCAGGTGCAGCATCTATTGCCTTTCAAGAGGCAGTATTGGAGCTTCAAGTTACACCGCAAATAGCCCCAGATGGTAATATTGTGTTAGACCTTATGGTAACTAAAACTCAGTTATTCCAAATACTGGTACTGGAGGAGAAACTCCTTTACCTCCTAGTATATCAACTAGAGAGATTACTACTAAAATTATGACTAAAGATGGTGAAACTATAGTGATAGGTGGTATTTATGAGAAAATTGAAAAAGAAGAAAAAGATAAAATTCCTTTATTGGGCGATATACCTTATTTAGGGTATCTATTTAGTTATACTAGAATTAATACACAAGATAAAGAGTTGCTAATTTTTATAACTCCTAAAATCATAGAATCACAAATTGAGAGATAAGCTCAGATAAGTCTTGCAAAAACCTAAGTTTTTAGGTATCTTATGTAGCTATAATTTTATAAATAAAGGGTGATTAGTAGACAACTATCACAGTGTATAATTAACTTATAATTTTGAGTCAAAAATGATAAGAACAAAAAATATCTTCTTAATTGGACCAGTCGGTGCTGGTAAATCTACAATAGGCAAACAACTAGCAAAAGAATTAAAACTTGAGTTTGTAGACTCAGATGACATGATCGAAGAAAAATGCGGTGTCGATATAAACTGGATCTTTGACCTTGAGGGTGAAGCGGGTTTTCGTAATCGTGAAAGAGAAGTCATAGCTGAAATACTAGCTGAAAAACAAAATATAGTGCTAGCAACAGGCGGAGGAGCAATAAATGATCCTGATACGCGTTCATTACTATCATCTCGTGGTAAAGTAGTTTATCTTGAAGCAACAATCGAGCAGCAGCTACAAAGAACAGCTAAAGACACTAAACGACCACTACTTAGAGTAGATGACAAAGAGTCTGTACTTAAAGAGTTAATGGTTGAAAGAGAGCCGTTATATAGAAGCATTGCAGATGTTGTTGTTGAAACAAATGGTGCGACTGTAAAAAATATTGTAAATAAAATTTCTACATTCCTTGTAGAAGAATCTATGCTGTGATACAAAAATTACAGGTAAATCCTACTACAAGTCCAAGTTATGATATAGTTCTAGACTCTAGACTTGATTACTTTTATATAAATCAGTTCATCAAAAACAAACAGGTTTTAATTGTTACAAATACAACGGTCAAAGAATTGTATCTTGCAGAATTAAAAAACCATATAGAAGCCGTTGCGAGTGTTAGTACTTGTATACTAGAAGATGGTGAGCAGTATAAATCACAAACTAGTTTAGATAAAATTCTTACTACTTTATTACAAGATAAGTTTACCCGTAGCTCTACTGTGATTATAGCACTAGGTGGTGGAGTGATAGGTGATATTACAGGATTTGCAGCTTCTATTTATCAGCGAGGAGTTGATTTTATCCAAATTCCTACAACACTACTATCACAAGTTGATTCGTCTGTTGGGGGTAAAACAGCTATAAATCATTCTCTAGGTAAAAATATGATAGGTGCTTTTTATCAGCCTAGACTTGTTTATACGACTATAGAGTTTTATAAGACCTTACCTCAACGAGAATATATCTCTGGAATGGCAGAAGTTATAAAATATGGATTTATAGACAAAGACTTCTACAGCTGGTTAGAAAGTAATCGAGACGCTATAGTGGCAAAAGATACAACTACTTTGATCATAGAGATGATTAAACGAAGCTGTGAAATAAAAGCTCAAGTTGTAGCAGAAGATGAAAAAGAACTTACAGGTGCTAGAGCAATATTAAATTTTGGACATACCTTTGGTCATGCTATCGAAAAAATGCCAAGCTTATGAAGGTTTAAGACATGGAGAAGCTGTAGGTGTGGGAATGGCACAAGCTATAGATTTTTCATATTTTCTTGGGATTATAAGTTCATCTCAAGCAGATAAATTTAAAGATTTTATCATTAGTTTTGGTATATCTACAGACTTTCCTATTGATATCGACAGTAATCAATTTATAGATGCTATGCTTATAGATAAGAAAATAGCTTAGGTGAATTGAAGTTTATTTTGTTTGATGAAAATAATATCCTTAAAATAACTAAAGTTTCAAAAACTAAAGTTGAGCGTTTTTTTGAAAATATAGTTTCACTATTATATTCTGAATTACTATCTATGAGTCAACAATGATACTACACTTATAACCACTAAATTTGCGTATATTAATCACACCAGTATCAAATATAAAGTATTGTCCTTTTATAGCCATAAGCTTAGCATTGATGATAGGATCTTTATCAAAGTTAAAAGATTTTATTTTTTCTGGATACTCTAAAACTGGAAAATTGATTTGTTGGATATCTGTTTCTACAGGCTCAATACTATTTTCACCAAACTTTTCTTTGATAGCACCTATCTTATCTTTAGATTTTTCAATCAGCTCATCTCGAAGGCTAATAAAATTAACATCCATATTTGGTATGCCTTGAAGCATTTTACGCCAATTAGTTTTATCTGATATATGCTCTTTAATAGCTACCTCGACTAACCCTGAGAGCAATCTAGTCTCAACTGCAAATATCGGCACGGCTTGACTAGCACCTTGGTCAATCCATCTTGAAGGAACATTTTTGAGCTTAGTAATACCTACTTTTAAGTCGCCTGTATTTGCAAGATAGACAATATGCGTCTTCATGCAGTTATCTTGCCCCCATTGAGCGTCTCTACAAGTACCTTCTGCAAAATGGCAAAGCTCTGGCTTAACTATACAAATATCGCACTCTGGCAGTCCACGCATGCACATAAAGCAATGCCCTTGGGAATAGCTTTTTTAGTCTTATTTCCACAAGATACACAATTGATTTCATTTAGAAATTCTATGGTTATGTTTTTACCGATAAAATCATTTAGTTTAATATCATCAATATAGTAAGTAGCGTTATTCTCATTATCAAGAGAAGTAGTCATTTTGTAAATTTAAAGTTCTCTGCATAATTTGTCTTAGGTATAAAATATCTGTTTAGAATAACAAACTATTTAAAAAAGTTAAAAGATTTATGATGTGGTTAATCATTGATTAAATAAATGCTTGAGCAGGATACGCTCAGAAACTAGTGTTCAGCATGATGACATTATTGTGGATTTGCTATAATTGGTTATAATTAAACTATTGAATATTATGATATTTTTTTGAAGATATGAGCATTCGACTAGATAAATGGCTTTGGGCTGCGAGATTTTACAAAACTCGAGCATTGGCAAAAAAGCTATCGAAGGTGGTAAAGTACATTTTCAGGGACAAAAAACTAAAGTTAGTAAAACTGTGAATATAGGCGATAAATATCAGATACAGCAATCTTATATCAAAAAAACTATCATTGTAGAAACACTAGATGAAATAAGAAAATCTGCAACAGAAGCACAAAAGTTATATAGTGAAACTATAGAGAGTATTGCTCAAAGAGAAAAAGAAATAAATCTTAGAAAAACAGCTAGTTTTTTAAGTGCAGATAAACCAACTAAAAAGCAACGCCGTGAGATAATTGATTTTAAAAGAAAGGAAAGTGATTAATTACTAAATTTTTCAATCATTTTAAGAGCTACATATAGCAGCACTTATAATCGCTGAAATCACACATACTTTTAGAGCGATTGGGAATAAAGTAATAAACAAAGTAATAATCGTTACAATTATTAATACACCTACAAATATTGACAAAAACTTATCCATTTTTCTTAACTCCTTTATTTTATAATAATTTTAGCAAACTTGCGTTTACCAACTTGAAACACATTTTCAGTACCTTTACCAAATATAGCTTTATTATCTTCTACTTTTTCACCGTCAATCTTAACAGCACCTTGCTTAATCATACGATTAGCTTCAGAAGTACTTGCAACTAAGCCAGCTTCTTTTAGTAGATTGGCTATAGGTAATTCGTTTGTCTCTAATTCTACAACATCTATGTCATCAGGTATCTGATTTTTTTGAAATCTTTGTACAAAATCTTGGTATGCGCTTTCAGCATCCTCTTTTGAATGAAATCTCTCAATTAACTCTCTAGCTAGCTCAATCTTTATATCACGAGGGTTTTTGCCATTAGCCACTTCATTTTTGAGCTCTGCAATAGCTTCTAAAGATTTGAAACTCAACAGCTCATAGTAACGCCACATAAGCACATCAGATATAGACATTATTTTACCAAAGATATCATTAGCTGGCTCTTCTATACCTATATAGTTGTGGCTAGATTTAGACATCTTTTAACCCCATCTAAACCTTCTAGTAAAGGCATTGTGATAATGATTTGAGGCTCTTGATTGTTTTGCTTTTGAAGTTCTCTACCCATTAGCAAGTTAAACTTCTGATCAGTGCCGCCAAGCTCTATATCAGCATTCATTGCTACAGAATCATAGCCTTGTACTAGTGGGTATAAAAATTCATATATTGAGATAGATTGTCCACCTTTATATCGTTTTGAAAAATCATCTCGCTCAAGCATTCTAGCTACAGTTGAGTTTGATGCAAGTTTGATCATCTCTCCTGCAGACATTTTATCAAACCAGTCGCCATTTCTACGAACGATAGTTTTTCTTTATCAAGTATCTTGAAGACTTGTTTTGTGTATGTTTCAGCATTAAAAGCTACTTTTTCGGCAGTAAGAGGGGGTCTTGTGGCATTCTTACCTGTTGGGTCGCCGATTTGAGCTGTAAAATCACCTATCAAGAAATGTATCTCATGACCTAAGTCTTGAAGCTGTCTAAGCTTGTTGATAACTATAGTATGTCCTAAGTGAATATCAGGGCAGTAGGGTCGCAACCAAACTTTATGATTAATGGTCTATTTTTCTCAAGCTTTTTACTAAGCTCATTTTCAATAAGGACTTCATCAGCCCCTCTTTTTTATAATTTCTAGTGTTTCTTTTATAGAAGGCATTTGATCAATATATAACTACTCAATAAAGCAAAATTATAGCACAAAACACTTTTATAGAGCCAATAAAACCTTATACTTATTTATATAAAGTAATAAAATCTCCGTATTATGAAAATATATATATCTCAAAGTAACGACATTTACTTCAATTTAGCACTAGAAAATTGGCTTTTCTTAGAAAAGCTAGAGGATGAGAAAATCTTATTTCTATGGCAAAACGCACAGTGTGTAGTTATAGGTAGGGGCACAAAACCCTTGGCTAGAATGTAATCTTGAAGAAATGAATAAAGATAACATCCCAGTAGTTAGGCGTCAAAGTGGTGGTGGCACGGTTTATCATGATTATGGCAATCTAAACTACACGATTATATCTCCTAAAGAAAAGCATGATGTTAAAGTAAACCTAGAGCTGGTTTGTTCTGTGGTTAATAAAATTGGTTTTAAGCTCTATCCAAATGAGCGAAATGATATCGTTGTTGACCATGAAGATTTTACTATAAAGTTTCTGGTAGTGCGTTTAGAGAGAAAAAGATCGTGCTTTTCAGCATGGTACACTTCTTATAAATGCGGATACTGCAAAGCTATATAATTATCTGCATCAGCCAATAGATAAGTCTTTAGATACTAAGGGTGTGAAATCTCATCGCTCAAAAGTGCTGAATCTAGCTGAAATAAAAGACATTCAAACACAAGATATTACTCGTTCGTTTTTACGAAATTTTCCATCGATAGAGTTAAGCCTAATTGGTGAGGAAACTCCTCTTGAAAATAAAGAGTTAATAACCAAAGAAATGGAAAGTCTGCGTGATTGGAAATGGTGCTTTGGTAAAACACTACCTTTTACAAAGGTATATACTAATGACAAAGATGAGCTGAAAATAAAAATCGAAGATGGCAAGGTTACAAATTTATTTTATCAAGATAGAGATGTTAATATTGCTGATAAAAATATTAAGTTTGAATTTAACTATGATTTTGAGGTTTTTGAGAAATTTTTGTAGAGATAGATTATTGATTTAATCTTTATCATCGTCATTCCCATGAAGGTGGGAATCTTGAATAGTATAGAGATCTCCGTATCAAGCACGAAGATGACGATAATTTTGTAGAAATTTTGATTTTGTAAAATTTACTTATAAACAGGGAACTTATCGCAAAGCTCTAAGATTTTTTGAGCGACTTCTTTTCTACTTTTTCATTGCCACAGTTAAATACTACATCAGCAAATAAATTAGCAATTAGCTCACATTCTGCTTCTTTAAATCCACGAGTAGTGATAGCTGGGCTACCAATTCTTTAGACCAGATGTCACAAATGGAGAACGAGGGTCATTTGGGATAGAGTTTTTGTTTACTGTGATATTTGCTCTACCTAAAGCTGCTTCTGCTTCTTTACCAGAAAATTCTGTACTAGTAATATCTAAAAGCAATAAATGATTTTGTGTGCCACCAGAGATGATATTGATATTTCTTTCTTTTAGTACTTTTTCTAGTACTTTAGCATTTTTAAGTACTTGCTTTTGATAATCAACAAAACTAGGCTCTAAAGCTTCTTTAAATGCTACCGCTTTTGCTGCGATTATGTGCATCAAAGGACCACCTTGGATTCCTGGGAATATTGCAGAATTTAATTTCTTTGCAAGATTTGGATTGTTGTTACATAATATCAAACCACCACGAGGTCCACGAAGAGTTTTATGTGTAGTTGTAGTAGCTACATCTACAAATGGGAATGGGTTTGGATAAACACCAGCAACTACTAAGCCTGCTACATGAGCAATATCTGCCATAAGTATAGCATCTACAGAATCAGCAATCTCTCTGAATTTAGCCCAGTCAATAATACCAGAAAATGCTGAGAAACCTGCGATAATCATTTTAGGTTGATGTTCTTTTGCAAGCTGAGCAACTTGATCGTAATCTATATCGCTAGCTTCATTTAAACCGTACTGTACAGAGTTATAAATTTTACCGGAGAAGTTTACTTTACTACCATGAGTAAGGTGTCCACCAGCACCTAAGTCCATACCAAGTACAGTATCACCTGGTTTTACCAGAGCATTGTAAACAGCAGCATTTGCTTGCGAGCCAGAGTGAGGTTGGACATTTGCATAATCCACGCCAAATAGTTTACAAGCTCTTTCTATAGCTAATTTTTCAGCTATATCAACAAATTCACAACCACCGTAGTATCTTTTACCGTGATAACCTTCGGCGTACTTATTTGTAAGTTGAGAGCCTTGAGCTTCCATTACAGCAGGACTAGCGTAGTTTTCAGATGCTATAAGCTCAACATGTTCATGTTGTCTTTTAACTTCTAATTCTACTGCGTCGTAGATTTCTTTATCGGTATTTTTAAGATTATTTAGGTTACAATCAAACATTATTGTCTTTCTCCTGATACTTTTGATGAATAAAATACTCTGATAGTGTAAGATTATAACCTATATTAATATATATAAAATATCTAAGTTAAGTTATGGGAAAAGTAATAGATCTTGATGAAAAAGATCGTTTAGAGTACGAAGAAGAAGCATCGCACTATAGGCTAAGCAGAAGTAAAAGTAGTGTAAAAGAAAGATGTGTATGAAATTACTGATTTTGGTAGGCTGTTAGTTGAGCTTAACGATAAGCAGTTAAATAGCATTCCATTGACTGAAACTATAAAAACTAATGTGATTGATGCGAGAACTATGCAGAAGATTGCTTTAAAAAGACAGATTCAGTTTATTGGTAAACTTCTTAGAAAAATTGATAATATGGAAGAAGTTCAAAAAGCTTATGATGTAGCAACAAATAATGATAAAGAAGCAAATTTACTGTTACAACGAATAGAAAATATCAGAGACAATCTAGTCAATCCAGAGAAAGCAAAAGTTGCACTAGATAAGCTAATTGCAGAGCAACCAAGTGTTGATGTGCAGAAATTAAGACAACTTATTCGCAATCATAATAAAGAAGTCGAGAAAGATAAGCCTAGAAAATCATTTAAAGAAATATTTCAATTACTTAGAGCTGTATATAAGTCGTAAGGCAGATTATTGACTCAATCTATAGAATTAAATATTGATAAATATATCTCGCTCTATTATCCTTTAAACTAACCTATTTAGTTAAGTTAAATTATGCAGACAATACAAGATATACAACTCTTAATACAAGACGATATTAAAAAAAACAATAAAACTATTATCGATTCACTATCTTCAGATGTAGTTCTTATTAATCAAATTAGTCATTACATTATAAATAGTGGTGGTAAAGACTTCGTCCACTTTTAGTGATGCTTTTTATAGAGCTTTAGGTTATGAGAATGATAAACATCATTCATGTGCTGCTATTATTGAGTTTATCCATACAGCTACACTATTACATGACGATGTGGTTGATGATTCACAACTTCGTCGCGGTAAAGATACTGCAAATAATGTCTTTGGTAACGCAGCTAGTGTGCTTACTGGAGATTTTCTATATTCTCGTGCTTTTCAGATGATGGTTGGCTTAGATAATATGCAGATAATGCAGATTCTTGCTGATGCTACTAATAAAATATCAGAAGGTGAGGTTTTACAGCTTTTAAATGCTAGAAATACAAGTCTTAGCGAAGCAGACTATACAAATGTTATTTATTGTAAAACAGCAAAGCTTTTTGAAGCAGCTTGTGAGCTAGCAGGTGTTATAAGTTTAGATAAAGAACAGTATTTAGCAAATGCAGAGAGTATCAAAAGTTTTGGTGTGTATCTTGGTAATGCATTCCAGATAGCGGATGATGTGCTTGATTATGTATCAGATGCAGAAAGTATGGGTAAAAATATTGGGGATGATTTAGAAGAAGGTAAAATGACATTACCTACAATTTATGCTTTGGCAAATGTCTCACAAGATCAGCAAGACACTATCAAAAATGCGATAGAGAATGGTCAATATAATATTGAAGAAATTATCTCTATAATCAAAGAAAGTGGAGCTATAGAATACTCCTATGAAAAAGCATGTGAGTATGCAAATCTAGCAAAAAATTCAATTAGCTTTTTAGCTGATAGTAAATATAAGAAAGCTCTTGAACTACTATGTGATATAGCTGTAAAGAGAAAAAGTTAGGAATTGTTCTTGGAAGTGTGACTTTAGTCGCACCTTTATTTGCTTATTTAAAATCTTTAACAGTGATTTCAAATGAAAGTGCTTGGTTAGGACCAATACTAGCTGGAGCACGAGTACCGTAAGCAGCATCTGGAGCACAGTATAGTACAACTGTAGAGCCAACTGGAATTTCAGGAATAGCATCTTTCCAGCATTGGATTAGGTTGCCAAGTGGGAATGTTGCATTGTCACTAGAATCAAAAGAAGAACCTATCAGCTTAGCTTCTTTTACATCATTTAACTTAGATTTATCTGCTTCATAAGCAGCAACAGGAGTCGTACCTTTGTATGCGATAGTTACTGTACTGTTAGCATTAGGTTTTACCATTACCTTGTTTTACTACTTGGTAATAGGCTTGATCATTTACTTTGACAGCATTATCTATTTTAGCTACTTCAGCCATAAATTCTGCAGATTTAGTTTTGTTATCTTTAGTCATTTTCAATTTGCTTCTTCATCATTTGATCTTTAAGTGAATCCATATTGCGTTCGATTTTACTTTCAGATAATCGTGCTTTTGTACCAGAGATAGCGTCTTGGAATCCTGCTATAGTTTGATCATTATTTAAATCGAAACCTTGAGAGGCAATACCATTGCCGATTTGATAACCAACAGTATAGCTAGCATTAGTATTCATAGTAAGTTTTGGTTTAACAACTTCTGTTTGAGCTTGCTCTGTAGTAGGAGTGGCTGTTTCAGCAGGTGTTGCTTTTACTACTTTAGTTTCAGTAGCTTCAGAAGTTGATGCTTTAGTTGTTTGTGTATCGGCAGTAGTTTGAGCTGTAGTAGTATTTAACTCTTGAACTTTTGCAGTGTCTGCATCAGTCTTATTTGCTGAGCATGAGCCAACAGCTAGAGCCAAAGTTGTGCAAGACATAATTACCGCTAATTTTTTAATTTCATGTATTTCTCCTTATCTTATTAGATCGTTTTGTGATATTTAAAAAGTCAAAAAGCTCTTTATCTAGCATCTGTGATGGTGAGATATTAGATAGTGCTTTAAAAATTACATTTTCTATCAGGATTGTTTTCTTCCATTTATTAAGCATACCTTTGATAAACACTCTTTGCAAATTATCTTGTGAACCACATAGGTTACACGGAATAATTGGAAAGTCTTTAAGCTTAGAATATTCGCTAGTTTCTTTTTCACTTACGAAAGCAAGAGGGCGAATGACGATGTTGCGTTTATCATCGCTTAACAGCTTAGGTGGCATAGATTTGATAGAACCGTTATAAAACATATTTAAAAAGAAAGTCTCGATCATATCATCACGATGATGACCTAGAGCAATCTTAGTTATACCATTTTCAACTGCATAATCATAAAGTATACCACGACGCATTCTTGAGCAAAGCCCACAAGTAGTTTTGCCTTCGGGAATAACCTCTTTGACTACGCTATAGGTATCGCGTTCGATTATATGAAAATCAACTTCTTTTGATTTTAGATAGTTTGGTAAAATTTCTTCTGGGAAACCAGGTTGCTTTTGATCAAGGTTTACAGCTATTATGTCAAAGTGAATCGGAGCTTTCTTTTTTGTAAAATCATAAGCACTTCTAGTAGTGCATAAGAGTCTTTACCACCCGATAAGCAAACCATGATTTTATCGCCATCTTCAATCATGTTGTACTGATTGATAGCTTGAGCTGTTTTGCGTACTATTTGTTTCTCTAATTTTTTTAGAGCTTGTTTATCTATATCAGTCATTTAGAAGCTTTTGCCTTAATTCTGTCGGTATTTTTTGTAGTTTATTTGTTTGAGCATTAAAAAATGCTAATTTTGTGTTACCAATCGTTAAAATTTGATCAGAACCTGCGATTCTTAATTCATAAGAAAATTCTATGCTAGCTGCCCCAAATTTTTTGATTGATTGCGTGGTTTCAATGTTGTTTGGGTGTAATAGCGGTAAGATATATTTGCAACTCTGTTCAGCAATTACGAATTGAATGTAATTATCTTCGCCCCATTTCACCAAGCTAGGAAAGTCAAAAAGCCATTGAGTCTAGCCTCTTCAAAGTATGTAAAATATACACTATTGTTTACATGACCATATTTGTCTGTGTCTGTAAATCTTACTATAGAATTAAATTTGAAAGGTGCTGTGAAAGACATGGTTTATCCTAAAAAACATATGATAGTAATGGTTTTTTTTGGAATTTCACAACTTTTTAGCTGTGTAGAATACTTCTGAGCTATGTCTGAAGTTTTGCGAGCATAGTTTTTTAAGAAAGAGTTATTTCTATGACTACCTCGTTTATACCCGCCAATACCCTCATGGTAAGCAAGGTATAAGTCATAAGTATTTGTTTTACTTATGCCAGTTTTGTTATGTACATTGTTTAGATACCAGCCAATAAAATCAGTCGCATCACCAAAATTTGATCTTGATACAAATGATTGTTTAGTTTCTCTTTTGTAATGATCCCAAGTGCCATCAAGAGCCTGAGAATACCCGTAAGCAGATGAAGCTCTCCCCGCAGGTATAAAACCAAGGTAGTATTTCATTGAGGGTTTTGCATCACTTCTAAAAGATGATTCTTGGCGGATAAATGCCATTTGTACATTCATAGGCACCCCCAGCGATCATAAGAATCTATCATACTATAGTACCAATCAGGATTTTCATGAATAATACTACAAGCATTGTTGATGTTTTTGGGTTGTTGTGTTGCACAAGAACCTAGTAGAGCTATAGCAAATACAAGAGTTGTAAGTTTTATTGCTTTATTCATGCTATAAGTTCCTATAAATTCTTATAAAAAGTTTCGACTACTTTATCTTGGAATCTTCGAGCGTTAGTTCTATCTGAAAGCTTAAGGTCATTTAGCATTATAGAAAAACTAATACGATGATCTTTTGCGGTAAGTACATATCCAGAAAGTGTAGAAACACCTGAAAGAGTACCAGTTTTTGCATGGACTCTTCCTAGTAGTTTGCCGCCCATTCTATAAGCAATAGTACCACTTATACCTGATGCAGGGAGATAGTTATAAAACTTTTTACCAATAGAGCTATTAAAAGACTTAGTCAGAAAGTTGACCATAAATTGAGGAGTTACGCTATCGAGTGCGATAATCCTGAGCCGTCATACATAGTAAGATTAGAAGTATCTAGGTTTAATTTCTTGTAGAAAATCTCTTGTACTGCTTCTGTGCCAGCTTTAGTTGAACCTATACCTTTTTGCTTTAAACCAACAGTATTTAAAATTGTCTCAGCGTACAAGTTATCAGAGTGCTTTAGAGTTTGATCGATTAAACTGCCGATACTAGCTGAATTTGTAGTTAGCTGAATAGTATTGCCAGCAGGAATAGAGCTCGCCATAGAAACTTTGTTGTGTTTTATACCATTTGAAGATAAAAAATTATCTACCGTATTTAATGTTTTAAGAGCTGGATTCTTGATAGCAAGTTTAAACATTCTTTCAGCTGTGCGAGACAAGTAGCCACCAATGTAGACTACATTATCATCGTTCATTGAGATAGTAGTAGCTTTTGCGGAGCTTGTATAAGAGCTGGAGTTTTCAAAATCTATGTTACTAGCATTGCTTAATTCTATAACTCGTGTTGAGGTGCTATTTGGATTTTTTTGCAAGCTTGATAATTGTACAGTTGCGATTTAGCGTAAAGCTAGAAGCAGGTGCTCCAAAGCAGAATGTACTATCGTTTTTAGACCATCCTTCTGGTATATATGGACCAGAGAAACTACCCACTAGATAGACATTGCCAGTTATTTTATAGATGCCTTTTGTGTTTTTTATTTTTTTGATTAGAGCGGATAGTTGACCACCTGTTAAAGTAGGGTTTCCTGTAAACTTGAGGTACATATCTCCATAAAGGATATGGTTTTTGACTTTATTTGATGCGTAGTTTACTGTGGTTGAAAAAGTAAAGTTACTAGGTATGGAAAATAACGCTCCAACGATAGTGAACACTTTATTGTTACTAGCAGGTTTCATAGCTCTATTTTGAGCATAAGCGTAAAGATTAGCACCAGACTGTGTTCTTTGAGTTGCAATACTGATTTTTGCATCACTAAGATGATATTTTTTTACAAGATATTGTATATCGCTACGAGTGTTTGCAGCATACGAGCAGGCTATGCTTGTAAACGCAATAATTATAATCGTTATTAATTTAAGTTTCTTAGTCAAAGTTGTATAAACCTATATCGTTTTTAAGAATATTTCTAAATCGAAATGATAGCATTTTGCATAAAGTAAATATAGATGCTATTAGCATTCTATGTCATTTTAATTGGCTACTAAATTAACTATCAAGTCAATCACTTAAGCAATACACATAAAAAATGGTTATAATTATCTCTGGTCTTAATACTGATGTTTATAATATAATCTGAGGATATTACGAAAATTAAAAGCGTAAGTGAAAAATTAGTCGAAGAGAATTGGAAATGTTTTTATTAGAGGTATTTATGAAAAAAAATAATTTGGTTTTAGTCATTTTAGGATCTATACTTTTAATACTAATATGTTACTTTTTTGTAGATAGACAAATAGTATGGTTTGCATACGAGCATAATTTCAGACAATACTCTGTGTTATATTTTTTCTCAGATTATATTGTTAATCTTATCAATTTTTTAATATTCTTTTTCTATATATATTATTTCATAAAGCTAGTATCTAAAAAAGTTTCGTCTTTTGATTCTAGGTTCGTATTAATTGCAAATGCTGTTGTGATTGGGCAGTTTATAAAAGAAATTTTAAAAAGGTGTATTTGGTCGATATTGGGCAGAAACATTTAGAAATAACAATCCATCTCTTATTAGAGATAATCTATATGGATTTAATTGGTTTAAATTTGATAGTTGCTACGCTTCATTTCCATCAGGTCATGCGACATTTATATTTTCAGTTGTTGTTAGTATGTGGATTTTATTCCCAAAATATCGGTGGCTTTATGCTATATTAGCTTTCTTAGTGACAATGGCCCAGCTTTTACAATACTTTCATTTTGCGAGTGATCTTATCGCAGGTGCAACATTAGGGTCGATTGTTGCAGTATATGTATGTCAAAATTATAAAGGGAAGAATAAATGATAATACTAATAGGGATTATAGTTTTATGTTTGGTTGTGGGGTTAGTCTATTTCTTAGTTTTTACTAAAAAATCAAAAAGAAGTTGCGAGCATTAAAAACGCTTTTGAAGAATACAAAAATACCACTCAAAATGAGCTAATGCAGTTACGCAGTAAAGAAGCAACATTTGATACTTTGCTAGAGCAGGCAAAACAAAAAAATGCAGAGCTAAAAGAGGATAAATCTCAACGCATAGATGAGTTAAAACAAGAGTTAGTTACTTCAAGAAATAAAGTGGATGATCTTATCGAAGAAATTAAAAACTACAAATCTGAAAACTCAAAGCTAGATACTCAACTAAAAGAGCAAAATATAGCAATGCAAGATAAGCTTGAATTACTACAAAATAGTGAAGCTAAGCTAAAAACTGAATTTGAAAATTTAGCTACTAAAATCTTTGAAGATAATAGCCAAAAGTTAAATCAAAAAAACCAAGAAAGCCTAAGCAGTGTGCTAAATCCCGTACGCGAGCAACTCAAAGACTTTAGAAGTAGAGTAGATACTATCTATGAGAAAGATACTGCTGGTAGAATAGAGCTAAAACACGAGCTACAAAACTTAAAAGAACTAAATCAAAAGATGTCCGAAGAGGCTCATAACCTTACAACGGCACTTAAAGGCGATAAAAAGCAACAGGGTAACTGGGGTGAAATGGTGCTAGAGAAAGTACTAGAAAGCTCTGGGCTTAGAAAGGGCGAGGAATACCTAAGGGAGTTTACTCTAAAAGATGGTGACGATACTAAGTTTAGACCCGATGTAATTATAAAGCTTCCTGAAAATAGAGATATTATCATAGATGCTAAGACTTCACTTGTCGCTTATGATAATTTCATAGGTGCAGATAATGACTTAGAAAAAGCCAAATACACAAATGAGCATATCAATGCTTTGAAAAATCATATTGATGGATTGTCTCATAAAGAATATGAAAAGTTAGAGGGTGTAAATTCATTAGATTTTATATTTATATTTGTACCAATTGAGAATGCTTTAACTTTAGCATTGAGTAAAAATATCCCCAACCATGACAAAAATCTCTACGAGTACGCATTTCAAAAAAGATAATCTTAGTAAGCCCGACAACGCTACTACTAGCATTAAAAGTTATCGACAATACTTGGAAGTATGAAAAGCAAGCAAAAAGCATCTCAGCGATATACAGCCGTGCAGAAGAGCTTTACAAGAAATTTGTGGGCTTTGTCGATGACCTAGAAAAAGTTGGTAAATCCATAAATGATGCTACTAAGTCTTATGACAATGCCTTTAGTAAGCTAAAATCTGGTAATGGTAATCTTATCGGTCAAGTTGAAAAGCTAAAGGTGGTTTCTAATATTAAACTGAAGAAAGAGCTAAATAGTGGGCTGGTTGAGCTTGCTGTGGATGAGTAATTATAAATACTGCTTATTGTAAGGGTGGTACATTGTGCTGTCCGATGTTATGGAATTAATGCAATTGCTTTACTATATTGTAAGTACAGTAATCTTTTCGGGATGATAATTTTGTCATTGTAGTGACAAGTCGTGACTTGTCTATTATAAAAAGTAGAAAGAGCAGTAAGATTAGTTAGTCAATAAAGCAGCAAAAAAATCTGCAACAGTACAATGCTCTTCAATAGGGTGTCTGAGGTTTTTATCTTTATTTATAATATACTGATTATTTCTGCCGACTTTTGTGACAGTTAGATAGGCTGTCTCGGTCAGGTCACTTAGGATATTTAGGACTGCTCGTTCAGTGATTCCGACCTTGATAGCCATATCTCTAATAGTAATTTTGGGATTACTATTGATGAGATACAGTACATGAGAATGATTGGTCAAAAATGTCCATTGAGCTTGTTTTTTTGTAGACATTTAAGTGTTCCTTCTCATAATTATTTAGCACAATATATGCATATATATTCATGTATTATAGTTCATAATATGAAATGGTAAAGAGATTTTATGAGATTTCCGCATTTTTCTTGAGTATAATTATATTAAATTAGCCCTACAATTATAGTATATGCAATATAAAATAATAGACTCACATATTCATTTTTGGGACTTGGCAAATGGCTATAATGATTGGGTAAAAGGTACATCTCTTCCAAGTATAATCACACCAGTTGGCTTAGATGCAGATACTTTTATACATATAGAAGCTCATAGTGATAAGTTTGATTCATTGTGTGAGTATCATTGGTTGAAAAGCAATTTTTCTAATAAAGATATCAAGGTAGTAGCAACAGCTGACTTTTACAAAAGATATAGGTGTTTTTGAAGAGGATATTTTCAAACTTGCTAAAATTAATGATATTGTCAGTGTAAGGCAGATAATGTCAAAAACGACGAAAACTGATTACAGCCCTTTTGATAAGGATATTCCAAAAGATTTAAAAGAAAATTATCTATTTTAAAAGAGTATGATTTAGTTTTGATGCACAAATGTATCCAGAACAGTATTTACCACTTTTAGATACTATTGATAGCTCGGGTGTAACTATGGTGATTGAGCATTTTAGTTTGCCGATATTTGCTGGAAATGATAATTTGAGTGAATGGAAGACATTTATGAAACAAGTTTCACAAAAATGATAATTGGTATATGAAGGTTTCGGGCTTTGACCTTAATAATAGTATGAGAGATATTAATAAATGCCTAGATTTTGTTTTTGATCATGTGCCTACAGATAAGCTATGTTATGGTTCAAACTTTCCTGTGTCGTATCAAAATGATTATAATAATTGGAAGGATTTTTTAGTAGAATATATAAGTAATAATAGTGTTATAAAAGATGTGTTCTTTAATGTGGCAAATAAAGTTTATCTAAAAGGAGATTTTTAAATGAAAGTAGTAGCAGTTGAAATTTTTGATGTTTATTGTGATAAACGCCCAGCGTGGTCGCCAGTATTTGTAAAAGTAATTACTGATGAGGGTATAGTTGGTGTTGGAGAGGCTGGTTTAGCTTATGATTTGGGGCATTCTGCTGCAGCAAATATGATCCAAGAATTTGCCCAAGTTATGATCATCGGTATAGATCCTTTTGAAAGTGAAAGGATTTGGGATAGAATGCTTCGTGAAAGTTTTTGGGGCTTAGGTGGTGGACCTGTTATTTATGCAGCAATGAGTGCGATAGATATAGCTCTTTGGGATATCAAAGGTAAAGCATTAGGTGTGCCTGTTTATCAGCTTCTAGGGGGTAAGACAAATCCAAAACTTCGTACTTATGCTAGCCAATTACAGTTTGATTGGGATCAATACGAGCGTAAAACACTATTTAAACCAGAAGATTATGGTAAGGCCACAGAAAAAGCTATAGCAGAAGGCTATGATGCTGTAAAAGTAGATCCGATGATGTTTGATTATAAAGGTGATACTTTATATAACTGTACTCTACCATTTAGAAAAGATCATCTGAATCTTATAAGACAAAGAATGCAGGCAATACGCGATGTTTTAGGTGAAAATGGCTATATTATATTTGAATGTCATAGCTTACTCAAGATGACCTCAGCATTACAACTTGGTGAAATTGCTCAAGATTTTGATTGTTTATTTTTTGAAGAGCCCGTGAACTATTTAAATAGTAAATTGCACGAGCCATTAAAGCAAAAGTTAAGTGTACCAATTGCTGCAGGGGAAAGGTTATATCTGCGACATGGAGTAAGAGAATATATAGAAAACCAAACTATAGATATTCTACAACCAGATATTGGCTTGTGTGGCGGTTTGACAGAGGCTAAAAAAAGTTTGTGATTATGTAGATATGTATGATGTGAAAGTTCAAGCCCATGTATGTGGTGGACCTATTGCTACAGCTGCGAGCTTACATTTAGAAACAGCTATACCAAATTTCATAATTCATGAGCATCACACTTACGCACTAAAAAAGATTTTAATAGAGAGTTGTGTGCAAGATTTACAGCCTGTAAATGGTTTTTTTGAGGCCCCAAATACTCCTGGACTAGGTATTGAGATCAATGAAAAAGTATTGTCTAAAAAGACTAGAAAGGTTGTAGTTAAATAATAATTACGAGTTTGCGTATTGGAATTACGGTGTAATTTCTTTCTAAGTCACTGATGTTACGCACTTTTTAAAAATATAGGACAAGTCGCGACTTGTCCCTACAAGAAGATTCTCCTCAAAACTAAATTCACAACAAATTTTATAGGTTAAACTTAGTCGATAATAGTGGATATCTCGAATCTTCGGACACCGATCCGGGAGTCTCTTTACTATAAATAACCCTTAACTATCTATAGTGCTTAGTCATTCTTTTAAATAGCTCAAACTCATGCTCACAAGATTGTACTTGTTGGAATTGAGATGCTGTTTTTTTACATATTTCTGTTGAATTTCTTTTATTTTTTGACCTGTAGCTAATGTTTTTACATAAAGCATCAAGGCTTGCTCGAAGTAGTAGTGTTTGTAAATAGCTTTTTCTATAGAATCAGCTGTTGTGATAACACCGTGATTATCAAGAATCATCATATTTTTATTAGTACCTAGACTATTAGCAATTTCTTTACCTTCATTATCTAGTGCTAAACCATCATAATGGTGGTAAGCGATATCATCATAAAAATCGTAATGATTGTTGGTTCGTGAATTTCATCGGCTCATCTAATGATGCTAAAAATCACTCCATATTTACTATGAGTATGGATAATAGAATTGATATCAGCTCTAGCTTTATATGCTTCTAAATGAATGTTTGCTGCTTGAGGCATTACTTTATAGCCATTGTTAGAAAGTATCTCACCATCCAAGCTTATTGTTACTAGATTTTTTTTATTAACTTTATCAAAAGCTACATTGTGTGGTGTGATAAGAATATTACCATCAGGCAATCTTGCTGAAATATGCGTAGCTAATAAGTCATCCCAACCATAGTAGTGGATTGTGTGATGTGTAATGGCTAATTTTTTGCGTAGTTTTTTTTTCTGTTGACATCATTAATATTTAGAAGTTTTTATAATGTATAAATATTACTATTAAAGCTTAGATTTCAAAATAATTACTTTTATCAATCTATTTATTGAATAAGAATTTTTCTTTATATATTATAACTTCAGCAACTTATAAATTTTAATAGGAAAATGATGTCCAAATTACTTATAGTTATCGATATGCAAAAAGGCTTTGGTCGAGATGCTGAAAAGCTAATTGACAAGTTAAATGATTCTTATCGATACTTTGATACTGTTTGTTTCTCGATGTTTGAAAATAAGAAGAAATCATTGTTTGAAACAGAGTTAAACTGGTTTGACTTTCAAAATGATGAGGATAAGCAGCTTATTGAAGGTATTAATATACCTGAGGGATCTAAGTTTTTATGGCATAGTACCTTTACTGTTTTTAATGATGCTTTAAAAGAGTTTTTTAAGCCAAGAACAACCACAAGAAGTGTATTTGGTAGGATTGTTTTCAGATATGTGTCTTTTAAAGACAGCAATGGACATGTTTGATTATGGTATGTTACCTTATATCGTGAAAGATTCAAGTGTTTCTTCTCGAGGAGAAACCTCACATAATCTTGTTTTTGATACTCTGAAAGAGGCTGTCGGTGAATCTAGGCTGGTATATATGGATGATCTTAAGAAGTGATACATCACCTTTATGAGTGGCTATTGAAACCATATCAAAACTATGAAGCATATATGGTCTATTTGGAGATTATTGCGGCTTCAACAGGTGTTATAAGCGTTTACCTTTGTAATAAAAGAAATATATTTACTTGTTATATCTGCAATTATATATATGCTTTATAAGTGGAAATTATTTGGAGATATGTTTTTGAACTGCTATTTTCTTGTAGTAAATGTTGCTGGCTTGTTTATATGGAAAAACCATCTTGAAAAAGGTGGTCATATTAATGTTTATATTAAAAAAGCAAATCTCAAACAGAAAAAATGGCTCTTTATATCTTTATTATAACCTTAGTTATTACTCCTTTTATCTATGCACTTCAAAAGCATACTGCTGTAACTAATCACCTACTTATACTTTTATTGATGCATTTGTGACAGGAGTGGCTTTTTCGGCATTGTATCTTGAGGTGCAACGAAGCATAGAAAGTTGGTATTTATGGGCTATTGGAAATGCTGTTTCTATTCCTTTATTTATATATAAAGGTTATGGCATTACAGCTTTACAGTACTGTGTATTCTTAGTATTGGTATGGTTTGGATGGAAAGCATGGCGAGCTAAGTTAAATCTCCAAAGTCAAGAATGTATTATATAAAATCTAATAAACGATACTATCAAAATTCTATGTATATACAAATTAATCTATATAGAGATATAAATATTTGAAAAGCCTATGTTATATGAGAAAATACCATTAAGATTTATAATTCTTTTTAAGAAATGAACTCAAAAAACGCGTTAGTTGTTATAGATATTCAAAATTATTTTATAGATGAATGTACAAAGCCATTATTAAATAAAATCACAACATTGATAGAGAGCAGTAATTTTGATTTTGTTTTATTTAGTAAGTTTGTGAATAATTCTGATAGTAATTTTTATAAATTATTGAAATGGAAAGAATGTGAAACATCTCCAGGGATAGATATTCATCCGGCAATGTCTAAGTTTGTTAACAAAAACAATGTGTTTGATAAATCAACCTTTTCAATATTTAAGTCTAAAATAGTGGATTTTTTTGCTAAACATAATATCTCAAAAATTTATTTATGTGGAGTTGATATAGATGCATGCGTTTTAGCTTCAGCTTATGATGGTTTTGATTTGGGTTATGATATAGAGGTTCTTAAAGATTGTTCTTTAAGTAGTTCAGGCTTAGAGCTAGAGGAGCCCACTATAAAAATAATAGAAAAAAACTTAGAGCAACTAAAGGTGTTATAAAAAAATGCATACTGAACCTCTCATCTCCGTTTTCGTATTTGTAATGCTGGGCATTCTGATATTTACGATGCTTATTAAAAAACTTAAGCAACCTTATGTGATCGCTTATTTGCTTACAGGGATCCTCTTGGGACCTTATGGTTTAAATCTTATCAGAAGATAGTCATATTATGAGAGACTTGGTGAATTGGTGTTATTTTATTATTATTTTTTGCAGGTATGGAAGTATCTCCAAGAAAATTTGCTGAAAATTGGAAAGTTCAACTATTGGGACTATTCTTCAAATTATGGTTACTTGTCTTATAGTTTCTATAATAGGAGCTTATTTTGAGTGGCCTGTGGCTAAGATAGTACTTTTTGGTGCAGCAATAAGTCTAAGCAGTACGGCAGTTGTTCTTAAGCTTCTCCCATGATAATGGTAGTATGAAAACTCGTTTAGGACAAAATGTGCTAGGAGTGCTTTTAGTACAAGATTTAGCAGTTGTGCCAATGCTTATTATTATCGGCTTGCTTGGTGGCAACAAACCTGAGATGAGTCAAATTTTAGTGCAAGTTATAGGTGGTGTATTGGTTGTATCAATAGCTGCAGCAATGGCTATTAAGAAAAATATTAAACTAAATTTTATATCGGCATTGGGCAAAGATGAAGAGATGAGAGTCTTTGCTGCATTAGTTATCTGCTTTGGTATGGCCGCTCTTACTGGATATCTACAACTTTCATCAGCTTTAGGTGCTTTTGTCGGTGGAATGATTGTAGCTACAGTAGAAGAGACAGAGTGGGTAGGACATAGCTTATCTACAGTTAAAACTATATTTATGGCATTGTTTTTTATATCTATAGGAATGCTTATAAATTTAAAACTAGTGTGGTTGTATTTTTTTGATTTTGCCATATTACTATTGTTGATATTTTTGATTAATACAACTATAAATACACTAGTGTTTAGAGCATTGAGACAAAGAAGAGATGAAGCTTTAATTGGTGGGGCGATGCTTTCACAAGTTGGAGAGTTTAGTTTTGTTTTGATAACAATGGGCTATACTTTGCATATTTTAAACGACAAGACATATCAGTTCTCAATCAGCTTAATCTCATTGTCACTATTATTAAGTCCTTTATGGATAAGCTTAGTTCATCTTTATATTAGGAAATTCCTGTCTAATACCCATACATCATAAGTTTTAAAAACTAATACTAAAATTTAGGAGCTATTATGCTAAAGACTAAAAGCCTAACACCTCAGCAGTTTGAAATCATCATCAATAAAGATACCGAGCAACCTTTTACAGGTCGTTATAATGAAATTGATAGCGATGGAATATATGTGTGTAGAAATTGCGCTACAAAGCTTTTTAAAGCTGATAGTAAATTTATATCCACTTGTGGTTGGCCAAGTTATGATATTCACATTGATGATAATGTCAAAACTCTTCCTGATGCTGATGGGCGTAGGACAGAAATTTTATGTAATAACTGTGATGGTCATTAGGGCATATATTCCAAGGTGAAGGCTATACAAAGCTAAATACTCGTTATTGTGTCAACTCAGCTTCTGTGGATTTTATACCTTTTGAGAATTTCGGTGAAACAGAAGAGATAATTTTAGCAGCAGGGTGCTTTTGGGGTGGTAATACCCCTAAAAATAATAGCATTTAGAAGTGTACAAAAATATACTAATAAATGAGAGGTATTACAAATGAAACAAAAACGATATACAGATAGTCAAATAGTAAATATTTTAAAGGAACCATAGAGCGGCATTATCGTATCTGATTTGTGTCGCAAATATGATATAAGTAGCTCAACATTTTATAAATGGCGTGAGAAATACAGTGGTATGGATGTTTCAATGCTAACAAAAGTTAAAGAGCTTGAAGCCCAAAATAGTAGACTTAAGCGTATGTATGCTGATTTACAGTTAGATCATGATATTTTAAAGGAAGCGATGACAAAAAAGTGGTAAAGCCATCTGAGCGAAAGAAGATGGCTTTACAGACAGTGAAAGCTAAGAAAATCAGTGTCAAAAGGAGCTGTAAAGTTTTTTGCATAAGTGGGAACAGCATACTACTATAGCCCTAAAAATAGTGATGATAATGAGTATATAGCAAATAAGTTAATTGAGCTTACACAGGCTCATCGCAACTGGGGTTTTAAGCTATGCTTTCTGCATATAAGAAATGTATTGGGTAAGAGGTTTAATCATAAACGAGTATATCGAATATATTGTGATTTGTGTTTAAACTTACGAATAAAGCCTAAAAAAGAATTAAAAGAGATAAGCCAAAACCATTAACTGAAGCTACTAGAGCAAACCAAATATGGTCTATGGATTTTATGCACGATAATTTATCTAGTGGTAAAAAGTATAGGCTATTAAATATTATAGATGACTATAATAGAGAAGGCTTAGATTGTGAGATTGACTTTTCATTACCATCATATCGAGTTGAAAAGACTTTAAAAAGGTTAATAAATCAAAGGGGGTAAGCCTATAGCAATCAGGTGTGATAATGGTCCTGAATATATAAGCAATAGCTTAAAGTTGTGGGCTAAAAGAAATAAGATACAACTATGGTATATTCAACCTGGAAACCCTCAACAAAATGGCTATGTTGAGAGATTTAATCGGACTATGAGATATGAACTATTAGAGCAAAATTTATTTGATAGTTTAGATGATATTAGGTTACAATCTACTAGGTGGTTATGGGATTACAACAACATTAGACCACATATGGCTTTAGGAGATTTTCCTCCTAGAATGGTAGCTAATAAAGCTATTTAATAAGTGTACACTTCTAAGTGACATTAAAAATGGGAGTATTACCGGGTGTGGAGCATTACTTAAAAAAACTCGATGGAGTTTTATTAGCTGAATCTGGGTATTGCGGTGGTGATGAACAAAACCCTGACTATAAAAATGTTTGTAATGGCAATACAGGCTATCTTGAAGTCGTAAGAGTTATTTTTGATACAAACAAAACTTCGTTAGAAGCTGTACTAAAGTATTTCTTTGAAATTCATGATTTTACGCAGACTAATGGTCAAGGTCCAGATATTGGAGAGCAATACAAATCAGCAGTTTTTTATTATGATGAAAATCAAAAGTTAATAGCTGATGGTCTGATTAATATTTTGGCAGAAAAAGGCTATAAAGTAGCTACTAATGTTAGAGATGTTAAGCCTTACTATGTAGTTGAAGATTATCATTTAGATTATTACCTAAGAAATGGTTCTATTCCATATTGCCATAGTCATACGAATATTTTCTAGTCTTTAGCAAACAATTTATCTTTTATTATAAGAAATAATCCCGCTGATAGTAAAACAAAAATTAGTTGTTGTATTGGTATTCCTATCATTAGATGCGATATGGATATAAAGCTCAAGAAAAATCCAGCAAATCCAGCCACTACAAATTTTATTAGCCTCATAATAGCATTGCCTGCACCAAAACCTTCTTTTAGAATATCTATGGTTTTTGAAGAGGTAGTTATGTTAGTTAAAGCAAATCCAGCTGTAGCAAATGTGTTGAAAATCACAAAAACATAGATATTATCAATAGTGTATGATAGGATTATGTTTATTAAAATAACAGTTATAGAGACTATATATCCAAGTGTAATAAACTTTATTTGATTGTGAGCTGTAAGTTTTTTCCGAATAAGGTTGCTAGCAAAAATAATGCCACAGACATTTAATGCAAATATTAAGCAGAACTGTATATATCCAAGATGATAGTGTTCGATAATAAGATTTGATGAAGCACTAATAAAACTAAACATTGCACCAAATCCTAATGCTCCAGTAAATGTACCTAGTATAAAAGGCATATTTAGCAGATGTTTTATATATACTGAAAAACTCTTTAGCAAGCTTGAGGAGCGCTTACTAGATTTGTGAGTTTCTGGCATCATAAATGTAATTAATAAAAGAACTACACCGTATATAGTTAGAAAGTGGAATATATCTTGCCACCTACCTGTTGTATAGATAATCACACTACCAACAATAGGTGCTACGATAGGGGCTATCATAAAAACCATAATCATTGTTGCCATTGTTTTTATAAGTTTTTGACCTCTATAACAGTCTTTTAATATTGCCATCGCAGCAACTGCAGCGGGTGAGTCACCAAGCCCTTGTATAAATCTCATAAAGATCAGAGTGTCAAAATTATCTGTTTGTGAGCATAATATTGTACTGATTATATAAATTATCATGCCTATGATTAATATTTTTTTGCGACCATATCTATCAGATAAAGCTCCCCAAAAAAGCATGCCTAAACCAAAACCAATTAAATATGTTGAAATTGTTATAGGTATAGAATTTAGGTTAATGTTAAAAGAATTAGCTATATTACCAAAAGCTGGGATATAAGTATCGATAGCAAAAGGAGGTAGAGCAACAAAGATTACTACAAAGAATACAAGGTACTTACTACCTTTGCGAATTTGAAACATTAGATTTATCTATTAAATAATATGAAGTTATGTTATTTTAACAAAAATTTGCTAAATAAGAACTTAGATTTAAGTACCAAGTGCGACAATCTTATTTCTAGATTCTACCTGAAGAGGAGCTTCCCACATTCCAGTTCAAAGTGCAACAGAATTCATTTCAGTCTCAAAAACTTGTTAATTACAATAAACTATCTTTAATAAGCATTTCAGCTATTTTTTTAGTAGGCGAAACTATTTTGTCTACACCTATATTATTGGCAATACTAATACTTTCATCTTTATCGAGTTTTATAGAGATTTTTGGTAGTTTACTAGCATCTTTCAAAACTTCTTTGATCGCTAAGAGTGTTAGTATATTATCAGAGTCTTTTTCATTCAGTATAAACACAGGGTAATACCTCCTAAAAATAATAGCATTTAGAAGTGTACAAAAATATACTAATAAATGAGAGGTATTACAAATGAAACAAAAACAATATACAGATAGTCAAATAGTAAATATTTTAAAGGAATCAGAGAGCGGCATTATCGTATCTGATTTGTGTCGCAAATATGGTATAAGTAGCTCAACATTTTATAAATGGTGTGATAAATACAGTGGTATGGATGTTTCAATGCTAACAAAAGTTAAAGAGCTTGAAGCCCAAAATAGTAGACTTAAGCGTATGTATGCTGATTTACAGTTAGATCATGATATTTTAAAGGAAGCGATGACAAAAAGTGGTAAAGCCATCTGAGCGAAAGAAGATGGCTTTACAGACAGTGAAAGCTAAGAAAATCAGTGTCAAAAGGAGCTGTAAAGTTTTTTTTTTGCATAAGTGAAACAGCATACTACTATAGCCCTAAAAATAGTGATGATAATGAGTATATAGCAAATAAGTTAATTGAGCTTACACAGGCTCATCACAACTGGGGTTTTAAGCTATGCTTTCTGCATATAAGAAATGTATTGGGTAAGAGGTTTAATCATAAACGAGTATATCGAATATATTGTGATTTGTGTTTAAACTTACGAATAAAGCCTAAAAAAAGAATTAAAAGAGATAAGCCAAAACCATTAACTGAAGCTACTAGAGCAAACCAAATATGGTCTATGGATTTTATGCACGATAATTTATCTAGTGGTAAAAAGTATAGGCTATTAAATATTATAGATGACTATAATAGAGAAGGCTTAGATTGTGAGATTGTGAGATTGACTTTTCATTACCATCATATCGAGTTGAAAAGACTTTAAAAAGGTTAATAAATCAAAGGGGTAAGCCTATAGCAATCAGGTGTGATAATGGTCCTGAATATATAAGCAATAGCTTAAAGTTGTGGGCTAAAAAAAATAAGATACAACTATGGTATATTCAACCTGGAAACCCTCAACAAAATGGCTATGTTGAGAGATTTAATAGGACTATGAGATATGAACTATTAGAGCAAAATTTATTTGATAGTTTAGATGATATTAGGTTACAATCTACTGGGTGGTTATGGGATTACAACAACATTAGACCACATATGGCTTTAGGAGGTTTTCCTCCTAGAATGGTAATAATAAAGCTATTTTATAAAATGATAGTTATAAAATACTGATATGTTAAAATTAAGCACACAAACGATAATTTAAATTTATTTACAATAATTACTATGTCAAATAAACAAATAAAAGCAGTATCTCTGGTTTCTGGCGGGCTTGACTCAATGCTTGCTACTAAAATGATGATAGATCAGGGAATCCATGTTGAAGCAATCAATTTTTTTACAGGTTTTTGTGTAGAAGGTCATACGCACGCTATTCGTAGAACAGATAAAGATAAGCAGAAACGAAACAACGCACTTTGGGTTGCTGATCAGCTTGGTATAAAAATGCATATAATCGATGTGATAGAAGAGTATAAAGATGTGTTATTGAATCCAAAGTATGGTTATGGCGCAAATATGAATCCTTGCTTAGACTGTAAAATATTTATGGTGCGTAAAGCAAAAGAATGGGCTTTGGAAAATGGTTTTGATTTTATTATAACGGGTGAAGTGATTGGACAAAGACCAATGTCGCAACGCAAAGCTACTATGCCGATAGTTCAAAAGCAATCAGGTATTAATGATTTGCTACTTAGACCATTAAGTGCTAAAAACCTTCCAGAAACAAAACCAGAAAGAGAGGGTTGGGTTGATAGAGAAAAGCTTTTGGGAATTTCGGGTCGTGGGCGTAAAGAACAAATGGCTATGGCTAAAGAATATGGTTATGTTGATTATGCTACTCAGCTGGAGGTTGTTGCTTTTTAACTGACAAAAAATATTCTGATAAATTAGTGGATTTGTGGCAAGCACGCAATACGCGAGAGTATGAATTTGATGATATTATGCTACTAAAGGTTGGGAGACATATTCGATTTAAACCAGAGTTTAAATTGATAGTTGGTCGAGAGGAAGGTGAAAATAACTATCTTGATGGCTATAGAAATCAGTTTATAAGTGCTTATTGTTCATCACATGGTGGTCCTGGTATTTTGATAGATGGTACTTTTGGCTCTGACGATTTAGAATTTACAGCAAAAGTGCTTGGAAGATTTACACAGGGTAGAAATGCTGAAGAAGTTACAATGGTGTTTAAATATTTAGATGGAACTTCAAAAGAAATTACGGTTAAACCATTGCTTATCGATGAAATTAAAAAAGAGTGGTATGTATAATGAAAGAGCTTAGTTTAGAAAGATTACTTTGCCCAATGCCTGTTATCAAAACTCAAAATATGCTCAAAATGATGAGCAAAGGCGAGCAACTAAAAGTTATATGTACTGATCCGGGTACTATGCACGATATACCTGCATGGTGTAAAGTAAATGATTATAAGCTTGTAGAGGCTATTGAAATCAACAATAAATATCAATTTATAGTAGAGGTAAAATAAATGGATCAATCAATAATAAACGCTCTTGTATGCCCAGTTTGTAGGTCTGAATTGTATTTAGATAAAGAGAAAAGCGTACTTGTTTGTAAAGCTGATAAACTAGCTTATCCAATCCGTGAAAATATCCCTGTGATGCTTGTAGAAGAAGCAATGAAACTTAATATCGAAGAGATCAAAAAATATGGCTAATATTCACATTATAATTCCTGCTAGACTTAAATCTACTCGTCTGCCAGGTAAGATGCTTGCAGATATTGCAGGAAAGCCAATGATACAAAGAGTATATGAGCAAGCTAGTAAATCTGATATTATAAATATTATAATTGCCACAGATGCTGAAGATATAGCTACTGTTGCGAGAGAGTTTTGTGCTAATGTGATTATGACAAGAGAAGATCATGAGTCTGGTACAGATCGTTTGGCAGAAGCTGTAGCTAAGCTAAATATAGCTGATGATGATATTGTCATCAATGTGCAGGGTGATGAGCCATTAATTCCTATAGAAAACATTCATCAAGTAGCACAGCTTTTGGCAGATAGTCCTGATGCGGTAGTTTCAACGCTATGTGAGAAAATCTTTTGTGCAAAAGAAGTCTATAATCCAAACAATGTAAAAGTAGTTTTTGATAAAAATAATTATGCACTTTATTTTAGTCGAGCTTCAATTCCATTTGAGCGTGGATTTTCTTGAGCAAAATATTATTGATAAGGCTGATTTCTTTAGGCATATAGGGATGTATGCTTATCGCGTAGGTTTTCTAAAAGAATATGCAAGCTTAACTCGCTCACCAATAGAGGCTTATGAGTCGCTTGAGCAATTAAGAGTTTTGTGGAATGGTTATAAGATAGCTGTAGCAGAAGCAAAGCAGAGTACACCAGCAGGTGTTGACACGCAAGAAGATTTAGAAAAAGTTAGGGAGTATTTTTAATGTTTGAATTAGATCCACGATTAGCTAATGATACTTTTGAAGTGTGTGAATATTTAGACTGTAAAATTTTGGTAATGAATAGTTCTACAATACCATGGTTTATAGTCGTACCTTTTACCGCTAAAACTGAGTGGTATGAGCTTGATGATTCTGTCCAATATAATATAAATAAAATCATCAATAAACTATCTAAACTTCTCAAAAATGAATACAAAGTAGATAAGCTTAATGTTGCAACTATCGGTAATGTCGTAAAGCAAATGCATATCCATGTGGTTGGGCGTTTTGAGTCTGATCCTGCTTAGCCAGCTCCAGTGTGGGGTAATTTAGAGGCTAAAGAGTATTCGCAAAATGAGAAAACTAAAATCATCAAAAGTCTTAGTAATATTCTTGAATAAATCATAAATTCGACTGAGAGTGACAATTATTTAGGTTAAGAGATTTATAGTGGCGTTGGTCAGTATGCTAAACATATTTTGTTTTTATTTATAACTGATGTTACGCACTAAACACAAACTTGAGTGATATAAGTTGCATTGAAGTGCTAGGCAGTAAGGTGTAGGAGCTAGGTAATACTCCCATTTTTAATGTCACTTAGAAGTGTACACTTATTAAATAGCTTTATTAGCTACCATTCTAGGAGGAAAACCTCCTAAAGCCATATGTGGTCTAATGTTGTTGTAATCCCATAACCACCTAGTAGATTGTAACCTAATATCATCTAAACTATCAAATAAATTTTGCTCTAATAGTTCATATCTCATAGTCCTATTAAATCTCTCAACATAGCCATTTTGTTGAGGGTTTCCAGGTTGAATATACCATAGTTGTATCTTATTTCTTTTAGCCCACAACTTTAAGCTATTGCTTATATATTCAGGACCATTATCACACCTGATTGCTATAGGCTGACCCCTTTGATTTATTAACCTTTTAAAGTCTTTTCAACTCGATATGATGGTAATGAAAAGTCAATCTCACAATCTAAGCCTTCTCTATTATAGTCATCTATAATATTTAATAGCCTATACTTTTTACCACTAGATAAATTATCGTGCATAAAATCCATAGACCATATTTGGTTTGCTCTAGTAGTTTCAGTTAATGGTTTTGGCTTATCTCTTTTAATTCTTTTTTAGGCTTTATTCGTAAGTTTAAACACAAATCACAATATATCTGATATACTCGTTTATGATTAAACCTCTTACCTAATACATTTCTTATATGCAGAAAGCATAGCTTTAAAACCCCAGTTGCGATGAGCCTGTGTAAGCTCAATTAACTTATTTGCTATATACTCATTATCATCACTATTTTTAGGGCTATAGTAGTATGCTGTTTCACTTGTAAAAAACTTGTCACTTCTAATTTACACTATTTTCTAATTTTACTAAACCTAAAGCATCTTCTTTCTCTCCTTTACAATGAATATTTAGCTGAGAAATAGTCAGACTCCAACTACGGATTGGCATAGTCCACTTTTTCTAGCTATTTTGGGCTTCAAGTATAAAGCAATTTCAACAAACTATTATCATTTGGGAAAGCTCCTTTAGTCTTAGTCAAAGTTCTAAAATTGACTACTGGACAGATTCAATAATATTAGTTGTATAATGACTCGTCTGATTGGGTCAGCATTTTAAAATAGTTAGACAAATTATCCCACTATCTCTCCATGATTCGAAGACTATCGGATCTTTTACCCCATTTATCTTCAAGCATTAGCTCTATTTCAGCCTCTTCTTTAGTAAATGCTTGATAGACAGCTTTTACCAAATCTTTAGCAAAATTGTTTCTGATTATTAGAGCCTACATATTTAAGACTGTTGCGTATTTGATGGACAATACATAACTGAACCTCAGTATCTGGAAATATCGCATTAATAGCCTCAGGAAAGCCTTTTAAGACCATCAACAGATGCTATCAGAATATCCTTAACACCTCTGTTTTGTAGGTCAGTTAATACTTGCATCCAAAACCTAGAACCCTCACTATCATTGAGATACAGTCCTAACACTTCTTTTTTGCCTTCTAAATTAACTCCTAAAACAGTATAGAATGCTTTTGATATATAGCGTCCTTCTTCTCTAACTTTATAGTGAATAGCATCTAAGTATATAAATGGATATATCTCGTTGAGAGGTCTCTTTTTCCATTCTTCTAATTTAGGTATAAGTTTATCGGTTACGGCTGTAATAGCGGGTTTTGAAAAATGGACTCATACATATCTTCAATGTGATCAGCTATCTGTGAATAGCTATTACCCAAGGCAAATAATGAGAGCATCTTATTTTCTAATTCATCGCTCATATGGGTTTGATGTTTTTTAACTATCTCTGGCTCAAAGCTACTGTTTCTGTCTCTAGGTGTATCTAGTTGAAATTCTCCATCAGAAGATTTCATCGTTTTACTAGTAACTCCATTTTTGCGATTTTGCTCTAGATCTTGAGCTAAATGGGTCTCTAATTCTGCTTGTAAAGCCATCTCTGTGAGTTGCTTTATTAATGGTGTTAAGGCTCCATTTTTAACACCTATACCTTTGCCAGCCTTTAATTGTGCTGCAAATTCTGCTACATCTATTTCTAATTTCATTTTTGTAATTCCTTCTGTTATCAAATTAATTATATCAATTTGACACAGAATTATTTACAGTCCCTCAGCAGAGTATGATACGTTAAATTCTTTTTATTTTATCAAATCAGGATATTATCCAATCAGCGTTTACAGCTAATACTAAGCATCTTCCCATTACTGATAAAGATGCTATTCCTATATTTCATAAACTAAAAAAAATAGATGCTGACAAATTTAGGTCATATACAGTACCTCTTTTAAATTTTTATCATTTTGAAACTAATTCAAATGTATCAACTACATTATCCGATATATTGGATCGCTCTCAATATATAGAAATAGAAGAATATAAAAATGATATGGAGATAATACAAGCTTATAAAAAGGCTATTGATAAAATAAAAGAAGATGAATACATTACTCCAGCACAACAAGAAACTTTAAAGAAAGAAGCTCAAGAGGCAATTAATTTATTGTTAGGTTTTTAGCTCTAAAATAATTATAGCAAGCCTAAACTGTTTGAAAATAAGTAGATGCAAGTTATAAATTAGGTTAATTCCAATGAAAATGGATTATAATTTGCTGTTGGTTTTTGTCCCACAATATTTTCTTTACGTTTTAAATAACCTACAATTGCCCAACCAGGGATAACAAAAAGTATTGCCATTAACATTTTAACAAGGGAACCAAAGAACATTAATTTAATTAAGTTAGGAGTTCCAGATGTTTTCCCAATAAATGCTACAATATCAATTATTATTGATAATATTAGTTGACCAATAAATGTAGATAATAATGATCTAAAAATAAATGACTTTATTTTTGCTTTTGCTCTTAACATTGACATAAATATAATATTTGTAAATTCACCAATGAATACACCTATAAGACTAGCAAAGAAAAATCTAAATGTTGGATCAAAAACAGCTGCATATGCTGATGAATTCTGACAAAATATTGGAGATGATAAACTTGAAATTCCTATACTATATAAAAAAAAAAGCAAACTCGCTCATCAATCCAATCCAAATAAACATTCGTGGATATGAGTAACCATATACTTCTGCTGCGATATCATTAATAATGAATGTTAACGAAAAAATAAAAATCCCAGCCTGGCAATATGAAATCAAAAACATATATTAGTTTATTGGCTGTTGCCATTGTTAACAATATTGATAATAAATATATAGCCAATAGATAATATGAATATTTATACTTTATTGAATGCATTTTGATTTTCTCTCTTGTATGTTACAGAAAATGTATTTTTAAATGTATTTAGATATATTGGTTCTCTTTCTTAAGATAACGCCTAAACTTTCACGACCATCCAGTAATAAATCAGCAGGAAAGTATCCTTTTCTGTTGATATACTCCATATGCTCTATCTCAAAATGAAATTTCTTTGCTAAATACTCAAAATCTAATTTATTTAGCCAATGAACTTCATTGGGCAGATTTTTTTGATAGCCTTTAGTCTCAAACTCTTGAGTATCGGAAATATAGCCAGGGTATAAGTGGTTTTGATTTAGTCTTTCTTGATACTCTGCTAGAAAACTTTTCCAATTACCAAGAAATGGGGTTTCAACTGTAATGAATAGTTTTCCATCATTATCTAAAATATTAGAAAATACTTCGAAAGCCTTTTCTAACTTTAAGGGATTAAGAAAATGTAGGACTCTGGCACATAAAATAGCTTTAAATTTTCTTCAAAATCAACTGATAAAAAATCTCCAACCAAATATTTAATATTCAACTTATTAACATTATCAGATTTTATCTGATTAATGTGATCTTCGCATATATCATTACAATATATTTTAATTTCATTATTTATTGCATTGTTTATTAAATTCCCTCTTGCTGAACCAATTTCTAATACCCAATCATTAATACACATTGCGTATTCAATAAAACTATTGGAAATAGAATCATTTTAGTTGTTTCAAAACCCATCCCATTCAAGGTGGGTTTAAATAAATCTTTCATACTTATCCTTTTTCTTTAATTATGTATAGTTAAAACAAAACCCTATTACGCATCACCTTAGCACAAAATATTATAGATTAAGTGAATTATTTGCACCAATAGTTAAAAAAACATGAGTTCACCATACATCTATCTTTACAAAAAAGATGCTAGCGGAATATATGCATTTCCGTGTATTTCTTTTAACTATTGATGTACTATATACCTATGATATAGGATGTTTTTTATAAAAAAAGTAATCAGATAAAATATGATTATTTGTTTTTATTTTAGTTGAATTCGGGTTTGTGCGTCTAATGGATATGAAGAAGTTTAAGGAACAGTTAGAGTTATATCTTTTTACTAAGAAAATGACACCTTTTGCTTTTTCTAAGGCTTCAGGGATAGGTCAATCATCATTATCTCGTCTGCTTAATGATGAAGTAAAGAACACATTAAAACAAAAAACAAGCTTTCTAGTTATTTTAATATTGATTTTGATGAGATAGATAAAGATCCTTCAATTATAAATGTAGGTTCTTATAATCCTTTTTCTACTACTATGATTAGTATATCTAATATGGGCAATAAGGTAATACCATTAATGACATATAATCAATTTATAAAAAATTTACAAAAGTAACATACAGACGTTGCCTGTTACTGATGATATATCTTCAGAATGCTTTGCATTAATTGTTGAAAAAAGTGATATTGATTATAATATTTCCGATGGAGATATTATAATTGTTGATCCAGATACTCAGTTAACCAAGTCACAGTATGTTGGTAAGAATCTTGTACTTATTTTTGAGCATAGGATTATATTAAGAGAGGCTCTTGTAGGAGAGTCAGGTGTTTTTTAAGAGGCAAAAATATTGATTATTTTGATGAGAATAAATATAACCTGGTAGGATGGGTTACTGAAGTAAGAATAAAAAACAGGAGTTTAATATAATGCTTCATTTACTAAGAAAAGCTTTTACTTCATTGAAAAAAATAAAAACGGATCATTCTAATTTTATACATATAAAAATATCCCATATAGTTGAAGAGATATATGATGATAAGGATGAGAAATGGGTTGTTGTTAGAGTTGTTGGAAAGTCAACGATTTTTAAAATAAGACCTAACGAAATTCTCGCAAATGATGATTTAACAGAAACATTTGGACCTAAGGATGTTAGAACATTAACATATTTGGAGTATCATAATATGAACGATCCAAAATATAAAATTATTTCAGAGAAAAACTGCTAAGGGCGGTGAGAAGTTATATCTTGTGAAACAAAAAAGGAAATAATAAAATACAGCCACTTAAACATGAAGATATGATATCTGAAAAATAAGAAAGAATTTGGGTACTAATGATGCTTTCAAGCTGGGAAAAGAAAATAGTATTCAAGAAACCATAAAAATAAATAAACAGATTACTAACGGATAGTTTATATCAATAGATATTAATATCCTCAAGATTTTTTGATATATATAGATATCTTGTGAATGTTAACACTGATTTACCTCAAATTTATAAGTTTTCCTTTAGAACTTTTATAAAGGAACAATCCATACTTCCATATTTAATTCAAAAAGCATAAAAACTATTTTTTTATTAAAAAACGGATATATTATGATAATTAAATAAAGATTTTTATCCGTTCCTATGAGAAAAAATATCCAAAAAAACGAGAAAACTAGAAAGCGTGGTAAGAATCATGATGATCTCACAACTGTAGAAGTTTTTAATAAATCACATGCAGCATTAAAAAGCTTAGCCTCAAAGCGTAAGTTAAGAGGACAAACATATAATTTATATGAAGTTGCCTCAGAAGCAATAGATATCTTTGTCAAAAAGAAAGCAAGTCTATAAGCAATGAGTAGTATTAATATGGAATATATCAATATCCAAAAAGAATCTACAGAGTCTTTGAGACTTCAAGCATTAGGCAGCTGTAATCAATCATCTAAAAAACGCTCTAACAAAACTAAATTTAGCATCAAATACAAAAGAGCAATTTAAAAAGCTCTATACTTATCTTGATGATCTTTATTTTGGCGTTAATCAGACCTTATCAATAGAGCTTGTTAAAATCGAAAATATTCTAAATGACATAAGATCAAAGATATCTAAATGCGAGCAAGATCTTGTTGATTATATTTGGCTGGTTGTACACGGTAATTGTAATAATGTCGCAATACAGCAGTTACAGCGTCATTATTTAACCATGGAGTTAAAAATGTTTGTAAAAGTTAGGTTAATAGATTATATTATAAATGGGCTTCGAAACCCTTTTAGAACTTGCAATCATGCATCAAATGATAGCTCAACCAGTATTTTTCTTAATGGTTGGGTGGCAGTAGTCATACAAGACCTAATAATAGGAAAACTACTGGCATTTTAGTTCTAAATGTTTCGAACCGCCCGATCACCAAATATATTCTATCAATGTATAGTCTTTGGTTTTCGGCGGTGAAGACATTTAGTACAGTTATAACTACAGCTATTTCTGTAGTTTCAGCTATAGCCGTATTCAAATATTTTCAGCCCTTTGATTTTAAAAATTAGAGGTGCGACATCATGATAATTCGTAGAGAAAAAAACAAAAACTATTCAATCATTTCTAATGAGTGCCTCAAGAATCCAAAAATCAGCACCAGAGCTAAAGGCATGTATGCTTATATTATGACCTTGCCTGATGATTGGGTAATCCAAAAGGGTGAGTTATAGTAGCTAATAAAGCTATTTAAATAAGTGTACACTTCTAAGTGACATTAAAAATGGGAGTATTACCGAAGAACTAATGAAAGAGCGAGTTGTTAATGTAGATCATAGCACTATCAATCGTTGGGTTATAAAATATGCTAGAGAGTTAGAAGCGACCTTTAGCAATCAGTTTAGGAAATACGGTGCTTATGTAAGTTGGAAAATGGATGAAACATATGTAAAGCATAAAGGTAAATGGGTTTATGTTTACAGAGCAATAGATAAGCATGAGATACATTGGAGTTTATGGTTTCAGCTAGAAGAGATGAAAAAGCAGCTCGCAAGTTCTTCAAGCAAACCATTGGTAAACATGGCTTACCAGAGAAAGTGAATGTAGATAAATCAGGAGCTAATGAAGCTGCATTACTAACTATCAATATCTTCCTATTTTTGCTTGGTATTTGGTATACTCATGGTATAGAGATTAGACAAAATAAATATCTAAACAATCTCATAGAGCAAGATCATAGAAATATAAAAAGACTAACTCGACCCATGTTAGGATTTAAATCATGGGACTCTATGGAATCTACTATAGCTGGATATGAATTAGTAAATATGATTAGAAAAGGTCAGCACATTAACGCTGGTAGCATGACTGCTTGGGATCAGTTTTATGCTATAGCAGAATAATTGTATCTAGTGATAGCTGATTTTGGAAATAACGTAACCAAGCACTCAGTTTGCGACAGAACCAATTTTAGCACTTATTATTGAAACTATCTCTATGAATCACACAATTTAACTTATCACTTTAAATATTATTTGTTTGAAAGCTGGGAGCATATGTTATGTTTTCATCTTGAAAGAAATGAGTATCCACCACCTGAAATAGTTTAATTTCAAAGAACTTCATTTAGTTGGAGTGGGATTGCTGTATCTATTGAAAAATAAAGTAAATAAATTAACATAATATTAATAATTACTAGTCTAGATTGCTATTTTTTATTCTGAAAATAAGATGATTAATCTTTACTGTATGGACAATTTCCTCAAACTATAAAAAAGTAGGTCATATATTCAACTCACTGAGATTAACTCAGGTAATTGATTTTTGTAAAATTTGCAATCATTGTTTTTCAGCTTGAGTCTTATCTATCTCATTTTTAAGGTATTGAGTAAATACCTTGTGAGTATACGTAGTGGGGTGTATATTACCTTGAAATAGATACGTAGAGGCTCCCTCTTTTGATAAATCAGGAACACATATCAGAGCGTTTGGATCATCAGCTTGCCCTGATTTACATAATCCGTCTGTTACATTACTGAATTTGTAAATATCATTACCTATCTTCACTTGCTTATTTTTAATAACTTGATTAAGGAAACTATTAAAATCAACAAGATTATAGTTCTTTGAAGCTAATAAATTATTAAGTTCACCATTAAATGTACTAGACAAGCCAGTCATTGCAGTCACTGTTCCTGTTCCAGCAGCCAATGGAGTCGATCCTAAATCTGGCAAATTAACTATGTAAATATTTTTGCAACGGCCCCTTGCTAACTAAATAATCAGCATCAAAAACAATATCACTTGCTGCGGATTTCATAGCATCAGCGTTCATATCTCTAAAAGCATTATTAGCACCTCCCCAAATTACATAGATAGTGTTTGGATCAGCTTTATTATTGTGTTGGCTTAGGTAGTTATCTACTTGATTATAACTTTCAATATTCTTATCCTTACAAGATTGTCCCTCTTAATGGTCCAATTGGAGGTGGTGTGTAATAGTCAACACTATCTTTAGATAAGCCTATACCTGTACATGTCGTTGTTGCTCCTCCAGCGGCATAATCATTTCCTAATAAGAATCCTCCTTTTTTTGTCTTGCCTACTGAGAGAACATTTTGAGGAGGAGTATTCTTATTATTTGGTAATGACTGCCTTAGTGTCATAATCTGCCACTAAGTACTGTGGCCATACTGTATTGCCTAATACAGGACTTGTAATGTAGGTTGCTTAAGATCTTGTTTAGTTGGTATATTTGGCCAGTTAGGGTAATTATTTGAAGAATATTTTGGTATCCAGCATCACTTAAACTATCACCAAAAACAACGATATGTTCTGGTTGAACAGTTGCTGACTTTATCTCTTTATTATCGGCTACAGCTGTAGATACAACACTCAATGCCAAAATAGTTGTTAATATTTTTTTCACGTTTAATCCATATTACTTTTTTATATTGAGATAAAACATTATATATTATCTCCTAATAAGATAAAACTAAACTTTCCCTACTTTCGTCAGGCGGCTAGCTTTATAATAAGATTCAGCCACAAAGATTTACTATTTGACTATCTGTATATCGTTTTTGTTTCATTTGTAATACCTCTCATTTATTTGTATATTTTTGTACACTTCTAAATGCTATTATTTTTAGGGGTATTACCAAAGAAATAGAATATGATTTTAATGAACTAGATGAAGTTGATCTAGCTTATGCTACATCAATCCATAAGTCGCAAGGATCTGAATATCCAGCAATAGTCATACCCATAGCAATGCAACACTATATGCTACTGCAAAGAAACCTATTGTATACAGGTGTTACAAGAGGAAAGAAACTGGTTATATTAATCGGAGAACAGAAAGCCATATCAATGGCTGTAAGGAATGTTAAGCAGAATGATAGACTTACATATCTATCTGAAAGATTATCATCATAACTGTATACTAATTCATAATATATTCCATAGTCCAAAAAGTACTGATTATAGTGTACACTTAAGTCGTTTTTTGTCTACTTAGTAGACACTTTGTACACTTTTCGATTTAGTAGACACTTATTGCTACTATATTAATAATGATATCTGCATTGAGCAATAAAAATAGTATCTTTTTCGACTTTATATACCAACCTATGCTCTCTATCTATTCTTCTAGACCAATAACCAGACCAATTATGCTTTAATGGTTCAGGGTCTCCTAAACCATCGAAATGATTACGAGATAAATCTTTTATTAATTGATTAATGCGTTTCAATTTCTTTTTATCATTTATCTGCCAATATAAATAGTCTTCCCATGCATTTGTCGACCATGCTATTATCATTCTTCTATTAATTCTCTGATAGAAATATCACCTTTCTTTAGTTCAGAAATTGAGGCATTAAGTCTATTTGAATTATTAATACTAGACATTAAATAGGCAGTTTCTTCATATGATTTAAAATCATCTAATGACATTACAATCACAGACTCTTTTTCAGCACCTCTAGTAACGATAAGTGGTTTATGATTATTTATAACCTTATCCATTGAAGATGCTAATTGGCTACGAAATGTACTATAGTTTAAAGTTTCCATTTAATTACTCCTTATTTGTATATATGACTAGATGATATCATAAGTACTTATATAAGTACAATAATAAAGTAACGGAAAAACAGTTGTTTTCATCATAAATTTGAGATAGAAAACAAGCTAAAAAAGAAGGACGATTGTATATGAAAATATGTGTCGCTTTGACTAGGTGTACGGAAACATATGTTTTATAGTTTTCCAGTCATTCTATGAATTTAATCTAAGTTAGGTCTAATTCCCCGTAGCTTGCTGGTGGGGATAGAAAATGTAGCTCAAAGTATTTTATTTATGATATCTGTCTGATAGTGTGGGGTTATTATGTCTCGTCACACCTCTTAATGCCATCCATTTTTTCAAAAAAAACACTAAAGCAATACTTAAAATTGTTGTAATGAAAGCTATTAAAGAATAATAAAGAAATGCATTGTAGAAAATATGTTTCAACATAATTAATTGCTCATTATTAGGGCTTTTTTTGATCTCTTTTGGAATATAAGCCAGTTTTGCTAACCAGCCACCTAAATATCCTCCAATACCTAAAGTAACATAAAAAAATCCCATCATATATGAAACTATTCTGGGTGGAGAAAGTTTGTGATCATAGAAAGACCAACAGGTGAGAGCAATATTTCTGAGATAGATATAAGTATATAAACAAAAAATATAGCAATCGGTGTAATTAAAGTTGTACTTTGACTAAATCTAACAAAAATATATAGTAGAAGGAAGGCTATCGTTATAGTGAGCATTGCAAGTGCAAATTTAATGCTACTATCAACAGATATTATACGATGATAAAACCGTTTGAAAAGAATCCCTAAAAAGGGGTCCTAAAATTATCAAACCTATTGATTGTATTGCTATGTAATAAGATTCGTAAAAGTCATAACCAAATAATTTAGGTTTAACACAGTATGAAATAAATACCACTAGTGATAAAAACATTTGAAAATAAAGCATCCAGTAAATTGCTGATATTATAGATAGTAATAAAATGACAAATATTCTTTTCCTTTGCCTCCCACTCTCTTTAAGTGCAAAGAATATTAAGCTAGAAATGCTAAAATATTATTAAGCCAAAAAATGTTATCAAGACTAAAGCATCTATCATAAAAAAGAGATAAAAATGCTACCCACATGATAATGCAAATCAAGCATGTTTTAAGTAGTTTGTTTATATTAAAGTTAATTTTGTTAACGTCTGTAACTTTATATATAAAAATAGAGAATATAAATATAATAAAAGCAATTATCATGCTAGTTGTCGCTACAAGAAAAGGTGTTTTCCAATTATTTGTATACTCTTTTAACCATTGAGGAAAAAAAAGACCCTAAAGCTATACCAATAGCCATTATTGAGTAATAAATACTGAATCCTGTATCCCTATGTTTGTCTCCTGTTTCATAGAGCCTACCTACTAAGCAAGCTATATTTGGTTTAAGAAGACCTGTGCCTATTGCAGCACCTGAAAGAGCAATATAAACCGTACTGATGTTATCGATAGATACGCTAAAGATAATATAACTTGTAGCAAGAAAGAAAATCCCCAATAATACTGCTAAACGTTGAGCTATAAGCTTATCGGCAATATAACCACCAATCAATGGAGAAATATATGAAATAGCTGTAAAAGTTCCTGTAATCATGTATGCTCTTGGACTATTTACATTAAAATGATTAAGCAAAAATAAAAGCAATAATGCTTGGATTGTGTAAAAACCATATCGTTCCCACATTTCTGTAAAAGAAAGAGTATATAAAGCTTTTGGATGTCTATTTTTATTCAAAATAATTACCTTAAATTATAAATAATTGGTTAGTTAAATTATTTTTTGATGTACTGGTGTCAGGGTACACGATTACTGCTCCACCCTGTAGACAGCATTACTGCCCCACCACACAAAAAAAGGTTCTGTCGCAAACTGAGTGCTTGGTTACGTTATTTCCAAAATCAGCTATCACTAGATACAATTATTCTGCTATAGCATAAAACTGATCCCAAGCAGTCATGCTACCAGCGTTAATGTGCTGACCTTTTCTAATCATATTTACTAATTCATATCCAGCTATAGTAGATTCCATAGAGTCCCATGATTTAAATCCTAACATGGGTCGAGTTAGTCTTTTTATATTTCTATGATCTTGCTCTATGAGATTGTTTAGATATTTATTTTGTCTAATCTCTATACCATGAGTATACCAAATACAGCAAAAATAGGAAGATATTGATAGTTAGTAAATGCAGCTTCATTAGCTCTGATTTATCTACATTCACTTTCTCTGGTAAGCCATGTTTACCAATGGTTTGCTTGAAGAACTTGCGAGCTGCTTTTTCATCTCTTCTAGCTGAAACCATAAACTCTAATGTATCTCCATGCTTATCTATTGCTCTGTAAACATAAAACCACTTACCTTTATGCTTTACATATGTCTCATCCATCTTCCAACTTACATAAGCACCATACTTCCTAAACTTTTTGCTAAAGGAAGCTTCTAACTCTTTAGCATATTTGATAACCCAACGATTGATAGTGCTATGATCTACATTAACACCTCGCTCTTTCATTAGTTCTTCTACATGTCTGTAGCTTAATGGATATGATAAATACCAGCGAAGAGCTTGGAGTATTAATAATTTAGTAAAATGCCTGCCTGTAAAGTCTATCATTTGTATTTTGAAATAAAATCTGTGGTAAAATTATACTACAAATTCATGCAACTACCAGTTTGCGACAGAACCGTTATTTTCCAATAAAGCGATCTCGTAGCTCATTTTAAGTTCTAAATTATCCCAACAATCAATGATGTATTTCCTAATATTCATATCAGATTAGCTACTTAATTTTTATTAGCTTTGAAGAGCATCTTTATTCTCCGATAAATAATTAATTTTTTTATAACCGACAATAAATGTCTCATTTCATCATTCGCTATCAACATATTTTTTCTAAGCACAATATTTCTCTTTGATATATCGGAATTATATACTCCTATCATGTGTAAAATATAATCTATATTTTTTATTTTTACAACTACTAGTAGTTACGCTTTTATTTTTGTAGTTTATAGAATTTAGATATATAATAACTACAAACCTCAACCAGAGTCGCTATGTTTGACTATACAAAAGAACTAAAACCCAAGTTAAAAGCTATCAGCATGACTCAAAAGATACTTGCTGAGAAACTTAATATCAGCACAAAAGCTATCAGAAACTGATTGCAGGCACCGCAAGTCCTACTATGAGTCGGCATGAACAAGTCATGAACATATTAGGTGGTATAGATACTTTTATAAATCCTAATGAGGATGATAGCTCAACTACTTTAGCTATTAAAGTACACCTATTCTTAGCTTCGTACAGGCTGGCGAATTTACAGAATCAGTATCTGATGTTGATCCAATAGGATATCTAGAATTACCTGCTGTGTATGATTCTAAAAATAGTTATCTTCTCGAAGTAACCGAAAAAAGAGACTTTTGGATCATTCTGAGAGGCAAATTCTCAGCGATAGATATCTTAAATACTCTCTTCATGAAGGGAATCTATAATCGTTGATCCAAACCAAATAGATATAAATAGTCTAATTGGAAAAGTTGTAGTGGCACAAAATTCCGATGGTGCAACTGTTAAGCTACTATATAAAGATGAGAATAAACTTTTGCTTAATGCTACTAAACTCTAATTATCAAGATAATGAAAATATCAAAGCATCCTTCAGAAGCTATAATACTCAGCCGAGCAATCAAAAGTAATTAAATTTGGTGATTTATAACCAATTATTCCGCAAATAATCTAGGGAATAAGAGTTAATTTTAATATAAAAAAGCTGATAAAACTAGTCAAAAATTCAAATATAAAAACTTAAAATAGAGCCTTTATAGACAGCCTTTAAAAAAGCTACAATAGTTTAATTTGTCCATTAAAAGTACAAGTAGTGATGAAAAACTATCTCAGAAATACTCTTTAAGCTCTCAAAACTATATTTATAAGGTTGTTCTATGATATTAGCTAATGAAATGACTAATGCGTTGTTGGTTTTCCCTGATGGAACTTATTATCTCGGTAGATCGATAGGTGTGCGTGGCTGGACAGATGGCGAAATCTGTTTCAATACAGGTATGACAGGTTATCAAGAGACTCTTACAGATCCTTCTTATGCCGGTCAAATCATCACATTTACATCCCCACATATAGGTAATGTCGGAATAAATAACGAAGACAATGAATCTCTAGGCGTATTTGCCAAAGGTTTAGTCGTTAGAGAAAACCTAACCAGTCCGTCAAATTTCAGATCAAATAAACACATCGACACTTGGCTTAAAAATCGCAATATTGTCGGTATATGCGATAGATACTCGTGCAATTGTAAAAAAATTGCAAAAGAAGGTGCTGTAAGGGTTGCAATCCTTTTCAGTAAAACCGGGTGAATTCTGGATGCAAACTACGCCAAAATCAGAATCCAAAACAAATCTACGCTAGGCGGTAGAGACTTGGCTATATCTGTAAAACTACAAACAGAGAATACGAGTGGAATGTGGAGCATACCTACGAGCCAGGTCATCAAGTCTACAGAAAGCAAGATGGCTGTGACTATACAGTTGTAGTGATTGATTATGGAGTTAAGTACAATATCCTAAGGAATCTAGTCGATGCTGGTTTCAAAGTAATAGTTGTACCAGCTGATAGCCCGTATGAAGATATTATAAGCATAATCCTGATGGTGTGTTTTTATCAAATGGCCCAGGAGATCCGTTTGCTACATCTATGTATGCAGCACCTGTAATTAAGCAACTCCTTGATGATAAAATGCCAATATTTGGAATATGTCTTGGCAATCAGCTTTTAGCATTAGCAGGTGGCTGCTATGCTGAAAAAATGCACAAAGGTCATCGTGGTGCCAACCTGCATTAGATATACAAACTAAAAGTATACATAACTAGCCAAAACCATGGTTTCGTTGTATGTGATGAAATATCCTGACAACATGGAAATAAGCGTAAGCTCACTTTTTGATGGAACTGTCGAGGGTATAAGGTTCAAAGACAGACCAGCTTTTGCAGTGCAGTACCATCCAGAGCTTCTCCAGGACCGCATGATTGTAAATATTTATTTAATGAATTTGCTGAAATGATTACAGCTAGTAAAAAAAAAGGAGCAAATAGAAAATGCCAAAAAGAACCGATATTAAAAGTATTTTAGTTTTAGGTGCTGGTCAATAGTTATCGGGCAAGCTTGCGAATTTGACTACTCTGGTACACAAGCGTGTAAAGTTTTAAAAAGAAGATGGATATGAAGTTTACCTTGGAACTCAAATCCAGCTACTATAATGACTGACCCAACTACTGCAGATAAGATTTTCATCGAACCAATCACTAGTGAAAGCGTCGGTAAAATCATCGCTCGTGAAAGGCCTGATGCGATACTGCCAACAGTTGGCGGGCAAACAGCTCTTAACTGTACTTTAGCACTAGATGCAGATGGTATATTAGAAAAGTACAATGTTGAGATGCTTGGGGCAAAAGCTGACTCTATCGACAAAGCGGAAAATAGAGATAGATTTAACAAAGCTATGGCAAAAATTGGTCTTGAAGTGCCTAGAATGTTGTGGTGTGCAAAGCATGGAACAAGCTCTTGTTGCTCTTGAAGATATCGGCTTACCTGCAATTGTGCGACCATCATTTACCTTAGGTGGTAGTGGTGGTGGTATCGCTTATACTAAAGAAGAGTTTGTAGATATTGTGAAAAATGGTCTAAGACTTTCACCAACTAATGAAGTACTTATCGATGAATCTATCCTTGGTTGGAAAGAGTATGAGATGGAAGTTGTCCGTGATAAAGCTGATAACTCCAATCATTGTTTGTGCCATAGAAAATATCGATCCGATGGGTATCCACACGGGAGACAGTATAACGGTTGCACCTGCTTTGACTCTTACAGATAAAGAGTACCAAATCATGCGTGATGCTTCGATTGCCGTACTACGCGAGATCGGTGTAGAAACTGGCGGCTCAAATGTACAATTTGCTGTAAATCCTGATACAGGTAAGCTAGTTGTGATTGAGATGAACCCTAGAGTTTCAAGATCATCTGCACTTGCTTCAAAAGCTACAGGTTATCCTATCGCAAAAGTAGCAGCTAGATTAGCAGTTGGCTATACTCTTGATGAGATTGATAACGACATCACACAGGTTACACCAGCATCGTTTGAGCCTACTATTGACTACATCGTTACAAAGATTCCTCGCTTTACATTCGAAAAATTCCCAACAACTTCTAACAAGCTTTCATCACAAATGAAATCTGTCGGCGAATCAATGGCTATAGGTAGATCATTCTCTGAAAGTTTACAAAAAGCTTTGGTTTCTTTAGAGATAGACCTAACAGGTTTAGATGAGGTAGAGATAGAGGTGTAAGCGATACAAACTCTCATGAGCAGAATAAAGAAGCAATAATGGTATCTCTAAGAGAGCTGTCTCCTCTAAGAATATTACGCGTTGCTCAAGCAATTAGATTTGGCATTTCTGAAAAAGAAATATTTGATGCTTCAAAAATAGACCCTTGGTTTATCGAGCAAATTGCAAATATTGTTGATGCTGAGAAAAAACTAAAAGAAACAGGGTTACCAAACGATAAAGAATTTTCTATTTACAAAAATCTTGGATTTTCTGATGCTAGAATTGCTACTCTTGTTGGTAGGACTGAGAAATATGTGCGTAACTATAGATTTGGTAAAGGCATATTCCCTACTTATAAAAAAGTAGATACTTGTGCAGCTGAGTTCGAGTCTATGTCGGCATATATGTACTCAACTTATGAGCATTTCAGCCATGAAGAGATTGTAAGAGATTGTGAGTCTGATGTTACGGATAACAAAAAAGTAGTTATTCTGGGCGGTGGTCCAAACCGTATCGGTCAAGGTATTGAGTTTGATTATGCTTGTGTGCATGCTTCAAAATCTCTTGCTGAAGAAGGTATCAAACTATAATGATAAACTGTAATCCAGAGACAGTTTCAACAGATTATGATACTTCTGATAAATTATACTTTGAGCCATTATGTGCTGAGAATGTGCTAAACATAATTAAAAAACGAGATGAAAAAAGGCGAGCTTTTAGGTGTGATTGTTCAATTTGGTGGACAAACACCATTGAAACTAGTTTCTGCTCTTTTTGAAAATAACATTCCAATACTAGGAACTGATCCTGATAAGATTGATCTAGCAGAAGATAGAGAGAGATTTAAAGAGCTTCTTGACAAAGTAGGTCTAAGACAGCCTAAAAATGCGATTGCTTACAGCATTAACGAGCTTACAAAAAGTATCGAAAAAGTAGGCTATCCAATAGTTGTACGACCATCTAATGTACTAGGTGGTAGAGCAATGGAGATTTTACATTCGAAAGAAGAGCTTGATACTTATATCAAAGTAAATGGTAAATGCATCCTAGATGGTCCAATACTAATCGACAAATTCCTTACAGATGCTACCGAGCTTGATGTAGATGCTTTAGCTGATGGCGATGAGGTATTTGTGGCAGGTATTATGGAGCATATCGAAGAAGCAGGTATTCACTCTGGTGATTCAGCTTGCTCTATCCCAACTCGTTCATTATCTGATGCTCAAATTGCTGAGGTGCGTGAAAGTACTATCAAGCTTGCAAAAGAGCTAGAAGTTGTTGGCTTAATGAATGTACAATTTGCATACCAAGGTGGCGAGCTTTTCGTAATCGAGGTAAACCCTAGAGCATCAAGAACAGTACCATTTGTAGCCAAATCTACAGGTAACAGTATTGCAAATATTGCCACTAAGCTAATGATTGGTCAAAAACTTAAAGACTTTACTTTTAAAAACCCTATTCCTACTCATTTCTCTGTCAAAGAAGCTGTATTTCCATTTGGTAGATTTGCTGAAGTTGACTGCTACTTAGGTCCTGAAATGAAGTCTACAGGCGAGGCAATGGGTATTGATAAGACATTTGGTGTGGCATTTTATAAGTCTCAAGAAATGGCGTTTAACAAACTTCCATTAAAAGGCAATATTCTAGTTTCTATTCAAAACAATGATAAAGCTAAAGCACTTAAGCCTATCAAAGAGCTTGTAGAGCATGGCTTTAAGTTATTTGCTACAAAAGGTACTGAAAGCTTTTGAGAGAAAACAATATCCCTTGTGAGCTTTTTGATAAAACTTCTGACAATGTTGAAAACTCAGATAAAACAAGCACTGTAGATGCTATAGAAAATGGTGAGATTGATATGCTTGTAAATACTTCTTTGCGTGAAGAACTTAAAATAAGTCTAGCGTTAAGAAGATCCGCTATCATGAATAGAGTGCCTTATGTGACTACTATTGGAGCATTTGAAGCATTTGTTGAAGCTGTCAAAGAGATGAAAAAGATAAACAACTCTTTTGAGGTTAAAACTGTCGATGAATGGATTGCTAGTTAGTCAACTTTATAAAAACAAATCCTCTAATCTCTCTAAAATCATTATCTAAAAACTCTAGCAAGATGTAAAATATATCCACATACCATCTTATACTAGTTCTACTGTATGAAACATTATTTTCTAAGTGAAAACTGCTTCGTTTACAATCTTAGTGATAAGCTAGATATTAAAGATAATATCAAAATTCTTCAAATCTATAGAGATATTCAGGCAGATGAGGTTTTTAAAACAAAAATAATATCTATGATCTAGTGCCAACTTACAATTCACTAGCATTTCATATGAACAATTCTGATCTAATATCTTTTGAAAAAACTATTTTAGATAGAATTGCTAAGGTTGACTATACTGGAAATATCGAATCAAAAACTCACACAATAGATGTTGTTTACAATAGTATTGATTTAGAAGAGATATCAAAGAATCTTAATTTGACGGTTAGCGAAATTATCAAAAAACATACCTCAAAAGAGTATCATATAGCAATGCTTGGTTTTAAACCGTATTTCCCATATTTACTTGGTTTAGATGAACGCATTAGCCTGCCAAGACTAGCAACACCTAGAAATAGAATAGCAAAAGGCTCGATTGGTATTGGTGGTTCACAAACTACAGTATTTCCTTTGGAATCCCCGAGTGGCTGGAATATTATTGGAAATACAGATTTTGATGATTTCTCTAGCTTTAGTGCTGGTGATAAAATAATTTTTAGAGAGTTGTAATGTGGGGTAAATTTCAGCAATAGGCATACTATTACTCTCAATTTTCGCCTTATTGTGATAAATTTAAAACCACTTAATCTGCATACACAAAGTTTTTAAAGGTACCCATATGCTATTGATAAATTGTGATCTAGGTGAAAGAGGCGTAGCACATCAAATTGATGATCAGCTAGTTAAGTATATTGATATTGCAAATATTGCTTGTGGAGGTCATGCTGGCGATCAAGAAAGCGTCGATTACTATACAAATCTTTGTAATAAAAATAATGTCAAAATAACTGCTCACATATCATATCCAGATAAAGAAAATTTCGGTAGAAAAGTGATTGAGATTGAAGATGATGCTTTGCTTAAATCATTTAATGAGCAACTAGCCCTATTTGATAGTATACAAGCAGTTAAGCCTCATGGAGCTTTGTATAATGAGCTAAATAAAAATACCGTTTTAGCCAAACTATTTGTAAAATGGTGCGCTAAAAATAAAATATCTGTGCTTGTAACTAGTCCATTTGGTGTAGTTGGTCAGCTGGCTAAAGCCCAAGGTACAAGCATACTTAAAGAAAGCTTCGTAGAAAGAGGATATATGCTTGATGAAAACAAAAACCCTACCCTTATCCCAAGAGGAATGCCAAATGCTGAGATAGATACTGTCGATGAAGCACTAGTGCAGTTTGAGCAATTAAATAGTCTCTTTTTAAATATTGATGGTGCAAATATAGCGTTTAATTCTGAAACTATTTGTATTCATTCTGATAGCTCTATAGCTCTAGAGTTAGCTCAAGCACTTCATTCAAAATGAGGTATAGATTATATGGTCAATAATTTATTTTCTACTTCAGGAGGGTTATCATTTCCTGTTGTTTGTCGCAAATATGGTTCACAAGATAAAGGAATATCACCCGAAGGTGCTCAAGATCAACTAAGCTTTAATGTCGCGTTTAACATCTTTGATAAACCAGCTAATTTCCAAGCGATTGAAATGCTGTATCCAGCTAAAATAACAGCAACTAAAGATATACTTTTTATAGTGTGTGGAGCGAGTTATGAGCATATATCAATTGATGGTGGTACAACGATTAGCAAGGATTGTGTGCATAAGCTTTCTCAAGGTCAAACTCTTATATTTAGTGGTGCCAAAAGTGGTTTTAGAACATTGGTTTTTGCTATAGAAAGTAACTCTCAAAATAGTGATTTTATCGGTGAAACCAGATCTCCTGAGATAGCAAAATTTGTGACTACTCTCTATTCAGATAGGTATATAAGAGTAATAAAAGGTCCTGAGTACAATGTACTTAAAGATGATGCTTTATTTAAACAAGAATGGATTATTTCTCAAAACTCAAGTCAAATGGGACTAGTCTTAGATGGTATTAAACTAGCAAAGCATGAGCTAGAAATGATATCGCAACCAGTTACAGATGGTACGGTGCAACTCTCGCCTAATGGTCCAATTGTACTGATGAGACACCGCCAAACAGTTGGTGGTTATCCACGCATCGCAAATGTCATAGAATCTGATATTAGCAAGCTTGCTCAATTTGCTACAGGAGAAACTTTTTCGTTTAAACTTATAGAGTTTGATGAGGCTTTGAATATGCCTAAGTGAAGCACATAGCGGTTAGTAGCTACACTTTTCTTGAAGTAAATTCCTTTGTTCTTGCCGGTTCTAGCACATACAGTGTAAATAGACCAACTACAGCACTTAAGCATATAATTGATACAGCGGTATAATCAGATATATTTTTAGCTAAATAGAAGCACGCGAAAGGCAATAGTCCACCATATATACCAAAGCCAATGTTGTAGGTTAAAGCAAACCCTGTATAGCGAATCTCCTTAGGAAAACTCTCAGCAAATATAGCCAAGATAGTTCCGTAAAAAAGACCAAATACAGCTGACATTGTCACAAAAAACAAAATCAATAATTCTGTATCTACCTTATACAAATGATACATTGGTAAGGGCAGTATTATCATTAATACTAATCCGCTCGCCATAACTGTTTTATGTTAAAATACTTAGTTAACTTAGCTGACACAAAAAACATTGCGATAAATATTGGTAAGCCAACAATAATCATAAGAGGTATGTTTTGACTATTATCATGAAGAACTTCTGAAAGAATGTTTGGTAATATAGTTACTAGGAAGTAAGCTACTATCGCACCAGGAAAACACAGTAAAAGCATATAAAACATTGCTGCTCTATTTTCAATCACGAGCCTTTTTAAACTGATATTATTTTTTGACTGCTTTGGTTTTTTATCATCATCTTTATTCATGCGTTTTATAAAAAATGACATGATCACCAAAACTATAGCTATTGCAAAAAGTATTCTCCAGCCACCTGATGCCATAAATTCTTCTGGAATAAAATATTTAATAGCCTGAAAACTAATCACTGCTAATAGCATACCAACATAAGCACTTGCAATCACATTAGCTGATGCTGTAGCCTTACCTGCAACAGTTGTCTCTGCTTCAATTAGAATAACTGCTGAACCAGTATATTGACCCCCTATTGCGATACCTTGTAGTATTCGTAAAGCTACTAGCATTAACGGGGCGAGTATTCCTATAGATGCATAAGAAGGCAGTAGCGCTATCCCGACCGTTGGAACACCCATAAAGAATGCAGCCTAACGCTGTAGAACGAGATTTTTTATCACCAATATAACCAAATATAATCCCACCAAAAGGTCTTGCTAAAAAGCCTGCAGCAAAAGCACCAAAAGCAGCGAGAAAATTAGAAAAAGGAGTTTCAAAAGGAAAGAATGTCTGACCAATATAAACAGCACAAAAAGTATATAACAAACTCATACCATTCTGCTGAGCTTGCTATTAAGATAAGTAATTTTTTCATATTAGTTTTAGAATTTATGTTTATTAATTCTAAAATATCGGAAAGCTAAGGTCTTTGCAATAAATTATCAACTAAATTGCATTCTTAATGTTTATTTTGACTCCAAAGCCTTTTCTTTATTATAATTTAGCGTATCCTCTATACTTTTTGTATTTATAACTGATGTTACTAATACTAAACTCCCTAATAGCCTCAACCATAACCCCCACATTATCAGGATCAATATCAGGATATATACCATGACCCAAATTTACTATATAGTTATTTAGCTTATCTTTTTGGATAAATTGCATATTTTCTTTAACCTTTGCACGAATACTAGCATGGCTACCATACAAAAACGCTGGATCAAAATTGCCTTGAATAACTTTACCATTACCTAATCGCTCGCGTGCCTGCTCCAAAGTCACACTCCAGTCTACACCCACACCATCACAATGAGCATCTTTATACTCACCATAAAAATTAGCTCCACCTTTAGTAAAAAACATCACCGGCATATTTGGAAGAACTTCTTTCACGCCTTTAGCGATATAATTCATATACTTCAATGAAAAATCAGCATACTTATCTAATGGCAATATTCCACCCCAAGTATCAAATATCATCAAAGTATCTGCACCTGCTTTAACCTGCTCAAGCAAATACACAACAGTTATATCCGCAAGCTTTTGTAGCAATTTGTGCATTAATGCTGGATTAGCGTACATCATCTTTCTAAGTTTATTGAACTGCTTAGATCCAGAACCTTCGACCATATAAGCAGCTAAAGTCCAAGGACTACCAGTAAAACCGATCAAAGGCACATCTATGGCAGATTTTGTTGTCTTAACTGCATTGTATACATAGTCAAGCTTTGCAGCACTGTCTTCTACAGACAAAAGCTTCTCAAAATCTTTATCGCAGGCTATAGGATCTGAAAATACAGGCCCAACGCCTTTTATAAATTTCACATCAATACCCATTGCTTCTGGAATTGTCAATATATCTGAAAATACAATCGCTGCATCAAGGTCATATCTTGCCAAAGGCTGTAATGCCACCTCACAACAAGCATCTGCATTACGACACATATCCATAAAATCAGGAAACCTTGATCTTGTTGCCCTATACTCTGGCAAATATCTACCTGCTTGACGCATTATCCATATTGGTGGTTTTCTAGCTTTTTTTCACCAAACACATCTAAAAATAAACTTCTCATATTTCTTCCTTTAAAAAACCTATTACTAATATTTTTTTGTCATCCTATGGCTTGACCATAGGATTTATCTAACTGATTGTTCTATACACCTAAAGGATGGATTCTACCATCAAGTCGTAGAATAACACGCCACTTTCAATTCAAACTATAAAGAAAAATACGCTATTTAATAAACTTATCCATCTTTCTATAGCTTATAGCCTCTTGGATGGATCTCTTATCAACCACATCTACCCCATTTAAATCAGCTATAGTTCTAGCTACTTTGAGTATTTTATAGTATCCACGCGCTGAAAGCCCCATTTTTCTATTGCCATACTCAGCATTTTTTTGCTATCACTATCTAACTCACAAACTTTATCTAACTCTTTACTACTAAGCATCGAGTTGATCTTACCCTGTCTAGCTATCTGTAGCTTACGAGCTTTTTCAACTCGCTGACGAACTGCTACACTTTTTTCGCCCTTTAGGCTCTGATTGGTTAAATCATCTTTTGCCAACTCAAGCACTTCAACATGTAAATCTATCCTATCTAGCAAAGGACCTGAAAGCTTACTTTGATATCTACGAATAGTCTGCACAGAATCGCTACACTCTTTATACTGCGAACCAAGATAGCCACATGGACAAGGATTCATTGCAGCAATAAGCTGAAAGTTTGCAGGATATTCAACTTGACATTTCGCTCGCGAGATATTGATAATGCCTGTCTCAAGTGGCTCACGCAGAACTTCAAGCACCTTTCTGTCAAACTCTGGCAATTCATCTAAGAAAAGTATGCCATTATGAGCTAGAGAAATCTCTCCTGGCATAGGATTGCTGCCACCGCCAACAAGAGCTACTCCTGATGAAGTATGATGCGGGTGTCTAAACGGTCGTTTATAAAAACTCTGAGCAATACCACTCTCGCCTTTTATAGAGGCAATCATCGCTGATGAAAGTGCTTCTTTTTTATCCAATGGTGGCAGGATAGAATTTAACCTACTTGCAAGCATCGTCTTACCCGTACCTGGAGGACCAACCAAAAGTATATTATGACCTCCAGCTGCAGCTATTTCTAAAGCTCGCTTTGCTTGGTACTGACCCTTTTACATCCTCTAAGTCTTGGTAAAGACTATCAAAGTCAACATCTGTACATGGTTCTACTTGAGTCTGTTCAATTTCTCCGGATAAATAATCAACCACACCCTTAAGGTCTGTAAATACATAAGCTTCCACATCTTCAACTAAACCAATTTCAGGCTTGTTTTGAATCGGTAATACCAGCTTCTTGCGAGTTTCTACACATTTTATAGCCATCGGAATAGAGCTGGATATACGGCGTAGCTCACCACTTAAAGATAATTCTCCAGCAAATTCAAACTCTTCAGTATCTTTAACCATATTGATCTGACCAGAAGCATAAAGAATACCAAGAGCTATTGGTAAGTCAAACCGACCACTACTTTTTGGCAGATCAGCAGGAGCTAAATTTATAGTTATATGCTTACTTGGGAATTTAAAGCCTGAGTTTATAATAGCACTTCTTACACGATCATTGCTTTCTTTGACAGCTGCTTCTGGTAAGCCAACTATCGAAAGACTTGGAAGACCATTTGATAGATGTACCTCAATCGAAACTAGTGGCGCTTCAATACCAAGCTGAGCCCTGCTTTTTAGTACAGCTAAAGACACGCTACTTTTTCTCCGCTAATAACAAATCAAGCTTTGCCTCAACTTGCTCAAGCTTTACTCGTGTTTTTAACAGGATCTTTTTTGAATCTCAAACTCTTCTCGAGATACTACATCAAGCCTTTTAAGCCCATTATTCACGATGCTATCTTTTGAGTTTTTTAGAATATCATTTAGAGGATTTAGAATGTCTTTCATATCTATACCATTTTTAAAGTACCTATTGCTTTAAAGTATAGATTTTATGAAAAGATTTGGCAAATAAAGATTAAGTATTTAGATAACATTCACAACTTGAGAAAGTACCCCTAAAAGTAACATTGGCATAATACCTAAAAGTAAAAGCACCAAACCATTCACACTCAAAGCAATAAGAGAAGTTAGAGGAGGTTTAACAGTTTCATCATTCTCTGGCTCATCAAAATACATAATCCTAATAACTCGCACATAATAGAATGATGCAATTACAGCCATAAACAACACGAAGCACGCAAGGAAGTAACTACCATTATTGATTAAGCCCATCACTACAAATAACTTAGCGATAAATCCACCAAATGGAGGAATACCAGCCATTGAAAATAGTACTATCAACAATATAAATGCTAGCCATGGATTTTTTGTATTGAAACCCTTCAGATCTTCTAGTGTTTCAACCTCATAACCACCAACACTGATAGCCGTAAGCACACCGAAAGCTGCTAAAGTTGTAAATACATATACAACCACATAGAAGCTTGCTGCTGTTAAAGCATAGGTTTGCGGCTCAATTGTTGTTGCCAACAATATAAAACCAACTTGTGAAACTGTTGAATACCCAAGCAATCTTTTGATATTGGTTTGCGACAAAGCTACTAAGCTACCAAAAATATCGACATAATACCTATCACTCTAAATAGGTATACCCACGAAGATTTTAACTCTGGGAATCCTACAAATAGTATATTAATTAGCATCGCAAAAGCTGCTACTTTTGGTATAGTTGCAACAATATTTGCTACAGCATTTGGTGCTCCCTCATATACATCAGGTAACCACATATTAAATGGAGCTGCCCCTAATTTAAACAAGAAAGTCGCACACATCATCACTAGACATATCAACAAGAATTTATGCTCTATAGTTGAAAAATCATGCGTAGCTAAGAATTTAGCTATATCTGTAATATCTAATTGCCCTGTCATACCATACACAAAAGACATACCAAAAAGCAATAAAGCCGAAGCTATCGCACCTAATACAAAATATTTAATAGCTGCCTCAAGACCTCTACTAGAATCCCTGTATATAGCCATAAGAGCATATAATGGTAGCGATAGAAGTTCCAAACCAACATAAATAGTAACCAGACTATGTGCTGAAGTTAATACCATCGCACCTAATATACATAACATCAAAAGTGTATAGAAATCGCCATCAGATATTTTCCTATCTTTAACATACTCTCTTGAGTACAAAGCGACAAATAATGCTAAGACCAATATCACAATCTGTAAAGTATAAGCAAAACCACTAAATACAACTTGACCTTCAAATATAGAGCCATTTGACTGTAAAACATAATCCTTTGCAAATGTAGCTATCAAAGCTAATGCTACAAACACTTGAAAGAAAATATAGTTAATATTTCTTATTTTGCCGTGTAAAAACAAACCAGAAAACATCACAACAATCACACCGACTGCTAGTAGTATTTCCGGCAATATATAAAGTATTGATAAATTCATAATCAAAACACCATCCTATAGAGATAAACCAACAATATGTGCCGAAGCCGCTGAAGATATTTGCAATATCGGCTCAGGATACAAACCAAACAATAATGTCGGTACCGCTAGCAATATAAATACTAATAATTCCATTCTATTTAAATCAGTCAACCCAGCAACTCTGCTAGACACAACTTCTCCAAAAACACTCTCTTATACATCCATAGCGTATAAATAGGTGCAATCACTAGAGTAAGTCCTGCAATCAATGCAACTAATGGAGAATACTGAAATACCGCTAACAAAATCATAAATTCACCAACAAAACCACTTGTACCTGGTAAGCCAACATTAGCCATACAGAAAAGCAAGAAAAACATCGAGAATATCGGCATAGTTTTAGCTACACCTGAAAAATCTGCTATTTGACGCGTATTCATTCTTAAGTACAAGTAACCTATACCGATAAACATACCACCCGATGAAAATGCATGAGCAATCATCTGAAATACAGCACCTTGAATCGCCATCTGTGCATGAGTTGTACCTAATACAGGATCAGAATTTTTTAAAATAAAAATTGAAAATAGTCCTAAAGTCACTAATCCCATGTGTGAAATTGATGAGTATGCGATAAGTCTCTTCACATCAGTTTGAGCAACTGCCACTATACCTACATATACTATCGCTATAAGTGACATCCCAACTAGTACATACTCTAGTGAAGCTGTTACTTCTGGCAGCATTGGAATAGCAAACCTTAGGAAACCATAAGCACCTAACTTAAGCATAAGAGCAGCAAGTATCACAGAACCTCCAGCTGGTGCTTCAGAATGGGCATCTGGCAACCATGAGTGGAATGGCCACATTGGGATCTTAACGGCAAACGCTAAGAAAAATGCTCCAAATATCAACCATTGTGCTGAAAGTGTAAATTTAACTGTATCAACCAATCCTTGAGATTGCGTAGCCCACGCTATAAAATTCTGGATTGAGTAAGTATCTATACTTACCAACGCATCGCTAGATGATGCAGCCACCTTAGTTTGTAAAAACAATATCGCAGCTAATAAAAACACCGAACCAAAGAAAGTATACATAAAGTATTTAGTCGCAGCATAAGCTTTATTCTTACCACCCCAAATACCAATACCCAAACAAGTTGGTATTAGCAACGCCTCCCAAAACACATAGTAAAGTATCGAATCAGTTGCACAAAATACACCATTTGTAAGACCACATGTTATCAAGAAGATAGCCATGTATTGCCTAACTTTAATTTTGATAGAAGCCCAAGATGATAGTACAATAACCAAAGTAGAAAATGATGTCAGCAATATAAACAATACAGAAAAACCATCTACACCTAGACCATAATAAACACTATGCTTACCAAATACCGTAAACCACTCTGCTGACTCTTGGAATTGCATAGCAGAACTAGTAGAATCAAAACCTGTAACCAGCGGGATACACAATGCAACAGTCAATCCACTAAATACTAATGCTACCCAACGAGCGGCATCACCATGAAGCTCTTTTGTTCTTGTCGCTAATACTATAAAGCCACCAACTATCGGTAGCCAGATCAACAAGCTTAATAAGTAATTACCTAAATTCATAATATAAATTTATCCTTTCCCAGATTTAATATCATTTCGTTTAAACCGCTATCAGCAAAATCATGAATAGTAGTACTCCCACCATCATCACAAATGCATAATCAAACAAATATCCTCGTTGAACTTTTCTAAAACTATCACCTGTTTGGTATATCAAGTTAGAAGTACCATGCACAATTGTTTTATCGATGATAAAGATATCAATAGCTTTCCACAAGAATGTACTTACGCATAAGAAGATTCTCACAAACACAACATCATAAAGAGTATCGATAAAGTACTTCTTAACTAGTATGTGATAAATAATACCCACTCCAGAGCTTTTTTAGCTAATGCTTTTGGAATACTTGGAAGTAATATATACAACACATAAGATAAAACCATAGCACTTAATGCTAGCCAAAATGGCAGCGTATAGATAGAGTGCTTAATATAAGCAAACGAGTTTACCATTGCAGACTCAGAAGCCAAGTGTGCTGTTACAGACATACCATGCAAACCAGCCTGGCCATAAGAGGTAATAGTATCACCAAACAATCCAGCATCTTGCGACAAAATACTACCAAAGAAGTATTCGCCAATAAATACAGAAGGTATAGCTAATAACACTAAAGGTATCAAGATAGAAAGAGGAGATTCTTTAATATGAGAGCTCTCTTTTTCAGACATTCTTTCTTTACCGTGAAACACTACAAAAAACATTCTAAATATATAGAAAGATGTTACAAACGAACAAGCCAATACCATATAATAAGCGAATTGATGACCGAAAACTGTAGTAGTTTGAGCAGCTTCTATTATCAAATCTTTTGAGAAGAAGCCTGAGAATGGCGGTAATGCTGCTAATGCCCAAGCACCGATAAACATACACAGGTAGGTCAATGGCATATATTTTTTCAATCCACCCATTCTGCGAATATCTTGCTCGTGGTGCATCGCTACAATCACAGAACCTGCTGCTAAGAACAATAAAGCTTTAAACATCGCATGAGTCATAAGATGGAACATCCCGATAGAGAAAGCTCCAGCACCTTGTGCTACCATCATATAACCAAGCTGTGAAAGTGTACAGTATGCAATCACTCGCTTGATATCTGTCTGAACTATAGCTATCAAACCCATAAACAAGCAAGTAATAGCACCGATTATTAGCACAAAACTTAATGCTGCTGGCGATAGTACAAACATCGGAGATAATCTTGCAACCATAAATACACCAGCCGTAACCATTGTTGCAGCATGGATCAATGCAGAAATTGGTGTAGGACCTTCCATTGAGCCTTCAAGCCATGAATGTAGTGGAAACTGTGCCGATTTACCCATTGCACCTACAAATAACAGTGTACACATTAGTGTAACTGGGCTAAAGCTCATCCCTAAGAAATGAATTACTTGAGTATTGTCTATACTTGATAATGAAGCAAATACATCTTTATAATCGATAGATCCAGTGTATAAAATCACCGCACCTATACCAAGTAAGAAACCTAAGTCACCAACTCTATTTACTAAAAATGCTCTTAAACTTGCAACATTTGATTTTTCTCTTGTGAAATAAAAACCAATCAGTAAGTATGAGAATAAACCTACACCTTCCCAACCAAAGAAAAGTAGTAAGAAATTATTACCCATAACTAAGCAAAGCATTGCAAAAGTAAAGCCTGAGATATATGCAAAGAATCTGCCGTAACCATCTTCGCCCTTCATGTAGCCAATAGAGTATATGTGTACAAGTGTAGAGACAAAAGTTACGATTAGCATCATATAAACTGTGATGCGATTAACTTCAAAACCAACATCAAATGAGAACATATTTGAAATAGGTGCCCACTGATAGTAAGTTACGCTATAAACATCACCATTAAATACACCGTAAGCTAAAACTGCACTCAATACAAAAGATAAGCCACACAAAACTACAGTGAAAAAGCTTACACCTTCATTCTTGATACTCTTACCAAAAAAGCCTGCAATTATAGCTCCTAACAATGGCGCTAAAATTATAGTTCCAATTAGTACGGCTGCGATTTGACTATTTATTATCATTTACCTAGCCTCTTAATGTATTAAGTTTACTTAGATCAATAGTTTTGCGCTTTCTAAATATCACCACAACTATCGCTAAACCAATCGCAGTTTCAGCTGCTGCTACTGCCATTATGAAAAACACAAAAACTCCACCCATCGCTTGATGGTGCATATTTGCAAATATCAAGAAATTTGTATTTACTGCTAAAAGCATAAGCTCTATAGACATCAGTAAAATAAGTATATTTCTTCTATTTATGATTATCCCCGCAACACTTATTACAAATAAGATTGTGCTGAAAATCAAACCATGAGTTACTGAAATTGAGATACTATTCATCTGCTACACCTCTATTATCAATAGTATTTGCTTTACTACTTTTCATTTTAACCATAGTTAGGCGATCTTCAGCTTTTACTCTAACTTGAACTGCAGGATCAACTGATTTGTTACCTTTACGCTTAGATCTTAGCGTAAGCGTTACTGCTGCAACCATCGCTGCTAGCAATATAAAGTCTATCAATTCAAATACATAAAGATTGTTGTTATCAAACATTGTATGTCCGATAATTCTCAATCCACCGACACCGCCCTGCATTTGACTATCTGCAAATACATGAGTTACAGCATAGCTAATAATCCCTGCAAATATAGTACATACAATTATCGCAGCTAAAGCATAAAAAAATCTACCAACTCTACCTTGCTTCTCAACATGCAAATCAAGCATAAATACTACAAACAAAAACATCACAAGTACAGCGCCGACATATACAACTATCAAAAGTAACGCTAAATAGACTTGCTGGAAAATTATCCAAACAACTGCTGTACATATAAATGTAAATATCATCGCGATTACAGAATTAACTGGATTACCACTTAACACAAGCACCAAAGCCGAGATGATAGCTAGTGATGAGAAAATATAAAATAAAATATCTGTTACACCCATTTTACTACCTAAAATCCTTATCTTGCAATCTCGCTGCAGCTATTTGAGGCTCATACTTATCACCAACTGCAAGCAACTTAGCTTTAGTCATGATGTTTTCACCTCGCTCTTCAAAGTGGTACTCTAAAATATCTGTCTCGACGATTGAGTCAACCGGACATGATTCTTCACAGAAACCACAGAAAATACATTTAAATAAATCTATCTCATAGCTAGAAGTTCTACGCGAACCGTCTTCTCTTTCGGTTGATTCAATTGTAATAGCTAATGCAGGACAAACTACTTCACACAACTTACACGCAATACATCTTTCTTCACCATTTTCATAGCGTCTAAGAGCATGTAAACCTCTAAACCTATTTGATATAGGAGTCTTCTCATCTGGGTACTGGACTGTTACTTTACGAGTAAAGAAATGCTTACCTGTAACTGTCAGCCCTTTTAGAAGCTCCCATAACAAGAAAGTCTTCAAAAAACTTTTTATATTTTTCATCATAATCCTTTTACCACCAAGGTCCTAAGCCAAACCTTACCATACAAGCAACAACAACAATCCATACAAATGTTAGTGGAATAAATATCTTCCAGCCTAAACGCATAATCTGATCGTATCTGTACCTTGGATAAGTCGCTCTTATCCATAAAAACATAAACATAAATACACCTGTTTTACCAAATAGCCATATAGTTGCTGGCACCCAGTCAAACCAACCTTGCATAAATGTGCCTTCAAATGGCGAATTCCAACCACCTAAAAACATAATAGCTGTCAAGATACTTATCAAAATCATATTTGCATATTCTGCTAAGAAGAATAAAGCAAACCTAGAACCTGTATATTCAATATGGTGCCCTGCCACAATCTCAGACTCGCCTTCAACCACATCAAATGGAGCTCGGTTTGTCTCAGCAAGACCAGATATAAAGTAAACAATAAACAATGGGAACAGTGGAATAAAGTACCAATGCAGTATACCACCCTGTTGCGAATCAATAATTCCCGAAATACTCATGGAATTTGCAGCAATCACAACACCCACGATAGAGAAACTCATCGCAAGCTCATACGATATAACTTGAGCACCGGCTCTTAATGCTCCAAAAAGTGAGTATTTGCTGTTTGAAGCCCAACCAGCAATCACAATCCCATATACAGAAAATGAAGTCATTGCCAATATATACAACAAACCAAGATTCATATCAGAAAGTACTACACCTGGAGCAAATGGGATAACTGCCCATGCTGCATAAGCCGGTGCAAACGCTAAAATTGGTGCGATGAAAAATAGATATCTGTTTGACTTTGTTGGGATGATTATCTCTTTCAAGAAAAGCTTTAAAGCATCCATAATTGGTTGCAATAAACCAAAAGAACCTACTCTATTCGGCCCAAGTCTATCCTGCATATAGCCGATAACTTTTCGCTCAGCATAAGTATAATAAGCAACCACTAGAATCAAAGGAATTATTATAAGTATGGAATATAATACTGTCCACAATATATACTCTAACATAACTATTTATCCTCCTCGACTAATTTGATATTGATATTATCACTAAGCAAGAAACGCTGCATAAGGTTTCTTGGTAGCATGAAGTTTTTAGCGTGCAAACTTTTATCTACAATTACATCAAATTCTACTTCATTGTCTATATCATAAATTTTTAGCGTGCCTGTCTCAGAAGCTAAACCAATTTGATCCGCCAAATCTTGAGATATTCTAACCCCTTCAAAACGCTTAGCATCGACTGTTTGCTGTAAAGGTGTCGCCCTTCTAAGTAAGCTCGTCGAATCGTACATTTTGTTAGAAACTACAAAAGCAGCCGCTTTTTGATAATCTAAATCAGCATTCAATATTTGCCTTGCATGATTAGGCGATACACGAGCACGACTTGCATAAGCATCTTTTTGTAACTTCAGCGATATCATTATAATCAAAACCTTCTAGTTCCAACAAATTGCCCACTACACGCAAAATTCTCCATAACTCTTTATTCTCAGCATACGGTTTCACGATCTGATTAAATTCGCGTTTATTACCAAATAAGTCAACAAAACTGCCTTGTGTTTCGTAATGCTTTGCAACAGGGATAATAATGTCAGAATTTTCTTTCGTAAACTTATCTGCAAAAGCAGTAAACGATACAACTATATCTATTTTATCTAATGCTTCTTTTAATTTTTCTTCACCATATAAACTATCTTTTGCTAGCTCAGTATTGGCTGTAAAAAGTAGTTTAGTATTAGTTTGACCGTTCAAGCACTTGTAAGTACTAAACTCTGATTTTGATGAGCTTAAAATCCTATCAGCTGCTACTGAATTGACATTACTTGCCAAAACGCCACCCCTGATATTAGAAACTTTTTCTAATACTGAAAGCACACTAAATACAGTCTCAAAGCTACTCGCATTTACAATATCTTGACCAATAATAATCTTAGGATTTTCTGCTGCGATAATTTTATCGGCAGCTTCTCTAACCTGACTAGCAGGATCAACCTTGCGTAAGATATCATCAAACTCACCATAAGGGATATTTGATCTTACAAAAATCGCCTTTAACAAAGACAGTGCAATGTATTGAATGTTATCGGCAGCTAGCGTAATTTGATCCACTTTATAGTTAAAATCATAATCACAAATATTCCACGCAACAACTTTAGCATTATTTTTTCTACAGCATCTTTCACTGCTATATTCACTAGAGGATATTCTTTTCTAAGGTTTGAACCAAAGACTAAAACAAAATCACTACTTTCAATATCTTTAAACGAACAGTTTAGTCCCTTACCAGAACTTACTCCTGCAACATCTGCATACTGGCGTATGCGCGCATCAATATTTGTAGAACCAACACTTTTAAGGAGTTTTTTCATCAAAAACATCTCTTCAGAAGTGGAGCTTTCTGAAACTACCGCAGATATAGCATCTGCACCATCTTTTTCTACTGTTTGCTCAATCGCAACTTTTACAAAATCTAAAGCTTCTTCCCAAGAAACATCAACCCAACCACCAGATTTTTTAATCATCGGGTTTTGATTCTCTCTTCACTGTACAAACCTGTATACTCAAATCTATCTCTATCTGCAATCCAAGTACCTGTAATTTCACTTTCACGAGGAACTACACGAATTAGCTTGTCACGATACACATGAGCATCGATATCTACAGCTAAAGCATCTCCAGCTGAAGTTGCAGGAAACTGTTTAAGCTCCCAAGGTCTTGCTTTAAATCTAAATGGCTTAGAAGTAAGTGCTCCAACAGGACAAAGATCGATTACATTACCTGAAACTTCTGAGTCAACCATATCACCTGCAATGTAGGTGCTGATTTCAGAATGATCGCCACGACCCATTACACCTAGTTCTTTTACGCCAGCAACTTCTTCACCGATACGAACGCAACGAGTACACAAAATACATCTAGTCATATCTGTTGCTATAAGAGAACCTAAGCCTGGATCTGGAACTGCTCTTTTGACTCTTTATAATCAGAAGTTGTTTTACCATAACCCATAGCCACATCTTGTAACTCACATTCGCCACCTTGATCACATATAGGGCAATCAAGCGGATGGTTTATAAGTAGAAACTCCATCACATCTTTTTGCATCTGCAGAGCTGTTTCTGAACGCGTTTTGATTTTCATGCCTTCCATAACTGGTGTAGCACAAGCAGGTAAAGCGCGTCTAGCACCTTCTACATCTACCAAACACATACGGCAATTTGCTGCCACAGATAATTTTTTATGATAGCAAAATCTAGGAATATAAATCCCATTAGCATCTGCTATTTGAATAATAGATTGACCAGGGTTTGCCTCAAAAGCCTTACCATCAATCTCTATATTTACTTTTTGGATTCTTTATTGTCTGACACCGAAACCTACTCCAATCAACTATTGATCCACTATACTTTTGCCACCATTCTCAATCATATACACAAATTCATGTCTAAATTTATTTATATAACTTTGTACTGGCCATGCCGCTGCATCACCTAGTCCACAAATAGTGTTACCTTCGATATTTGTCGCAACTCTTGTAAGAGTATCAATATCTTCCAACTTACCACCACCATCAATTATACGGTGTAGCGTGCGTGCCAACCAACCAGTACCCTCTCTACAAGGAGTGCATTGACCACAAGACTCTTCATAATAAAAATCAGCCAATCTAGCAAGCGTCTTAACCATACATACAGTTTCATCAAGAACTACAACAGCTCCTGAGCCAAGCATAGACCCAGCAGCACCTATAGATTCATAATCCATAGTAACAGCCATCATCTCTTCACCTGTAAGAATCTTAGATGAACTACCTCCCGGAATTACGGCTTTGATTTTATGACCTTTACGAACACCGCCACACATTTCTAAAACTTCTGTAAACGGAGTACCAAGACTTATCTCCATAACTCTCTGATTAACTACATGACCAGATATACAGAACATCTTCGTTCCGCCACTTTTTTTCTGTACCAAGCTTACTAAACCATTCGCCACCGTGTTGCAAAATCGCAGGCACTGAAGCAAATGTTTCTGTATTGTTAATATTTGTCGGTTTGCCATATAAACCTACAAATGCAGGAAATGGCGGCTTAAATCTAGGACGACCCTTTTTACCTTCAAGAGATTCTAAAAGAGCAGTCTCTTCTCCGCATATATAAGCACCTGCACCAGTAGCAGAATACAAATCAAAAGATATACCCGATGATTTAATATCCGAACCTAGTAAACCAGCTTGATATGCCTCAATAAGAGCATTTTCAAATCTAGCTATAGGCTCATAAATCTCTCCTCGAGTGTAGTTATAGCCCTTTGTAGCTCCAACTACATAGCCTGCGATTGCCATACCTTCTATAAGCTGATGCGGGTTATTACGCAAGATTTCCCTGTCTTTACAAGTACCTGGCTCACCCTCATCGGAATTGCACACCACATACTTTTGACCAGGCATACTGCGAGGCATAAAGCTCCACTTTAAACCTGTCGGGAATCCTGCTCCACCACGACCTCTGAGACCGGATTTTTTCAGTTCATCAATAATAACTTCGGGAGAAATTTTCTCAGTTAAGATCTTGTTCCAATAAGAATACCCACCTACAGACAAGTAAGCCTCTAAACTATAAGGCTTATCTAAATGTATAGTGCGTAAACAAACTTCATTTGCCATCTATAAACTACTCCAAAGAATCAATAATTTGATCTACTTTTTCTACAGTCAAATTCTCATAGAAAATTTTGTCCACCTCTAACATTGGTGAACCACAACAAGCACCCTGGCACTCTACTTCTTTTAGAGTAATTCTACCATCTTTGGTAGTTTGCCCAGGTTTTATATCCAACTTTTCTCAATGTGAGATAAAAGCTCATAAGCACCATTTAGCATACAAGATACATTTGTACATACATTTAACTTATGCTTACCAACAGGCTGAAGATCATACATACAATAAAATGTTGCCACTTCATATACATCAACCTTACTAACACCTAAATACTCGGCTAATGCTGTTTGCAAATCATCAGTCAAAAACCACCATTTTGGTCTTGCAAAATATGCAAACCCTCTAAGATAGCTGATTTTTTTTGATCTGCTGGGAATTTACTCAAAACCCTATCTATATCTTCTCTCGCTTCTAGCGATATTAGCTTTACTAAAGACATCTCTTTTCCTATCTATCTACATCACCAAACACTACATCTATCGTCGAGATTATAGCCGGTGTATCTGCTAACATATGCCCTGAAAGCATTTCATTCATTGCGCTTATATGGGCAAACCCAGGAGCTCTCATCTTCAATCTATACGGCTTATTTGCACCATCCGACTTAATGTACACACCAAACTCACCCTTAGGATGCTCAGTAGCCACATAAACCTCTCCCTCAGGAGTACAATAACCTTCCGAGAAATGTTTGAAATGATGAATTAACTCTTCCATGTCATTCTTCATGTCATTGCGTTTTGGTGCTGTGAACTTATGGTTATCAGAGAGTACTTCACCAGGGTTAGCCCTTAACCAATCTACACATTGTTTGATAATTTTGTTAGATTCACGCATTTCTGCCATTCTCACAAGGTACCTATCGTAGCAATCACCCGTAGCTCCAACTGGAATATCAAATTCTAGCTTATCGTAAACTTCATAAGGCTGGGTTTTTCTAAGATCCCAAGCAACTCCACTAGCACGCAACATCGGTCCAGTAAAACCAAGCTCTTTTGCCCTTTCTGCCGTAACAACACCGATATCGACATTTCTTTGCTTCCAAAGCCTATTATCTGTAAGCAGAGTATCTATTTCTTTTAACGACTTATCAAAATCAACCACAAAACTATCAAGAAAATCTAGCATACTACCCTGCCTATTTTCGTTGATTTTTTTAGTTTTGCGTTTACTACTAAACCTACTTTCTTTGTACTTAGGCATCTGTGTAGGCAAATCTCTCGCCACACCACCTGGTCTAAAATAAGCTGCATGCATTCTTGCACCAGAAACAGCTTCATAACAATCAAAAAGATCTTCTCTTATCCTAAACGCATACAAGAAAACAGTCATTGCACCCAAATCGATACCACAAGCTGCTGCCCATAACAAATGATTCAGAAGCCTTGTCATCTCTGCAAACATTACGCGGATGTACTTAGCTCTCTCAGGAACTTCTAGCTCAAGAAGCTTCTCAATAGCCATTACATACGAATGCTCATTACACATCATCGATACATAATCGAGCCTATCCATATAACCAATACTTTGATTATAAGGCTTGAATTCAGCTAGCTTTTCCGTACCACGATGCAGCAAACCCACATGAGGATCAGCTCGAACCACAGTCTCGCCATCAAGCTCCAGTATAAGCCTCAATACACCATGTGCAGCAGGATGTACTGGACCAAAATTTAATGTGTAGTTTTTATACTCTGCCATTACATAAATCCATAAATTTATTTACTACGAATAACTCTCGCAGTATTAACTCTATCATCAATCTCAACCGGCTCGTAAACAACTTTACCAAGGTTTTCATCATAACGCATTTCCACATAGCCTGTCTGAGGGAAGTCTTTTCTTAACGGATGCCCTACAAAACCATAGTCCGTAAGCACTCTTCTTAGATCTGGATGGTTATTAAAATAAATACCAAACATATCATAAACTTCTCTTTCAGACCAATCAGCAGACGACCACAAATCACTAACAGAATCAACCAAAATCAACTCAGCATCTTTCAGCTTGCATTTAACCCTAACACGAACATTGTTTGCCATACTCATAAGCTGATAAATAACTTCAAACCTATTATCAAAAGCACTTACTTTAGAATCTTGCTCACGACCTCGCGAAAAACCAGTCTGCGAAACAACCTTACCAACCTGCCAATCTGATTGACCATAAGTCAAATAATCAACCGCCGTAATATCCGATAATTGCTCGAAAGAATACTCTTCTTTTAGCTTAGATAAAATAAGATGTATATCCCTTTGGTCGCGTATAGCTATATTTAACTCTCTATTTGCCATATAGCACTTAACACCATAACCCTTCAAGATCTCAGTTATGCTTTCAAGGTGTTGCTGTAATGAAACATCCACAACTATTTCCTCGCTATAGTATTTGTTCTAACAATCTTATTCTGCAATTGAATAATACCATAAACCAAAGCTTCTGCCGTTGGCGGACAACCCGGCACATATATATCTACAGGGACAATCCTATCGCAACCGCGAACTACGGAGTACGAATAATGATAATAACCACCACCATTTGCACATGACCCCATTGAGATAACCCATTTTGGATCAGGCATCTGGTCATAAACTTGTCTTAGTGCTGGAGCCATCTTATTGCAAAGCGTGCCTGCTACAATTAGCACATCTGACTGACGCGGAGAAGGTCGAAACACCACTCCAAATCTATCTAGATCATATCTTGCTGCACCTGCGTGCATCATCTCAACAGCACAACAAGCCAAGCCTGTAGTTACCGGCCAAAGCGAACCTGTACGCACCCAATTGATAAGCGCATCAGCACTAGCAGTAATAAAACCTTTATTTTCGTTTCCTATTCCCACTCTAAAGCTCCTTTTTTTCCAGCCGTATATTAGCCCAAGGAATAATACCGTTAAAAATATAATCATCGCCACAAAAGCATGATCAGAAATAGCTGACATCCCAGCTGTAGCTCGCAAATTTATACCCCAAGGAATAATAAATGCCAACTCTAAATCAAAAATCAAAAATAACACAGCCACTAAATAGAAACGCACATCAAGCTTTTCTCTAGCATCTCCAAATGCAGGAAAACCACACTCAAATGTCTCGTTCTTTGCTTGACTAGGATTATTTGCTCCAACTATAACTGATAAAACCTTACCAGCTATAGCAAAAACAGCACCCAAACCAAATGCTATAATCAGAAAAATCAATATCGGTGCAAACTGCAGATAAATACTAGTATCCATATCAGAAAACTATAAAAATAATTTGTGCCACAATAATAGCACAATTAAGCACTAAGTACAAAGTAGATTACCGCAATAAAAGAGCTTAGCGACTCAGCACAAAGTTAAAAAAAATATAATCAAAGAAAGATAAAAAGAAAACAAAATCTAGTTAAAATCAGTGGTTCGAAAGAATCGATTACCATCGGTATCCACAGCACCACAACAAAAAGTAATACCTGTAGTAGCACCAAAATTAAGGGTTCTGTCGCAAACTGAGTGCTTGGTTACGTTATTTCCAAAATCAGCTATCACTAGATACAATTATTCTGCTATAGCATAAAACTGATCCCAAGCAGTCATGCTACCAGCGTTAATGTGCTGACCTTTTCTAATCATATTTACTAATTCATATCCAGCTATAGTAGATTCCATAGAGTCCCATGATTTAAATCCTAACATGGGTCGAGTTAGTCTTTTTATATTTCTATGATCTTGCTCTATGAGATTGTTTAGATATTTATTTTGTCTAATCTCTATACCATGAGTATACCAAATACCAAGCAAAAATAGGAAGATATTGATAGTTAGTAATGCAGCTTCATTAGCTCCTGATTTATCTACATTCACTTTCTCTGGTAAGCCATGTTTACCAATGGTTTGCTTGAAGAACTTGCGAGCTGCTTTTTCATCTCTTCTAGCTGAAACCATAAACTCTAATGTATCTCCATGCTTATCTATTGCTCTGTAAACATAAAACCACTTACCTTTATGCTTTACATATGTCTCATCCATCTTCCAACTTACATAAGCACCATACTTCCTAAACTTTTTGCTAAAGGAAGCTTCTAACTCTTTAGCATATTTGATAACCCAACGATTGATAGTGCTATGATCTACATTAACACCTCGCTCTTTCATTAGTTCTTCTACATGTCTGTAGCTTAATGGATATGATAAATACCAGCGAAGAGCTTGGAGTATTAATAATTTAGTAAAATGCCTGCCTGTAAAGTCTATCATTTGTATTTTGAAATAAAATCTGTGGTAAAATTATACTACAAATTCATGCAACTACCAGTTTGCGAAAGAACCTAAAATGAAAAAAAATCTATTAATCTTAGTATTGTTAATTTTCAGTATAAACTATATTTTTGCAGATGATTGTGAAAAAAACACTTATTCTGAAATTCAGCATCAAAAAAACATGATGGTTGATGCATGGAATAAGGGGGATGTTGATGGTGTAGCTTCTTTTTATAAAACTCCTTTTGTTTATATGTCTAAAGATAAAGTTTTAACTACAAAAAAAGAGATGATAAACCATTATATTAAGTCGTTTTCTGCTGCTAAAAGTGATTCGCTTAACTTAGGTCAATTAAGTCTAAACTATAAATTCTGTGAAAATATAGGAGACTCTCATCAAATAGCAATACTTAGATATAATCTAAAGCTAAATGGTAAAACTTTTGAGGGTGATGATTTATTGATGTGGGAAAAAGTGGGAGATAATTATAAAATAGTTGTAGACTTCCCTAGATAAGTGAAATTTAAAAATAAAGGCATCCTGTTCTCAATATTATATGTACTATCATGTCCTTTGGGTTTGGGTATTGTAGATTCGCTAAATGAAATGTTAAATAGTTGGATTGTTTTATTATTCTCCTGTGTTTTTCTCAATCAATACTCTGCTTATTCTTTCCAAGAAGTATTAAGAGCTTAATAGATATTATATTTAATAAATTTCAGATATTTCTTATTATAAATATCTCTACATTTTTTATCTTGCTTAGTTCCTATATCTCATTAGCATATATAAATGTTGATGAGTACTTAGTAATGTTTTTTTCTATTTCTATAATAGTTACAACTAAGATGCCTAAGAAATCTATTGTAAATCTCACTGGGTATGGGACTATAGTCATTATTGCTTTTTTAGAAGCTTACTTGAATTTGCATGATAATTTATATTGTATACTCTTAATCATCCTCGGGGCGATATCTAATATATGTTATTTGAAATATAGTGGTTGTTTTAATAGCTGAAAATGTTAGTATATCTACTGTTTTGTTATCAAGGTATTGTGCAACAGTTTTGATAGCAGCCTCTGTGATATTTATAGATAAAGATGGAGTGCTTCTCGAAGGGTTCACATTATCATCAGGCATATCCATATTATTGACAGCTTTACTTTGCCTATTACTTCCCATCTTTTTTGCAAAAAAAGCGATTTCTCATTTTTGTTATAAAGATTTTATAAAAATATCATGTCTTACACCATTAATATCACTTTTAATAGCGATGATGATAGGTATAGAGTATACAGTCACAGGTTTTTATTTATCTTGCGGTTTATTCATGGCTTTGTTTATGTTATATAACTAGACCTCTTGCAAAACTCAAGCAAAAGCAAACTTCAGGCTCTTTCCAATTCCTTGTTGGTTAGATTCCAAGCATTTTAAAACCTTGCAAATCCATCACTAATCTTTGGAATAATGACTCAGTTTTAGTAAATCCATAGCAACGTCTTTTGATAACTTTTATTTTGTTATTTAAGCCCTCTACAAATCCACTATTTTTCCTATTCTTAAAATAATTAGCTATAGATCCTTTATACTTTTCCAATGTATTTATAAAACCATCAAAACAAGTGATTTCACTCTTTTGAACTTTATTAATCCATCTGTTAATATTAGCCATTGCTGACTTTCTACTACAATGAGTGTTAAATATATGCGTTAATTTTAATGCATAGCTATGAGCTTTTTGAAGAACTGGAGAGTGTTTGTATAACAGAGCTAATTTATCTTTATCAGCCTCATTTAAACACTCATGCTGTTTACGTAGTATCCACATCATATCCTTTAGCTTTGAATATTCTTCGGTGCTATTGATAACACAGCGAAGGATATACTCCTCTAATCCTTTCGTAATCTTGCCACCAGTGGCCACCCAATCATATTTTTCAGTGGTTGTTGTCTTGTTATCACAGTGTTTACATTCATAACGGATTGGTTTAATTTCCAATACCACAGGTTTATCAAAAACTGATGTATGTTTTATCTCTAACATTCCACTATAACCAAATCGTTTTGTCGCGTCTTTTCCGCACTTATGGCAAGTGGTTTTAGTATTTTTACTTTTGACTGTAAGTATCACAGTCCCTTTATTATCAATGCGTTGAGATATTACTTCTAATGAATCTATACCTAAAGGAAGGGTGAAATCGGACATATTTGTGGAGACTTTTAAAATTTGATATTTTATTGTAACCTTTATATGAGTTGACTTCTATACCAACAAAGATTTAGATAGAGCCAAAATTAGTGAAAGAGATTTTCTACAATCCAGTTAACTTGACGGTACCTTTAAAACGTTATCGTTTTTGAGAAATATAAATAGTCACACTCTATGCAAAGTTTAGCTCAGATAATTGTAACTCTGTATTATTACCATCTTGGGTACTTTTAAATTCAACCTGATAAGTGGTATAAGAGCTTGTATTTGTAGACCTGTCTATAGCAACTTCTTGCTCTTGTTGATTAGAGGTGAATTGATTTAATGTATTTGTTGATATAAATTCTCTTTCGCCAGAACTATTTATTCCATATATATTTATTTCTTTAGGATCTCTTCCTGGATACTCTGTTGCATCATTCGCGGATGTGATAGTTAGTGTTGTAGCGTATTGTGGATTATCATAGTCAACATCAAGAGTGGAGTCACTAGGATTAAAAGTTAAAAATTTGGTGGATGGATCATTATCAAGAGCGTTAGAAGATCCCTCTCCAGAAGGGCTATCTGACCTATTTGAATAGTTTTTATTTAAATCAATAATCGGAGACTCACTAATAGGAATATTAAAATCAGTTGAGCATGATGAAGGGGTTTGAGATGGTGGGAAACCAAAACTATTGCAATCCCAATTAATAATACTATCTGAAATAACTGTTGGGGTTAAAAATATTCTTGAGTTAGGCTTTATGTTGGAAGTATCTAAAACTATAGACCCAGAATTAACTGTAGTGCCAACAGGGACTCCCCCAAATCATTTAGATTAAGTTTATGAAGATCTCCTTTATTATTTAAAAATGAAGAGACCTCTATTTTTACTGTCTCTAACTTGGATAGTTCGTTAGAAAATTTAGACTTTATAACATAATTTGAGTACATTGGAATAGCAACAGTAGTAATTATAATAATAATACCAATAACCACCATCAACTCAACAAGCGTAAAACCAAAATTTTTTTTATATTTCATAGTATCTAACATAAATCACCTTGGATTGTAATAAATTCTGTGTCATCATTAATTTATCCTAATAAGTATACCAAATCTAATGCATCTTTCAATCTCCCCTTAAAATGAATAGTAACTATTCAGCAAAATTTTCTGGCTCTATCTAAATCTTTGTTGGTATAGAAGTCAACTCATATAAAGGTTACAATAAAATATCAAATTTTAAAAGTCTCCACAAATATGTCCGATTTCACCCTTCCTTTAGGTATAGATTCATTAGAAGTAATATCTCAACGCATTGATAATAAAGGGACTGTGATACTTACAGTCAAAAGTAAAAATACTAAAACCACTTGCCATAAGTGCGGAAAAGACGCGACAAAACGATTTGGTGGTTCTGTCGCAAACTGAGTGCTTGGTTACGTTATTTCCAAAATCAGCTATCACTAGATACAATTATTCTGCTATAGCATAAAACTGATCCCAAGCAGTCATGCTACCAGCGTTAATGTGCTGACCTTTTCTAATCATATTTACTAATTCATATCCAGCTATAGTAGATTCCATAGAGTCCCATGATTTAAATCCTAACATGGGTCGAGTTAGTCTTTTTATATTTCTATGATCTTGCTCTATGAGATTGTTTAGATATTTATTTTGTCTAATCTCTATACCATGAGTATACCAAATACCAAGCAAAAATAGGAAGATATTGATAGTTAGTAATGCAGCTTCATTAGCTCCTGATTTATCTACATTCACTTTCTCTGGTAAGCCATGTTTACCAATGGTTTGCTTGAAGAACTTGCGAGCTGCTTTTTCATCTCTTCTAGCTGAAACCATAAACTCTAATGTATCTCCATGCTTATCTATTGCTCTGTAAACATAAAACCACTTACCTTTATGCTTTACATATGTCTCATCCATCTTCCAACTTACATAAGCACCATACTTCCTAAACTTTTTTGCTAAAGGAAGCTTCTAACTCTTTAGCATATTTGATAACCCAACGATTGATAGTGCTATGATCTACATTAACACCTCGCTCTTTCATTAGTTCTTTCTACATGTCTGTAGCTTAATGGATATGATAAATACCAGCGAAGAGCTTGGAGTATTAATAATTTAGTAAAATGCCTGCCTGTAAAGTCTATCATTTGTATTTTGAAATAAAATCTGTAAAAATTATACTACAAATTCATGCAACTACCAGTTTGCGAAAGAACCCTATATAAGTCATAGCTCAAGAAACAGCCCAATTGTTGGGCTAAAAGAAAATATAATCTTGGAAGACTTAAAATCTAGAATATCTGCAGATAACTCTCATTTTATTAAAAAATGTATTCTACTAGATCTTGGAATAGGATTATTTCATGACTATATAGTAAAAGAGGAAATCAATAGTGGTGAGTTAATTGAATTAATACCAAATGAATTCTTTGATTATCAAGAAATTTTTATGTACTATCCAAAAAAAATTTGTTCAACCAAAGGTTAAAGAGTTTGTAAGAATAGCGTTAGAAAAACTTAACCGCCAATATCAATGATTTACCTTTCCTCTCCCCAAACAAACTACTACCAACTCTTACCATTGTAGAGCCATAATTTATAGCTTCAAGATAGTCACCACTCATTCCCATAGATAGTTCTTTAAGCTTTTGAGCATCATCAAGCATAGAGTTTACTTTTACATAGAGCCTTTGCATTTTGTCAAAGCTTTTACTTGGTGTAGAGCTTTTTGTAGGTAGACACATTAACCCAATCATATTTACACTCTCTAGCTCGTTAGATTTTTCAACACAATCAACTACGCTATCGATTTGATTAGAGCCAAATCCCGACTTATTCACATCATCATCAATATTTATCTGTAAAAACACAGATATTTGTTTGCTTAACTGACTAGCGTATTTATTGATTTTTTCTAGATGTTCAAATTTTTCTACACTTTGAATAGTGTTTGCATATTTAACTATAGACTTTATTTTTTTTTTGATTGAACACTACCAATAAAATGCCAATCCAATTCTGGCATCTCTATGGCTTTTTTGTTCTAATTCTTGGAGGTAATTTTCACCAAAGTCGACCTGTCCTAAACTTGCAAGATACTTTATCTTTTCAATCGGCTGATACTTACTAACTGCTAAAAGTTTTGTTTTACCAGATAAATTACCTAGCAAATTTTCATAAGCTTTCTTTATAAACTCATTATCAGTCATTCTTTTTTCTCATAACTATAAGATTTCTTTTAGCCTCTAAAAATGGCACTGTGATTTGATGAGTTTCTATATCTAGTGGCAGTTTAACTAAATTACTCTCTTCTAAATCAGGACCTTTCATTGCTAACATCTGATTACTATCCGTTAAGAAATGCTTACACAAATCATAAAACTTATCTGCTGCACTAAATGCTCGTGAAATGATATTGTCAAAATTGCCTTCAAGTTGTTCTATACGGATATTTACAGGCTCTATGTTATCTAATTTTAAAACTCTTTTAGCATTCTTTAAAAACATAATTTTCTTACCAACACTATCGACTAATGTGAATTTATGCTCAGGATACAAAATAGCAAGTACTACACCAGGTAAGCCACCACCCGTACCTACATCAACAGTTGAATCACCTTTGATAAACTTAGCAACTGAAAGACTATCAAACAAATGCTTGTCCAGCATATCGTCAAATTTTTTAATAGAAGTCATGTTGTAAACTTTATTCCATTTTTCAAGAAGGTGCAGATACTCAATCCATAAGTTGATCTGTTTTTCTGTAGCACTAATGCTTAGCTCATCCAAGGCTTTTTGTATTTTTATTTCTGGAGTCATTTTGTGAAAATACTTTTTGTATATAAACTTTTATAATAGCTATATTATAACTGATATTACGCACTAAACACAATCTTGAGCAAAAGAGAATGCTTTATCTTTTGTCCTTAAGGGATAGTATAATTTACATCAGTTATAACTGCTAAGTTAATAATATTTAACAAATTCTACACTTTCTGAGCAACTTAACGATTGACTACACTCTTCTTTTTCTATAAAATACCGTAACTATTTCTGAAATCTACTAATCAAATTAATAGATTTTGTAATTTATAACTATAAAGGATAATAACAATGAAAAGAACTTTCCAACCATCAAACCTAAAAAGAAAAAGAACTTGTGGTTTCCGTGCTCGCATGAAAACTCTTAGAGGTCAAAAAGTAATCAGAAACAGAAGAGCTAAAGGTAGACATAAACTTTCTGCTTAATTACTGTCTTTGAAAAAGCAAAATATTCTGACAAAAGATGAGATTACTAAGGCTTTTGAAAATGTCGAAGCTAAGCTAAGCTCCACTCACTTTACTTTTTTTACTTAGCACTCGCTCTATAAATGAGCCAGGCTTATGTGTGATACTAGCTAAAAAGAATATTAAAAAAGCTATTAAAAGAAATTTATGCCGAAGGCTTATCAAAGAGTCATTCCGTGCTCATAAGGCTTTACTGGCAAATAAAAGCTTAGTTGTACTTAGCAAAAAACCAGCAGGTGAAGCTACTAAGGAAGATTTGTGGCAATCTATACGAAAATTTCAACAGTTTTTAGAAAGCTAGCGATTATTCCTTTTATTCTAATTATTAAATTTTATCGCTACTATGTTAGTCCATTTATACCGGCAAGATGTCGTTATTATCCAACTTGTTCCGAATATGCTCTAGAAGCTTTAAAAACTCATGGTATACTAAAAGGATTATATTTAAGTATATGTAGAATCATTAGATGCAACCCGCTATCTAAGAGAGACTACTTTGACCCCGTTCCTAGCAAAACAAAAGGTTTAGAATAACAATGAAATCCAATCACATAAGAATACTATTATTAGTAACAATAGCGATAATGTTTGTCTCTTTGATGGGCAGATGGGAGCAAACTTTCCTTCCAACGATAGCTCTCAACAAACAACTCAAACTACAGATAGTAACAACCATTACGCTACTGATTCTAAAGCCACTCCTAGTGAAGCATCTAAAACTGATGCAAAAACTGCCTTAGCAGAAAAAACAAATTTCTCTGAGTATGATAACGCTAAAACAGTTACCGTAAACACAGGTGTGTTTAAAGATTTACAAGTAAGCTTAAATAACGGTGCGATAATCTCAGCTTCATTAAAAGACTATACAGTAAGCCTTGATGACAAATCAGCAATGCCTCTTTTAACAAGCAAAGATAAATCTCAATATATTGCAAAGAGTAATATTGTTGTAGATAAAAAGCCTTTAACTATTGAATTTAAAAATGATGGTCTAAAAAAAGAAGGTAATAAACAAGTTTTAACCCTTAGCGGCAGTGCTAATGGCTTAAACATTGTCAGAACATATACTTTTGATGATGCTAAATACAATATTTCGATATCTCAAAGCATTACTAACACAGGCGCAACCCCTGCAAAATGTAATCATAGACAACTCATTTGCTCGTGATTTTGACCCTGCTGGTGATAGTTTTAGTCTTCTAAACGCTCATAGCTACACTTTCACAGGTGTTGCTTACTCTACTTCTGAAGATAAATTCAGAAAAGAATCATTCAAAGACATAGCAAAAACAAACGGCGACCCTAAAATAATTACCAATGTAGGTAATGGCTGGGTAGCATTTGTTGAGCATTATTTTGAAAGTGCTTGGATTCCACAATCTTCTAACTCTGTAATTTACTACAAAAATATTGGCGAAAATGTATTTGAAGCTGGTGAATATACTAGTATGACAATACAACCAAATCAATCACAAGATGCAACTTCTGTGCTTTATTCTGGTCCAATTATCAAAAACAATCTTGCTCCATTAGCACCAAATCTTGAAAAGACACTAGACTATGGAATGCTGTCATTTTTCTCAGAAATCATCTTTTGGATAATGTTCCACATTCATGCTTTAGTTGGTAACTGGGGCTTAGCTATTATATTGGTTACTTGCTTAATCAAAGCTATATTCTACCCACTATCTGCTAAAAGCTATCGTTCAATGGCAAAAATGAGAATGTTGCAACCTAGAGTTAAGCGTCTTCAAGAAAGCTACAAGGACGATAAGCAAGCTCTTGGCAAAAAGATGATGGAGATGTACAAATCAGAAAAAGGTAAATCCTCTTAGTGGCTGCTTGCCAATGGTTATACAAATCCCAATATTCATTTCTCTATACTGGGTATTACTTGAGTCTGTAGAGTTGAGACATGCTCCATTTATATTCTGGATTCATGACTTATCTATGAAAGACCCTTACTTTGTATTGCCTGTGCTTATGGGTATATCAATGTTTTTACAACAAAAGATATCGCCAGCACCTGCTGACCCTATGCAAGCAAAGATTATGATGCTCTTGCCGGTGATGTTTACATTCCTATTCTCATCTTTCCCTGTAGGTCTAGTACTTTACTGGTTGACGAATAACTTAATAAGTATCACGCAACAGTATCTTATCACTAGGCACTACCAAGCAACACACACTCATAAGAAAAAATAAATATTCTCATGGATAAGTCTCTTCTAAAACCCAAATATTGGGGGCTCTGGCTTAGCATAGGTATTGCTAAACTAATAGCTTTGCTACCTTATAAATTTCAGATGCGTTTGGCTGTGTTTATCGGTAAGCTTGCAAAGCCTTTAGCAAAAAAAAGAAATGATATTGCTAGAATTAATCTTAATATTGCTTTCCCCGAGAAATCTGAACAGGAAATAAATGCTCTAGTTAATGAGAGTTATAAGTCTGCATGTATGGCAGGCTTTGAGAGCTTGATAGCTTGGTTTATGCCAGATAGGTTATTCAAAAAAATACCTTTTGAAATAGACATATCGTCATTTGAAAAAATTCATCATGATAAATCTAAAACCGTTATTGTACTTGGCTTTCATTTTCATTGCTTAGAAATAGTCGGCAGATTTATCGGACAAAATTATAAGCCTTTTACAGTTATGTACCAAAAGCACAGTAATCCGCTGATGGAACACATAATAACTACTGCTAGAAAAAAACATGTTAAAGAATGTTTTCAAAGAAAAAATATTATATCTGTAATAAAAAGTTTGAAAAGAAAAACATCTTTATGGTACGCACCTGATCAAGACTTCAAAGAACATAGCGTTTTTGTACCATTTTTTTTTTTTTTTGGTAAACTCTGCTCTACACTAACTATTACACCTTGGTTAGCTGAAAAGACTGGAGCTATAGTAATTCCTGCATACTATGTTAGAAATAAAGATTTATCCGGCTACAAACTTATATCTGGAGAACCACTAGAATTTACGGGTGATGCTTATAAAGATGCCGAAATGACCAACCAATTTCTTGAAGAAGCTATCAGAAAATATCCTGAGCAATATCTATGGCAACACCGTCGCTATAAAACTAGACCCGAGGGTGAGGAAAAAATTTATTAAGGTTTTATGATACTGTCGTCGTATGGTAAACTAGTACTATATACATACTGTTGTTACAGCTTATAATGATAAAAGATAGCTTAAAGCCGAAAAATTGGGGAGTCTGGGTTGTAGTCGGCATAATATATTTAGGCTCTAGGCTACCTTTTTTCGCACAAAAATGGGTCTCTTTAGGTCTAGGTTTTGTTATCAAACCATTTTTACGCAGCAGAAATATTATTGCTACAGAAAATTTAAAAATAGTATTCCCTGATTATACTGCAAAACAAATAAAAAAAATTGTAAATAAAAGCTATTACTCTATGGTACTTTCTGGTGCAGAAATAGCCACCTCGTGGTTTTCCTCTAAAAAAAGATTTAATAAAATTGGATTCGAATGGGAGGATAACTCTCTTGAGATATTTAAAAAATATCATGAAAATTCAAATACTAGCTTAATTATTTTAGGCTTTCACTTTCATTGCATGGAAATAATGGGGCGTTACTTTGGTGAGAACTTCCCTCCAATGACAGTAATGTATCAAAAAAACACTAATGAACTCATCGAAGATTTAATCAAAAAATACCGAGAAAGAAATTTAGAACGATGCCTCGATAGCAAGAACTTTATTGCTGTAATCAGAAGCTTAAAAAAGGTTACTCAATGTGGTATGCTCCTGACCAAGATTTTGGGCTTGAAAGCTCTGGTGTTGAAAACTCAGTTTTTGCACCTTTTTTTTGAAAGCTTTGCTCAACTCTTACTGTCACACCATGGCTAGCTAAAAAAACTAATTCTACTGTTTTACCTGTATACTATATTCGTGAAAAATGCCTAAAGAAATATAAAATAGTGTTTGGTGAACCACTCGAATTTACAGGTGATGCTTATCACGATGCTAAAATTACAAATGAATTTTTAGAGAATGCTGTTCGTGAATATCCTGAGCAGTATTTATGGCAACATCGTCGCTTTAGAACTAGGCCTAATGGCGAACCACAAATTTACTAGTAGGAATAAAGATAAATAGTTATGTTAAAGATCAAAGGTTTTTCATTGGTTGAGTTAATGGTAGTTATAGCGATTATTGCTATACTTGCATCTATAGCTATGCCAATGTATACAAATTACATTTTACAAAGTCATCGTAGTGAAGCTAATGCTGAACTTTTATCTGCAGCTAGTGCCGCCGATAATTTTTGAAATAATAAATGGTGTATTCCCATCAGGTAATGATATAAGCACCTTCTACCATAATACTACTCAAAACGGTTACTATTCTTTGGCTTACTGTGGTGGTGGCGATAATGCTTGTTCTGATGTGAACTATGTAATTACGGCAACGGCTACGAACTCACAGACTTCAGATACTCCTTGTCAAAGCATTGAAATAGAAGTAAACGGAGCTGTAATCAATAAAACTCCGACTGAATGTTGGGATTAAGAAAACATAAATACTTAAGGTAAAATAACAATGGCAAACTATAGCACAAATGAGTTTAAAGGCGGACTTAAAATTCTAATCGATGGTAATCCAAATGTAATCGTTGAAAATGAATTTGTAAAGCCTGGTAAAGGGCAAGCTTTTAACAGAGTAAAATTAAAAAATTTAATAAACGGTAGAGTTGTCGAAAAAACATTTAAATCTGGTGAATCCGTAGAGGCTGCTGATGTCGAAGAATTAGATGCAACTTACTCTTATTTTGATGGTGACAGCTATGTGTTTATGCATATAGAAACTTTTGAGCAATATATGGTTTCAGAAGAATCTTTAGGTGAAACAAAGAAATGGCTTACTGAGCAAGATGAATATCAAGTTACTTTATTTAATAATTTGCCAATCTCAGTTACAGCTCCAAACTTTGTAAATCTTGAGATAGTTGAGACCGATCCAGGTTTTAAAGGTGATACTGCTGGTACAGGTGGTAAACCTGCGACACTATCAACAGGTGCTGTTGTACGCGTACCGTTATTTATACAAACTGGTGAAACCATAAAAGTAGATACAAGAAACTCTACTTATGCATCAAGGGTAAAAGACTAATGCAATCTACAGATAATCTAGTATGGATTGATCTTGAAATGACAGGCCTTGATGTTGAGGAATGTCGCATTATCGAGATAGCCGCAATTATTACGGATAAAAATCTCAATATAGTAGCTGAAGCCGAGCCGATAGCTATTTATCAAGATAATGAGATAATGGCTAATATGAATGAGTGGTGTATAAAAACTCATGCTGAAACAGGTCTTACTAAGCGAGTAAAAGAAAGTAAGATTTCTTTAGAGCAAGCTGAACAGATGATTGTTGATTTCATAGCTCAATTCGTACCGTACCAAAGCTCACCATTATGTGGTAATTCGATTTGGCAGGATAGAAGATTTTTAGGTAAACATATGCCTAAAATAGATGACTACTGCCATTACCGTGTGCTTGATGTGACAAGTGTTAAGCTGCTTAATGATTATTGGGGTGGTAAAGAATCGTATCACAAACAAAACACTCATAAAGCTTTAGATGATATTCGTGAATCTATAGCTGAGTTAAAGTTTTATAAAGAAAAAATCTTTTGTATATAGGTGTTTTTATGAAAAAAAAAGTATTATTGATGATTGGCTGTTTACTCTTAGTTAGCTGTGCGATGCACCCTCTTGGAATAGCTGATGATACTTGGCAAGCAATGACCCCAGAACAACAAGCTCAAGCTTACCAAAAGCAAGCTGATATAGATGCAAAAGAAAGAGCCTCTCAGCAAGCACAAGCAGCTGCTGAAAAACAGCAAATAGCCGAAATAAAAGCAAATCCTAAGTATGGTCAATATATACAATGTACTGTAGAAAACACCAAATACAATGATTTTATCGATGGTTCAAATACTACTCAACCATTTAGTTTCGATGCTATAAATGGCAAAACCTTAGGTACGAATATCACATACTATCGTAATAGAGATGAATTCTTTAAAGAGCATAAACAACTTTATGTATCTTTTGATGGCCAACAAATAAAACTATGCAATTCAAATGATGAATTTAACAACAAATGCTCAACTCTAAATGCAACATCGAAACAATACAGTAAAGGTGTGAAGCTTAAATTTAGTGGAGCTCTATTAAGTGGTCATGCTAAGTGCGATATGGTATATAACAACAACCATAAACATCATAGACGAAATGATAATGGCAACAACATAATCATCAATCTATAACAAAATAACTACTCAACTAATTTTAGCTACTTAAACTATACCAATTTAGTATAGTTTTGATATACTTTGTCATTACTATGAATATTACTAACTGATGTTACGCACCAAACACAATCTTGAGCAAAGAGAATGCTTCAGATGCAAGGCAGGTTTTTATTAGCATAGCTGTAGCTATGGTAGTAAAGTTCTAACGCCGTCAGATGACGCTTTATCTTTTGTCCTTAAGGATGGTATAATTCACATCAAATTGCGTCGTTAGTAAGATTTGAAGCTACTAGTAGCTCCTACACCTTACTGCCTAGCACTTCAACGCAACTTACACAACTCAAGTTTGTGTTTGGTGCGTAACATAAGTTACTAATTTATCTTCGAGAGAGTCCTTATGAAATACGCCTTAGTCGGTAATCCAAATTGTGGTAAAACAACAATCTTTAATGCTTTAACTGGCTTGAACCAAAAAGTTGGTAACTGGTCTGGTGTAACTGTCGATAAAAAAACAGGTTTTTTTGAAGTCAATAAACAAAAAATTGAGATTGTTGATATTCCAGGGATTTATTCATTATCCGTATCTGATGAAAGCTCTGTAGATGAGCAAATTGCATACTCTTTTATAATCAATGACAAACCAAATGCAATTATTAATGTGCTAGATGCATCTAATCTAAATAGAAGTTTGTATCTTACTATGCAACTTATTGAGCTTGGATTACCAGTTATATTAGCTGTAAATATGATTGATGTCGCTAATAACAAAGGCATAATAATTCACTACAACAAACTTGCAAAAGCTTTAGGCTGTAAAGTGTTGCCTGTAGTTGGCTCAAAAGGTATAGGTATAAAAGATCTCAAGGAGATGCTAGTTGAAGATCAACAATCAAACTTTGACCTTACCAAATACTATTCTAAAAAATATTTAACCTTAAAGACAAAATTTCAGAGCTACGCAATGAGTCTATCGGAAGCTTATGGCTAGCAACTGAATTTAGTGATAACCACAAGGTACAACTATCTAATGAGATTTCAGCAGAGAAATTAACTCTTCTTGAAGAAAGTTTTGATGGAGCTATAGAGACAGATATTGCCAAGGCGAGACACAAAGCCGTAAAAGATGTTGTACTAGAGGTTTCTGAGCAAAGAAAGGTATCTAAATTTAACTTCACAAAAGTTTTAGATGCTCTTTGTATGAATAAATACCTTGGTGTGCCTATATTCTTATTTATCATGTATTTGATGTTTTTGTTCTCAATCACTCTAGGTGGAGCGATTCAACCATTATTTGACGATTTATCTCATGCAATATTTGTCGATGGACTAGCTTATTATTCAAATATGGTGGGGCTACCTGTAGTTGTAACAGGGATCCTCGCAAATGGTCTAGGTACAGGTATTAATACGGTACTAGGTTTTATCCCACAAATAGGCTTTTTGTTTATATTTTTATCGATACTTGAAGACTCAGGATATATGTCGCGTGCGGCTTTTGTGATGGATAGATTTATGCAATCTATAGGTCTATCAGGTAAAGCTTTCGTACCACTTATAGTTGGCTTTGGTTGTAATGTCGCATCCATAATGGCAGCTAGAACTTTAGAAACCCGCAAAGATCGCCTAATGACATTGATGATGTCGCCATTTATGTCTTGTGGTGCAAGACTTGCGATATTCTCAGTCTTTGCGAGTGCATTTTTCCACAAAATGGTGCAACTGTAATATTCCTCTTATATCTTGCAGGTATAGCTGGCGCAATAGCTACAGGCTACATCATCAAATTTACATTCTTAAAAGGCGAGACTACTCCTTATATACTGATATACCAAACTACCATACACCATCATTTAAAACTGTGATGATCTATAGCTGGAATAGACTTAAATCATTCTTGATTCGTGCAGGTAAAGTGATAGTTCCTGTAGCAATTATTGTTGGTAGCTTAAATAGCATAACGGTTGGAAATAAATCTACAGCTTTAGAGTATGCTGGTAAAAAAATTACACCTATCCTTAATCCTATGGGTATAAGCAATGACAATTGGCCTGCTACGGTTGGTTTGATAACAGGTACACTTGCTAAAGAGGTTGTAGTTGGTACATTAAACACTATTTATACGCAAGGTGATAGTGATGGTATTCCCGAGGAGTTTAGTCTTGTAGATAGCATTAAAGACTCTTGGAACACAACTGTAGATAATATCAAAGGTATAGATCTTGCAACCTTGCTTAACCCTATAAAAGCTAGTGAGGCTGATGCTAGTATGGATAAAGGTGCAATGGGCAATATGGTCACTAAATTTGGCTCACTATCAGCGGCCTTTTCATACTTACTATTTGTACTTCTTTATATACCGTGTATATCAGTAGTCGGTGCTATGGTGCGCGAATCTACTCGCGGCTGGGCAATACTTTCTGTACTTTGGAGTGCATCGATTGCTTATGTATCTGCTGTTATAGTCTATCAAGCTGTAAATATATTTGACCATCCGACTAGTTCATTATTGACTATAGTTTTTGCTGTAGCTTATACTCGGAGTTGTTTTCTTGATGAAGTATTTATCAACTAAGCTCAATTTTGTAGCAAATCTTACTGGTTGTTCTAGTTGTAGTAGTAAATGCTCTTGATTACTTAGATAAGGGGTTGCCCCTAAGTATAAAACATTCTTTCTAAATATCTATAGCCCTTTCTAAGTTCATACATTAATTTTGACTATCACTTTTATTAAACCTCAATAGTTTCAAACTAAAGTATGCTAAAATAATTGTCAATAATTTTATAAGAATGAAATCAATGAAAACTAAAACATTAATATCTGCAATATTGATATCTCCAGCTTTAATATTTGCGAACGCTAAAGATCAAAATGAATCTCAGGCATACACATTACTAAAAACAATTCAGCAACAGAATCCGAACTTTGAGGTTTTTGATAGTTCTAATAGCGCAAACATTCAAATGACGGTTGATGATATTTATCAAAAACAAAGGTTTAATGAATTTGGAAGTAAAGGTTATGCTTTACTATTTATGCCAAATGACGATAATAGCCAAGCTAATTATAATCTTAATATAAAAGTTGGTTATAGTACTCAAGTATTAGGTTTGGGCACAAATCCAGATCAAGTCCATATTACAGGAGCTGTCCGCACAGAAGATGCACCAGGTGGAGGCATGCAACCAGGAGCTTTAGATAACTTTTGGAGAAGTGTGGAGAATGTCTATATCACACCTACAGAGGGTGGAAAAGCTATCGATAATTTTACTGCCGACACGAATGTTTGGGCAGTTTCACAGGCAGCGCCAATGCGAAGAGTACACATTGATGGTAATTTAAATTTTTATGAGCATGGTTATTCAAGTGGCGGATTCTTAGCAAATAGCTTAATCAGCGGTCAGGTAATAACTGGGACTCAACAACAATGGTTTGCCATGAAGAATAAATATGGTAACTGGGGTGCTGGTAATTACAACATGGTATTTACTGCAAATGATGGACCTACTCCGGCTAAAGGAAACTTTGACAACACAGTTATACCAAGCACCGCTCAAAAACTAGAACTAAGCCATATATTGCTGTTAAAAATGGTAAGTTAGAGTAATCATTCCAAACCTTCTTGATAAGAATACAAAAGGTACAGATTGGGAAAATCAAAACAATGTAGGTACATTTATAGAAGTAAATCAAAATAACTTTGTTGTGCCATCAAATAATGATGCTGATAATATCCAAAACTCTCTTAAAGATGCTAATGATGGTTGGCATATTGCTATTTTGACACCAGGTGAATACCAGCTTAATAAAACAGTAACTGTTGATAATGACAAAACTCTTATCCTAGGGGTAGGAATGCCTGTGATAAAGGATAAATCTGGTATTAGTACGCCTTTGGTTCAAACTACATCTTCAAAAGATACAATATTAGCAGGCTTTTTGATAGCTGGCTCTGATGCAACAGCAAACACTACTCTAATGACTATTGGAGATGCTACTAGCAGTCAAAATAATAGTGCTGATAATCCTAATATATTGTTTGACATATTCTGCCGTGTAGGTGGACCAGGTCCAAAAGGATTGCTAGAAAAAGCTGATACTTGCTTGAAAATAATGACAACGATGCAATAGGCAGCAATATATGGTTATGGCGTGCGGATCATAATTTTAGTGGTACCCTAGAAAATACTGGTTGGAACAAAAACACTGCAAATCATGGATTGATTATCAATGGTGATAATGTCGGCATGTATGGTTTATTTGTTGAGCATTTCCAGAAAGAGCAGACTATTTGGGATGGTAAAAATGGAACATTAAACTTCTATCAATCTGAGTTGCCATACGATCCGACTTCACAGAATGACTGGGATTATAAGGATGAACAAGGTAATGTGAGTCATGGCTACCCATCATTGCTTATAAACAAAAATGCTACTAAGTTTATAGCAAAAGGCTTGGGAATTTACGCGGTATTTATAAATATACCTCAAACTGCTACGCCAAACTATATCTTTGCAGATAGTGCTATAGTAGATAACTCTCCTGTATCAAATCTTACACACATGGTGACAGCATTTTTTAGCGGAACAATAGGCTATGTCACTGGAATAAATAACATAATTAATGCTCACGGTGGCAAAATAGCTGGTGATGGAACAACTCCATATCAGAATCAACAAGTTGCTTATTTAGAACAAAATCCTACAAAATCTTAGTTATTTTATTATTTGTTGACAAATCTTTACCTTTTATCAGCTCTTAATTTTATTTATAAAATAATCACAAAACCTTCTATAAATTCTCTCAAATATGTTACGATGATATTAGGTACTTCCGAGGAAGTGCTGAAATCAATTTATTAAAATAAAAAACTTGAGAGGAGTTTTTATGTCAAAGTTTGTCTATGCCTTTAGTGAAGGCAATAAGTCTATGCGTGATTTACTTGGTGGAAAAGGTGCTAATCTTAGCGAGATGTTAAATAGCGGTTTACCTGTACCTGATGGTTTTACAGTAACTACTAAAGCTTGCTTGAAGTACTATGATGATCGTCAAAAGCTATCTAAAAAAATACAAGAGCAAATATTTAGTAATATAGCAGAGCTTGAAAAAAGAACAGGCAAAACTTTTGGCAATGGCAAAAATCCTCTTTTAGTATCAGTAAGATCTGGTGCTAGAGTTTCTATGCCTGGTATGATGGATACTGTCTTAAACCTTGGTTTAAACGATGAAGTAGCTAAGTCGATGGTAGCTAAGACAAATAATGAGCAATTTGTTTACGATAGCTACAGAAGGTTTATCATGATGTTTGCCGATGTGGTAATGGATTGTGAGAAAAACCTTTGATAAAGTGCTTGATGAAAAAAAAGCAAAAAGAAAGGTTAAAAATGACTGTGATCTAAGTGCTACTGATTACAAAGAAGTTGTTGCAGAATACAAAGCTATTTACAAAAATCTAGTTGGTAATGATTTCCCTACAAACCCTACAGAACAACTCTTGGCAGCCGTTGAAGCTGTATTTAGATCATGGAATGCTGATAGAGCAATTATCTATAGAGAGATAAATAATATCTCAAACAACTGGGGTACTGCGGTAAATGTCCAAGAAATGGTCTACGGTAACTCAGGTAATAATTCTGGTACAGGTGTAGCCTTTACGCGTAACCCGTCTACTGGCGAAAATATTCTCTTTGGTGAATACCTAATAAACGCTCAAGGCGAAGATGTAGTAGCTGGCACACGCACACCACAACCAATATCTAGTCTAAAAGATGCTATGCCTGAAGTCTTCGCAGACTTTGTGAAAATCGCTAGCAACCTAGAGAAAGTTTACAAAAACATGCAAGATATGGAGTTTACTATCGAGGATGGTAAGCTTTTCATGCTACAAACTCGTAATGGTAAACGAACTGCACGAGCTGCGATCAAAACAGCTGTAGATATGGCAAAAGAAGGTCTTATCACAAATGAAGAAGCGGTGATGATGGTTGAACCTCAGCTACTTGAGCAATTATTACACCCTAAGTTTGATGATAAAGCTTTGGCATCAAAACGCCCTCTTGGTTCAGCTTTAGGAGCTTCTCCAGGTGCTGCGAGTGGTAGGATTTATTTTGATGTTGAATCATTGCTTGCAGCAAAAGCTCGTGGCGAAGATAAAACAATTCTTGTGAGAATAGAAACTTCTCCAGAAGATATCGCAGGTATGAATGCTTGTAATGGTATCTTAACTTTACGCGGTGGTATGACATCTCATGCAGCTGTAGTAGCTCGTGGCATGGGTAAATGCTGTGTATCTGGACTTGAAACTGCTCGTATAAATGAAGAACAACAAACTATTACTTTTGAACGAGGTCAAGTATTTGGTGAAGGTGATTATTTATCATTAGACGGTACAAAAGGTGATGTGTATCGTGGAATTATAAAAACAGTAGATCCTGAAGTTACTGAAGACTTTGAAGAGTTTATGAAATTTGTTGATAGCGTGCGTAAACTTAGAGTTCGCTGTAACGCAGATACTTATCAAGATGCGAATGTTGCAAGAGCATTTGGAGCGGAAGGTATTGGACTGTGTAGAACAGAGCATATGTTTTTTGAGGAAGATCGTATATCTTATGTAAGACAAATGATCCTAGCTAAAGACAAGGCTGAACGCCAAAAAGCACTAGATAAACTTCTTCCTGTGCAACAGCAAGACTTTGAAGAGCTTTTTGAAGCTATGGATGGTTTGGCTGTAACGATTAGATTTATAGATCCTCCATTGCATGAATTCCTACCACGTGAAGTAGAGGATATAGAAGCTTTAGCTCGTCAATTTAAGGTTAGTTATGAAGACTTAGAGGCTAGAATAGAAGCTTTGAATGAATCAAACCCAATGATGGGACATCGTGGCTGCAGATTAGCAGTTACATATCCTGAGATTATTGAAATGCAAACTAAAGCTATCATCTATGCGGCAATCTCATCTAAACGCATGGGCATAAAAGTTATACCTGAGCTAATGATACCTCTAGTAAGTACACTTGGAGAATTTAAGCTTCTTAGTGGTATTATCCGTGAAGTAGCTGACAATATCATCAAAAGAGAAAAATTGAGCTTGAATACAAGGTCGGCGTAATGCTTGAAACTCCTCGTGGTGCAATAGGTGCAGGTATGCTAGCAGAGGCAGGATGTGAGTTCTTTTCATTTGGTACTAATGACCTTACTCAAATGACTTTTGGCTTTAGTAGAGATGATGCAAATAAATTTATCAAAGACTATCTTGAAAAGGTATATTGAGTTTTGATCCATTTGCAAGACTTGACCCTAAAGGTGTAGGTAAGCTTATGGAGATCGCAAAAGAAGGTGTAAGAGCTGTCAATCCTAATGCTAAAATGGGTATCTGTGGCGAGCATGGTGGCGAACCGTACTCTGTAGCATTCTGCCACGATCTTGGTCTTGACTATGTATCTTGCTCGCCATTTAGAGTGCCTGTAGCTAGACTAGCTGCAGCTCAAGCAAAGATTTATGCTGAGAAAGGTAAATAACTATTAAACTCACAATCTTTTAATTTTCCAATTAAATTTAAACTCTTTAAAAAAAGAGTTTAATGATAAAAACAATAACTTACAAATTGACTATTCTTAAAAGCCTATATACTATCAATAATGTTATTAACCACATGTAAACAAAAAACTTAAAAGGAAAATAAACCATGAAAATCAAAAAAATTATAATTGCTTCATTTCTAGTAGTATCAGCTTTATCATTAAACAGTTGTTGGCTCCTATTAGCAGGTGCTGCTGGTGGTAGTACTGTTGCGTATGTTCAAGGTAAATATGCAATGAATATGGATGGCAATATCAAAGATATCTATAATGCCACTATCGAAGCGGTTCAAAGCAATGAAGATTTCGTATTAACTAAAAAGTCAATTACTCCTACAGATGCTACTGTACAAGGTAATACTAAAGTTGACTCTACTGACTTCAGCGTAACTATAGAAAAATTAACAGATAATGCTTCTAAAGTAACTATTAAATTCGGTACATTTGGTGATCGTACAGCATCTGCCACTTTGATGGATCAAATCCAAAAAACAGTAAATAAAAGAGTCTTAAGGCAAATAAATATGCAATCTTCTAATAAAATAATACTAAGTCTATTGTTAGCAACTTCGGCACTCACTCTAAATAGCTGTATAGTAGCAGCTTTAGCTGTAGGTGGTGGAACTGTAGCGTATCTTGACGGGGTATACTCTATGAATATGGAGGGTAACTATAAGGAAGCCTATAAAGTAGCTCTTAAAGCTGTAAATGATAATGATGACTATGTATTAGTCTCTAAAAACCTAAATTCTGAAAATGGTTCTGCTGAAATTGAAGGCGCTACTAAAGTAGACAGCACTGATTTCACTATAAATATCAAGAAACTTACAAATAACGCTTCTAAAGTAACAATTAAATTTGGAAGTTTTGGTGATCAGGCAATGTCTTCTACGCTAATGGATCAAATTCAAGCTAATTTAAACAAAACTGATTCTAAATAATTTTTTGCATGTTCAAAAAAATAAAGCTTATATTTATCTCACTACTTATACTAACCACTCTTAATGGCTGTATAGCAACTGCTTTACTGATAGGTACTGCTGTGGTTGCTGGTGGAGCTGTTTATTATATAAACGGTTATTATATTATTGAGATACCTAAAAATATGCGTACGGTTTTTAATGCTACTATTAAAGCTATACAAACGAATAATTCTTATTCATTACAAACTCAAGACTATACTGATAAAAAAGCGTATATAGTTGCCACTTTAAGATCAGAAAAAATTTACATTACCCTTACAAATAAAGACAATAAAACAACTGAAATAAAAATTCGTGTAGGCACTCTTGGCAATGAGAAGATATCGGCAAACTTAGCGAGCCAAATAACAAAGAATATTACTTAAATATTGATTCTTCTAATTAACTGATATTAATATCGACTAATTGCCTTTTTCTATTTTTATAATGCTCTTTTAATATGTATAATCAAATATAATTGCACTCGCGTTATGAATATCCATGAGCAACAAAGTACTAGATACATATTACAAAAATAATAAGCACATATGGTTGCTTGTATTGTGCGGTGCACTTTTAGGTGTAGTAGTAGGTCTTGTCGGCACATCTTTTCAACTTCTACTCGATCTCATAAATAAAAGTAAATACTTTTATTTTCATTGTGTGGAAACAATATTTACCTACAAATAGCAATTTCAATTACCTTAACAATCACTATGGTAAGTATATCTATATACATAGTTCGCAAATATGCTAAAGAAGCTGGTGGTAGTGGTATACAAGAGGTAGAGGGTGCTCTTAAAGGCTGTAGAAAGCTTAGAGGTAGAGTTGCCCCAGTTAAATTTATAAGTGGTTTATTTTCACTTGGCTCCGGCTTGAGCTTAGGTAAAGAAGGACCATCTATTCACATCGCAGCAGCTGCAGCACAGATACTTGTCGATAAATTTAAACTTACTAAAAAATACGCTAACGCTCTTGTATTGCTGGCGCTGGTGCTGGTTTGGCTGCGGCTTTTAACACTCCTCTTTCGGGCATTGTATTTGTAATAGAAGAGATGAACAGGAAGTTTAGATTTAGTGTATCTGCGATTAAATGCGTAATCATAACTTGTATAGTAAGCATTATAGTTTCACGATCAATTATCGGTAACCCACCAGCTATACGCGTAGAAACTTTTAGTAGCGTACCACAAAACACCCTATGGTTGTTTATGGCCTTAGGCATTGTATTTGGGTACTTTGGGCTGTTTTTCAATAAATTTATAATCAAGGTGGCAAATTTTTTCTCTGATGGTTCAAGAAAGAGATATTGGTTTCTTGTAATAACTGTAAGCATTATATTTGGTATTGGTGTGGTCGTATCGCCAAATTCTGTAGGTGGTGGCTATATAGTAATCGCTAACTCGCTTGATGAAACTCTTCCGATAAAAATGCTCTTGGCGATATTTGTCATTCGTTTTATTGGGGTGATATTTTCTTATGGAACTGGTGTAACTGGTGGCATCTTTGCTCCGATGATAGCCTTAGGTACAGTATTTGGCTTAGCTTTTGGCTTGGGTGTGAATGAGCTTTTTCCTCAGTACAATGTAGAGGCGGGTGTATTTGCAGTTGCAGGTATGAGTGCTTTATTTACCGCTACAGTTGGTGCTCCATTGACAGGCATAGTACTAGTGCTTGAGATGACTTGGAATTACCAGCTACTATTACCACTAATGATAACTTGCTTTAGTGCATCAATGCTTACATATATTCATCATCAAAAACCTATATATGATAGTCTTTTAAGAAGAACTATATCCAATGAAAGAAAACAGCAGGCAAAAGAAAAGAATGAACGAAACACAAAAACAACTCAAGAATCTACAGAAGAACCTATCAGCAAAGAAGAAGTATAATCACGCGATATCTTTAATGCACTGGGATCTTGAAACAGAAGCTCCTAAAAACTCAGTAGATACAACGGCTGAAGTAATTGGCTTTTTTAGTGAAAAACTTATGAGCTAACCAATAGTGAAGATTTTATCAAAAGCTTAAAAGTGCTTAATGACAATGCTCATGAACTTAATGATACAGATAAAAGAATAGTTTATTTAACAAGTAAAGAGCAAAGTAAACTAAGCAAAATTCCTAAAGCTAAATATGTTGAATATAATCAGTTGATATCTAAAGCTCAAAATGTGTGGGCTGAAGCTCGCCAAGAGAATGATTTTGAGAAATTTGCTCCATACTTAGAAAAGATAATCTCATATCAAAAAAATTACGCTAAATTAATCGGCGATAAAGACCACCTATATAATGTGGTTTTAGATGATTATGAAGAGGAAATGACTGTAACTAAGCTTGATCCTTTTTTTGAGGGATTGAGAGCTAGAATTGTGCCATTACTAGAAAAAATAAAGCAGACAAAACAGGTTGATCTATCGTGTCTTACTAAAAAGTACAATATAGAAAAACAAAAGCAATATTCTAAAAAGATAGCTAAGCAATTAGGCTTTGACTTCGATAGTGGTTTACTAAAAGAAAGTGCTCATCCATTTACACTAAATTTCAATAAATATGATGTTCGTATGACTACTCGCTACATTGAAGATCTATTTAGTTCATCGCTGTTTAGCACTATTCATGAGACTGGTCATGCTCTTTATGAACAAAATATTGGCGATGATATCTACAATACTGTACTTGGTACAGGTGTGAGTCTAGGTATCCATGAATCTCAATCAAGATTTTATGAAAATTTAGTTGGTAAAAATAAAGCTTTTTGGATAAAAAACTATAAAGAGTTACAAAGCTTATTTCCAGAGAATTTAGTTAATACTACTGTTGATGAGTTTTATAAAGCTGCAAACTTCGTAGCCCCAAGCCTGATACGCGTTGAGGCTGACGAGCTTACTTATTCGCTACATATACTTGTGCGTTATGAGATTGAAAAAGAAATTTTTGAGAATGATATCAATGTTTATGACTTATCTCAACTTTGGAATGATAAGTATGAAAAGTACCTAGGTATAACGCCTGATAGCAATGCAAATGGCATACTTCAAGATGTGCACTGGGTGGCTGGACTTTTTGGTTATTTCCCAACTTACGCTTTAGGTAGTGCTTATGCGTCACAATTTTTTCACTACATGAATAAAGAATTTGATGTAAATAAATCTATCGAAAGGGATGAGTTAAAACCGATACTTACATATCTGACAAAACATATCCATCAATATGGTTGCTTGAAAAAAGCCGATGATCTTGTAATGAATATGTGTAATGAAGAGCTTAACCCGCAATACTATATAGACTATTTAGAGAGTAAATTCTCTGAAATATATGGTCTATAAACTTGATGCGACTTGAATAGCTAGTAGAAAATAAATATCATAGAACCAACATAATAAATACAGGAAATAAAATAAAATGAAAAAGACACTAATTTGTTCACTTCTAGCTATAGCTACTGCTAGTTTTGCTAATGATATGACTGACACCACAAGCACTGCAAATATTGCTAGTGGGTCAAGTGCCACTCCGATTCAAACAGAATCAACAATCAAAACACCTAAAGTAATGAATGCTTTACCTGTAAATAAAGATATTGATGAAGATAAATTACAAATGGTTGATCAACCAAAGCAAGCCAAAGAACTAGTTGGCTCAAATTCTGCAACATGGACACCGGCTTACTTAAAAATAGAAGGTTATGAAAAATGCCTTGATGTACAGGACTATAGAGGTTGGCAAGGTTTGTGTATGCCTGCAGACCAACCAAAAGATTGCCTAGATAACTCTTGGTCAAAACTTCAAGAAATGAACTTAGTGCCTTGTTCAAAAGAAAATGCGAGCTAATACTCATGATTATAAACTTTATAATGCTTCTAATTACAGCTTTATTAGCAGTAAAACAGAAAAGTAGATGGGCTGTGCTTTTTTTTTTTTTAACGATATTGGTAATGAAGTTTGAATTTTATCATCACGCTTCTGATGCTCTAAACCTTGAATTTTAAGGAATTTCTATGCTAAGTTACAAACAACGAGAAATTGCTTATATTCTAAATATAGTAAGTCTAGCAGGTGTCACTGCGATATCGCTAGCGGCTATAGCTATCCAGTTTCTACTTAATGAACTACCATGCCCACTTTGTTTACTTCAGCGAGCAGGTATCCTTGCTATAGGAATTGGCTACCTAATGAATTTAATGCTTGGCTGTAAATCAAGATACATTGCATTGTCTACATTTGCAGCCATCTTTACGATGTTTTTTGCTATCAGACAAGTACTTCTACATATCACACCAAATAGCACTGGCTATGGCGATATAATCCTAGGTGCACACATGTATTGGGTAGTGATAGTTTGCTCAACTATTGTGCTATGGAATTGCTTGATAAACCTATATTTAGAAGATAACTATCGTAAACCACGCAACAATGCTTTGCTCAGTATTGGGCGTATAACTATGGCGATGTTTATCTTAACTATAGCTACAAATATTGGTTTGACTTTTATGGAGTGTGGCTTTGGTCAGTGTCCAGATAATCCTGTGAGTTATCAATACTCATTGTAGGAAAAATAACTTATGGACATCTCTAAAAACTCTGTGTATGCAGACTAACTAGTTTCAAACTTATCACAACAAGGCGAAAATTGAGGGTAATAGTACATCTATTGCTGAAATTTGCAACGCAGGTGTGGGGAATTTGAGCATTAAGATGCGTGCTCATGAGTTTTTAGAGGTGCCCTTATCTAAGAACCTTATATTGCTTGGCTTTGATATTACACACCCAAAGAATAATAATTCCTACAAAAATTGGTAATAATACTGATGGAAACAGCATCAATGTAAAATTATGACCTGATATTCTTACCCAAATAACACCTACAGCATTACCTAGTACAAAGACAATCATACAACTTAGATAAAAAGGGATTTTCCAAAGGTTTTTACGATCTCCCTTTAGAGCCTTACCAATTTCGATGCCTAAATCCGTAGTTGTACCTGTCATATGAGTCGTACGAGCAAAGCCACCAAAAAACAGTGTAGTGAAGCTATTTTGCATACCCATAGCCATCGCTAGAAACAAATCATCAATAACTCTGTGATTACTAAAGATATCTATAAGTAAAGTACCTGTAAGCATAATAGCACTTTGTAGTACTAATGATTTAGTATGGTTTTCTGAGATAACATAAGCAGGTGTCTTGATGATAGCTCCATTGATAGCAGAACCTATAACAAAGCCACATATCAATACGAAAACCTTATAAGCAAAAAGTAAATCTGCGTCTGCAATACTATGCCCTAAAATCCTTAAGTTACCTGACATAACAGCCACACTGGCACCAAAAGAATTATACAAGACTACACTGTCAACCCAGCCAGAGTTAAATATCAATATCAGAGTAATAAAATATGTAAATACCAGCCTATTTGTAAACATTTGTTCTTATTTTTTTCCTTAATGACTGAGGATTATTATATAGGTTTTTTGAAAAAAAGAGTCTGTATTGATTGTTTTTTTGACGAGCAAGTTGTAATTTAGTTAGCATCTCACAGACAATCATTATTAGAAGTAAAATTCTTAAGCAAAAAACTTATATAAAGAGTTAAGCACCATACAAGAAATTCTACTGCAAAAGATACAAAAACTAACGCCGCTCCAGCATCTTTAGCATGCTTTGCTAACTCGCTATACTCTGTAGTGACTAAATCGACGACCCTTTCGATAGAGCTATTAATAATTTCTGACAATAATGGTAAAAAAGATATTACCTGTAAAATACTCTTTGCAACAATACTAATTGGAAGCCACCAAAGAGTTAATGTTAATATTACAAACAGTAAAAACTGCAGACGAAAAGACTTCTCATTTTTAAAAATTTCTAACAAGCCACTAAGTGCATAGCCAGTATTTTTAAAGAGTGTATATTTCGGCTTATTTAACATCTCCAGCTCCACTTGTTCTACAGTTTGTAAATATATCTAACTTAGGGGTAATACTCCCATTTTTAATGTCACTTAGAAGTGTACACTTATTAAATAGCTTTATTAGCTACCATTCTAGGAGGAAAACCTCCTAAAGCCATATGTGGTCTAATGTTGTTGTAATCCCATAACCATCTAGTAGATTGTAACCTAATATCATCTAAACTATCAAATAAATTTTGCTCTAATAGTTCATATCTCATAGTCCTATTAAATCTCTCAACATAGCCATTTTGTTGAGGGTTTCCAGGTTGAATATACCATAGTTGTATCTTATTTCTTTTAGCCCACAACTTTAAGCTATTGCTTATATATTCAGGACCATTATCACACCTGATTGCTATAGGCTTACCCCTTTTGATTTATTAATCTTTTTTAAAGTCTTTTCAACTCGATATGATGGTAATGAAAAGTCAATCTCACAATCTAAGCCTTCTCTATTATAGTCATCTATAATATTTAATAGCCTATACTTTTTACCACTAGATAAATTATCGTGCATAAAATCCATAGACCATATTTGGTTTGCTCTAGTAGCTTCAGTTAATGGTTTTGGCTTATCTCTTTTAATTCTTTTTTAGGCTTTATTCGTAAGTTTAAACACAAATCACAATATATTCGATATACTCGTTTATGATTAAACCTCTTACCCAATACATTTCTTATATGCAGAAAGCATAGCTTAAAACCCCAGTTGCGATGAGCCTGTGTAAGCTCAATTAACTTATTTGCTATATACTCATTATCATCACTATTTTTAGGGCTATAGTAGTATGCTGTTTCACTTATGCAAAAAACTTTACAGCTCCTTTTGACACTGATTTTCTTAGCTTTCACTGTCTGTAAAGCCATCTTCTTTCGCTCAGATGGCTTTACCACTTTTTTGTCATCGCTTCCTTTAAAATATCATGATCTAACTGTAAATCAGCATACATACGCTTGAGTCTACTATTTTGGGCTTCAAGCTCTTTAACTTTTGTTAGCATTGAAACATCCATACCACTGTATTTCTCACGCCATTTATAAAATGTTGAGCTACTTATACCATATTTGCGACACAAATCAGATACGATAATGCCGCTCTATGATTCCTTTAAAATATTTACTATTTGACTATCTGTATATCGTTTTTGTTTCATTTGTAATACCTCTCATTTATTAGTATATTTTTGTACACTTCTAAATGCTATTATTTTTAGGGGTATTACCAAATGACTCGTCTTATTGGGTCAGCATATTTAAAATAGTTAGATAAATTGTCCCACTTATTTCTCCATGATTCGAAAACTATCGGATACTTTTTACCCCATTTATCTTCAAGCTTATCTAGCTCTATTTCAGCCTCTTCTTTAGTAAATGCTTGATAGACAGCTTTTAAATCTTTAGCAAATTGTTTCTGATTATTAGAGCCTACATATTTAAGACTGTTGCGTATTTGATGGACAATACATAACTGAACCTCAGTATCTGGAAATATCGCATTAATAGCCTCAGGAAAGCCTTTAAGACCATCAACAGATGCTATCAGAATATCCTTAACACCTCTGTTTTGTAGGTCAGTTAATACTTGCATCCAAAACCTAGAACCCTCACTATCATTGAGATACAGTCCTAACACTTCTTTTTGCCTTCTAAATTAACTCCTAAAACAGTATAGAATGCTTTTGATATATAGCGTCCTTCTTCTCTAACTTTATAGTGAATAGCATCTAAGTATATAAATGGATATATCTCATTGAGAGGTCTCTTTTTCCATTCTTCTAACTTAGGTATAAGTTTATCGGTTACAGCTGTAATAGCGGGTTTTGAAAAAATGGACTCCATACATATCTTCAATGTGATCAGCTATCTGTGAATAGCTATTACCCAAGGCAAATAATGAGAGCATCTTATTTTCTAATTCATCGCTCATATGGGTTTGATGTTTTTTAACTATCTCTGGCTCAAAGCTACTGTTTCTGTCTCTAGGTGTATCTAGTTGAAATTCTCCATCAGAAGATTTCATCGTTTTACTAGTAACTCCATTTTTGCGATTTTGCTCTAGATCTTGAGCTAAATGGGTCTCTAATTCTGCTTGTAAAGCCATCTCTGTGAGTTGCTTTATTAATGGTGTTAAGGCTCCATCTTTACCGCCTATACCTTTGCCAGCTTTTAATTGTGCTGCAAATTCTGCTACATCTATTTCTAATTTCATTTTTGTAATTCCTTCTGTTATCAAATTAATTATATCAATTTGACACAGAATTATTTACAGTCCCGCATAATTTTTACCACCAGCAGTAAATGATATATTTGCTGTTGCTGTTTGACCTGCTACCCCACTACAATCCATAATAGCCAACAAAGAATAAGGTGTTCCTCCTAATACAGAAGATGCCTCAGTAATAGAATTATTATTAGAACAGACCCTAAATTTGACCCTGTAAAAGTACAGCCTGCTGAACCATTACTGATTGCAACCGTAACCTGAGTCGGAGGAACTACAGTTACATTATTAAACCCTGGTATATCTGATGCATTTATACCCACTCCAACACCTTCTAAGCCAGTTGATACTATATCTGCAATTGACAGTAGTTTCAAAGCATTCTGCAATACAGCATCATTACTATTTTGCTCTGGATACATACAGCTTGTAAGCATCGTAGCACTCGCTAAAAGCGCTAAACCTAAAATTTTCTTTTTCATCATTTTTCCTTATATTTGTTGAAATTTCAACATAAGGATAGCTAGTCAATTGTCAATTGTGAGATTTTATTTGATGATTTTGCAAGTGCAAGAAATTTTGTGGCTTTTTTGAATTCTTATAATCGTCATTATCTAGATTCTAGTGTCAAGCACTAGAATGACAGCTGGTGTAGGGTGCATACCTATGTGTCGCACCTTATAAGAAATTCCACTTCAAATGTAATTGAAGGGGTGGTTTGCATAGCAAAGCGGGGTAGTGTAATCAGAAATGACAGACCAATGGCCTGTCACTATAATAATGATTTTTGCATTATGTTTTATTATTTTATCACAATTAGAAGACAGCTCACTGAGCTGTCACTACACTACATATAACTTAACTTAAACTAGTCGTTGTTTCTGAGCTAATCGCAAAAAAATTGGAGTCTGTTTTAATATTTTTTGCCATTATTTACTAAGAAGTAATCAACTAGTTTTTTCTTCAGCAGTTTAGATAAACCTCTATGTACTCTAATCCTATTTTTTAAATCTGAAAACTTACCACCATCAAGATGATTTGTCGTATTTGGAGTACAAAATTCTTTGTGATTTTTATATGTGAAAAGATAGTCCAAATTAGAGCATAAACTAGAGTAAGCCGCTCTTAGCTTATAGTGAGTGTAAGTTGCTTCACCAGTCTCATAATTGACTGTCATCTCAGCTAGAAAATCTTCATGTTTCGAACGCCAACATTGAAGCTTCTTTTTAAAAGTTTTTTCAGTTGTCTTAGTGAGAGCTTGCATTATTTTTTGCAAATCTTTACTCGCTTGTAATTTAGGGTTTTTAGTTATGTACCTTTGAACTATCTGCTTTTGATGAAAGTGACACATCTGTATTGGATACTCCATAAACACGGTGTTTAAGCCTCTTTTGCCATCCATAGTTATACTATTGATGATATATCCTAGTGCAAGCAACTGATTAAGTAACTTTTTATAAGATGCACATTTTTTCAGTTTCAACATGCTCCCACAGCAACACTTCGCTTTTTAGGACATCATAGAAAAGAACTGTTCCCAACCTATCTTTCTTCTTGCCATAAAAAGTGGTATCACACACTAGCGTTACCGCTCTAGGGTTATCACATTTATAGGGTACTTTATAATCGTGAATTTGAGTATAAACCCATCTTTTTGACCTATTGTATTCTAATGCTAAATCTGTCTGAGTTTGATGTTTAAAAACATATTTTCTAAAGATTATTTCTGAAAGTTTTAGGACTCTTCTTTTAGAGCTAAATTTTTTGCTACAAGCATTGCATTTTTATCGTTGAATATTATTCTGCTTGCCTATTTTCTTAGTGAAACTAGAGCTACATTTTGGGCATATTTTAGTCTTTTTTTACAGGCACTTGTAAATAATCCTTTTTAAACTCTTATTATACATAGCTTACAGACCCTTTTTAGACCCTTTTTTTTTTGCGATTAGCTCTCAACTCCTGATGTTTCGTATGGCAAAGATATTAATGCAAGATGGATTAAGAAAGGTAAGAAAAGTCATTATGGGTATAAAGTATTTGCTAGTGTTGATGATGAACATGGTTTTATACAAACAGTCCATACAGAATCAGCAGAAGCTTATGAAGCTCATAGGCTAGAAACTATGTTAGAAGACCTTAATTGTGAACATCTATTGGCAGATAAGGCATATGATACAGTTGCTAATAGAGATTTATTAAAGAAGAAAAAGGTAAAGAATCGTATTTTACAAAAAGCTATTAGAAATAAGCCTTTAACAAAGAGGCAGAAACGAAGAAATATACTTATATCTAAAACTAGATATAAAGTTGAAAGATGTTTTGGTACATTAAAGAGAAAGTTTAATTTTACTAGAGCTAGCTATTTTTCTACTATAAAAGTAAATGCTCAAGCTTTGTTAAAAGCTATGTGCTTTAATGTATTAAAAGCGGTCAATTTGATGGCTTAACTAGGATAAATGTATCTATATCAGCCAAAATGGCTGATATAGAGCACAAAATAGGAGAATTATGATCAAATTTCCCTAAAATTTTCAAATTTAAGAGTTATGTGAAAAATCCCAGATTAAATCAACAGTCTTTTAAATTTAATTTGTGCTCATCTAATAGAAAAGGAAAATAGCAACTATAGAAAATATCCTGTTACTGCTTTTTCGGTAGTAAAAGATAAATTAGAGGATAAAATCGAAAAGCTATAGAGACACTTTTCTGCACACTACCAGATTTAAATACCTTAGAAGAAATGAGAATAACTATGAATAAAGAATTAGATACTATAAAAATTAGCGACTGGTAATACTCAAAACTAAAATTCTTCTATTATCTTCTGACTAACTTTTCAGCTATTTTAAAACGCAAAAAGCCCCATCATAAGTTAATATGATGGGGCTTTGAGTATGTGCTCTTGTTAGAGTCTTTAATTATTCAAAAAATGGCGACTACCTACTTTCACTTAGCGAATGCTAAACTATCATCGGCGTGTTATAGTTTCACTTCTGAGTTCGAATGGGATCAGGTGGTACCTACAAGCTATCATCGCCAAAACTGTGTTTTGGGTTTGGTTCTTTGTTTCTGTTATTGTTAATATCTTTAGTTTATAAAGATATTTAACAATTCAGCATAGAAATAGACTTAAGTCTCTCGGATCATTAGTACTGGTAAGCTTCATACATTACTGTACTTCCACACCCAGCCTATCAACGTTGTGGTCTACAACAGATCTTTAGTTTAGTTGGACTAAAAGAGAAATCTTATCTTGAGGTGGGCTTCCCGCTTAGATGCTTTCAGCGGTTATCCCTTCCGAACGTAGCTACCCGGCAATGCTTCTGGCGAAACAACCGGAACACCAGTGGTTCGTTCACTCCGGTCCTCTCGTACTAGGAGCAACTCTTCTCAAATATCCAACGCCCACGGCAGATAGGGACCGATCTGTGTCAGGTCGTTCTAAACCCTGCTCGCGTAGCTGTTTAATTGGCGAACAGCCATTCCCTTGGGACCTGCTTCAGCCCCAGGATGTGATGAGCCGACATCGAGGTGCCAAACTCCCCCGTCGATATGAACTCTTGGGAGGAATCAGCCTGTTATCCCCGGAGTACCTTTTATCCGTTGAGCGATGGCCTTTCCATACAGGACCACCGGATCACTAAGACCTACTTTCGTACCTGCTCGAGCCGTCACTCTCGCAGTCAAGCGCACTTTTGCCTTTATACTCTTAGCATGATTTCCGACCATGCCGAGTGCACCTTTCGTACTCCTCCGTTACTCTTTGGGAGGAGACCGCCCCAGTCAAACTACCCACCATACACTGTCCTCGAATTTCTCCTGAGTTAGAACTTCAAATAGTCAAGGGTGGTATTTCAAGGTCGACTCCACAACATCTAGCGACGCTGCTTCATAGTCTCCCACCTATCCTACACATAAATATTCAAAGTCCAGTGCAAAGCTGTAGTAAAGGTTCACGGGGTCTTTCCGTCTAGGTGCGGGTACACAGCATCTTCACTGCGATTTCAATTTCACTGGGTCTATGGTGGAGACAGTGTGGCCGTCGTTACGCCATTCGTGCAGGTCGGAACTTACCCGACAAGGAATTTCGCTACCTTAGGACCGTTATAGTTACGGCCGCCGTTTACTGGGGCTTCGATCCAAAGCTTCGCTTGCGCTAACCTCTTCAATTAACCTTCCAGCACCGGGCAGGCGTCACACCCTATACTTCATCTTACGATTTCGCAGAGTGCTGTGTTTTTGATAAACAGTCGCAGCCACCTGATAATTGCAACCCACGTCAGCTCCAGGAGCAAGTCCTTTCACCTAATATGGGCACACCTTCTTCCAAAGTTACGGTGTCATTTTGCCTAGTTCCTTCACCATAGTTCTCCCATAGCCTTAGTATTCTCTACCTACCCACCAGTGTCGGTTTACAGTACGGTTACTTATACAATATACTTAGAAGATTTTCCTGGAAGCATGGCATCAATAGCTTCGTCAAATAAATTTGACTTCGTCTCGTATCTCAGATCAACAATATACCGGATTTACCTAATACATCTACCTACTTACTTTCACCCGGACAACCATTCGCCGGGCCTACCTAGCCTTCTCCGTCCCTCCATCATTCATATAAGCAGCACAGGAATATTAACCTGTTGTCCATCGACTTCGCTCTTCAGCTACGCCTTAGGTGCCGGCTTACCCTACGTTGATTAACATTGCGTAGGAATCCTTGGGTTTTCGGCCAATAAGAATCTCACTTATTTTACGTTACTCATGTCAGCATTCGCACTTCTGATACCTCCAGCATGCTTCTCAACACACCTTCATCGGCTTACAGAACGCTCCCCTACCATATATATTAATACATATCCGCAACTTCGGTGCATAGCTTAGCCCGTTAAATCTTCCGTGCAGGCCGACTCGACCAGTGAGCTATTACGCTTTCTTTAAAGGATGGCTGCTTCTAAGCCAACCTCCTGGCTGTCTATGCCTTCCACTTCGTTTCCCACTTAGCTATGACTTGGGGACCTTAGTTGGCGGTCTGGGCTGTTTCCCTCTCCACTACGGACCTTAGCACCCGCAGTGTCTCTCCCGTGATTGAACTTGATCGTATTCTTAGTTTGCATCGAGTCGGTAAGGTCGTAAAACCCCCTAGTCGAAACAGTGCTTTACCCCAATCAGTTATTCACGAGGCACTACCTAAATAGTTTTCGGGGAGAACCAGCTATCTCCGCGCTTGATTAGCCTTTCACTCCGATCCACAACTCATCCCATAATTTTGCAACATTACCGGGTTCGGTCCTCCAGTTAGTATTACCTAACCTTCAACCTGGTCATGGATAGATCGCGCCGGTTTCGGGTCTACTCCTAGCAACTATACGCCCTATTAAGACTCGCTTTCGCTACGGATCCCTTATTCAGTTATCCTTGCTACTAAAAGTAACTCGCTGACCCATTATACAAAAGGTACGCAGTCACATAACTAAATTATGCTCCTACTGCTTGTATGCAAGCGGTTTCAGATTCTATTTCACTCCCTTTATAAGGGTTCTTTTCACCTTTCCCTCACGGTACTAGTTCACTATCGGTCATTTGGTAGTATTTAGCCTTGGAGGATGGTCCCCCCATGTTCAAACAAGGTTTCTCGTGCCCCGTCCTACTTGTTCATATGTCTAGTTCCACTAAGATTATTTCGTATACGGGACTATCACCCTCTACCGTCAAGCTTCCCAACTTGTTCTACTATAATTCTAGCTATATCATACCAGGCTCTTCCCACTTCGCTCGCCACTACTATGGGAATCTCAATTGATTTCTTTTCCTAAGGGTACTTAGATGTTTCAGTTCCCCTCGTTCGCCTCTGTAACTATGTCGCTACAGATAACCATACTGCTATGGCTGGGTTCCCCCATTCGGAAATCTCCGGATCATAGGTCATTTACCACCTAACCGAAGCTTATCGCAGATTAACACGTCCTTCATCGCCTCCAAATGCCAAGGCATTCACCGCTTGCACTTATTTTCTTAAGTCTATTTCTATACTAAATTGTTAAATATCTCTATCTTCATGTAAATAAAATATGGTGGAGCCTAGCGGGATCGAACCGCTGACCTCCTGCGTGCAAAGCAAGCGCTCTCCCAGCTGAGCTAAGGCCCCATAATATTTTTTATCTTTTCTTTATTGATCAAGGAAGGTGCTTGCGAAGTTCATTCAGTAATGAATGAGCAAGTGCATGACGATGATCAGTGAAGAAAATGGTGGGTCTGAGTAGACTCGAACTACCGACCTCACCCTTATCAGGGGTGCGCTCTAACCAAGCTGAGCTACAGACCCGTATCTTATTTACACTAAAATATATTATCTACAAACACTAAGTTAAATCCTCTAAGTTTCAGTAACTGAAGTTTATTTCTATTTTTTCGTATTTCCTTTAAGGAGGTGATCCAGCCGCAGGTTCCCCTACGGCTACCTTGTTACGACTTCACCCCAGTCATGGACCACAAAGTGGTAAGCGCTCCTCCCGAAGGTTAAGCTATCTACTTCTGGTGCAATGCACTCCCATGGTGTGACGGGCGGTGTGTACAAGACCCGGGAACGTATTCACCGCGACATTCTGATTCGCGATTACTAGCGATTCCGACTTCATGCAGTCGAGTTGCAGACTGCAATCCGGACTACGACCGGTTTTCTGGGATTAGCTCCACTCTCGCGGTATCGCAGCCCTCTGTACCGGCCATTGTAGCACGTGTGTAGCCCTACTCGTAAGGGCCATGATGACTTGACGTCGTCCCCACCTTCCTCCGCCTTGTCAGCGGCAGTCTCAATAGAGTACCCAACTTAATGATGGTAACTATCAATAGGGGTTGCGCTCGTTGCGGGACTTAACCCAACATTTCACAACACGAGCTGACGACAGCCGTGCAGCACCTGTCACTGAGTTCCCGAAGGCACCAATCTATCTCTAGAAAGTTCTCTGTATGTCAAGACCAGGTAAGGTTCTTCGCGTTGCATCGAATTAAACCACATGCTCCACCGCTTGTGCGGGTCCCCGTCAATTCCTTTGAGTTTTAGTCTTGCGACCGTAGTCCCCAGGCGGAGTACTTACCGCGTTAGCTACGCCACTAGATCCTTTACACCGAACCCAACAGCTAGTACTCATCGTTTACAGCGTGGACTACCAGGGTATCTAATCCTGTTTGATCCCACGCTTTCGTCCTCAGCGTCAGTATTAGTCCAGAGTGTTGCCTTCGCCATTGGTGTTCTTCTGATCTCTACGCATTTCACCGCTACACCAGAAATTCCCACTCCTCTACTATACTCTAGTCTACCAGTATCAAATGCAGTTCCAAGGTTGAGCCCTGGGCTTTCACATCTGACTTAAACAACCACCTACGCACGCTTTACGCCCAGTAATTCCGATTAACGCTTGCACCCCCGTATTACCGCGGCTGCTGGCACGGAGTTAGCCGGTGCTTATTCTTCAGGTAACGTCAATCCCTGCCGCTATTAACGACAAGGCCTTCCTCCCTGACTAAAGTGCTTTACGACCCTAGAGCCTTCTTCACACATGGTATTGCTGGATCAGGGTTTCCCCATTGTCCAATATTCCCCACTGCTGCCTCCCGTAGGAGTTTGGACCGTGTCTCAGTTCCAATGTGGCTGATCATCCTCTCAAATCAGCTATAGATCGCAGCCTTGGTAGGCCTTTACCCCACCAACAAGCTAATCTAACGCAGGCTCATCCATCCGCGGCAGCAACAAGTTGCCACCTTTAATCCTCAGATATTATGCGGTATTAACAGTCGTTTCCAACTGGTATCCCCCACAGATAGGTAGATTCCTACGCGTTACTCACCCGTCCGCCACTCGACGCCTGGAAGCAAGCTTCCATCGTTTCCGTTCGACTTGCATGTGTTAAGCATGCCGCCAGCGTTCAATCTGAGCCAGGATCAAACTCTTCAGTTTAATCAATTTCTGACTCCAACTACTGTTACTCAAATTCATTAACAAAGTGTTTGTATATAATATATCTATTAAATATCTCAAGGGCTAGAACCTAATCTCCTCCTCGCTTCCCGTTGCATCACTCCCAACCGGTGAAGACATATAATACACATCACTTTCTCTCTTTGCAACTACTTTTTACATCTTTTTTAATGTTTTTTGTAAATACTCAAAATCTAGTAGGTTTGAGACAGCTTCAATGAAATTAAGCTCATCTATATGGAAGAGAATTGTAACCATATTAAGGAGACTCCAGAGCAAGTCCAGAGATGCGAAAGATTTGTAGGTTTTTATAAATAATAGAAAAATTTAAAGAATTTAAGAGGGTTTGAGTGAAGTGAAGTTCGTGAGTTAAGGCTACGAGAATGCCGATTTAATACAAAAAATGTATTGAGCCAGCCGTAATGACTTTTTGTTCTCAATAAAAACAAGGATTATAACAAGTGGTTGCTGAGCGTAGTTGATCGAATGGGTTCTGTCGCAAACTGGTAGTTGCATGAATTTGTAGTATAATTTTACCACAGATTTTATTTCAAAATACAAATGATAGACTTTACAGGCAGGCATTTTACTAAATTATTAATACTCCAAGCTCTTCGCTGGTATTTATCATATCCATTAAGCTACAGACATGTAGAAGAACTAATGAAAGAGCGAGGTGTTAATGTAGATCATAGCACTATCAATCGTTGGGTTATCAAATATGCTAAAGAGTTAGAAGCTTCCTTTAGCAAAAAGTTTAGGAAGTATGGTGCTTATGTAAGTTGGAAGATGGATGAGACATATGTAAAGCATAAAGGTAAGTGGTTTTATGTTTACAGAGCAATAGATAAGCATGGAGATACATTAGAGTTTATGGTTTCAGCTAGAAGAGATGAAAAAGCAGCTCGCAAGTTCTTCAAGCAAACCATTGGTAAACATGGCTTACCAGAGAAAGTGAATGTAGATAAATCAGGAGCTAATGAAGCTGCATTACTAACTATCAATATCTTCCTATTTTTGCTTGGTATTTGGTATACTCATGGTATAGAGATTAGACAAAATAAATATCTAAACAATCTCATAGAGCAAGATCATAGAAATATAAAAAGACTAACTCGACCCATGTTAGGATTTAAATCATGGGACTCTATGGAATCTAACTATAGCTGGATATGAATTAGTAAATATGATTAGAAAAGGTCAGCACATTAACGCTGGTAGCATGACTGCTTGGGATCAGTTTTATGCTATAGCAGAATAATTGTATCTAGTGATAGCTGATTTTGGAAATAACGTAACCAAGCACTCAGTTTGCGACAGAACCACATTTTAGAGCTAATAGAAAAAAGTGTTGTTATTTTAGAATTTTTTACCATTAGCTCAACAATTTGAATATATAATGGAAAATGAACAAATAAACTGTCCCAAATTGACGGAGGATCAACCTTTTTTAATGCAATTGCCCTGTAGAAAATATTTTTTCTTATTGTTTAAAAATTTATTCTGATATAAACTATTCTAAGGTGTATTTAGTTAATGATAAATTATGAGCTTATATAAGAAAAAAGTTTTAATAGTGAATCCATTATCAGCTACGAAATATTTATCAGATGCTCTAAGTAAAGAATCTATTTATTCTGTAGCATTATTTTCAAATATTACAAATGTTTCTGCTTTTAATTTACCTAAACCAGAATATTTTGATGAACAGATTTTTACTGAAGACTCAGATGATTATCTTCAAAAATTAAAGAAAAATATGAGTTTGATTTAGTAATTAATGGTTCAGATCAAGAATACACTGTAAATCTATCAAAAAAATTAAAATCTATATTTACTCCTTCGTTAGTTAACTCTAATGAAACCTATGAGATATTATCTAGTAAATACTTACAGCAAGAGAAATTGAAAGAAAATGGCTTACCTAATATACAGCAGTGCCTAATTTCAATGAATAATTTAACTGAAGGTTTGAAAAGATGTGAGAATTTGGATTTTCCAGTATTCGCAAAACCAGCAAATGGAGTATGTTCAATAGGAGCTTTTAAGGCAGATAATATTGAATTATTGAAACTAAATTTATTAAAAGTTCCAAAAATTATTAATTTTGGCAATGTCGATGAATATTTAATTCAAGAATATGTCTCTGGTCATGAAATTATTGTTGATACTTTTTCAATAAAAGGTATTCATAAAATTTGTAGTATTCAGAGATATCATAAGGAAAATATTTATGGAATTCCTGTTTATAGATCAATAGAAATTTTTAATGATGAAGACAATAAGGTTCAAAATTATGTTCTGGATATGTTAGAAATTTACAATTTTAAATATGGTTTCTGTCATATTGAACTATTTTTAACTAATGATAATCAAATTAAACTTATTGAGCTAAATCCAAGAAATAGTGGGGCATCAGGAGCATATAATATACTAGCAGAAAAAGTAGGTATAAAATCACAAGTAAAAGTACTATCAGAGTCTCTCGATAATGTTAATTCAAAAGGCAGTTGTCTAAAATTGAAAAATGATATTTTTTATAAAGCTTTGTTTTTATATAACCATCAATTTAAATATGATAGTATATCTAGTGATCTAGATGTCAGAGACATAAATTTAAGCCCAATAAAAAATAAAGATGATTTAGATCTAACAGGTTTAAGAAAACTAGTATTTATGTCAAATAAAAATAAAGAACTTTTAGATATTGAAAGTAAAAAAATCTTAGATTCTGACTATAATTATATAATTCAAAATGTTATCAGTTAAATATAAATATTTTCATACCGTTATGTATATCATTACAACAGCGCTGTCTTTTGTATTTATACATTCCATTGGGAATAATATGGATCAATATCTACTTATAGCAATAAGTAGCTTATATGCACTAATTTTTTTTTTCATATTTTAATAATTAAGAATATATTTAGTACTTATAAAAAGGTATTAGTTAACTTTCCTTTATACATTAAATTAATTATTGTCTTTTTATCTATGTGGTATTTCTCATTTATGGTTGTAATAAATTATACGCCTGCTATTGCTATTTTTTATTGTACTACAATACCAACATTTATGAGCAGATTTAAAAATCTACGATTTTTATATACTAAATCAAAATGGGATATTTTATTTACTTCATTAATATTTATTTCTATTCTTGGTCTATATGTTTCTTTATATTTTTATTATTCAGAATATAAATTTATAGTCCTTATTTTTGAGAGTTTGATGTTAGGAGTTTCAATGTACTATTTTGCTAAACTATCTTCAGAGATGAATAAAAGAGGTTTCTCTGCTAATGAAATTTTAGCAATTAGATATATTCTTTTAGCATTAATCCCATTAATATATTGCATAATCTCTGGAAGAATATATGTTGCTACTACTGTAGATTATAGCATGTCTCTTTTTATAAGTTTTTTAGTCTAATTATACCTTTATATTTTTCTCAAAACTCAATTGAGCACATAGGCTATATAGAACATAGTACTCTTATTGGAATAACTCCATTTTGTGTTTTTGTATTACAGTTATTTTATTTACATGATAAATATATAACTTATGAAGGATATTTTCATTTATATTAACAATATTAATAACTCTCTTATTCTATAAAAGTTACAATAAATCTAAAAGGGGGTTAATTACACATAGCACTTAAGCGTGTAGCTAACATAATTAAATTGCCGAGTTTAACAGATTTACTTCGCCTTTCTAATCTAGATAATATATCTCAACAAATGTCCATTTGATGAGACAATATTATATATAGCTAAACAATAACTAAAGGCATCGTCAAGTTAACTAACTCTACAATCATCTAGTGTATAATTATACCAAATTCATACCACTTATTCATATGGTTCTGTCGCAAACTGAGTGCTTGGTTACGTTATTTCCAAAATCAGCTATCACTAGATACAATTATTCTGCTATAGCATAAAACTGATCCCAAGCAGTCATGCTAAAACCAGCGTTAATGTGCTGACCTTTTCTAATCATATTTACTAATTCATATCCAGCTATAGTAGATTCCATAGAGTCCCATGATTTAAATCCTAACATGGGTCGAGTTAGTCTTTTTATATTTCTATGATCTTGCTCTATGAGATTGTTTAGATATTTATTTTGTCTAATCTCTATACCATGAGTATACCAAATACCAAGCAAAAATAGGAAGATATTGATAGTTAGTAATGCAGCTTCATTAGCTCCTGATTTATCTACATTCACTTTCTCTGGTAAGCCATGTTTACCAATGGTTTGCTTGAAGAACTTGCGAGCTGCTTTTTCATCTCTTCTAGCTGAAACCATAAACTCTAATGTATCTCCATGCTTATCTATTGCTCTGTAAACATAAAACCACTTACCTTTATGCTTTACATATGTCTCATCCATCTTCCAACTTACATAAGCACCATACTTCCTAAACTTTTTGCTAAAAGAAGCTTCTAACTCTTTAGCATATTTGATAACCCAACGATTGATAGTGCTATGATCTACATTAACACCTCGCTCTTTCATTAGTTCTTCTACATGTCTGTAGCTTAATGGATATGATAAATACCAGCGAAGAGCTTGGAGTATTAATAATTTAGTAAAATGCCTGCCTGTAAAGTCTATCATTTGTATTTTGAAATAAAATCTGTGGTAAAATTATACTACAAATTCATGCAACTACCAGTTTGCGACAGAACCAAAAAACCACCTCGTCATTCTGAACTTAATTGATGAGCGTATCTGAAATACAGAGTTTCAATAAAATCAACACCTGTCGAGAGATCCTGAAATAAATTCAGCATGACGCTTTTCTTGTGATTTGGCTATATGACAACTTACTACTCAAATTTGTGTGTGGTGCGTAACATCAATTAAATAATTTATAGCTTATTTCTATTATTCATTTACTTTTTTTTTATCTATTGATATCATTGTATGTGATGTAACAATTTTCACAGCAAAAAGGATCAATAAAAGATGACGGTTATGACAGCAGAATATATTTGGATTGATGGTAGTGAGCCTGTACCAGAACTTCGTTCTAAAGCACGCGTACTTCCTTTCAAAGAAGTTTTAGATGCAAAAGACTTTCCAGAATGGAGTTTTGATGGTTCATCTACTAATCAGGCAACAGGTCATGATTCAGATTGCATACTTAAGCCTGTAAATTTTGTTATGGATCCACTTAGAGACTGCGGTTATCTAGTACTTTGTGAAGTATATAACCCAGACAACAAAACTCCTCACAAAACAAACAATAGAGCAAAACTACGCTCGATTCTTGAAAACTCAAAAGATCACGATATGTGGATAGGCTTTGAGCAAGAGTATACAATGTTTCAAGATGGTAGACCATTAGGTTGGCCTACAACTGGTTTCCCTGGGCCTCAAGGACCATACTACTGTAGTGCTGGTGCTGAAAAAGCATTTGGTCGCGACCTTGTTGAAGCTCATATGCAAGCATGTCTTGATGCTGGTATTTTATTCTACGGAATAAATGCTGAAGTAATGCCAGGTCAGTGGGAGTTCCAAATTGGCCCTAGAGGTGTCGATAATGAAGATGCTGGCGTATTAAATGTTTCTGACCATGTACATTTGGCTAGATGGTTACTAGAAAGACTTGGTGAAGAATACGACATAACTATCTCATTCTCAAACAAGCCTATTAAAGGCGACTGGAATGGTGCAGGTATGCATGCTAATTTTTCTACAACAGAAACTAGAGATGCTTCAGTTGGTAAAAAAACTATTGACAGAATTGTTAAAAACTTAGAAAAATCATACCAAAGATATCTTAGATTATGGTTTTGGTCTAAGCGATAGATTAACTGGTGATTATGAGACTTGTGATATAAACACATTCAAAGTTGGTGATGCTGATAGAGGTTGCTCAATTAGAATACCGCGCCCTGTAGCTATCAAAGGCTATGGCTACTTTGAAGATAGAAGACCTGGTGCAAACTCTGACCCATACCTAGTCTCTACGGCTCTTGCAACTGCTACAGTTAGCTAGTGACCACCCCTTTCTCAAAATAAATTTCTAACCTTACTTTTTTAAATACACATTATAAAATCCTCTAGTTTCTTTTTTATAACGAAATTAAATGGTATTAAAAATGTGCTCAAAATAAAGAGACCAAATATGAAAAAAATAAACCTTCAGATATGACAACCCACTCTTTTGGTGAAGATCATTACAAAAAAATATTTGATGCTATCTGTAATAAAGACAATCACATTACAAAAATAGATATTCTTGATTGTCTACATTCTGCTGGTATAGTCAATGATGATCCACGCATTACTAAATTAATGCTAAACCTAGAAAATTTGTCAAAGGTTGACAAAATTGATTTTGAGCAATTCATGGAAATAAGCTCAGATAGTATTGGTATAATCGAGAAATCAATCAGTAAAGGATTTATCATACCTGACTTTAAAGCTTTCAGAGATGAAATTACAGCGATATTTGAAGAAACCAAAGAAAATAGACTTGGTAAAAATGCTAGCTATATCCCGCAGTTAGAACGAGTAGACCCTGAACTTTTTGCGGTATCTTTTTGTAGTATTGATGGTCAGATGATTACTCTTGGAGATTATCTACACCCATATTGTGTACAATCAACATCAAAAGCTATTACATACTGTATCGCTACCGAACTTAATGGTGAAGACAAGGTTCATGAGCATGTAGGTCGAGAGCCAAGTGGTGAGACATTTAATGCTATTGCTCTAAACAAGTACGAACGCCCTCACAATCCAATGATAAATTCTGGTGCGATAATGACTTGCTCATTGATTAAACCCGAACTAAATTTAGCCGATAGATTTGAGTACATTACACAGATTTGGCAGAATCTTTCTGGTGGAGAACGCGTAGGCTTTGATAATGCTACATATCACTCAGAAAAAGAAACGGCTGATAGAAATTATGCACTAGCTCACTTTATGAAAGAAGTTGAAGCATTCCCTAAAGGGACTAATATCCATACTACTTTAGATTTTTATTTCCAGACTTGTTCGATTCAAGTAAATGCCAAGAAAATGTCTAAAATCATGTCTACTCTTGCAAATGGTGGTATCTGTCCTTTGACAAACAAAAAGATATTTTCACCGACAACTATCCGCAACTCATTATCTATGATGTACTCATGCGGCATGTATGATTTCTCAGGAGAGTATGCTTTCAGTGGGCTTGCCTGCAAAATCAGGTGTATCTGGTGCTTTGGTAATTGCTATACCAAATGTCGGTGGCTTTGCGATATTTTCACCTCGTTTAGACAACAATCACAACTCTGTTAGAGGTGTCGAATTTAGTAGACGATTAGTAGATAAATTTAGCTTCCATAATTATGATCAGATAGATAATAATGAAAAGATCAATCCTATTGAAAATCGCATGATGGCTGATTCCAACCTTACATTTGAGCTAATTTGGGCTGCCAGAATGGGCGATATATCCGAAGTCAGAAGAAGTATTGCTCTTGGTGCTGATGTAAACAAAGGTGACTATGATAATCGTACAGCTCTTCACTTAGCCGCTGCTGAAGGTCAAGAAGATGTAGTTAAATATTTACTTGATAAAGGTGCTGATGCAAATGCAAAAGACAGATGGAGCCTAAGACCAGTTGATGATGCTAAGGCAAATAATCACGATAGTATCGTTGAAATTTTAAATGACGCTGTGAAATAGTACATCTAATTTTTATTGCATTTAAACTACTGTTTATAAGTAAACTACTTTATTAAATATCCTAAGGAAAATAACATGATAAACAAAATACGGTTCTGTCGCAAACTGAGTGCTTGGTTACGTTATTTCCAAAATCAGCTATCACTAGATACAATTATTCTGGGCATCGTCAAGTTAACTAACTCTACAATCATCTAGTGTATAATTATACCAAATTCATACCACTTATTCATATATATGCTTACAGAAAAACCTAAAAGATATCGTTATCCAGTAGAGATTATAAGTTATGCTATTTGGATATATCACAGGTTTAATACTAGCTATAGAGATGTAGAAGAAATGCTGAGGTACAGAGGTGTATTAGTTGGTTCTGTCGCAAACTGGTAGTTGCATGAATTTGTAGTATAATTTTACCACAGATTTTATTTCAAAATACAAATGATAGACTTTACAGGCAGGCATTTTACTAAATTATTAATACTCCAAGCTCTTCGCTGGTATTTATCATATCCATTAAGCTACAGACATGTAGAAGAACTAATGAAAGAGCGAGGTGTTAATGTAGATCATAGCACTATCAATCGTTGGGTTATCAAATATGCTAAAGAGTTAGAAGCTTCCTTTAGCAAAAAGTTTAGGAAGTATGGTGCTTATGTAAGTTGGAAGATGGATGAGACATATGTAAAGCATAAAGGTAAGTGGTTTTATGTTTACAGAGCAATAGATAAGCATAGAGATACATTAGAGTTTATGGTTTCAGCTAGAAGAGATGAAAAAGCAGCTCGCAAGTTCTTCAAGCAAACCATTGGTAAACATGGCTTACCAGAGAAAGTGAATGTAGATAAATCAGGAGCTAATGAAGCTGCATTACTAACTATCAATATCTTCCTATTTTTGCTTGGTATTTGGTATACTCATGGTATAGAGATTAGACAAAATAAATATCTAAACAATCTCATAGAGCAAGATCATAGAAATATAAAAAGACTAACTCGACCCATGTTAGGATTTAAATCATGGGACTCTATGGAATCTACTATAGCTGGATATGAATTAGTAAATATGATTAGAAAAGGTCAGCACATTAACGCTGGTAGCATGACTGCTTGGGATCAGTTTTATGCTATAGCAGAATAATTGTATCTAGTGATAGCTGATTTTGGAAATAATGTAACCAAGCACTCAGTTTGCGACAGAACCTAATTTAAGCTCTATTGCCCACTGAGGTATTTCTTTATTTTCATCCATATTTTACTATCAAATTATAATTTTGATTTAATTATACAATACTAGCTTAGAAGTTCATCTGCCTAAAATATTTATCTTTGTAGTATCCTATATTATCTCCATGTTCTTTCATTAACTCTTCTATATGCCTTATGCAATGGACATGATAAATACTAGCTAAGAGATTGTAATATCAAGTATTATAAAATGACTACCTGCGTTCAAACATAACATATCAAAAGCATATTACAATTGTGATAGAATTAAGGTTTGTAAGCTTGCAACATAACCCATTTTTTTCCTTAAGGAGCCAAATCCAAAAATGAATTTTTCAGAAAACAATTGCTGGAAAGATGATAGCCTAAAACAAGCCATCAAGACACCAGAAGCTTTAATATCATATCTTGAATTGGACAGTGATTATCTTATTAAAATATCAAGAAAAGCACAATCTGTAATGCCAATAATGGTGCCTCTCTCTTTTGCCTCAAGAATAAAAAAGGGCGATATAAATGATCCTATTTTGCTACAAATATTCCCATCTATAAAAGAAGAAATAAATACGGATATAAACTTTTCTATAGACCCTCTTATGGAGCAGTCACAGATGCCTGCTAAAGGTATTATCCATAGGTATCAAGGGCGAGTACTTTTAATTTGTAATGGTGTTTGTGCTGTTCATTTGCAGGTATTGCTTTAGGAGAGAGTTTGATTATAAAGAATCTACAGCTAGCAAATTATCATGGGATAAATCTTTTGAATATATAGATAATGACAAAAGCATTAATGAAGTTATTTTAAGCGGTGGAGATCCTCTTTTATTAACGGACCAACATCTTAAATTTTTTATAGATAAACTGTTAAACATAAAGCATATTAAAAGATTGAGAGTACACAGTAGAGTTCCTGTTGTATTGCCTGAAAGAATTACGGATAACTTAGTTAATATACTTTCTGATAATAGGTTACAAACTGTTTTAGTCACCCATGTTAACCATGCCAACGAACTAGATGATGTAGTTAAGCATGTTCTAAATAAATTTCAAGGTAGAGCAACCTTATTAAATCAAAGTACTCTATTAAAAAATATAAATGACAGTGCTCATACTTTAGCTTATTTGTCTGAAAAGTTATTTGACTTCGGAATTTTACCATATTATTTACATACTCTTGATAAAGTGAGAGGGTCCAAGCATTTTCATGTAACAGACAAAGAAGCATGGGAAATACATTCAAAATTACAATCAATATTACCTGGCTTTTTAGTACCAAAAATAGTCAAAGAAGTTCCTTATAAAAGTAATAAAATTCAGTTATCTGACTTTTTATTTGATCCTAATTTCTGACAATTAGGGGTTCTGTCGCAAACTGAGTGCTTGGTTACGTTATTTCCAAAATCAGCTATCACTAGATACAATTATTCTGCTATAGCATAAAACTGACCCCAAGCAGTCATGCTACCAGCGTTAATGTGCTGACCTTTTCTAATCATATTTACTAATTCATATCCAGCTATAGTAGATTCCATAGAGTCCCATGATTTAAATCCTAACATGGGTCAGTTAGTCTTTTTATATTTCTATGATCTTGCTCTATGAGATTGTTTAGATATTTATTTTGTCTAATCTCTATACCATGAGTATACCAAATACCAAGCAAAAATAGGAAGATATTGATAGTTAGTAATGCAGCTTCATTAGCTCCTGATTTATCTACATTCACTTTCTCTGGTAAGCCATATTTACCAATGGTTTGCTTGAAGAACTTGCGAGCTGCTTTTTCATCTCTTCTAGCTGAAACCATAAACTCTAATGTATCTCCATGCTTATCTATTGCTCTGTAAACATAAAACCACTTACCTTTATGCTTTACATATGTCTCATCCATCTTCCAACTTACATAAGCACCATACTTCCTAAACTTTTGCTAAAGGAAGCTTCTAACTCTTTAGCATATTTGATAACCCAACGATTGATAGTGCTATGATCTACATTAACACCTCGCTCTTTCATTAGTTCTTCTACATGTCTGTAGCTTAATGGATATGATAAATACCAGCGAAGAGCTTGGAGTATTAATAATTTAGTAAAATGCCTGCCTGTAAAGTCTATCATTTGTATTTTGAAATAAAATCTGTGGTAAAATTATACTACAAATTCATGCAACTACCAGTTTGCGACAGAACCCTTTTTAACTTATTTATGGACAATTCCTAACACTAATTCTTATACATGTTGCTACTTTATCACTTTGTGTTTTACACCTAATTTAACTCTTTCATATTTAGCAATAGCTACTGCTATTACCGGCTCATTAAAAACTTAAGTTAGACATAAACTCCTTTGTGATAATTGTATCAATATGTATTGGGATTGGTATAATAGTTCCATAAAGTTTTTATAATAATTGAGTTTTAAGTATGAGATTTGTTGATGAAGTAGTTATTAAGCTACAAGCGGGTAAAGGTGGCAATGGTTGCGTAAGTTTCCGTAGAAAAATATGTACCTTTTGGCGGTCAGATGGCGGTGATGGCGGTCATGGTGGAAGCGTTTACCTTCAAGCTGATGAAAATATAAACACCCTTATTGATTATCGTTATAAACGAGAGTATCAAGCTCAAAATGGTCAAGGTGGTATGGGTGGAAATCGTTATGGTAAAGCTGGCGAAGATCTGTTTTTGATAGTGCCGATTGGTACAAGTATATTTGATATTGAGACTGGTAAAAAAGTTGGTGAAGTACTAAAAGATGGTGAGACATTCCTAATTGCGGAAGGTGGTAAAAGAGGGATTGGTAACACGCATTTTAAAAGTAGTACAAATCAGGCTCCTCGTAAATTTACATTAGGTGATGAGGGTGAGTATAGAGAAGTTCGTCTTGAGCTTAATTTGCTTGCAGATGTAGCTTTGCTTGGTTTACCTAACGCGGGTAAATCTACACTAATTCGAGCGGTATCGGCAGCTGTGCCTAAAGTTGCAGATTATCCATTTACGACAATGTATCCGCATCTAGGTGTTGTAAAGGTCGGTGTAGATAGTTTTGTAATGGCGGATATTCCTGGTGTAATCGAGGGTGCTGCTGAGGGTGCTGGATTGGGATTGAGATTCTTGAAGCATCTTACAAGAGCTCGTTGTGTATTGCATGTGGTGGATATATGCCCATTTGATGAGTCAGATCCTGTTGAAAATTATTTCGCAGTAGAAAAAGAGCTAGAAAAATATAGTGAAGAGCTATATGCTATGCCGAGATTTTTAGTGATAAATAAGATAGATTTACTAACAGATGAAGTTGAAGAAAGGTGTGCTGAATTTGCAGAAAGAGTAGGTTATACCGATAAGTATTTCATGATTTCTGCTGCGATGAGACAAAATACAGAGATGTTAGCTAAAAATCTAAATGAGTTCTTGAACAGAGAAGATTAATCTATGAAGTTAAGAAATCTAATCTTTGGATCACCAATACCTGCTGCAAAACAACAAGATCAGAAAATAGGTTTATTTTCTGGTTTTGCGATTTTGTCATCAAATGCACTATCATCAGTATCTTATGCTACAAGTGTGATATTTATAGTGCTTGGTACAGCTGGAGCTGCTGCTATTGCACGGTACTCTGTTAGTGTTGCTATAATGGTGGTATTGCTAATCCTCTTGATGGGATTTTCTTATTCTCAAGTTATTAGAGCTCATCCTGAGGGTGGTGGCTCGTACTCTATTGTAAAAGAGTAATTTTAATGAAAAAATGGTATTGTTGACCTCTGCATCGCTGATTATTGATTATGTGCTGACAGTTGCAGTATCTGTATCTATGGCATCTATTGCTGTAAGTTCAGCATTTCCTATCTTAGAAGATTATCTTATAGAGATGGCTTTAGGGTTGCTGGTCTTGTTGATGATGATAAATCTTCGTGGTGTGCGCTCTACAGCGAGAATATTCGCTTGGCCAACATATATGTTTATCGCGTCGATAATCTTACTTATAGCAGTAGGTCTTTATAAGTATCATATGGGTAATTTAGAGCCATTTATATATAGTAAAGAACATCTTAAGTATATGCACAATTCAATGGGTGTGCTGACTCTAACTCTTGTACTTAGGGCTTTTTCATCAGGCAGTGCTGCTTTGACAGGTATAGAGTCTTACGCAAATGGAGTGTCATCGTTTAAGGCTCCAATGATGTCAAAAGCCTTGGAAAACTGATGCTTATGACGATATTCTCAATGATAATGTTTGCAGGTGTGACATTCATCGCCACACAAACTAAGATTTTTCCGGATTTCTCTGAAAGTGTGCTCTCTCAACTTGGGCATCAGGTTTAGGCAATGGAGTTGCGTATTATTTCTTCAAGCATCTACTTGTCTGATACTTCTAATGGCGGCAAATACTTGCTTTACAGGCTTTCCTACTTTAGCTTCCATAATGAGTAAGATGGGTATTTGCCAGAGCAGTTACAACGAGTGGGCGATCGCTTAGCATTTAGAAATGGCATTGTAATGTTGACTTTACTTTCTGCTGTAATGGTTATTATGTTTGAGGCACAAGTTAGTAAGCTTATACCTTTATATGCTTTTGGTGTGTTTATTGCCTTTACACTGTGCCAAGCGGGTTTAGTAAAGCATTGGTATAGAAACAAACGACTTTATAAGAGTTGGGGAATAAGAGCTTTTATAAATGCTATCGGCTGTATTGCGACATTTATAGTTTTATTGACAATTGTTGAAAGTAAATTTTTTGAAGGTGTATGGATTGTAATCATCGCAATAGCTGTGATTATGTATGGTTTATTTCGTATAAATAGACACTATACTCGTAGAGAAAAAGTTTGTCGTTGAGTGTTGATGAAGCTATAGTAAATACTTGCGTGCATGAGAAGGTGAAGCCTAAAATAATATTACTAGTATCTCGTATACACCGAGGTACAATAGAAGCGCTAGCAATTATCACGAAATTTATCAGATGATATTACACCTGTATTTGTGTCTGCTGATCAGCAAAAGATAGATAGAGTTAAGTCTCAATGGAAGGAATTAGACTTTAAGGAAAAGCTACTTATTTTACGACCGGTTTATAATTCATTTATCACTCCTGTAATTCAAATTTTGCATAAAAATGATTTGCGAGACCCAGAAAAAGGTTACTCTGTAGTAGTGATCCCTGAGGTTGTAAATACTAAGTGGTGGCATTTCTTCTTACACAATCAAAACTCAAAAATGCTTAAGCTTGCTATAGCAACAATGGATAAAAAAGATGAGAAAACAGCCTCTAGGGTTGTAATATCTGTGCCGTATAAGGCTGAGTAAATGTCTTTTCTTAGAGATATTTGGTTCATTCTAAAGCCTTTTTGGCAAAACCACTCAACGATAAAAATTCTAGTGTCTCTGGCTGTATGTATTGTGTTTGAGTTTTTTAGCGTGGGATTGAGTGTATATCTGAACTATTGGTATGTTGATTTTTATAACTATCTGCAAAGTTACAATCAAAGCTTATTGATTACTCAACTAGTTAAATTTGTGTTTATAGTGTTTTTTATGATTATTAATAGCTTTTTTTTATATGCTATTAGTCAGATTTTTGTGATAAAAATACGAGCATACCTTACCAATTTTTATACTAAAAGATGGTTGTACTCTCTCACATATCTTAATGAAACAGAGGAATATGATAACCCTGATGAACGGATAAGTAATGATATAAAGCAGTTTATAACTACTCTAAAGGCTTTGTTTTTAGGGTTTGTAGGAAGTGTTTTGACCTTTAGTTTTTTCTCTTGGATACTTTGGCATCTTTCTGGGAGTTTTAGTGTTGTACTGTATAGCTTTACGATTAATATACATGGTTATTTATTTTGGTTGGCGGTGCTTTTAGCGGTGATGAATATTTACCTCGTTATAAAAGTCGGTAAGCCCTTGCGTCAGCTTGTTTATGATAGGCAGAAGTATGAAGCAGAATTTAGGTATGGTCTAGCAAATGTTAGAGCAATAAACATTCTATTTCTGATAGCAATCTTGGAAACAGTATATTCTCAAAACAGTGTGAAAACTTTTCCTCAATAGTTGGGAATTTCTATCAGTTAACTTTTAGGGAAATAAAAATAAATATTGTAACTGGTCTTTTTGCCCAAGTTTATGGTGTTATTGGTATTTTCCTATCAATACCTCGCTACTTTGCAAAGGCGATAAGTTTTGGACAGGTTATGCAGATAAATGCGGCTTTTCTAAAGGTTGTGTCGCCGTTATTATTTTTTATATATAGTTATGATCAAGTCGCTGAGTTAAAGACTAATGTAAAGCGATTAATAGAGCTTAACAGCCAAATAGATGATGCTGGTAACAAAACTGTATGTTGTATTGATTTAGCTCAACAAGAACTACTAAAAGTAGATGATTTAGTTGTTTATAATGATGGAGTACCATTGTTTGAAAAAGTGAGCTTTGGACTTTACCCTAACGATAGTATTTTGATAAAAGGGTGTGTGGGTTCGGGTAAGTCTACTTTGCTACAAGTGCTTAAAGGTAAGAATAAAAAATTCGAGGGCTCTATAAAGTATCGCAAGCATCCTAGAATATTGTTTTTAAGTCATAAGCCATATTTTTCTAAAGATGATTTCAAGCGAGCAGTTTTTAGCTCAGAGTTATGTGCTATTCCTAGTGATGATGATTTTATAGCTATTTTAAAGTCGTTGGAGCTTGGGCATTTGACCAAGTTTATTGGTAAGGTTTTTTGATTGGAATAGTTTGTTGTCAGCAGGTGAGCAGCAAGCATTGAACCTTTGTCGGTTTTATGTGGGCGATTATGATCTAGTAATTCTTGATGAGGCAACTTCTAATATGCCTACCGAACTTGTAGAGAAATTTTATGGACTGCTAGAGAGTAACGAGGTTAGTTATATAAGTTCTAGTCATTCTAAGAGCCTAGAGAAATATCATAAGAAAGAGATTTGTTTGTAGAATAAGTTGAAGTATTTTTTAAAATTAGTTGTTTTTTTCTTATGGACGACAAGTCGCGGACCTGTCTCTACCAAAAATTCGGAATCTCCGGACTACGATCCGGAGTCTCTAGGTAATACCCCTAAAAATAATAGCATTTAGAAGTGTACAAAAATATACTAATAAATGAGAGGTATTACAAATGAAACAAAAAACGATATACAGATAGTCAAATAGTAAATATTTTAAAGGAATCAGAGAGCGGTATTATCGCATCTGATTTGTGTCGCAAATATGGTATAAGTAGCTCAACATTTTATAAATGGCGTGAGAAATACAGTGGTATGGATGTTTCAATGCTAACAAAAGTTAAAGAGCTTGATGCCCAAAATAGTAGACTTAAGCGTATGTATGCTGATTTACAGTTAGATCATGATATTTTAAAGGAAGCGATGACAAAAAAGGGTTCTGTCGCAAACTGAGTGCTTGGTTACGTTATTTCCAAAATCAGCTATCACTAGATACAATTATTCTGCTATAGCATAAAACTGATCCCAAGCAGTCATGCTACCAGCGTTAATGTGCTGACCTTTTCTAATCATATTTACTAATTCATATCCAGCTATAGTAGATTCCATAGAGTCCCATGATTTAAATCCTAACATGGGTCGAGTTAGTCTTTTTATATTTCTATGATCTTGCTCTATGAGATTGTTTAGATATTTATTTTGTCTAATCTCTATACCATGAGTATACCAAATACCAAGCAAAAATAGGAAGATATTGATAGTTAGTAATGCAGCTTCATTAGCTCCTGATTTATCTACATTCACTTTCTCTGGTAAGCCATGTTTACCAATGGTTTGCTTGAAGAACTTGCGAGCTGCTTTTTCATCTCTTCTAGCTGAAACCATAAACTCTAATGTATCTCCATGCTTATCTATTGCTCTGTAAACATAAAACCACTTACCTTTATGCTTTACATATGTCTCATCCATCTTCCAACTTACATAAGCACCATACTTCCTAAACTTTTTGCTAAAGGAAGCTTCTAACTCTTTAGCATATTTGATAACCCAACGATTGATAGTGCTATGATCTACATTAACACCTCGCTCTTTCATTAGTTCTTCTACATGTCTGTAGCTTAATGGATATGATAAATACCAGCGAAGAGCTTGGAGTATTAATAATTTAGTAAAATGCCTGTTCTGTCGTCAAACTTTGAGTCTGTGGTTAAATTATTTCCAAATTCATGCAACTATTTGTCACTAGATACAATTATTCTGCTATAGCATAAAACTGATCCCAAGCAGTCATGCTACCAGCGTTAATGTGCTGACCTTTTCTAATCATATTTACTAATTCATATCCAGCTATAGTAGATTCCATAGAGTCCCATGATTTAAATCCTAACATGGGTCGAGTTAGTCTTTTTATATTTCTATGATCTTGCTCTATGAGATTGTTTAGATATTTATTTTGTCTAATCTCTATACCATGAGTATACCAAATACCAAGCAAAAATAGGAAGATATTGATAGTTAGTAATGCAGCTTCATTAGCTCCTGATTTATCTACATTCACTTTCTCTGGTAAGCCATGTTTATCAATGGTTTGCTTGAAGAACTTGCGAGCTGCTTTTTCATCTCTTCTAGCTGAAACCATAAACTCTAATGTATCTCCATGCTTATCTATTGCTCTGTAAACATAAACCCACTTACCTTTATGCTTTACATATGTCTCATCCATCTTCCAACTTACATAAGTACCATACTTCCTAAACTTTTTGCTAAAGGAAGCTTCTAACTCTTTAGCATATTTGATAACCCAACGATTGATAGTGCTATGATCTACATTAACACCTCGCTCTTTCATTAGTCTTCTACATGTCTGTAGCTTAATGGATATGATAAATACCAGCGAAGAGCTTGGAGTATTAATAATTTAGTAAAAATGCCTGCCTGTAAAGTCTATCATTTGTATTTTGAAATAAAATCTGTGTAAAATTATACTACAAATTCATGCAACTACCAGTTTGCGACAGAACCTTTATTTAACATTAGTTATCTTTTTAATGTAGTGACAGACTATTGGTCTGTCTTTTTAGACTGACAGTGCAATGCACTATCACTACAGTTATTAAAAGTAAAATTTGTATAATTTTGTGTAAAAATATAGTACAATTTCAAAAAACAAAAAAGGATCTAAACCATGTCAGTATATGTTTTCGGACACAAGAATCCAGACAGTGATTCAATCGTAGGTGCTATCTCTATTTCGTACCTAAAAAACCAAGTTGAAAGTGAAGAGTACATCCCAGTAAGATTGGGTGAGATATCTAATGAAACGAAGTTTATTTTAGATAAATTTGATGGTCAATTGCCAGCATTGAAAACTTCAGTAGCGGGTGAAAGGTTTATATTGTTGATTCAACAGATAAAGCACATTTTCAAAGATGATATTGATGAGGCGACTATCGTTGGTATCATAGATCACCATAAACTTGGTGATATGATGACTTCTACTCCTCTTGAGTGCTGGATTAGACCTATTGGTTGCTCTAACACTATCGTAAAAGAAGTTTATGACGCACTAGGTGTAGCTATCCCCTAAAAAACATAGCAGGTATGATGATGCTAGCGATATTGAGTGATATTGTCATTTTCAAATCACCAACATGCACAGATACTGATAGAAAGGCAGTAAAAGAGCTAGCAGAGATAGCAGGTGTAGAAAAACCCAGAAGAGCTAGCTATGGAAATGTTTATAGTTAAGTCTGCAACAGTTGGTGCTTCAGCTAGACAGCTAAATACAAAAGACTACAAGCCATTTATGATGAATGGTCATAGGTTTGGTGTGAATCAGTTAGAAATGATAGATATCTCTGCTATTGATGATAGAAAAGATGAAATCTATGCTGACATGATTGCTATGAAAGAGGAAGAGGGTCTTCACACGATGCTAGTTCTTTTGACAGACATTATGAAAGAAGGTTCACAACTTCTTTGTGTAAGCGATGATGCTAGCAAAATAGAAGCAGCTTTTGGTAAAAAACTAGTAAACAACCAAATGTGGCTAGATGGCGTTCTAAGTCGTAAAGCAAGTTATACCTTTCGTACAGCCTAAGTTTTAGGCTTTATTTTTCTAAAAAATTACTCTGTCATTGGTTCTGTCGCAAACTGGTAGTTGCATGAATTTGTAGTATAATTTTACCACAGATTTTATTTCAAAATACAAATGATAGACTTTACAGGCAGGCATTTTACTAAATTATTAATACTCCAAGCTCTTCGCTGGTATTTATCATATCCATTAAGCTACAGACATGTAGAAGAACTAATGAAAGAGCGAGGTGTTAATGTAGATCATAGCACTATCAATCGTTGGGTTATCAAATATGCTAAAGAGTTAGAAGCTTCCTTTAGCAAAAAGTTTAGGAAGTATGGTACTTATGTAAGTTGGAAGATGGATGAGACATATGTAAAGCATAAAGGTAAGTGGGTTTATGTTTACAGAGCAATAGATAAGCATGGAGATACATTAGAGTTTATGGTTTCAGCTAGAAGAGATGAAAAAGCAGCTCGCAAGTTCTTCAAGCAAACCATTGATAAACATGGCTTACCAGAGAAAGTGAATGTAGATAAATCAGAGCTAATGAAGCTGCATTACTAACTATCAATATCTTCCTATTTTTGCTTGGTATTTGGTATACTCATGGTATAGAGATTAGACAAAATAAATATCTAAACAATCTCATAGAGCAAGATCATAGAAATATAAAAAGACTAACTCGACCCATGTTAGGATTTAAATCATGGGACTCTATGGAATCTACTATAGCTGGATATGAATTAGTAAATATGATTAGAAAAGGTCAGCACATTAACGCTGGTAGCATGACTGCTTGGGATCAGTTTTATGCTATAGCAGAATAATTGTATCTAGTGATAGCTGATTTTGGAAATAACGTAACCAAGCACTCAGTTTGCGACAGAACCTTAAAAAGACAATTAATCATCGACAATTTAGAAATGACCAAAAGGACTGACATCAAAGCAAAGATTGGCAATCTGACAAAGTATATGACTAAAGTACCAAGTCCTCCAGCATATATATTTGTATAGTCTAGTTTTAACTCGCTCTTTATTCAAAAATATAGGTGTATATACAAATATTATCACAGCAAAAATAGCAGCATACTGCAATGCCAATATAAATCCTTTTGGATAAAAAATCGTAAATATAAGCGGAGGGATAAAGCACACAAAACCTAAAGCAATGTTATTTATATTCTTATTGCATTTTGTGAAGATATCTCTTATATAGTGCATTAGAGAAATTCCAACTCCTATAAACGATGTGATAATCGCAATATTTATAAATATGCTTAACCCTGTTTCAAGCATCTTTGAATTTGAAATAGCACTAACTTCTGTTATAAATCCAGCTGGAGTATTATTCCCCGATACAAATAGCGTCTGATAACTATGTAAACCCTGCTGAGGAATTAATGCTAATGCCAAAAATACCCAAACAATATAAATAGCCAATACACATAAACTACCGATCAAGATACTTTTTTTAATACTCTTAACATCGCCTTTTTGATACTCATAAATCACTGGGATTATATTTTGAAAACCAAATGATGGCAGAAGTGTTGGCCATGCAAACATCAAAGCATACAATGATAGAGGCATATCTTCTAAATTATGAAATCTAATATAACTATACATAATCACGATAGTTAACACAAAAAACACAAACTTTAAAAGTACAAAAAATCTGTTTGCATAATCACTAGTTTTATAACTATACATAAATGTACTAAAAACCACTATAAATATAATAGCTGGCAAAGCAACGCCGATATTTGAAAGCCCTGTTGAAGGGCTAATCAAGGTTATCAAACTAGCACCTTGTGTAGTATAAGCCGACATCAAAGAATAGAGCAGTAATAAATAAATCAAAGCAAATACTAGCTGATACCCTCTTGATGCTCTGCTTTGCATCATCGTAGTGAAATTCACCTAAAGGATACTTTGCACATACGCTCAGAAGTTTAAGAGATGTAATATACATAACACTCCACGACATTACTAAAAGTACAATTGCTGTAGTAAAACCACAGGCGGCAATTACCAATGGCAAAGATAGCATGCCTGCCCCAATAGTTGTGCCTATTATTAATAAAATCGAGCCTATTGATTTAGAATTCATAGCTGATTATTTTTATAAAATTGATAATAGATAATACAATATTTTCATCATTAAATACACTCGGGTTTTAAAATAAGATATTTTCATTATACATCTAGTTAGATTTACGGTACTCTTGCTTTAAACTCAAAATCACAACAATTTCTATATTTAGATAGCCATGGACTTGTTTACTTACCTTATAAATATTGACAACTTTAAATTTAAAGCTACCGCTGGTCAAAAATCCTTAACAAATTGGAACGGTAGCGGACAAGGCAAAGTAATTACACACATTAAGGATAATAAACTGTTTTTCAGAGAGGAAGGCTGCTTTAAACTAGATAATAATTCAAAAACAACCAAGATCTTCAATGAATATATATGGACACAATTATCCAAGAACAAGCTTCGTCTTTCTCACTCTCGTTTTGGTTATAATAATGAAGTAATCCTATTTGAACTAGAACCTATAACCAATACTCAATGGGTGAGTATAGAACCCCATATATGTGGAAAAGACTTATATTCAGCTAAATTGGTTATAGAGAAAAATTATATAAATCTTACATGGAATATATCTGGTCCTAAAAAGATGAGATAATAGAGTATCTTTATCATTCCTAAATATAAACATTTATTAGCTTAATTCTTTTGGAATTTATGCCAATGAAATATTCCAGATAAATTCTTATTTCGTTTATTAAGGGACTGTCCATAAATATAACTTATCACATACCTGCAATCCTAGTTGTGTCACCGGCAAAGCTAATTGTCGTCTAATAGCAGACTAACTATTTTCAGTTAAACATTCATTTTAAGGAGAGATTCTAAGTGCTTTAGATTTAGTATAATTATTAAGGTAAATAGAGATGATATAGAATTTATTACACTCCCACGAAACATTAAAATAGACTCCCACTCTACCCATAATTCCGATTTTAAACTAAGGCTAGGGCGGCACCGTCAAGTTAACTAATACGAGCGTAAAAAGACTGTTTGATTAATATTTAGAAACAGTAAACCTCTTTAGATACTTCTTGCCATATATTCATCGCTTCATCAAACTTAGTTCTTTGCATTTTTCTAGAATTTAAATATCTGCCTACTGGTACTGCAAATATATTTCTAACCTTACCCATTAATGTTAATGTCCTTTGCAGTCCCCTAGGTGATTTAAATTTGATTAAACTCTTCTCCTTTCTTCGAGTTGGTTGATGTGCATTCTCTACTCTATTGTTTAGACCTTTGTGTCGTCTATGTTCTGCATTAGTCATATGTTTTATTGGTCTTGTATAGCTATTGAGCTTATCAGTAACTATAACTCTTGGAGAAGGGTAAGACCCTAAAAACCTAGAAAGAAAGCGTATTGCAGCCTTTTTGTTCTTACGTTTCTGTAGAAACACATCCAACTCATGACCGTTAGAGTCTACTGCTCTCCATAGTATGAATTTAACCCCATTCATTTTAATAATCATCTCATCTAAATGCCATTTGTCTGTAGGCTTAGGCTCTTTCTTTTGATTACATAGGCAAATGATTTACCAAACTTATTACTCCAAGCTCTTACAGTTTCATAGCTAACTAATACACCTCTGTACCTCAGCATTTCTTCTACATCTCTATAGCGGTAATACCCCCTAAAAATAATAGCATTTAGAAGTGTACAAAAATATACTAATAAATGAGAGGTATTACAAATGAAACAAAAACGATATACAGATAGTCAAATAGTAAATATTTTAAAGGAATCATAGAGCGGCATTATCGTATCTGATTTGTGTCGCAAATATGGTATAAGTAGCTCAACATTTTATAAATGGCGTGAGAAATACAGTGGTATGGATGTTTCAATGCTAACAAAAGTTAAAGAGCTTGAAGCCCAAAATAGTAGACTTGAACGTATGTATGCTGATTTACAGTTAGATCATGATATTTTAAAGGAAGCGATGACAAAAAAGTGGTAAAGCCATCTGAGCGAAAGAAGATGGCTTTACAGACAGTGAAAGCTAAGAAAATCAGTGTCAAAAGGAGCTGTAAAGTTTTTTGCATAAGTGAAACAGCATACTACTATAGCCCTAAAAAATAGTGATGATAATGAGTATATAGCAAATAAGTTAATTGAGCTTACACAGGCTCATCGCAACTGGGGTTTTAAGCTATGCTTTCTGCATATAAGAAATGTATTGGGTAAGAGGTTTAATCATAAACGAGTATATCGAATATATTGTGATTTGTGTTTAAACTTACGAATAAAGCCTAAAAAAGAATTAAAAAGATAAGCCAAAACCATTAACTGAAGTTACTAGAGCAAACCAAATATGGTCTATGGATTTTATGCACGATAATTTATCTAGTGGTAAAAAGTATAGGCTATTAAATATTATAGATGACTATAATAGAGAAGGTTTAGATTGTGAGATTGGACTTTTCATTACCATCATATCGAGTTGAAAAGACTTTAAAAGATTAATAAATCAAAAGTGTGTAAGCGCAATCAGGTGATAATGGTCCTGGAAGGCAACAGCTTAAAGTTGTGGGCTAAAAGAAATAAGATACAACTATGGTATATTCAACCTGGAACCTCAACAAAAATGGCTATGTTGGAGAGATTTAATAGGATCATGAGATAGAAGAACTATTAGAGCAAAATTTTAATTGATAGTTTAGATGATATTA
>JAYQIE010000019.1:0-21252 GCA_038141505.1 Francisella sp. | reverse complement strand
ATGTATCTCAGCACGATTAGTTTATGTTAAAATAGTTAATAACATCAGTTAGTAAATATACTTTTAATTAAAGGGATAAATATGTCACTTCCAACTCCTCATATAGAAGCAGAAACTAAAGATCAAATTGCTAAAACGGTTATCATGCCGGGTGATCCATTAAGGGCTAAATTCATAGCGAAGAATTATTTGGAAAATGTTACAAGAATAAATAAAAACGAGAAATATGCTTGGCTATACAGGTACTTATAAAGGTCGTAAAGTGACTGTTATGGGCTCTGGAATGGGTATGGCAAGTATGGGTATTTATTCTCATGAATTGTTTAGCAATTATGATGTTGAAAATATCATCCGTATAGGTTCATGTGGCTCTTACGATACCGATTATAAGGTTTATGATGTAGTGCTAATTGAAGAAAGTTATGGTGAATCAGAATTCATAGAGATAGTACTGGAAAAAAAACAAAAATAGTTTCTCCTAGTGCAAAATTAAATGCAGAACTTGAGGCTTCCGCAAAAGCTCAAACACAGAGTTTAAAAAAGCTAAAGCTCATTGTTCTGATGTTTTTATAGAAAAAACTTTGATGATTATAAAACTATAAGTAAAGATCATGGTTGCCAAATAGTTGAGATGGAAACAGCAGCATTGTTTGCTAATGCTAAAGCTTTAGGTAAAATGCAGCAGTTTCTGATTGTTTGGTCAATGGCAGAAAGACAGTTTCTGATTGTTTGGTCACTGGAGCTTGAGTTTTTAGATCGTGGATCAATGTCTTGCTCATCTACTACATCGGCTACTTGTGTAGAGAGTGTAAAGAGCAGCCATAAACTTTTGCAAATGATAAAAATTGCAGTATAAATCCCCATAAAACTTGAACATAGCAAATCTTATAGCTAGCAGCTGGTTTAGCTTTCTGCCAGACTAAAGAGATAATTACGCCTAAAACCATGATTGTAATAGGGTTTGCACAGATTAGGACAGAGGCTGGTATCTCTATGCTAAACAAATGTGAATTGACATTTCTATCGATAAATACTTCTATGGCTGTAAATATCATATCATCAAAAACCCAAAACAATAAAGCAAACAGCATAAAAAGCACAGCAAATAGTAGCTTAGAGCGATGTTGAGGGTTGTTGATAATAAAGTATATAAAGACAACTGTAGCAATAATGCTAACTCCACTAACTAAATAGCTTTCATATTCATTTTGTATAACTACAACAGAAGTGAGAATTATTAAAAAACTAACTATAGCTACAAATATATTTTTACATGATCTTTTAAGATAGTTATCATCAACTATTTTAGAGGTGTTTGACCTATATGTTTGCTACCAGATATAAATATCAAAATACCTGTAAGCATACCAAAACCTGCAAGACTAAAACCATATTCCCAGCCATAAGCATAAGCAACATAGCCACAAAGGATTGAGCTAATGCACCAGCCGATATTACCACCGATATAAAGAATTACAAAGCCGCTATCTCGTTTAGGATGATTGTCGGGATAAAGCTCGTTCACTAGGCAAGTGATATTACTTTCAAAATAACCAAATCCACAAATTATAAATGCCAAAGCGACATAAAATAAGTCTTGCGGATCGAAGCCTAAAATAAAATGTCCGATAGTCATTAGCAAGCCACCAAGTAGCAAAGAGCATTTCGAAAGCTTATAATTTGTCGGCAATTACACCGCCAGCTAAGGGAGCTAAGTAAGCTAATGCAGTAAATGCACCGTAGATAGCATAAGACTGATGGTCTGATAGTTTGACTTGATTGATAAGATATAATACAAATATAGCTCTCATGCCATAAAAACTAAAGTATTCCCATAGATAGAGTATGCTTACGAACCAAATGCCTTTAGGGTGCTTTGTCATTTCTTCATCTCCTAAGAAAAGATTGTTTGAGTTTGTTTATATGGTCTTTTGTTTTTTGATCTACTTTTTTTATGACTTTTTTGTTTGTCGATTTTTGCGTGTGTAGTTAATTTGTATTTCGATTTTTTCTAGCCTTGAAAAGAAAGTGTGTTTATTTAGCATTTTATAAATTGAGAATGCAATTCTTTAACCTTTGTTTTTAGGATTTCTTTATCACTAGTGAGAATTATCTTCTCGGGAGAATAAAATACAATACTTCTTTGAGATAGGAATATCTATCTGCTGAAGTTGTCTATTTGCTACTTCAAGTGAGCTGACTAGATGAGAAAGCTCTTGAAATCAATTCTTTACCAGCATAGGTCGTTTTTTTGATTATATTACGAGTTTTGTGCTTTTCAATTACAGCTAATTTTCTGGAATAATCTTTATGCTCATAGTCTAATAAATGCTCGATGCGTTGTTTAGTTGGTGGTAGAAAGCTTCGTTTAGTTTATCTATAGCGGTTAATCTACCCTTGTCAGAATATGCGTTCATAGTATATGTCTTAGGTTTCAACTGATTTGATATTGTGTCACTAGCTTGAAGCTCGACCTTAGTTTTTATGCAATATTTACCGTCTTTGATGGTGGTGTCATAGTCAAGTAATTTCAGCGATATTTCTATGTTTGAGTTATTGAGTGAATAGTGAAAATTATTTACTTGAAGATATTTTTTTAGCGAATCGAAGAGGTAACCACTGTTATTACGAATAATTTTTACAGTTATATTTCTCTTTAGGTTTAGAGTTTCATTCTCTATCTCGTTAAGTTGTACCATATCGTTTTCAATATCTGTATCAGGGGCTAAAATTATTAGAGTTCGTAAGCTACTTTTTAAGTTTTGTATTTTTTTATTTAGCTTTTTAGTTGCATCAAACCTAGTCAAGAAGCTTTTGTTTTCAGAATTTTGAATAAGCAACAATGATTCTTTCGTTTGGTTCAAGATTGTTTGCTGTAAAGTGGAAATAGTCTCATTTACATTGATTTGTAGCTGAATATAAAAAATACTATTTGATTCATCTTGATTAATAATCTTATAATTTGGGATATTGATATCAGTTGTTTGAGTAGATATTTCTTGAACTAACTTTTGCGAGATATCATTGTTTGAGCTTATAGTTTGTAATGAAGTGTTTGCTGAAACTGTGACTTGGAGTTTTTGTATTATATCTATCAAAGCTCTATCTGTAGCTTTTTTATATGAACTATCGGAGCCAATACCATAGGTACGAATCATCATTATTTAATTCTTGAGTAAACCATGTTGGCACAATGCTTTTAGGGAGTTTTTTGCTTAATTCTTTCTTTTGTGATGATGTGATAATGTTTTCATTTATGTTTACAGGCTTGGTAGTTGAACAGCTAATCAAGCTTACTGCAAGTATACAGATGTAAACTTTTTTTAATATCTGAAATGACATTTTTTACGATTTAAGCACTTTATTTTGCGTTTATACAACTATCTTAATTTAAATTTCTCATAAACTCTATATAATATATGCTCAGAGTAGTATTTTTACAAAAATTTAAAAGAGTTGGTTTGATATCATGCTAGGTTTAGTTCAGAAAATAATTGGTAGTCGTAATGATAGGTTTATTAAGAAAGTTGCAAAAACTGTCGAAAAAGTAAATGCCTTTGAAGCGGACTTTGAAAAACTTTCAGATGAAGAGCTAAAAGCGAAGACCTTGGAATTTAAAGAAAGAATCTCTAAAGGACAATCTCTTGATAGTTTATTGCCAGAAGCTTTTGCTGTGGTAAGAGAAGCATCAAAACGAACTAAAAATATGCGTCATTATGATGTGCAAATTATTGGCGGCGTAGTTTTACATCAGGGTAAAGTTGCTGAGATGCGTACAGGTGAAGGTAAGACTTTGGTTGCAACATTGCCCGCTTATCTAAATGCTCTTTCTGGTGAAGGTGTTCATGTAATTACAGTGAATGACTATCTTGCAAAACGAGATGCTGAGCTTATGAGTGAAGTTTATAATTTCCTAGGGCTTAGTGTTGGTGTGATAGTTGCTGATCTTAGTCCCCAGCAGCGTAAAGAAGCGTATGGCTGTGATATCACTTATGGCACAAACAATGAATTCGGTTTTGATTATCTGCGTGACAATATGGCTTACGAGAAAGAAAATCAAGTTCAAAGAAGTCGTAATTTTGTGATAATCGATGAAGTCGATTCTATTTTGATTGATGAAGCTAGAACTCCACTAATCATTTCTGGTGCATCTGATGATAGTTCTGAAATGTATGGTATTTTCAATAGGCTTGTTCCGTTTTTGACTAAACAGGAAAAAGAAGAGCTAGAAGAGGGTGAAGAGCCACAAGATTTCTATCTTGAAGAGAAGTCAAAAAATGCGTATTTGACAGAAAAGGGTTATGCAAAAGTTGAGAGTATGCTTAAAAAAGAAGGTGTACTTGAGGAAGATGATAACTTATATAGCCCGCATAACATTACAAAAATGCACTATTTAAGTGCTTGTCTGAGAGCTCATTCACTGTATCAGCTAAATGTTGATTATATAGTGCGTGATCAAGAGATAATAATCATTGATGAAAGTACAGGTCGTGCTATGCCAGGACGAAGATGGTCAGATGGTTTGCACCAAGCCATAGAGGCTAAAGAGGGTGTTAAGATCAATGCTGAAAACCAGACTATGGCATCTATTACATTCAGAATTTCTTTAAGCTTTACAATAAGCTTGCTGGTATGACTGGTACTGCTGATACTGAAGCATTTGAGTTACACTCTATATATAACCTAGAAGTTATAATCATTCCAACAAATAAACCACTTATTCGTAAAGATCATCATGATGAGATATATGGTAGTGTGCGAGAGAAGTTTGATGCTGTAGTTGAAGAGATAAAAGTGCGTGTAACTAATGGCCAGCCAATATTAGTTGGTACTGCATCTATTGAAGCATCAGAAGTAATATCAACTTTGATGAAAAAGAAAAAGATTAAGCATAGTGTCTTAAATGCTAAGCAACATGAAAAAGAAGCTGGGATTATCGCGATGGCGGCTATCCTGGAAATGTAACTATTGCTACAAACATGGCTGGTCGTGGTACGGATATCATTCTTGGTGGTAACTGGGAAGTTGAGATTGCAGATATTGAAGAGCCAACAGCTGAGCAAATTGCTCAAATTAAAGCTGATTGGCAACAGCGTAATGAAGCTGTTAAAAAGGCTGGTGGACTTTGCATCATAGGTTCTGAAAGACATGACTCACGAAGAATTGATAACCAGTTGCGTGGTCGTGCAGCTCGTCAAGGTGATCCGGGTGAAAGTAAATTCTACCTATCAATGGATGATAATCTTTTAAGAATATTTGCATCTCCAGCAATGGCTGAGCGTGTAAAAAAAGGCTTAAAAATGCGGAGAATCTTTAGCGTTTGGTTTTATGTCAAAAGTTATATCTAAAGCACAAGGCAAAGTAGAGGTATCATTTTGATATTCGTAAAAATCTTCTTGAGTACGATAATGTTGTAAATACTCAACGAAAAGTTATCTATGAGCAAAGACAAGAGTTCTTAGATGCTGAAGATGTGACTGATACACTTGCAGATATTCGTGTTGATGTGGCTGAAAAAGTATTTTATGATTTCGTACCAGCAGGTTCTATGTCTGAACTGTGGGATTTAGATGGTTTAGAAAAAGCGCTAAAAGCTGACTTTATGATAGAAGTTGATTTACAAAAAGCTTTACGAAGAAAACGATCAACTTACAGAGGAAGGTCTAAAAAATGCAGTGATTTCTGCTATAAACTTTGAGTTTGAGAATAAAACTAAAGACCTTGATCAGCAGGTAGTTAAGAATTTTGAGAAATTCTCGTTATTGCAATCTATGGATACTCATTGGCGTGATCACTTAAGTGCTATTGATCATTTGCGTAATAGCATAAATCTGCGTGGTTATGCCCAAAAGATCCAAAGAATGAGTACAAAAAAGAAGCGTTTGAGCTTTTCTCAAGTATGTTAGATAACTTCAAATACGATGTTATCAGTTCACTTGCTAAGATAAGAATAGCAACAGAAGAAGAAACTCAAAGAGCACAAGAAGAGTGGAAAGATTCTATGAGTGATATCAAAGCTGAGCATGAAAGTGTAATTGATAATAACGAAAGACACGATGAGCAAGAGCAAGAAGAAGCTCCAAAGATTCAGCAAGTAAAAAGACAAGGTCCAAAAGTTAAAAGAAATGATCCTTGTCCTTGTGGTTCTGGTAAGAAGTTTAAGCAATGTCATGGTAAAATAAGCGAATAAATTTTGCATCAATATACCCATATACCTAACTTGAAAAATACAAGTTTCATATTTTGTCTTTAATGTAATCTCAAAGTAAATGATTGATAATAAAGATCGCTGCTTCGGCTCTAATTCTCAAATTTATGCAGATTATCATGATAATGAATGGGGTAAGTCTACTTATAATGATAATGTTCTATTTGAATTTTTGATACTAGAAGGGGCTCAAGCAGGATTGAGTTGGGAAACAGTTTTAAAAAAGCGAGAAGGTTACAGAAAAGCTTTCTATGATTTTGATTCCACAAAAATTGCCAATATGAGTGATGATGGATTAGAATCTTTACGCTTTGATAGCAGTATTATTCGTAATAAACTCAAAATTTATTCTGCAAGAAAGAATGCTAAGGTGTTTTTAGATATTCAAAAAGAATATGGTAGTTTTTCGGAATTTATATGGTTTTGTAAATCATAAACCAATAATTAATAATTGGGGTAGTGTGGAGCTTGTTCCTGTTACAAGTGTAGTAAGTGATAAGATCTCAAAAGAGCTTAAATCTCGAGGTATGAATTTTGTAGGAAGCACTATTATTTATGCTTATATGCAGGCATGTGGCTTGGTTGATGATCATGTGCGTGATTGTTGGCTTAAAAAGGGCAATTAAATTTGCTATTGAGATACATTTTGGTATAATTTAGTGTCTAGTTTTATGGCTAGGTAATACTTTAATAATAACAAAAAGTCAGAAGTCTATTGTAAATAGGCAGTTCTGAGACAAAATCTAATGGAGATTTAAAATGTACGCGATAATTAAAAATGGCGGTAAGCAATACAAGATGGCTGAAGGTCAAGTTGTTAAACTTGAGAAAATGGAGCTAGGTATTGGCGCTAAAGTAGAATTTGATACAGTTTTAATGGCTGAAACTGCAGAAGGCGAAGTTAAAGTTGGTGCTCCAACTGTAGAAGGCGCTAAAGTAGTAGCTGAAGTTGTAGAGCAAGGACGAAACGCTAAAGTAAAAATCATGAAGTTCCGTCGTCGTAAGCATAGTATGAAGCAGCAAGGTCACCGTCAGTATTTCACTGCAGTGAAAGTTTCATCAATTAGTTTATAATTTTTTAAAATAAAAAAGGAGTATACAGATGGCTCATAAGAAAGCTGGTGGTAGTACTAGAAACGGAAGAGATTCAAACCCTAAATATTTAGGCGTGAAAAAGATATGGTGGCGAAGTAGTAAAAGCTGGTTCTATCATCATTAGACAACGCGGAACTAAACTCACCCAGGTACAAATGTAGGTTGTGGTAAAGATCACACTCTATTTGCATTAAAAGACGGTGTTGTTAAATTCCATACTTGGCGGAGCTTTAAAGCGTAAATTCGTATCAGTTGAAGACTAATTTTCTATCTATTCGTGCTTAATTATTAAGCACGAAATCTTTATTCTAATTAAATTTATTTCAATTTATTTCATTTCATTTCATTCTATTTGACTTAAGATGCTGTTTTCGTGAAAAACTTGATATTTTGTTACAATACCGTTAAGTTATATGTATACAAAACAATTAATCACATAGGATAATCTCTGTAGTTATACATCTTAGTCATATAAAAATGACTTTTTCTATTAGTGCTTTTTGCATTTACTGATGAATATAACTAAAAATAATTATGTTTATTCAAATCAAAACAACATTCAAAAATTCGTTCGGTAATATTATAGAGTGGTATGACTTTTCATTGTACGGTTATTTTGCCACAGTAATAGCCTCTCAGTTTTTTACTAATGAGAGCCAATTTGTAGCATTAATAGCGACCTTTGGGGCATTTGCTGCAGGATTTATAGCTAGACCTATAGGTGCTGTATTCTTTGGGAGACTTGGGGATAGGCTGGGGCGTCATTATGCTATGAATTTAGCTATAATTTTGATGGCTGTACCTACTGTAGTTATGGCTTTCTTACCAGATTATAGTTTGATTGGTATATGGGCACCGATATTGTTGGTGGGGTAATACTCCCATTTTTAATGTCACTTAGAAGTGTACACTTATTAAATAGCTTTATTAGCTACCATTCTAGGAGGAAAACCTCCTAAAGCCATATGTGGTCTAATGTTGTTGTAATCCCATAACCACCTAGTAGATTGTAACCTAATATCATCTAAACTATCAAATAAATTTTGCTCTAATAGTTCATATCTCATAGTCCTATTAAATCTCTCAACATAGCCATTTTGTTGAGGGTTTCCAGGTTGAATATACCATAGTGGTATCTTATTTCTTTTAGCCCACAACTTTAAGCTATTGCTTATATATTCAGGACCATTATCACACCTGATTGCTATAGGCTTACCCCTTTGATTTATTAACCTTTTTAAAGTCTTTTCAACTCGATATGATGGTAATGAAAAGTCAATCTCACAATCTAAGCCTTCTCTATTATAGTCATCTATAATATTTAATAGCCTATACTTTTTACCACTAGATAAATTATCGTGCATAAAATCCATAGACCATATTTGGTTTGCTCTAGTAGCTTCAGTTAATGGTTTTGGCTTATCTCTTTTAATTCTTTTTTTAGGCTTTATTCGTAAGTTTAAACACAAATCACAATATATTCGATATACTCGTTTATGATTAAACCTCTTACCCAATACATTTCTTATATGCAGAAAGCATAGCTTAAAACCCCAGTTGCGATGAGCCTGTGTAAGCTCAATTAACTTATTTGCTATATACTCATTATCATCACTATTTTTAGGGCTATAGTAGTATGCTGTTTCACTTATGCAAAAAACTTTACAGCTCCTTTTGACACTGATTTTCTTAGCTTTTACTGTCTGTAAAGCCATCTTCTTTCGCTCAGATGGCTTTACCACTTTTTGTCATCGCTTCCTTTAAAATATCATGATCTAACTGTAAATCAGCATACATACGCTTAAGTCTACTATTTTGGGCTTCAAGCTCTTTAACTTTTGTTAGCATTGAAACATCCATACCACTGTATTTCTCACGCCATTTATAAAATGTTGAGCTAATCGCAAAAAAAAGGGTCTAAAAGGGTCTGTAAGCTATGTATAATAAGAGTTTAAAAAGGATTATTTACAAGTGCCTGTAAAAAAAGACTAAAATATGCCCAAAATGTAGCTCTAGTTTCACTAAGAAAATAGGCAAGCAGAATAATATTCAACGATATAAATGCAATGCTTGTAGCAAAAAATTTAGCTCTAAAAGAAGAGTCCTAAAACTTTCAGAAATAATCTTTAGAAAATATGTTTTTAAACATCAAACTCAGACAGATTTAGCATTAGAATACAATAGGTCAAAAAGATGGGTTTATACTCAAATTCACGATTATAAAGTACCCTATAAATGTCATAACCCTAGAGCGGTAACGCTAGTGTGTGATACCACTTTTTATGGCAAGAAGAAAGATAGGTTGGGAACAGTTCTTTTCTATGATGTCCTAAAAAAGCGAAGTGTTGCTGTGGGAGCATGTTGAAACTGAAAAATGTGCATCTTATAAAAAGTTACTTAATCAGTTGCTTGCACTAGGATATATCATCAATAGTATAACTATGGATGGCAAAAGAGGCTTAAACACCGTGTTTATGGAGTATCCAATACAGATGTGTCACTTTCATCAAAAGCAGATAGTTCAAAGGTACATAACTAAAAACCCTAAATTACAAGCGAGTAAGGATTTGCAAAAAATAATGCAAGCTCTCACTAAGACAACTGAAAAAACTTTTAAAAAGAAGCTTCAATGTTGGCGTTCGAAACATGAAGATTTTCTAGCTGAGATGACAGTCAATTATGAGACTGGTGAAGCAACTTACACTCACTATAAGCTAAGAGCGGCTTACTCTAGTTTATGCTCTAATTTGGACTATCTTTTCACATATAAAAATCACAAAGAATTTTGTACTCCAAATACGACAAATCATCTTGATGGTGGTAAGTTTTCAGATTTAAAAAATAGGATTAGAGTACATAGAGGTTTATCTAAACTGCTGAAGAAAAAACTAGTTGATTACTTCTTAGTAAATAATGGCAAAAAGTATTAAAACAGACCCTTTTTTTTGCGATTAGCTCTAAAATGTTGAGCTACTTATACCATATTTGCGACACAAATCAGATACGATAATGCCGCTCTCTGATTCCTTTAAAATATTTACTATTTGACTATCTGTATATCGTTTTTGTTTCATTTGTAATACCTCTCATTTATTAGTATATTTTTGTACACTTCTAAATGCTATTATTTTTAGGGGGTATTACCTGTACACTTCTAAGTGACATTAAAAATGGGAGTATTACCGATGCCATTGTTTGGTTATATGTCAGATATATATGGCCGCAAGAGAATGCATATAATAGGATATCTAATAATACTATCATGCACTATTCCTCTTGTTATAGGTATGCAGACGGATAGTGTGTATATTATTGCAATAATGGTAATCTCAATGGCAGTTTTAACAGCTATGATTCAAGGTGTATCTACGCCATATTATACTGAGATATTTCCGCCAAGAGTTAGAGCTACAGGTTGCTCTATAGGTTTTGGGTTTGGAGCGTCATTGTCTGGATTTGCACCTATGCTTGCAGCTATCACTATGGGCTATATGTCTGCTGCAACAGGATTATGTGTATTGCTACTAATAGTTGGGGTGATAGGTTTAATTATAGCTATAATTATTCCTAGCGAACAGGTGGAAACGAGAAGACTTAATTGTCTGAATAGCGAAGTTTAAGTATGCTTTGAAGTTGTTAGTTGATATTTGTTACTTGAGAAATTTCCCCTTGAGGAGTAATTTTTATATAGTTACCGGTTTTAAACCAGTCACCTAATACAAATCTAGTGTGAGTTTTTTCATGGTGAATATTCATTCTGTGAGTATGTCCATGAATAATTATATCGCAGTCTTTACGATACTTTTCTATACCTTCAATAGTTACATCTACTGTTGGATCTTTGCGGTTTTTTACATAGCTAGCTTTGCGTACATTCTTTGCGGTCATCTCTCTTATAAATAAAGGCAATCTTCTAAATACAAATCTCAGAGGTTTATTGTAAGCAATCCATTTTCTATAAGTTTGATAGCTTGTATCATCGGTACAGAATAAATCGCCATGTGAGAAAAGTATTTTTTTATCAGCGATGTTTAAATAATAAGGGTCGCTAACAACAGTTACACCACTTTGCTTTGCAAATTTCTTACCGATGAGAAAATCACGATTACCATGCATAAATAAAATTTCAAGACCATTATCTGTAGCTCTTTTTAGCCATGTAGTTATTTTATGATAAAATTCATCTTTATGATTATCTCCAATCCAGTAATCGAAGAAATCACCCATAATGAAAAGCTTGTTATCTACACTAGTTATACTTTCTAGGAAATTTTTGAAGATATATTCTATTTCAGAATGATTAGCATTTAGGTGCAAGTCAGCGATTATGTAGATATCTTTCAAGCTTGTGGATTCGGAGGTCGAGCACATTCGACTACGCTCAGTGACCACCTGATGGAATGATATGCTTTTGCTTTTATCATGAGCCATATTTTTCACGGTAGTCTTTAAATTTTGTTAAAGTTTTTTGATCGAGATTTTCTTTTACAAATTCGTATATTTCTTCAAAATTTGTAACAGCTAGCACAGGTATGTTGAAGTCTTGAGATATTTTTTTGTAGCAGATATATCGCTATCTTTTGCTTTTTCTTGGCGGTCTATAGATAATGCAACACCTGCTATAGTAGCATTGATGTTTTTTAGTTTTTCTTGTGATTCAAAAAAAGCCGTGCCTGCAGTCATTACATCATCGACAAGTAAGACTTTTTTGTTAGTCATATCAGCTCCGACAAATACACCGCCTTCACCATGAGCTTTAGCCTCTTTACGGTCAAAAGCATAAGGCATATCTATGTCGTATTTCAATGCAAGTACTGTTGAGATGGCTGCAACCAGAGGGATACCTTTGTAAGCAGGTCCAAATAGTACATCATACTTTATACTACTTTCTGCAATTTTCTTAGCATAAAAATCTGCTAAAGTAGCAAGTTGACTGCCTGTGTTAAAAAGTCCAGCATTAAAAAAATATGGACTTATTCTACCTGATTTTAGCGTAAATTCGCCAAATTTAAGTACTTGGCTTTTAAGGGCAAAATCTATAAACATCATTTTTTTCTTTGAAAAGGTTATTCTATAAGTATAAATAAAATTACTATAAATACCAATACATGACTAGTAATAACTTGGTATAATATATTCAAAGTAGATTTTTAAAATTATCATGTCAAAACATATTCACATACTTGGTATTTGCGGAATTTTTATGGGTTCACTAGCTATACTTGCTAGGCAAAAAAGGCTATAAAGTTACAGGCTCAGATTTAAATGTATATCCACCGATGAGTACTTATTTGGAATCTCAAGGTGTTGATATTATACAAGGGTTTGATGTTTCACAGTTAAATGCAAATCCTGATGAAATAATCATCGGCAATGTTATGAAACGCGGAATGCCTATTATTGAGCATATTCTTGATAGCAAGTTAGAGTATTTTTCTGGTCCGAATGGCTTTATCAAAATATTCTCAGGTACAAAAAAGTTATTGCACTTGCTGGCACACATGGTAAAACTACCACCACAACTATGACTATAAAGCTACTTGAAGAAGCTGGTTTAAATCCTAGTTTTTTGGTTGGTGGAATTAGTGCTGATTTTGGGGTTTCATCAAGATATACTGATTCAGAGTATTTTGTAATAGAGGCTGATGAATATGATACAGCTTTTTTGATAAACGATCAAAGCTCATTCATTACTCGCCAGAGATTTTAGTTATAAATAATATCGAATTTGATCATGCGGATATTTTTAAGGATATAGAAGCTATATATTGGCAGTTTCATCAATTACTTAGAAAGATGCCTGCTAAAGCAACTGTGATTTATAATTCTAATGATGCAAATGTACAGAATATAATAGGTATGGGGTGTTGGTCTAAGCAAGTAAAGGTTCAAGATATGAAAGGTTTTTATCTTAGTGAGCATAAGCCAGATTATTCTAAATTTGAGATATGCTCTTATAATAAGCTAGCATCAATATCATGGAGTATCATCGGCGAGCATAATGCTTTGAATGCTCTAAGTGCTTATGCTGTAGCTAAGCAAATAGGGTTAAAAGATAGTGTGATTGAAAAAGCCTTTGCAGAATTTAGAGGTATAAAAAGACGCCTAGAGGTTCTCTATAAGTCAGAGGATAACGCTATATGATGATTTTGCGCATCATCCAACTTCAATCAAGCTTACTCTCGATGCGGTGCGTAATAAAAGTCCAGAAGCTTTTGTTGTGGCAATTATTGATCCTCGTTCAAACACTATGAGACAAGGCGATAATAAAGACAACTTACCAAATGCTATTTTAAAAGCAGATAGCGTGTTATTGTATGACCATGAATTATTGAAATGGAATGCTAAAGAATTGTTGGGTGATAATGGTTCTGTAGAATATATGAAAAAAGTCGAAGATTTTGTAGATAATATTAAGAATTTAGTAGCAAATAAAAAAATCAAAAGTTAGAGCTAGTTATGATGGGTAATGGCTCATTTGATGGGCTTAGAGAAAAATTAGTGGAAATGTTGGAGAACAAATGAGTAGTTTAGTATACGGAATCCACGCTATTGATAGTTTGGTAAATGCAAATCAGGCAAAAGAGATTTTTATTCTCAAAAAAGAAAAGGCAAACCCTAAGGTAACTAAGATTGCTGAAAATGCGATAGCTAGCGATGTGGGAGTTAACTATATAGAGAATATAAAAGATTTACCTTTTAGAATAAAAAGGTATCACGCATCAAGGGATTTTTGCGATTGAGAAAATTGATTTTCAAACCTATGGTGAAAATGATCTTGTAGAGCTATTGCCCTCCGATAAAGAAGCTTTTATTTTGGTTCTTGATAGTGTGCAAGACCCACACAACTTTGGAGCGTGTATTCGCTCTGCACATTCTGCTGGTGTGGACTTTATAGTTGTACCTAAGGATAATAGCTCACCAATAAATGCAACTGTCAAGAAAGTTGCTTGTGGTGCGGCAGAGCATACAAAGATAGTGGTTGTGACAAACCTAGCAAGAGCTATAGAAACTCTTAAAAAAGCAGGGGTTTGGATCATCGGCTTAGCCGGCGAGGCAGATGAGAGTCTTTATGCTATGAATTTGAAAGACTCTATAGCATTAGTGGCAGGAGCAGAAGGTTCTGGGATGCGTCAGCGTACAAAAGCTAGTTGTGATTTCTTGGCAAAGTTACCAATGCTGGGAGAAGTTTCGAGCTTGAATGTGTCTGTAGCAACAGGAGTAGCACTTTATGAAGGTGTTAGGCAGAGGTTAGTTTAAATTTAGATTTGGTCTTTGAATAAAAGAATAGTCAGTCATTCCGTGGCTTACTTCGACTCCGCTCAGCACAAGTGACCACGGAATCTACTCCTACACACATACATTATTTGTAGATACCGCGATCAAGTCGCAGTATGACACTAATTAATAATATTGTAGTGACAGTGCATTGCACTGTCAGTCTAAAAAGACAGACCAGTGGTCTGTCACTACATTAAAAATAATTGGTTTTAGGTGAAGAGACCCGGGATCAAGTCCGGAGATTCGGACTTTTTATAGTGACAAGTCAACAAGGAGATTAAATGCAATTTGCCTTTTTTAAATAGCATAAATACGCAGCTATCAATGCCGTTAAAGCATCAATAGCTGTAGCAATAGCTTATACCGTTGGCTACTGTCTGGGTAAGTTGTTGGGTATTGAGCAGATGTATCTTTGGATGGTAATAACTGTACTTGTTGTAATGTCTACACAACCAAATCTCGGTGGAGCTTTAGATAAAGCTTTGATGAGATTTTTGGGTACTATAATTGGGGCGTTAGTTGGAATAGTTCTTACTATTATTTGCCCTAAAGAATATCTTGTTGTAGCGATGCTTCCTTTTGTTGTATTTGCTATTTATATGGCTGGAGCGTCTTCGCGTTTTAGTTATGCAGGTACTCTTTCAGGTATTACACTTATTATTATCATTCTAAATAAGAATCCTAGTATACAAGTAGCAATTCTTCGAGCTACGGAGATATCTCTTGGTATAACTATAGCACTTGTAGTGAATAGGTTTGTTTACCCAATTCGTGCTGAAACTAGATTGAAGCAAAGTTATGCTAAATCAGTTCAACAAATACGAGATTTTTTTGAGATTCTTTTTTGTAGAAAGAAATGACGATCATCGTAAGCTTAGAGAAAGTTTATTCCATGAGTTCGCTAAACATTTGAGCCTTACTAAAGAGTTAAAATATGAAAAGTCAGCTAAAAGTGTAAAAGAATTTGAGAAAATGAGTTTACAGATTCGTAGATTGTATCGCTATATGATTGTGATGTATGAATTTATTGAGTCACAATCTAAAGATATTACATTTGCACAATTAAAAGATGATAAGATTTTTATTGAGTTTAATAGTTATATAATGAAATCTCTTGCTTATGTTGTTCATGATATTAAAAAGAGAAGGCGTATAAGTTACCAGCAAATCATAAGTTTTGATAAACATATAGTCCCGTTATTAAAAGATAAGTATGATAATGAGACTTTCTTGTTTTGTGTAAAAATGTTTCTTAGAGCCTTAGAAAAGGCTGGCAATAGAGCACAACTACATTCTGCAACTCTCTAAACATTGATATATTATGTCTTTTTAGGTATCATTAGAGTCGTAAATTTATTTATTTTTTCTATAATATATAAGGCTTTATTCTAATGAAATTATATCCAAAAACCTTGTGATAATGATACTTATCACAACAATTATCATCGACATAATGGGAGCGGGTTTAGTTTTTCCAATCATGCCATCGTTGTTCTTTGGCAATGTGTGTGTAACATTTGGTGATCCAGGTGGAAACTTCCAGAATTGCTATTATTCAATCGCTTTGTCCTGTTGGCCACTAGGCTTGCTTATTGGTTGTCCTATTATCGGTGAACTATCAGATAAGTATGGTAGAAAAATCATACTGATAGTCGCTTTATCAATGACATTTTTTTCATATATATTGTCAGTTTATGCAATTTATTCTCATCATTTTATACTTTTTGTAGCTAGTCGATTTATTAGTGGATTAGCCGGTGGAGCTTTTGAGATTGCTCAGGCTGCTATTATTGATATGTCAAAAGAGGATGAAAAAGCCAAAAATATCGGTTTCGTAACTATGGCAGCATCGCTTGGATTTGTGATTGGTCCTATTATTACAAGTGTCGTCTCAAGTGTAGATGCAAACCGTATGTTACCATTTGTCTTTGCTGGCATAATGTCTTTAGTAAATGTATTGTTTGTCGCTCTTGTGATGAAAAAGATTTACCAAAAAATCCTGGTTTGATTATACAACTTGGCAGTATTTATAAAACTATTTCATTTTTAATCTCGGATAAGAGAGTTCGGTTATCGGGATTGTGTATCTTTTATTACAATGCGGCTGGGGTTTTTATGGTCAGGGTGTAGCATTATTCTTAGATCATGTCTATGATTATGGAGTTACAGATATAGGGTTATTTTATGGTTTAATGGGTTTATCTACAGCAATCGCGAGTATTACATTGCAACCAAAACTTTTTGCTAAATATAGCAATTCAAATATATTTATTCAAGCAGTTATCGTGTTGGGAGTAGGTGCAATATTGGTTGGTACTGTTGATGCCGAGGCGGGACAATGGCTTTTAGCTGTGATTTTGTCAGTATCGCAACTTTTATGCTATACCGCACTTTTAACGATGATATCCTCAGCTGTTTCAGATAAAGAGCAGGGTAAAACTATGGGAGCCGCAGGGGCAGGATTTGGACTTGCTTGGTTCCTAAATGACATTATGATGGGACATCTTTCATCTGTAACACCGGCAACACCTATTACATTTGGTGGCGGTATGTTCTTTATTGCAGTAATAATCTTTGTATTTGCTACCAAAATTCTAAATGAAAAGGTAAAATAGACTCTCTTTGAATAATTGTCTAATTTTGAATGCAACTTATATCTCTTAAAAATATCTCCCTGAACTTTGGTACACAAATAATTCTTGACCAAGCAAACCTTGAAATAACTAAAGGACAAAAAATCTGTCTAATCGGTCGAAACGGTACGGGTAAATCTACTCTGCTAAAAATCATTGAAGCGAATGTTATACCAGATGGCGGTGAAGTTATCACTCATAATAACGCTGTTGTTTCAAGCATGGTGCAAGATGTACCATCTGATTTGGCAGGGACTATCAAAGATGTGATTTTATGTGGGCTAGAAGAGATCGGCCCGAAGCTTATAAAACACCAGCATTTACTAGAAACTGACTTTGAGTCTGATGAGCTTGAAGTTTTACAAAAATATATCGATGAAAATCACGCATGGAATTATCTAAATGATGTAGATATATTGGCATCAAAATTAAAGCTAGATCCAGAAGCTATATTTAGTGAATTATCGGGTGGTATGAAAAGAAGGGTGATACTAGCTAGAGCTTTGATTAAAAAACCAGATCTTTTGCTTTTAGATGAACCAACTAACCATTTAGATATAGATTCTATTAAGTGGCTTGAAGATTTCTTGAAAGACTTTAAAGGCACGATACTTTTTATTACCCACGACAGGAAGTTTCTTAATAATGTTGCAACAAGTATAGTTGAATTAGATAGAGGGCAACTATATTCATTTGAGGGTAACTATACAAGATTTTTAGAAAAGAAAGAGCAGATATTGCATGCACAAGAAAAAGAAAACAGCAATTTTGATAAAAAATTAGCTCAAGAAGAGGTCTGGATTCGTCAAGGTGTAAAGGCTCGCCGTACTCGTAATGAGGGTAGAGTTAGAGCGTTAGAGCAAATGCGTAGAGATCGTAAAGAGCGAAGAGCTAAGATTGGTGGTGTTGATATTAAAGTCACTAATGTTGAAAAATCATCACGCAAACTTGTTAGTGCAAAAGAGATTGGCTGTAAGTTTGAAAAAGATTATTTGTTTAATAACTTCTCTGTAGAAATTCATCGTGGCGATAAGATTGCGATAATTGGTAAAAATGGTTGTGGTAAAAGTACATTACTTAACTGTCTGCTTGGTAATAGCTCGCCAACTGTAGGGACTATAGAGCATGCGGATAACTTAAAAGTTGCTTATTTTGATCAGCTAAGAGATCAATTAGATATGACTTCAAGTATAGTTGATAATGTAAAAGAAGGTTCTGATTTTATAAATGTTGCAGGTAAAGAAGTTCATGTGATTACTTATTTACAAAAAATTCCTATTTACCCCCGATAGAATTCACGCTCCAATCACTCATTTATCAGGTGGCGAGAAAAACCGTTTATTATTGGCAAAAATCCTATCAAAACCGAGCAATGTAATAGTGCTAGATGAACCTACAAATGATCTTGATATTGAAAACTCTTGAAATACTTGAAGAGATGCTTATCAGTTATCAAGGAACTATCTTAATAAGTCATGATAGAGAATTTATTGATAATGTTGCTACTTAGTACAATTGTATTTGAAGAGCATGGAATAGAGGAATATGTTGGTGGTTATGAGGATTGGCTAGCACAAACTCAAAAAAACAAACCAGAAAATTCAAATAAAGTTGATAATAAACTAAATAAACAAGCTACTACTAAAAGTACTATTGAGCCAAAAAAGACAAGTCAGCTTAGTCATGATCAAAGAAAAGTATTGAGAAATTTGCCTAGCCAAATAGAGAAGCTTGAAAATGCTATAGTTGATATTGAAGCGCAAATGAGCGATCCAAGTTTTTATCAGCAGTCTCAAAAAGAGATTAGCAATGTGCAAAATAAACTAGATATTACAAATAAAGACTTAGCTGAAAAATACCAGCTTTGGGAAGAACTTTTAGAATTAGAATAGAGGTTATAAAAATAACCAAATAATAAGTTTGGATGGGGTTAGATATGAAAACATATAGAAGAGATCGTCATGATGCTATAGAAGAAAGGAAAGTCTTATCGATAGGCTCTTTAGCAGAATTTGCAGAGAGATATGGGTATTACGTAGTTCAATCATTGCTTATATTCTTCTTAATAGAAAAGTTTAATATATCCCAAGAGCTATCGGCATCTTTAGTTGGTACAGCATTGGCAATGATTTATATATCTGCTATTGTCGGTGGATATATAGCTGAACGCTTGTTAGGTTATTACCGAGCAGGACTTTTAGGCTCTGCATTAATGCTCATGGGTTATTTTTATTAGCCTCAGCATCAAGCAAAGATGGTTTGTGTTTAGGTTTAGGTTTTATATGTATCAGTAGTGGGCTTATTAAGTCAAATATGGCAGCCTTTATTGGTAGGTTTTATGATCGTTCTTCTTTTGATGATTCAAGAAGAGATTTTGGTTTTAATGTTTTTTATATGGGTATAAACCTTGGTGGCTTTCTTGGTCTTATTTTAGCGACATCATTAAAGGACCATTTTGGCTATAGTGTTGCTTTTTATAGTAGCTTAGTAATAAGTTTCAGTATGTTTATATTGTTATCTACAGGTTATAAATTGATAGATAAACATTTATTAAGCATTAAAATCACTCCATTAGTGATATTTAGAGTGTGTTTGATTTTATTCCTATATATAACTTTGTTATTTTATATATTCAAATCACCAGAAGTGGCAAATTACTCAGTGCTAGGCTCAGTACTTATTTCACTTATAATATTAGGAATATCCATAAGTAAAAGTAGTGTTCATAGGGTTGTAGTAGCTATTATGTTTTTTTCACTATCTATTGTTTATTGGATGCTGTATTTTCAAATGTTTATCTCTCTCTTTTGTTGTTTACAAGTTATGCTGTAAATGACTCTTTGTTAACTCAAGTCAATTCTTAAGTATTGTATCTCTTAGTGTTATGGTATTTGCTATTATAATGGGGAAATTTTGGATAGCTTTAGCTAATAAGGGCTATAGAGTGAATGATGTTGATAAGTTTAATATGGCATTTATAAGGTAATACCCTCTAAAAATAATAGCATTTAGAAGTGTACAAAAATATACTAATAAATGAGAGGTATTACAAATGAAACAAAAACGATATACAGATAGTCAAATAGTAAATATTTTAAAGGAATCATAGAGCGGCATTATCGTGATTTGTGTCGCAAATATGATATAAGTAGCTCAACATTTTATAAATGGCGTGAGAAATACAGTGGTATGGATGTTTCAATGCTAACAAAAGTTAAAGAGCTTGAAGCCCAAAATAGTAGACTTAAGCGTATGTATGCTGATTTACAGTTAGATCATGATATTTTAAAGGAAGCGATGACAAAAAAGTGGTAAAGCCATCTGAGCGAAAGAAGATGGCTTTACAGACAGTGAAAGCTAAGAAAATCAGTGTCAAAAGGAGCTGTAAAGTTTTTTGCATAAGTAGAACAGCATACTACTATAGCCCTAAAAATAGTGATGATAATGAGTATATAGCAAATAAGTTAATTGAGCTTACACAGGCTCATCGCAACTGGGGTTTTAAGCTATGCTTTCTGCATATAAGAAATGTATTGGGTAAGAGGTTTTAATCATAAACGAGTATATCGAATATATTGTGATTTGTGTTTAAACTTACGAATAAAGCCTAAAAAAAGAATTAAAAGAGATAAGCCAAAACCATTAACTGAAGCTACTAGAGCAAACCAAATATGGTCTATGGATTTTGCAAATAATTTATCTAGTGGTAAAGTATAGGCTATTAAATATTATAGATGACTATAATAGAGAGGCTTAGATTGTGAGATTGACTTTTCATTACCATCATATCGAGTTGAAAAGACTTTAAAAAGGTTAATAAATCAAAGGGGTCAGCCTATAGCAATCAGGTGTGATAATGGTCCTGAATATATAAGCAATAGCTTAAAGTTGTGGGCTAAAAGAAATAAGATACAACTATGGTATATTCAACCTGGAAACCCTCAACAAAATGGCTATGTTGAGGAGATTTAATAGGACTATGAGATATGAACTATTAGAGCAAAATTTATTTGATAGTTTAGATGATATTAGGTT
>JAYQIE010000018.1:0-33236 GCA_038141505.1 Francisella sp. | reverse complement strand
CCTTATTAGTATCTAGAGCTTACACTATACCATTTTATGGTTATATATCTAAAATCGTAGTCTTCAAGTAAAGAGATCTTTTGGAAGTTAGCCAGTCACTAAATTATATTGGTTGTTGTGTAAGCTAAAACATGAATTGATAAAAATGAGGTGGATATTCTTACCAGGTATGAATGAAAATATGAATAAAATAGGAAGGGTTTTAAAATTTTGTTTTTAAACTATACAGATAGTAGTATACAGAAATATAAGCTTCTTGACTACTTCGACTTTGCTTAGCAATTACGGAGTAGAAAGGTTAAAGTTGACAAAGTGTAAAATAAATAAGGAAAGTAATATGAAAGATCAAATAGCGAATATAGAAAAAAGTAAAACTTGAGTTTGAAAAGAAGAGCATCTTGAAGACAGTAAAAATTATAGGTAAATTAATAACTAAATTTAAAAGAAATAAAAAAGTATTTATGCTCGATTTACTTCATATAAATATAGCTACAAATAAATTACTGATGGATCAAATTGTTCAAATGAATACTATGATAGATGAAAATTTTGATCAAATCATGAACCTAGTGAGTTACTTGATACTTGTTTGGAGTATGGTAGTCTTTGTATGATGCTTAAAAACATGAATAACTTTAGTAATATGGATGAGATAAATGATTTGTCTGATAAGGATTTGATAAAATATGTTTGGTATTGATGATGAAAGGCTTCTTGATGAAATGCTTAGTAGTGATGAAGCTCAGAAATGTTGCGACAAATTAGACAAGATTTAAACAAAAGTAAATAATCTCATGAAAACAGATGATTTTGATTACACTCTTCCAGAAGAGTTGATAGCTAGTTACCCACTAGATAAAGGGATGAAAGTAGACTTTTGAAGTTAAGCAAAGATAATGGATATATACAGGATTGTATATTTAGAGACTTTATCGACTTTATTACACCAAAAGATTTACTGATATTTAATGATAGTAAAGTAATGCTTGCTAGACTGTATGGTAAAAAAACTACGGTGCAAAAGCTTGAATTTCTAGTTGAAAATAAAAACTCCAAAAGTTTTTGAAGCACACATATAAAAGCTAATCGTTCTCAAGTATAGGCACTGAAATTTATATCGAAACTTCGCTTGCTAAAGTATTAGAAAAAGATGGTAGTGTTTATTTACTTGAGCTACAAGATGATGCTGATATTTATCAGATAATGAATGAGTTTGGGCATATCCCATTGCCTCAATATATGAAGCGTGAAGATGAAGAATTTGATGCTGAGCGTTATCAAACAGTATATGCAAAAAGATTTAGGTTCGGTGGCAGCACCAACTGCAGGTTTGCACTTTAGTGATGAGCTTATGCAAGCTATAAAAGATAAGGGTGTAGATACAGCTTATATAACTCTTCATGTTGGTTCTGGAACATTTAAACCTGTGCAAGTTGATGATGTGAGTAATCATAAAATGCACTCGGAAGTTATATCAGTGCCAGAGAGTGTTTGTGAGAAAATTCGTCAAACAAAAGCAAATGGCGGTAGAGTGATAGCTATCGGAACTACTTCGGTACGATCACTTGAAACAGCAGGACAAAGTGGATATATACAGGCTTATCAAGGCGAAACGGATATATTCCTATATCCAGGTAAGAAGTTTAATGTTGTCGATGCGATGATTACAAATTTTCATTTACCAAAATCTACTCTGATAATGCTTGTAAGTGCTTTTGCAGATAAAGAAAAAAAATTATGAAAGCGTATAGTCATGCTATAGAAAATAAATACCGTTTCTTTAGTTATGGTGATGCGATGTTTATTTATTAACTTAATAATAACCTGTCATACCACGACTTGATCGTGGTATCCATTTTGAATCTACTAATGGATTCTATGGTCAAGCCATAGAATGACTACTATATAAAGAACTAAGGAATAAAATGAAAAAAGCATTCTTTATAATATAATTATAGGTCTCTTTTTAAATGTTGTTTGTGCTTTTCGTTATAACTTTTCGTTATCGGATTATTTTGACTTGCGATAATAGACGGTATCAAACAAGCATCAACTATCCACCAAAATTAACATTGCTAATAGTGGTAAGGTAATACCCCTAAAATAATAGCATTTAGAAGTGTACAAAAATATACAAATAAATGAGAGGTATTACAAATGAAACAAAAACGATATACAGATAGTCAAATAGTAAATATTTAAAAGGAATCAGAGAGCGGCATTATCGTATCTGATTTGTGTCGCAAATATGGTATAGTAAGCTCAACATTTTATAAATGGCGTGAGAAATACAGTGGTATGGATGTTTCAATGCTAACAAAAGTTAAAGAGCTTGAAGCCCAAAAAAATAGTAGACTTAAGCGTATGTATGCTGATTTACAGTTAGATCATGATATTTTAAAGGAAGCGATGACAAAAAAGTGGTAAAGCCATCTGAGCGAAAGAAGATGGCTTTACAGACAGTGAAAGCTAAGAAAATCAGTGTCAAAGGAGCTGTAAAGTTTTTTGCATAAGTGGAACAGCATACTACTATAGCCCTAAAAATAGTGATGATAATGAGTATATAGCAAATAAGTTAATTGAGCTTACACAGCTCATCGCAACTGGGGTTTTAAGCTATGCTTTCTGCATATAAGAAATGTATTGGGTAAGAGGTTTAATCATAAACGAGTATATCGAATATATTGTGATTTGTGTTTAAACTTACGAATAAAGCCTAAAAAAGAATTAAAAGAGATAAGCCAAAACCATTAACTGAAGCTACTAGAGCAAACCAAATATGGTCTATGGATTTTATGCATGATAATTTATCTAGTGGTAAAAAGTATAGGCTATTAAATATTATAGATGACTATAATAGAGAAGGCTTAGATTGTGAGATTGACTTTTCATTACCATCATATCGAGTTGAAAAGACTTTAAAAAGGTTAATAAATCAAAGGGGTCAGCCTATAGCAATCAGGTGTGATAATGGTCCTGAATATATAAGCAATAGCTTAAAGTTGTGGGCTAAAAGAAATAAGATACAACTATGGTATATTCAACCTGGAAACCCTCAACAAAATGGCTATGTTGAGAGATTTAATAGGACTATGAGATATGAACTATTAGAGCAAAATTTATTTGATAGTTTAGATGATATTAGGTTACAATCTACTAGGTGGTTATGGGATTACAACAACATTAGACCACATATGGCTTTAGGAGGTTTTCCTCCTAGAATGGTAATAATAAAGCTATTTAATAAGTGTACACTTCTAAGTGACATTAAAATGGGAGTATTACCACAATACTCCACAAATAAGCATAGCTACTCCAGACCCTGTTCTACCTAAATAAAGTCTGTGTATTCCAAACCAGCCCAAAATAAACCAAAGAATGTATGCTATCGCAATATTTTTTGAGCGGTTAAGGTGTTGATTATTTCTTGAGTAGTAGCTTGATGGTTATCTGTATAACATCCGCATTTAGTACAAATAGCAGCCTTGTCGTTGATTTCAGCCCCATTCTTTACAAAACATATTTTAGTATCCGTGATTAAGTTTATTCGATTGAAATATTGCTGTATAATTCTAGTACATTTTATTTTTAAAGCAACTAAATACAATATTAACATGGTAAATAATTCAAACAAAGCATTCTTTTTGATATAGATGGAACTTTAGTGCACAAAGTCGGTGATAAATTAGTAGTTTCAGAAAAAAATATTGAAGCTATTATCAAGCTTAGAGAGCAAGGCTACAAAACATTTATCGCTACAGGGCGTACGCATGGTTTTGTACCTCCGGTCGTACTAGATTTACCAATGGATGGATTTATTACAGCTAACGGTTCAGTTGTTGAGATAGATAATAAAGTGATTTATGAAAAATTATTTCCCCAAAGAGGCTATTAAGCATGTTTTAGAGTTTTGTGAGAAGCATAATCATGATTGGTTGTTTGGAGGGTAAACTAGCTATACAAATAATTTAGAATCGCAGGCATTAATATCTTTTATAAAAATGTGGTTGTAAATAAAGATAAAATATTTGAAGCTAACTATAGCAACCTTGATGATAAAGTTATATATAATGCTTTGATTTTAGGAAATGATATTGATGTCATGGGTTTACAACATACTTTAGGCGATGGCTATATAACAGCACCACACACTTAGGTCATGGTTATGTGGATTGCTATCTTGAGGGAAACACTAAGGCTGATGGTATAAACAAGGCTATAAAGCATTTAGGGTTAGAAGATTATCAAACTTACGCGTTTGGTGATGGCAATAATGATCTTGAGATGTTTGAGAGAGTGGATGTTGCAGTTGCAATGGAAAATGCTTCTGATGAGCTAAAAGCGAAAGCTAATCTTATTACTAAGGCTAATTATCAAGATGGTGTGTATTATGGTCTTAAAAAACTTGATCTAATCTAATACCTTTTTTGGCTTTACCAGCACTAATAAATAAAATAAAGGTGCATTTATCACTGTGATTATGTATTTAATAGCAAGTGTTGAGAAGACCATTTCAAAAGCATACTCACTAGGTATAATCCCTGCAAATACAAATCCGTAAGTTATCAAGAAGCTATCGACTATTTGCGAAATTGCAGTAGATCCTGAATTTCTAAGCCATAACCATTTAAATTCATTACTAAAGCTTCTCAATTTTGAGTATATAAGTACATCGAATGACTGAGAAATAAGGTATACAATATTCCCTATCAGTATAGCTTTTATAGCACCTCCATTTAATGAGAAAAATAAGTTCAAAGCGTGGCTTACATCGTTATACTCTTGCTGGTTAATGGATTGAAATAAAGTTGCAAAAAACATTAATAACATAAAACCTATACCAAAAAAAGCAGATGTGATAACCATTTTTTGAGCTTCAACTTTACCGTATTTTTCATTCAAAAGATCATTTGCCATAAAAATACCACTAAACATAACATTGCCCATAGTTGCAGCAAAATGAAACCTAAGATATCGTACTCTATACCTTTATTTACTTGGATATTTGCTGCAATAACACTAATAACTATAAAAATACCTATACCTTTCTTGCCAAAAACGATACGACAAAAACATCATTATAAAGTTAGTTATTGTGTATAAAATCAGTAGTTCAAAGTTACTCATTTAGTCATCCTAGAATTTGCCAAACATATATTTGGTTAAGAAAAAATTTGGTATAATATAACAAATAAAAATTTTAATCACAATTTAAAGGTGGCACATGAGATTTGCTCACACAATGCTTAGAGTTAAGAACTTAGAATCTTCAATAGGATTTTATACAGATATTCTAGGCATGAAAGTACTAAAAACTATGGATAATGAAGAGTATAAATATACTTTAGCTTTTTTAGGGTATGGTGATATAGCTGAGCATACAGTTCTTGAGCTTACATATAATTGGGGTGAGCATGAGTACGAACATGGTAATGCTTTTGGACATTTGTGTATGCAAGTAGATGATGTGTACAAAACTTGTGAGCTAATAAAACAAAAGGGTGGTGTGATAACTCGTGAAGCCGGACCTTTAAAAGGTGGTACGCAAATTATAGCATTTATAAAAGATCCTGATGGTTATCAGATAGAGCTTATAGAAAAGGCATAACTAATCAGATGAATGTTTTAGTTATAAGAGGCTATGATAGTCATGAGTATTTTGAAGAAGTAATTGAAATAAATAGGCAAACTGTAAATGTAACTATAGTGCCAATTGGTAAACCTGTTTTATTGAAAAAAAGCTCAAAAAATAATTTCTACTTATGATTTTGATAATTACGATAAGATATATCTTATCTCGATGGGGTCGTGCCTTACATCTATTGTTGACGATAAGTACTTAGATAAAATTGTGTTAATTACACCGTTTTATCTTTATACAAAACCAATTTGTAGGCTTTTAAAATCTTCACCCAAAGACTTTTTTGGTTGTCATATACTTATGGCTTTTAATGGGCGAATGGGTAAGTTTGATAGGCGTTTGAAAGTCATATTAACAGAACTTGATAATATTACCGATAATAAATATTTCATGAAATATTTCGATAATATGGATGTGATTGAAGGCTTGGATCATTCTTTAGGCGAGAATGGTGCTTTGAGAATTATTGAAAAAGATCTTAGTGGGATTTTTTAACTGAAGTTACGCATTTTTAAACGAGTTTATTGTTTAGTGTAGGAGACACCGGGTCAAGTCCGGTGATTCGTTCTGTTTTGTAGGAATAACTGAAGGGCACCTCTAATAACTCATGAGCACACATCTTAATGTCCAAATTTACCACCTCTGCGTTGAAAATTTCAGTAATAGATGCACTATTACCCTCAATTTTCGCCTTGTTGTGATAAATTTGACCTAGGTAATCTGCATACACAGAGTTTTTAGAGGTGCCCTGAATTTAAGGCAGTTGATTTAATAGGAAAAGTTCATAACGCCAGTTGTTTAGTCAAATCTTATAAGCAATCACTCGCAAACGCACATAGTCAGCATACCAGTCACCATCTTTTGTAAAGCCTATCTTTGGTGAGTTGTTCACATTATTTAAAAATTTATCTTTATTCTCAGCAAGCTGATTTAAAATATTTGTTCTAAAGGCTATTATCCAATTTCTTAGACCATGCTCGCCCGCAAGTAAGGTAGGGCGATCTATAAGTTCAGCGTATTTTACCTCGAAGCCATTTTGCTCAAGTATTGCCGAATACTCAGATATGCTAGGATAAAAGTTCTCAAGATGAAAATCTTTGAGATTATATTTATCACTCAAACTATCCATTGTTGTAAGTATATGGCTAAGATTACCTTTTCCGCCCATTTCAAAGACAAATCGACCGCTTTTTTTGAGTACGCACCCACCGCATGACTATCAAACATCCAGTGCAAAGCAGCATTTGAAAACACAGCATCAAAACTTTCTTTAGGATAATTAAGACTTTTGAGCATCGCCTACTTGAAATTCTATATGAGGATACTTTTCTTTAGCATCATCAATCATATTTTCAGAGTAATCAAAACCGCATACTCTATTTGCAATATTCGATATATCATTTGTTAATTTTGCAGTACCACAACCAAGATCCAAGATTGTTTCATTTGCTTGAGGGTTTAGAAGCTTGACAACATCATTACCATAGTTTGTCACGAAACTACCAGTAGAGTTGTATAGTTTAGTATCCCAAATTTGATTTTTCATAAAGTTAATCCTTTGCTATCGTAGAGTGGTGCATTAGCCAGTATATTAGTAGGCCCCATATTCCTAATACAAGACCAACTAGTATCCAGATATTTTTTGGCAATAGTACTGTTGTTATCCTTCTTTCTAGCACACGAGCTATATCTTTTGCTATTCCTAATCCGCAGAATATATGTATAAGCACAGTAAAGGCAGTGATAATTGGTAAAGAGTTATTTATAAGTGTTACAGAGATATCGTTTATATTCATACTAAAATACTATCTCTGCGTGTTCTGCAGAATCATACGTGTTTTTATAATGATCCGCTATAATCTCGATAGCTTCATCAGCACTATCAACTAAATGTAGTAACTCTAAGTCATCATGACTAATCACATCAAACTCAAGCATAGTTGTTTTGATCCACTCCATCAATCCACTCCAAAAATCCTTACCATAAAGGATAATAGGCATCTGAGCTTTTTCTTGGTTTGAATAAGAGTTGTTGTATCAAAAAGTTCATCAAGAGTACCAAAGCCACCAGGCATTACTATATAAGCCATAGAGTGCTTTATAAACATAGCTTTGCGCGTGAAGAAATACCTATATAGTAAGTCTATATCTTGATATTGATTTGGTCGTTGCTCATGAGGTAGGGTTATATTTAGTCCAATACTAGCAGAGCATCCTTGGTAAGCACCTTTGTTACCCGCTTCCATAATCCCAGGTCCACCACCTGTAATGACAGCAAAGCCATGGTTGGATAATTTTTCGGCAAGAGCTTCGGTTTCTTTGTAGTATTTATTATCAGATTTTATTCTAGCAGACCCAAATATACTGATTGCTGGAGTTATTTTATCGAGTCTTTCATAACCTTCTACTAACTCGGAAGTTATTTTCATTATGTTCCAAGTTTCTTTTGCTCGGTCAAAACTTACTTCACCATTGTGGTTGGTGACAATTTTTTTATTTTTACATTTCATGATTTATAACCTCAAAGATAAAATTAAACTAGTGATTTTCTATATATTTAACTATAATTATAACTATTAGTTTAAAATATTCATATAACTATAGCTCGTATAGTTTGTGATTATGGCTATTTATATTTAAATCAAATCCACACAGGAGAAAATAAAAATGGGTTTTCTAGCAGGAAAAAAAATACTTGTAACAGGTCTTTTAAGTAATAAATCAATCGCTTACGGTATCGCAAAAGCACTTCACAGAGAAGGTGCAGAGCTTACTTTTACTTATGTTGGTCAATTTAAGGAAAGAGTAGAAAAGCTATCTGCGGAGTTTAATCCAGCAGCAGTTTTAGAATGTGATGTAACTTCAGATGAGCAAATCAAAACTCTGTTTGCTGATCTTGGTAAGGTTTGGGATGGTTTGGATGGTATTATTCATTCTATCGCATTTGCTCCTCGTGATCAGTTAGAAGGTGATTTCATAGCTGCTGTAACTCGTGAAGGTTTCGCTATCTCTCATGATATCTCAGCATATTCATTTGCTGCATTAGCAAAAGAAGGTCGTGCTATGATGCAAGGTCGCAATGCTTCTATGGTTGCTCTTACTTACATTGGTGCTGAAAAAGCTATGCCAAGTTACAATACTATGGGTGTTGCTAAAGCATCACTAGAAGCTACTGTTCGTTATGCAGCTTTAGCTCTTGGTCAAGATGGTATCAATGTAAACTCTGTATCAGCTGGTCCTATAAAAACTTTAGCAGCTTCTGGTATTTCAAACTTCAAGAAAATGCTAGACTATAACGCTACAGTTGCTCCATTGAAAAAAATGTAGACATCATGGAAGTTGGCAACACAGTAGCATTCCTATGTTCAGATATGGCTTCTGGTATCACTGGTGAAAATGTCCATGTAGATGCTGGTTATCACTGTGTATCTATGGGTAATGTTCTTTAAAACCAAATAAACTTCTCACGAATTTCCGGACTTGATCCGAATCTCTCAATCTTAAAAAACTTTCTTTATATAAAACTTAGCTTCAATAAAAGAGTTTTGTTATCCTATGGCTCAGCATAAAAGGTCATTTTTCAAAAATCTACCTAAAAAATCAACTTTAACACTTGATATTATTTACATTCAAAATACATTTTTCCGACAATTGACAATTGACAATTGCTTTGCTAAATTTGTAGCTGAATTTAATCAAAAATATGGAAAAGTAAGATGAAAATGAAAAAATTAATAGCTAGTACAATTCTTGCAGTTTCAGCAACAGCAATGCTTAGTGGTTGTGTCGATCCAACAGAAGATAATAGTGTAAATATTTCAGGAGACTTGAGTTGGACTTTAGCAAGTGGAGATGATTTGGGTTTCACAATTATGCCTGAAGGTTTAGTAAATACACCTTCAGCTAATGCTACACCAATAAATGTTAAATTATCAGGAAGTATTTTAGACGGAGGTGCTTGTCAAAATGGTATCGATAATGCCAATGCTGATGGTACCCATCAGAATATACCTAGCACGGCATTTACAACACATAATATTGGTGCTATATTTTTAGGATTTACTGGTACTTGTTCTGGTTTATCAGGTACCGCAGATATTACATTCTCTATAGGTGGCAAAAATTATTATGGTACTATAACTCACACTTTCTAGTTTTATTTCAATCCTAACTTCACTAAATCATAAAGAGTAGCTATACCAATAATTTCATTCTCAATATAGACTACAGCTAGATTGCTTATTGCAAGCTCCTCCATTTTCTCAAGAGCTGTTTAAGAGTTGAAAAGGCTTAATGATTTATGCAGTAAATGTATATGAGCTACAATCTACATAAGCATTAGAGTCTTGAAGAACTCTTGTGTGTAATCGAGGATAGTTAAATACATCTGTAACTAATCCAGATAATCCAGCAGTTCCAGCATATGGGCCTACTTGCCAATATGTAGTATTGTTTTTAACATTAGAAGGTACTTCGTAAATATAGCTTTTGAACTTTTCAAGAGCATCGTATCTTGTTGAAGCAATATTTGCTTTGTTGTTTGCTGCTAAAAACATTAAAAGTCTGATGTTATCTTGATTCCACTTGGTGATATCTCTACTTATATTAGAAGACAATCCTTTCACATGACCTACGATACTTCCCATCCCTCTACCATACTGTAAATCATGAAAGTTTGATGCAAAGTATGTGACAAAAATAGTTTCAATATTGTGGCTAGACATCCATTCTACAATGTTTTTAATATCATCTTGGCTAAGAGCAGACGCTTGGGCAGAAATTTTGTAGGTTATACCGCTATAATCGAAGGTTGAACCATCTTTATCTATAGGAGCGTCAGCTGATTTTGAGATAAATGCGATATTATCTGCTAATGATGTGCCTTCACGAGTCATAAGAGCTTGTCTAGCATTATCAAAAGTGGTTTTTGAAGGATCTTTTGCTGTATCTTTACTAGCATCATAGAGCGTGCTGTATACATCGGATGGGGTTACATCTTTTGCAAATTCATCTGGAGCAATTGTGACAGATAGATATAGCTTTTGACTTTTTCTTGCAGGGTCTTTTTTGTCGCAAAGGGCTCCATATATGGTATCATCATGCTCTTTACTTGAGCCTAAGTATGATCCGCTGATTCTCAAGAAATCTATAGGAAGCTGTAGATCAGTTTGTTTGAAATGGTAATACCCCCTAAAAATAATAGCATTTAGAAGTGTACAGAAATATACTAATAAATGAGAGGTATTACAAATGAAACAAAAACGATATACAGATAGTCAAATAGTAAATATTTTAAAGGAATCATAGAGCGGCATTATCGTATCTGATTTGTGTCGCAAATATGGTATAAGTAGCTCAACATTTTATAAATGGCGTGAGAAATACAGTGGTATGGATGTTTCAATGCTAACAAAAGTTAAAGAGCTTGAAGCCCAAAATAGTAGACTTAAGCGTATGTATGTTGATTTACAGTTAGATCATGATATTTTTAAAGGAAGCGATGACAAAAAAGTGGTAAAGCCATCTGAGCGAAAGAAGATGGCTTTACAGACAGTGAAAGCTAAGAAAATCAGTGTCAAAAGGAGCTGTAAAGTTTTTTGCATAAGTGAAACAGCATACTACTATAGCCCTAAAAATAGTGATGATAATGAGTATATAGCAAATAAGTTAATTGAGCTTACACAGGCTCATCACAACTGGGGTTTTAAAGCTATGCTTTCTGCATATAAGAAATGTATTGGGTAAGAGGTTTAATCATAAACGAGTATATCGAATATATTGTGATTTGTGTTTAAACTTACGAATAAAGCCTAAAAAAGAATTAAAAGAGATAAGCCAAAACCATTAACTGAAGCTACTAGAGCAAACCAAATATGGTCTATGGATTTTATGCACGATAATTTATCTAGTGGTAAAAAGTATAGGCTATTAAATATTATAGATGACTATAATAGAGAAGGCTTAGATTGTGAGATTGACTTTTCATTACCATCATATCGAGTTGAAAAGACTTTAAAAAAGGTTAATAAATCAAAGGGGTAAGCCTATAGCAATCAGGTGTGATAATGGTCCTGAATATATAAGCAATAGCTTAAAGTTGTGGGCTAAAAGAAATAAGATACAACTATGGTATATTCAACCTGGAAACCCTCAACAAAATGGCTATGTTGAGAGATTTAATAGGACTATGAGATATGAACTATTAGAGCAAAATTTATTTGATAGTTTAGATGATATTAGGTTACAATCTACTAGGTGGTTATGGGATTACAACAACATTAGACCACATATGGCTTTAGGAGGTTTTCCTCCTAGAATGGTAGCTAATAAAGCTATTTAATAAGTGTACACTTCTAAGTGACATTAAAAATGGGAGTATTACCAGGCATAGCGTGACAAAATACAATTTTCGCAGTTTTAACTAGATCTATAAATTGAGTATTTTGCTCTAAATTAGATGATGATGAAATGGGTGTAGCATCTACTACCAAATCATAAGGTCCTTCAAAGTGAGGTATATTATCTATACCTAAATCTTTTCTTTTTGAATCACTTTCTCAGCATCTCTACCGATTATTGTAACTTTTATTCCTAAATCTTGTAGTACTTTAAAAGTAACTCCAGAAACACCGCCATTGCCATAAATGATAGCTGTTTTGATATCTTGTTTCGAGCCTTTAATACCTTTGGTTAAAGCTGCTTTAAGACCGTGACAGTCTGTGTTGTAGCTGTAGAGTTCACCATTTTTATTAATGATAGTATTTACCGCTAGAGTCTCTTTAGCAAGTGGTTCGACATAATCTAAAAAAGGTATGACTTTTGATTTTAAACCATTGTGAGCGGTGACTGTCCCGCTATTTACAAACGGTGCCCTGATAGCATCAGTGTAGGTTTTAGCACAAATGCTGTCTTTGAATGTAAAGTAACAAAGGTTTAAACCAAGTTTTTGTATCGCTGTATTATGTCGTAGTATGGATGAATCGCTGCCAGATGTTGAGAGTAAAAATTTAGTACTAGTGTTTAATGTAATTTTTGAGTTTTCCATATAGATCACTGTAAGTATTTAAAGACTGTGTGAGTTTAAAAGAATGAATTTAAATAAGCAAATTATAACTGCTTTTAAAGGATATTTATTGTCTTTTAAATATGTTAAAATTCTCATAATTATTTAAAGTAAATAACACTTATCAAATGCTTACATTTCAAGAAATTATTTTAAAACTACACCATTACTGGGCAGCTCAAGGCTGTGCTATTATTCAACCATTAGATATGGAAGTAGGGGCAGGGACTTTTCATCCAGCTACTACACTTCGTGCTATAGGTCCAGAGCCTTGGACAGCAGCGTATGTTCAGCCCTCAAGAAGACCTACAGATGGTCGCTATGGTGAAAACCCAAATCGTACGCAACACTATTATCAGTATCAAGTTGTGATGAAGCCATCACCTGATAATATTCAAGAGTTATACCTAGGTTCGTTAAAAGAGCTTGGGATAGATACTTTGGAAAATGATATCCGTTTTGTAGAGGATAACTGGGAGTCGCCAACGCTAGGTGCTTGGGGTCTTGGCTGGGAAGTATGGTCAAATGGTATGGAAATTACGCAATTTACATATTTTCAACAAATTGGTGGCTTAGAGTGTAAGCCTGTGATGGGTGAGATAACTTATGGTCTTGAGCGTTTGGCGATGTATATCCAAGATGTAGATAGTATGTATGATTTACTTTGGGCAAATACTCAAAATGGACCTTTATACTACCGTGATGTATTTATGCAAAATGAAGTGGAGATGTCTACTTATAACTTTGAAGAGGCAAATGTTGAAGAGCTTTTCAGACAGTTTGATTTACTTGAAAAAGAAGGTTATAGATTGGTAGAGAAAAATCTACCTTTGCCTGCGTATGAGTTTGTGTTAAAAGCTTCGCATACATTTAACCTTTTAGATGCTCGTCATGCAATATCTGTAACAGAAAGACAGGGATATATTCTGCGAGTTAGGAAGTTGGCTTTACAAGTCACTCAAGAATATTACAACTCAAGAGAAAAGATTGGCTTTCCTGCGTTTAAGAAGTAGTTGTTCTTAAAATAGCTGTCATACTACGGCTTGACCGTAGTATCCATAGAATGACACCATGAGGCTGGGCTACGCGATGAAATCTATATCTCAAATTCTAGAGTTTTTCGGAAATATCGAGAAACTATCCTGTCATCCTGAACTTGTTTCAGGATCTCACAATAATTTACAGATTAAGTCATTGTATCTCGATAGTCGTAAATGTGATGAAAAATCAGCATTTATAGCTCTTAAAGGCTCATCTAGTGATGGCAATGATTATATCGAAAGTGTTTTAGCTAAAGGTGTAAAGCTAGTTTTGAGTGATGAAAGATTCCCTCATTCCCCTCTAGAGAGGGTGCCGATAGGCGGGTGTGGCTGTTTCTCAGTCAACGCGTTCATTAGGCAAAGTAGATTCCGGATCGGAGTCCGGAATGACAACCGTAATATATATAGAAAACCTTAAAGAAAACTAGCTGACTTAGCACAATGGTTTTATGCCTATAAAAAGCCTGCAAATGTAATAGGTATAACAGGTACAAATGGTAAAACTTCTATTTCTAACTATATAGCTCAATTTTTGACATTAAATACTTCAGCGACATTACTTTTAGGTACGAATGGTAATGGTATTTTACCCAAATCTTTTAGAGAGTACTCATACTACTTTGGATGTGCTTTCACTATATAAAACTATTAATAAAACGCTACCCCGTCTTGCTTCGCAATCCACCCCTTCAACAGATGAAGGGGAATTAGAGCATTTAGTGATGGAAGTATCATCACATTCGTTAGATCAAGGGCGTATAAAAGGTTTAGACTTTGATGTTGCAGTTTTTAGTAATTTGACACTTGACCATTTAGACTACCATAAAACTATGGAAAACTACTTTTAGCAAAGTCAAAATTATTCCAACATGATACTCTTAAATATTCGGTAATAAAATATAGATGACCCATACGGTAAAAAGTTGATTTCGCTTGCACAAGGTAAGGTTGTAACCGTGAGTTTGCTAGACCAAGAAGCTGATATTTACCTAAAGGTTATAAGCGTTGAAAACATGGTTACAAGTTTTGCACTGTATGACTCTTGTGAAAAAGTAGGTGAGTATAAAACTACTCTTTTAGGTGAATTTAATCTTATGAATATTGCTTTGAGTATTGCTGTTTTAAAAACTTACTATAGCCTTGAAAATGTACTAAAGAAAATAGAATATATTCAGCCAGTAAAAGGGCGAATGGAAGTGCTTTCACTTAAAAAAAATGTTCAAGTAATTATCGACTACGCGCATACTCCTGATGCGTTAGAGAATGTATTGAAAACTTTACAACAATACAAAAAGCAAAAATTATGGTGTATATTTGGCTGTGGTGGTAATAGAGATACCTCTAAACGAGCTATCATGGCAAATATCGCTGAGAAATATGCTGATAAAGTGGTTGTGACGGAAGACAATAATCGTTTTGAAAATATTGAAGATATATTTGCAGATATAAAGAAAGGCTTTGAGAGTTCAGCAGAACACACTTTTATAGATTCTCGAGAAGAAGCAATAAAATACGCTATAGAAAATGCTGAAAGTGGAGATATTATCTTATTAGCAGGTAAAGGTCATGAGTGCTATCTTGATAAAAATGGCGTTAAAGAGTATTTTGATGAAAGGTTGGTTATCACTAGATGTAATCTGTTTATTAAGTAATTATAAGGAAACTCGTTGATTAAGGGATTAATAAATCAAATAAAAAATGGGGCTAGGCTAACATGTCAGTTTTCTCCTTATGGAGAAATTGATCAATATATAATATCAGCCAATAAGTCCACCACATGTGTACCTAAAGGAAATGACAATTTTTTAAGGCTTGAAGAATTTCTATTAGAAGAGAAAATTACTCCTGAGTATTCTATTGATTGGGTAGAAATAGTTAGTAATAACGATGGAAATCTTCTTCACTATAATACAAATATTGGAAGGTTTGTTGATTCTAGTGAGAACCCAATTACTAAAGAGATTGAGGGTAAAGTTAATAATAAGGAAATTGAAATTAGAGATTGTAAGCATGATTTTCTGCCTATGGAAATAGAGGTAATACCCCCTAAAAATAATAGCATTTAGAAGTGTACAAAAATATACTAATAAATGAGAGGTATTACAAATGAAACAAAAACGATATACAGATAGTCAAATAGTAAATATTTTAAAGGAATCAGAGAACGGTATTATCGCATCTGATTTGTGTCGCAAATATGGTATAAGTAGCTCAACATTTTATAAATGGCGTGAGAAATACAGTGGTATGGATGTTTCAATGCTAACAAAAGTTAAAGAGCTTGAAGCCCAAAATAGTAGACTTAAGCGTATGTATGCTGATTTACAGTTAGATCATGATATTTTAAAGGAAGCGATGACAAAAAGTGGTAAAGCCATCTGAGCGAAAGAAGATGGCTTTACAGACAGTGAAAGCTAAGAAAATCAGTGTCAAAAGGAGCTGTAAAGTTTTTTTGCATAAGTGAAACAGCATACTACTATAGCCCTAAAAATAGTGATGATAATGAGTATATAGCAAATAAGTTAATTGAGCTTACACAGGCTCATCGCAACTGGGGTTTTAAGCTATGCTTTCTGCATATAAGAAATGTATTGGGTAAGAGGTTTAATCATAAACGAGTATATCGAATATATTGTGATTTGTGTTTAAACTTACGAATAAAGCCTAAAAAAAGAATTAAAAGAGATAAGCCAAAACCATTAACTGAAGCTATTAGAGCAAACCAAATATGGTCTATGGATTTTATGCACGATAATTTATCTAGTGGTAAAAAGTATAGGCTATTAAATATTATAGATGACTATAATAGAGAAGGCTTAGATTGTGAGATTGACTTTTCATTACCATCATATCGAGTTGAAAAGACTTTAAAAAGGTTAATAAATCAAAGGGGTAAGCCTATAGCAATCAGGTGTGATAATGGTCCTGAATTTATCATATCTTTCTAAAAAGGGAAACCATAATAACTAGCCTTTAACTGCTGATTATCCTAGAATATATTTAATTAAACTATTTAGGCTTTATATTAATGATTAAATCACTAAAAGAATTAGCGGCACAAGTCGACTTAGAATACATCGGCGAAGATGTGAGTATAGAAACAGTTTCAATAAACTCAAATGCTATGAAAGCTAATAGCTTATTCGTTGCAATCGTAGCGAATCGTGATGGACATGAGTTTATATCAAGTGCAATTAGTAATGGAGCTAAAGCTCTGCTAGTTTCTAAAAAGCAGGGTAATATAAATATTCCACAAATAGTTTGTAGTAATACGATTAAAGGATTACGCAAGCTTGCAACAGAGTATCGTAAATCATTAAATATGCCGATAATTTCTCTAACAGGTAGTTGTGGCAAAAACTTCTGTCAAAGAAATGATTGTGACTTTATTAGGCGATAGAAAAGTTCATTTCACTCAAGGTAATCTAAATAACTATCTTGGTGTGCCAATGACTATCCTAGAGACTCCACAAGATGTTGAATTTTCTGTGATAGAAGCCGGCACAAATGTAGGTGGTGAGATTCAAGCTGCTGCTGAAGTTATTCAGCCAGATATTGCGATGATTACAAATATAGGCTTGCCATTTAGAAAATCTAAAAACTCTTGATGGCGTGATGACAGAAAAAGGCGAGTTATTAAAAGCATTACCGGAAAATGGTATTTGTATTGTAAACCTTGATGATGAAAGAATACCAAGTTACGCAAACAACTTAGATTGTAAAAATCACTTGTTCGATGAGTAATTCTCAAGCTGATATTTTCATCAAAGAATATACTGTGAGCAATGATAGTTATGATATTCAAGTTAGTATTTTTGATGAGGTTCATTGTTATAGTATACCTGCGATAGGTAAGCACAATTTATTCAATAGTGTAATGGCAATAGCATCTATCATTGCAGCAGGATTGGAGCCAAAAGAGTTTCTAAAAAATGCTATTAATATGCAAAATTATAAAGGTCGTTTTTCATCACAAAAAATCACTAAGAATTTAACTCTAGTCGATGATACTTACAATGCAAGTGCAACAGCGGTCAAAGCAGCTATAGAAGATTTGGCAGAGTTTGATGGTAAAAAAATATTAGTCATAAGCTCAATGCGAGAACTTGGTGATGAAGCTCAAAATTATCATACACAAATGGGTCAATGGATAGCTAAAGCTAATCTTGATAGAGTTTTTTTGTTTGGTAATAAGATTGATTTAGACTTTACACTTTTAGCTTTAAAAAATGATGATAGAGTGGAGCTATATAGTTCAAAAGATGCTTTAAGTAATGCTTTGCTTAGCAGTATAGAATTATTCAAAAACCAAGCTACTAAAGTAATTATCAAAGGTGCTAGATTTTATGAAATGGAGGATTTTGTCAAAGTAGTATGTCATTCCGTCAGGCTTGACCACGGAATCTAGCAAATAACTTGTTTTAAGTTATTTGGTTAAGTACTACTTTTTTAAGCTACCGCTATGAGATATTTTTGAGAGAAATATTGAATAATAAAGTTACTTTTTGCCTTTGAAACCTTGAGGAAATAAATGCTCCTCCTAATACACCAATTACTATAATAACTATCATGATGGTTGCTAGGGCATTTATCTCTGGCGTAGGTCCATTTTTTACAGTTGAATAGATATACATCGGTAAAGTAGGGTTATCGCTTCCTGCAACAAATTCTGTCACAACTAAATCATCTATAGATAGTGTGAATGTAAGTAGGGGGGGGGGGGGGGGGCAGATGTTATCAAAGCAGGCAATAACTGAGGCACCATTATGCTAAAGAATGTCTTGATTGGCCCAGCTCCTAAATCCATAGCAGCTTCTTCTTGTGATATATCAACACTAGCAATACGCGACTGCATAACTATAGTTACATAAGCTGTACACATTGTTACATGAGCAATAACTACAGTCGTAGTACCTCGTTCTGCAGGCCAGCCTATTATTTGTCCTAAAGCGGAAAACATCAATAAAAAAGCAACACCTAAGATAATGTCTGGTAATACCAAAGGAATAGCAACTAGTCCATATAAAAAGCTACGACTTCTAAAAAAATGAAAACGAGTAATAGCATAAGCTACTATAGTACCAAGAATTGTTGAAATAATAGCTGTTATCGATGCTATCTTTAGGCTGGTAATTGTAGCATTGATTATGTCTGTGTCATTTATAGCTTCACGATACCAGTCAAAAGTGAATCCACCCCATAAATTAATAATTTCAGAATCACTAAATGAAAATACTACTAATATAACTAAAGGGATGTATAAAAATATCAGCCCTAAAACGAGCATAATATTACTAAATGATAATTTTTTCATAAGCTAATATTCCTTATACAAAAGTTCTTTTGACTTGGATTCGTTGCATCCACATAATTGGTATAGCAAGTATTATTATCAATACTACAGATATAGCTGCAGCCATCCCCCAATTGTTTGAAGTGAAAAACTCTTCCCAAATAATATTACCAATCATAAGAGAGTTCATTCCCCCCATGATTTGAGGTACTACAACTTCACCAACTGCTGGTATAAATATCAGCAAACTACCTGCTATAAGCCCTGGCATAGAAAGTGGAAGAGTGATTTTAAAGAATGAATTTACGGTTTTGAGCCTAAATCTTCAGCAGCATCATAAAGTATCGGGTCAATCTTTATAAGCGTGCTATATAGTGGTAATACTAAAAATGGCAGGTAGCAATAAACCATACCCAGATACATAGAGAAGTCATTGTATAACAAAGCCATACTTGGTAGCCCTAGGCTCATTAGAAATTCATTGAATGTGTGATTGCCTAGCAGTGTAACCCATGCGTAAGTTCTTAGTAGAAAAGATGTCCAGTATGGGATAACTATCAAAATCAAAAAGAATATCTGTACCTTTTGTTTTGCTCTTGATAACGCCAAAGCCATTGGGTAGCCAATCAATATACATAGCAAGGTTGTGATAAAAGCAACTTTTATTGAGTTGAAAGAGCTATAAAAATGATATTGAAGTGAATAAGCTCAATATAATTTTTGAGATAGAGAGTTAGGTGTAAAGTATCATTTTGATAGTTCAAAATAGAAGAGACCGGGGGAGTGCCATTTGCAGGTATGGTAAAGCTTATTGCAATTACAAACAAAAATGGGATCAACAAGAAAACCACAAACCATACAAACGGAATCAAATATACTAGAGTATGTCTAAAACTTTTCTGTAAATTTTGCATTATGAATATAACACCATGATATTTTGAGAATCCCAAGTTAGGTAAACTTCATCTTTCCAAGTTGGGTTGTCAGCATTCCTTTCTATATTAAAGTCTGTAGATTTGACAATTTGTCCTTTTTCAGTCCTAACATGATAAGTTGATAAACCACCAAGATATGCAATATCTTCAACTTTACCTTTAATGCAGTTTATAGGGTTCTGAGGATTGTAGTCTTGAGGCTCGTCTTTTGAGATAACAATTTTCTCAGGTCTTATACCGACCCAAATCTCCTGATCTTCGACAGCCTCGATATTTCTCTCTAACACAAAAGAAGTGTTGGCTTGATCTGATATTATGACACTTCTATTTTGAGAGATTTCTTCTACACGACCTTCAAAAATAGCACTTTTACCAATAAAGTTAGCTACAAACCTACTTTTAGGGAACTCATAAATTTCAGCTGGTGGACTAACTTGTTCAAGCCAACCATCCGACATAATTCCTATACGAGTAGACATAGTCATAGCCTCTTCTTGATCATGTGTCACCATTATAAAAGTACTACCAGTTTGCTCTTGAATATCAACTAGCTCAAATTGCATTTGATCGCGTAAATTTTTATCTAAAGCAGAAAGTGGCTCATCAAGTAGAATAAGCTTTGGTCGCTTTGCCAAACATCGTGCTAGTGCAACTCTTTGACGCTGACCACCTGATAGTTGGTGGGGTTTGCGTTTTGCAAGATGATCCATTTTTATGATTTTAAGAGCAGCATCTGTAGCTTTTTCAATTTCTTCTTTTCTTAATGACTTTTCTTGCTTCAAACCAAACATAATATTCTGCTTGATATTCATGTGTGGAAATAGGGCATAAGACTGAAACATCATGTTTATAGGTCTTTTGTATGGAGGCATATTAGACATATCTACACCATCAATGATAATCTTACCATCAGTTGGTTTTCAAAGCCTGCAATCATCCTTAAAAGTGTACTTTTACCACTTCCTGAACCACCTAATAAAGAAAAAATTCTTTTGGGTAGACATCAAGATTTACTGTGTCTACAGCTAAGTGGCCATCATCAAATTGCTTGGAAAGATTCTTTATAGAAACTAGGGGTTTCTTTGATATTTTGCTCACTAGTTAAGCCCCATATAATTGTGTTAAAAGATAAGATGCTTAATAATAAGCAATTTTTTGAAAAATAAGAAAAGAAAATATTGATATTAATTTGAATTAATGGTTTTCAAAAACTTTGTTTAATCGTTTAGATATCAACATATAGATACCAGCAATAATAGCAGTTAAAATAGCTAGTCCAACAAAAAAAGATTTACATATAGGTGATTTGTATTTAGAGCAGTTATTTCATGAGCATTGAGTTTGTTGCCTATTGTATAGTTTGCCATATACCCAGAAGCTATAACACCTACAGCAACACTTACAAAGAAATATCCTGTAAATAGCGCTTGATGCTTTGGATCTATTAGTTTTCCAACCAAAGCGTAGTTTGTTGCATTGATTTGTACTTCACCACCACCAACGACTAATAGCATAACTATTGGAAATATAAGACTTACCATGCCATTACCACTAGCGATCATTATTCCAAAAGGAATTATCAAGAAAGCAACTACATAAAATAATAACCCGCGAATAATAGTGTTTGTAGGGTGAACAACTTTATTCATCTCGATTTTCTTAGCAATCATTTTCGCAAGTATTATACCAAAGGCTACAACACCAATAGTTTCAAAACTGTTGATAAAAGCAGGAGAAAGATTTACTCCTAAGATGGTTTTGGTCGTATTGTATTCTACAAAGTTCTCAATAGCAGGGTAATACCCCTAAAAATAATAGCATTTAGAAGTGTACAAAAATATACTAATAAATGAGAGGTATTACAAATGAAACAAAAACAATATACAGATAGTCAAATAGTAAATATTTTAAAGGAATCAGAGAGCGGCATTATCGTATCTGATTTGTGTCGCAAATATGGTATAAATAGCTCAACATTTTATAAATGGCGTGAGAAATACAGTGGTATGGATGTTTCAATGCTAACAAAAGTTAAAGAGCTTGAAGCCCAAAATAGTAGACTTAAGCGTATGTATGCTGATTTACAGTTAGATCATGATATTTTAAAGGAAGCGATGACAAAAAAGTGGTAAAGCCATCTGAGCGAAAGAAGATGGCTTTACAGACAGTGAAAGCTAAGAAAATCAGTGTCAAAAAAGGAGCTGTAAAGTTTTTTGCATAAGTGAAACAGCATAACTACTAGCCCTAAAAATAGTGATGATATGGAGTATATAGCAAAATAAGTTAATTGAGCTTACACAGGCTCATCGCAACTGGGTTTTAGCTAAGTGCTTTCTGCATATAAGAAAAATGTATTGGGGTAAGAGGTTTAATCATAAACGAGTATATCGAATATATTGTGATTTGTGTTTAAACTTACGAATAAAGCCTAAAAAAGAATTAAAAGAGATAAGCCAAAACCATTAACTGAAGCTACTAGAACAAACCAAATATGGTCTATGGATTTTATGCACGATAATTTATCTAGTGGTAAAAAGTATAGGCTATTAAATATTATAGATGACTATAATAGAGAAGGAGATAGGAGATTGACTTTTTCATTACCATCATATCGAGCTGAAAAGACTTTAAAAAGGTTAATAAATCAAAGGGTAAGCCTATAGCAATCGGGTGTGATAATGGTCCTGAATATATATAAAACAGTTAGCTTAAAGTTGTGGGCTAAGAAATAAGATACAACTATGGTATATTCAACAAAACCCTCAACAAAATGGCTATGTTGAGAGATTTAATAGGACTATGAGATATGAACTATTAGAGCAAAATTTATTTGATAGTTTAGATGATATTAGGTTACAATCTACTAGGTGGTTATGGGATTACAACAACATTAGACCACATATGGCTTTAGGAGGTTTTCCTCCTAGAATGGTATCTAATAAAGCTATTTAATAAGTGTACACTTCTAAGTGACATTAAAAATGGGAGTATAACCGTATATTTACTGTAAAAAATTATTTTTTTATCTATAATCATTTCATTGATATTAACTTAGTCATTTATAATGAAAAAAACACTTATGCATCAAGAGGCTAGCAGTAGCCATCAGAAAGTAGCAAACCAACTAAACTTAAACCAAGAAATTATTCAAAAAATAGTTGCTGAGATTAAAAGCAAAAATATAAAAAGAGTAATTACAATAGCTCGGTAGCTCAGATTGTAGCAAATTTTGCAAAGTACCTTTTTGAAACACAACTTGGCTTTAGTGTGTGTTCACTACCACCATCAATCACTACTATTTATGGTAAAAATATAGGTGATGAAAATACTCTAGCTATAGCAATATCTCAATCTGGAGGATCTCCTGATTTACGATTAGCCCTCAAAGGTTGTAAAAAAGCAGGATGTACTACTCTTGCGATAGTAAATAAAGAGCAATCTCCTTTAGCAGAGTCTGCAGACTTAGTACTGCCAGTCAGAGCTGATGAGGAAAATGCTGTAGCAGCTACAAAAAGTGTAATTACATCTTTAGTCGCGTTAGTAGATATAGTTGCTGAGTATAATCAAGATAATAATTTACGAGAATCGCTGCATAAATTACCACAAGCCTTAGAAAAAAGCCTAAAATCAGATTGGCAAACAGCTATTGATGTACTTAAAAAAGTAAAAGTATGTTTGTGATAGGTCGAGGATTTGGTTTCCCTATAGTACAAGAAATGGCTCTTAAACTAAAAGAAACTTGCGGAATACATGCAGAAGCATTTAGTGGGGCAGAAGTATTACATGGTCCATTTGCTCTTATGAATAAGACATTTACAACATTTACCATCTTACAAAATGATGAAAGTGCCAAAGGTACTTGTGAGATAGTAAATAAAATGACTGATTTGGGTGTAAACACGATATTTGCAAGTACTCAAAATTGTGCAAATGCCAAAGTTCATTTAGCGGTAGATGTAAATATCCATCCTATACTTGAACCAATAGTTTTACTGCAAAAGTTTTATCTCATGGTAAATAATCTAGCTGTAGAGCTTGGGTTTGATCCAGATAGTCCTGTAAATCTTAAAAAAGTGACGGAGACTGTTTAAAAAAGTTAAAAAAGCCAACCTAAAAAGAGGATAAAGTAATGCAAACTCAGTACAATAAATTACGCGTATATGTAATCATTTTTTTTGCGGCTATGGGAGGTATGCTTTATGGCTACGATATTGGAATAATAAATAGTGCTTTTTTATTTATTCATCAAGATATTCCGATGAATAGTTTTCAGATGTCATTGTTGGGTGGTTCAGTTCTTTTTGGTGGAGCATTTGCTATACTCATAGGTGGTGTTATAGCAGATATCATAGGTAGAAAAAAAACTTTAATCTTAGCAGCTCTAATCTTTATGATATCGGTGCTTATGATAGATTTTTCTAGCAATTATGTAATGCTTTTATTATCTAGACTTGTTCAAGGTACTGCTGTGGGCTTTATTTCTGTAACTGTGCCCATTTATCTAACAGAATCCGTTTCTGGTAGTATAAGAGGTTTTGCAGTCACATGTTTTCAGTTGTTTCTAACTGCTGGTATATTGATAGCAAACTATGTTGGCTTATTATTGGAAAGTACAGGAAACTGGAGAGCGATGTTTTTTACAGCATTAGTTCCTGGTGGAATATTTTTTACGGGATGCTTCTTTCTTAGTAAATCACCTCGTTGGTTATTGATGAATGACAAAGAAAGCGAGGCAAAAAAGTCCTTGAAGAGACTATTGGAGAGCAAGAAGTAAATCAAGAAATAAAAGAGATAAAAGCAGTTATAAAAAAAGGCTCTTTAGAAAAAATTAGTTTTATTTCTATATTAACTACCAAGCATTATATGACACCTATGCTAATAGTTTTTTCTATAGCTATTCTAGCTCAACTTACAGGGATTAATAGTTTTTTAGAGTTTTCAGCTGTATTGTTAAAATCAGAAGGTTTAAACTCAAATTATGTCTCTATTGTTGGAGGAGTTGTTATAACGGCTATAAATTTTGTGGCAACAATTATTGCTGTTGTGATTGCAGATAAGGTCGAGAGAAAATTTACAATAATGATTTGTACTTTTTTAGTAGGAGTTACATTATTAATAACAGCTGTAGCACTTTGGATACTTCCTGTTAGTTTACTTCAAGGCTGGATTTTACTAGTTGGGCTTGTTGTCTTTATATTCTTTTTCGCCTTAGGTCCTGGTGCTTATGTTTGGGTTATAATGTCAGAGTTGCTACCTACTCAAATTCGTAGTAAAGCTTTAGCTGTAGCCTTGTTTTTAAATAGTATGATGTCTGCTGTTTTAGCATCAGTATTTCTTCCAGCAACACAGCATTTAGGAGATAGCAGCATGTTCTTTATATGCGGAGGGTTTACTTTTTTATATAGTTTTATTGTATATAGATTTGTACCAAAAACTTCAGGTCGCTCTTTGGAAGAAATAGAAAAAGAGTTTATGTAAAATTAATTGTTACGCGGGATTATCAACATCCACAAATTCAGTTTCTAAATCAAATTCTTTCTTTAATAAGTCAGCTATAGCTCTAGCACCTTCTTTTTCTGTAGCATGATGACCTGCGGCTATATAGTTTATACCTATCTCACGAGCTGTATGAGTAGTTCGCTCGGATATCTCCCCTGAGATGAATGTATCGGCACCTGCTTCATAAGCATACTCTATATAGTCTTGAGCTCCACCCGTGCAAATTGCTACTTTTTTATTGTTATCACTCGCTTTGATGATGGTTGGTTTTCTATCTAGTTTTTCTTCGATAAATTGACTAAAACTCTCCAAGTCTAAATTACAGTCCCCAATTACAGAGATATCCGGTTTTGAGCCAGTTTCAAAAAACTCAATATTTATAAGACCTAGTTTTTTAGCTAAAAGAATATTGTTACCAATTTCAGCATGACCATCTAGTGGTAGATGATAACCGTATAGAGATATACCATTTTGTATAAGCTTAGCGATACGGTTATATTTCATACCAACTATTGGATAGCTTTCGCCTTTCCAAAAATATCCATGATGTACGATAATAGCATCGGCATTTTTAGCGATAGCTTTATCTATAAGAGCTTCACAAGCTGTCACACCTGTAATGACTTTTTTAATATCACGATTACCTTGAACTTGTAAGCCATTAGGCGCATAGTCTTTATATTCTTGTATTGCAAAGTAATTATTTAAGTATTTTTCTAAATCTTTGAAGTGCATAGGGCGGAAAAATATGGTTTATAATGATATAATCATACATTGTATATTCTTTGTTTAATTTTTTTTAAAATATAAAAAAATTTTTAGGTTTGATATGATAAATAAAACAAATATTGTAAAAGTTGGTAGCGTTTTAATCGGTGGTGATAATCCTGTAGTTGTTCAATCAATGACAGATACTTATACTGCAGATATTGAAAAGACTATTAAGCAAATATTAGCATTGCATAAAGCAGGAAGTGAGCTAGTCCGCCTTACTGTAAATGATGGAGAGGCAGCAGCCGCAGTTCCGACAATAGTTGCAGAATTAGCAAAGCATGATTGTTTCGTGCCTTTAGTAGGGGATTTTCACTATAATGGGCATACACTTTTAACCAAGTATCCTGAGTGTGCAAAAGCTTTAGCTAAGTATCGTATAAATCCCGGTAATGTAGGTTTCGGTAAGAAAAAAGATACTCAATTTGCGGAAATAATCAATATAGCCATAGCTAATGATAAGCCTGTAAGAATTGGGGTGAACTGGGGAAGCTTAGATCAAGGGCTATTAGCTAAATTGATTGATGAAAATCAAGCTCAAGAAAACCCGTTGCCATTACAACAGATTATGCATAAAGCTTTGATAACTTCGGCTATAGAAAGTGCAAAATATGCACAAGAACTTGGATTAGCTCGTAACAAAATAATCATCTCATGTAAAGTAAGTGAAGTGCAAGATTTAGTGACTGTTTATCAAAAAGCTTGCCAATGAATGTGATTATGCGTTACATCTTGGACTGACAGAAGCTGGCATGGGTACTAAGGGGATTGTCGCAAGTGCTGTAAGTCTTGGTATACTTTTACAGCAAGGTATTGGTAATACTATCCGTGTATCGCTTACACCTGCTCCAAATGCTCCGCGTACAGAAGAAGTACGAGTTTGTTGTGAGATATTACAAGGCTTAGGTCTTAGAGCATTTACTCCAAGTGTGACATCTTGCCCAGGCTGTGGTCGTACTACTAGTTCGTATTTTAGAGAGCTTACTCAACAAGTCAAAGAGCATCTTAATGAAAAAATGCACACTTGGAAAAAAGAGTACAAAGGTGTAGAAAAGATGAAAGTCGCTGTGATGGGTTGTATAGTAAATGGTCCTGGTGAATCTAAAAATGCCGATATAGGAATTAGTCTACCAGGTAGCGGTGAATCTCCTGTAGCTCCAGTATTTATAGATGGTAAAAAAGCTCATACACTTCGTGGCGATAATATCTCTGGTGAGTTTATCGAGATTGTAGAGAGCTATGTTAAGAATAATTACGCAAAATAGATAGGTAATATAAAATAATATGTCAGTAGTTTTTATAAATACTCCTTTTAAGGGGTTAAAACTAGGTTATACAAATAATACACAAGGCTTTAGTAAAGGTAGTTTTTCTAAGCTAAATCTCTCGGAAATGGTAAGGGATAATCCATTAGTGGTTGAGAAAAATCGTAATCTTTTTAAGTCTTACATAAATGCAGATATTAAGTGGCTAAATCAAAATCATACGAATATTGTTAAGAGTTTTGATGAGTGTCAAAGCGAGCCTTGTGATGCTGTATTTACAGATAAACCTAAACAAGTTTGTACAGTACTTACAGCTGATTGCTTGCCTGTACTTATATTTGATAAAAAACTTACAAAAGTTGCAGCTGTACATGCAGGTTGGAAAGGTTTGGCAAATGGTGTGCTTGAAGCTACGCTAAAAGAATTTGTTGGTCTTGATATGGTCGCTTGGTTTGGTCCTTGTATCACTCAAAAGCACTTTGAAGTTGGACAAGATGTCTATGATGCTTTTATAGAGCAAAATGCAACTTACACTCAAGCATTTAGATCAAAAGGTGATGATAAATATCTTTTTGATATGAAATTTGTAGCTAGACAAATACTTAATCAGCATAATTGTATAGATGTAGTAGATTCTGGACTATGCACATATAGTAACAAGAGATTTTATTCGTATCGCAAAGATGGCGTAACAGGGCATCAAGCTAGCTTTATTTGGATTGAGTAATAAGGGGTTGATAATGGTTATAGAAGAGTTAGAGTTGTCAAAAAAACAAGTAAAAAAAGCTGGAGAAATTTTTAGAAATATTAATGAGGTTTCTAATGATGATTATCAGTATGCTTTTGATATTATGTCAGAATGGCGAGCAAGACATTTGGAACCATTGGGTAATACTCCCATTTTTAATGTCACTTAGAAGTGTACACTTATTAAATAGCTTTATTAGCTACCATTCTAGGAGGAAAACCTCCTAAAGCCATATGTGGTCTAATATTGTTGTAATCCCATAACCACCTAGTAGATTGTAACCTAATATCATCTAAACTATCAAATAAATTTTGCTCTAATAGTTCATATCTCATAGTCCTATTAAATCTCTCAACATAGCCATTTTGTTGAGGGTTTCCAGGTTGAATATACCATAGTTGTATCTTATTTCTTTTAGCCCACAACTTTAAGCTATTGCTTATATATTCAGGACCATTATCACACCTGATTGCTATAGGCTTACCCCTTTGATTTATTAACCTTTTTAAAGTCTTTTCAACTCGATATGATGGTAATGAAAAGTCAATCTCACAATCTAAGCCTTCTCTATTATAGTCATCTATAATATTTAATAGCCTATACTTTTTACCACTAGATAAATTATCGTGCATAAAATCCATAGACCATATTTGGTTTGCTCTAGTAGCTTCAGTTAATGGTTTTGGCTTATCTCTTTTAATTCTTTTTTTAGGCTTTATTCGTAAGTTTAAACACAAATCACAATATATTCGATATACTCGTTTATGATTAAACCTCTTACCCAATACATTTCTTATATGCAGAAAGCATAGCTTAAAACCCCAGTTGCGATGAGCCTGTGTAAGCTCAATTAACTTATTTGCTATATACTCATTATCATCACTATTTTTAGGGCTATAGTAGTATGCTGTTTCACTTATGCAAAAAACTTTACAGCTCCTTTTGATACTGATTTTCTTAGCTTTCACTGTCTGTAAAGCCATCTTCTTTCGCTCAGATGGCTTTACCACTATTATATCATCGCATCCTTTAAAATAACATGATCTAACTGTAAATCAGCATACAAACGCTTAAGTCTACTATTTTGGGCTTCAAGCTCTTTAACTTTTGTTAGCATTGAAACATCCATACCACTGTATTTCTCACGCCATTTATAAAATGTTGAGCTACTTATACCATATTTGCGACACAAATCAGATACGATAATGCCGCTCTATGATTCCTTTAATATATTTACTATTTGACTATCTGTATATCGTTTTTGTTTCATTTGTAATACCTCTCATTTATTAGTATATTTTTGTACACTTCTAAATGCTATTATTTTTAGGGGGTATTACCTGACTATCTGTATATCGTTTTTGTTTCATTTGTAATACCTCTCATTTATTAGTATATTTTTGTACACTTCTAAATGCTATTATTTTTAGGGGTATTACCGGAGCTATAGTATAGTTTCTGATATTGCTTTACAAAATAATAGTAAAAAAATTAAAGGCTTTTTATTGATTCGCTTAAATAAAAAAGAGAAGAAAGTATCTATTTCTAATTATTCAGATGATTCTTTAGCAAAAAGAGACATATAAAGCTATGGAAAAGAATATACAAATAATGAAGATTATGATGTTTTATTAGTACATACTAAATCTCTTAATGAACTAAAAAATCATACCCTAACTACTTTGCAGATTCTCGTTTATTTGTATCGACTTTAGGCTTAGTACAGTATTAATATAGTTAAAAAAGGATATATATGTCGCAAAAATTAGAAGTTTTAAAAGACTGATGAATGAAAAGGGCTATGACTACTATTTAGTACCTTCTATAGATAACCATAATAACGAATATGTACCACCGTGTTGGCAGTATCGTGCTTGGATAAGTGGGTTTGATGGCTCGGCTGGTGATGTTTTGATTACTCAAGGTATGAGCTTTTTATCTACCGATGGTAGATACTTCACTCAAGCAGAGTATCAGTTAGATAGTAAAGAATTTTCATTATTAAAACAAAAAGGCTACAGCTCAGAGATAGAGAGTTGGTTAGCTAGTAATTTCAAAGGTAAAACTCTTGCTGTAGATCCAAAAAAACTAAGTGTATCTAGGGCAGAAAATCTTCTAAAGCTTGCTGAGCAATATGATGCAAAAGTTGTATTTGATACAGATAACCTAGTGGCAAAAGCTCAAGAGGAGCTTAATCAAACTCAAGCTGAACCCATGAATAAGGTTTTCTTGCATGAGATTCAATATACAGGACAATCAGTTGAGTCAAAACTAAATACTATCCGTAGTGAATTGAAATTAATAAATCAAAATGCTTTGGTTGTTTCATCACTCGATGCAGTAGCTTGGGCTTTGAATATCCGTGGTAGAGATATTAAAAATACTCCGGTAGCAATATGCTATTTGATAATTACGCTGAATGAAGCTTATATCTATATAGATAGTCAAAAAGTAGATGAAGAAGTAAAAGAGTACTTTGCGGCAAGTAAAATAATCATAAAAACTTATGAGCGGTTTTTTGTGGATTTAGCAGAGTATGAAGCTAATTATCTATTAGATGTTCGTAGTGCTAATTATGCGATGAAAGAAGCTATTATGCAAAATAATGATAGTAAAGTACTTATCGCAGAATCGCCTATTACACTAAGTAAAGCACTTAAAAATTCTATGGAAATAAACGGTGCTAAAGATGCTCATAGAAAAGATGCTGCTGCATTTATAAGCTGGTGGCATTGGCTTGAAAATAATTACCAAGGTTTAAATGAAATACAAGCAGGAGCTAAGCTACAAGAATTTAGAGCAAAGCAAAAAGGTTATATTGAAGATAGTTTTTCATATATAGTTGGTCATGCTGCTAATGGTGCAATTATGCACTATATGGCAAAAGATGATGCTCAGCTTAAAACTATAGATGATCAAGCACCTTTGTTATGTGATTCAGGTGGTCAATACAAAGATGGTACTACAGATATAACTCGTGTACTTCATTTTTGTCGTCCAAGTCCTGAGCATAGAAGATTCTATACTCTAGTTTTAAAAGGTCATCTTGGTTTAGGTAGAGCGGTATTTCCTCAAGGAACTACTGGCTCACATCTTGATGTGCTTGCTCGTGAACATATGTGGCATTTTTGCAGTGATTATGGTCATGGTACAGGTCATGGAGTTGGGAGCTTTCTAGGAGTGCATGAAGGTCCTCACGCGATAAATTCTATTTCAAAAGTTGCTCTTATGCCGGGTATGGTCGTAAGTAATGAGCCTGGTGCATATTTTCCTGGGAAATTTGGTATTAGGATTGAAAATCTTTGTTATGTAAAACAGCGTCAACAAGAGTCGCCAACAGGACATGGGCCTTTTTATTGTTTTGAAGATTTAACGCTTATTCCTTATGAATATAAGATGATAGATACTTGGATGCTAACTTATACAGAAAAGAAAACTATAAATAACTACTATAGTAGAATTCGTAAAGAGGTTTTACCACTTATAGAAGATCAAGAAGTTAAGGACTTTTTGTTGTTTAAAACTAGGCATATAAAATAATCATACCGCTATCTTAATAGTGGAATCCAAGCTAATGGTTAGAGTCTTAATAAATAGATCCCGCGATCAAGTCGCGGATGACAAAGTTATTTACATTGGATTTTGTAGGTTAATAAGATGAATGATTATTATGTTTATATTTTAGCTAGTAAATTTAATGGGACTTTATATGTAGGTGTTACATCTGATTTAATCAAAAGAGTATGGCAACATAAAAATAAAGTTACTGAGTCTTTTACTAGTACTCTGTAAAAATATTAGTTTACTATGGTAATACCCCCTAAAAATAATAGCATTTAGAAGTGTACAAAAATATACTAATAAATGAGAGGTATTACAAATGAAACAAAAACGATATACAGATAGTCAAATAGTAAATATTTTAAAGGAATCAGAGAGCGGCATTATCGTATCTGATTTGTGTCGCAAATATGGTATAAGTAGCTCAACATTTTATAAATGGCGTGAGAAATACAGTGGTATGGATGTTTCAATGCTAACAAAAGTTAAAGAGCTTGAAGCCCAAAATAGTAGACTTAAGCGTATGTATGCTGATTTACAGTTAGATCATGATATTTTAAAGGAAGCGATGACAAAAAAGTGGTGTAAAGCCATCTGAGCGAAAGAAGATGGCTTTACAGACAGTGAAAGCTAAGAAAATCAGTGTCAAAAGGAGCTGTAAAGTTTTTGCATAAGTGAAACAGCATACTACTATAGCCCTAAAATAGTGATGATAATGAGTATATAGCAAATAAGTTAATTGAGCTTACACAGGCTCATCGCAACTGGGGTTTTAAGCTATGCTTTCTGCATATATGAAATGTATTGGGTAAGAGGTTTAATCATAAACGAGTATATCGAATATATTGTGATTTGTGTTTAAAACTTACGAATTAAAGCCTAAAAAAGAATTAAAAGAGATAAGCCAAAACCATTAACTGAAGCTACTAGAGCAAACCAAATATGGTCTATGGATTTTATGCACGATAATTTATCTAGTGGTAAAAAGTATAGGCTATTAAATATTATAGATGACTATAATAGAGAAGGCTTAGATTGTGAGATTGACTTTTTCATTACCATCATATCGAGTTGAAAAGACTTTAAAAAGGTTAATAAATCAAAGGGTAAGCCTATATAGCAATTCAGGTGATAATGGTCCTGAATATATAAGCAATAGCTTAAAGTTGTGGGCTAAAAAAGAAATAAGATACAACTATGGTATATTCACCTGGAACCCTCAACAAAATGGCTATGTTGAGAGATTTAATAGGACTATGAGATATGAACTATTAGAGCAAAATTTATTTGATAGTTTAGATGATATTAGGTTACAATCTACTAGGTGGTTATGGGATTACAACAACATTAGACCACATATGGCTTTAGGAGGTTTTCTCCTAGAATGGTAGCTAATAAAGCTATTTAATAAGTGTACACT
>JAYQIE010000017.1:0-27185 GCA_038141505.1 Francisella sp. | reverse complement strand
CAGAAAAGAGCTTCACTTTCTTAATAAGTAAAATAAGCATAATAAAAAATGCAAAACACCATGGCAACATAAATAAAATTACTGCCATATAGGGTTTCTAAATATCTCACTAACAAACATTAGCATAGCCAATAAAAGCATTGAAAAGTTTATAATTATTTTGTAAAGAATATTTGCCAGCATTGGTTGGAATAAGGAAATAAAAACTCTATAAAGAAAAAAGCTAGAGCCATAAATGGTATAAATATAACCGCCACAAATACAGGATGTACTTCTTTTAATAGCAAAATATCTTTTGCTACCCAAAAAACTACAATAGCTATGACAATATAAACCAAACTTAATAGTACAACTACTGTAAACACATATATAGTAAAAGCTTTAATAACTCCATTTTGCTGTGCTTTGAATGACATTGATATAATATTAACAGCTGTAACATCAGAACCTAACAAACATATAATATAAGCTACACTTGCCACGCTATATGCTGCTGAGAAATCACCAAAATGCTCAGGACCTAAGTATCTTGCTACAATTATAGTAGCTAAAAAAATGCTATCGAAGATAATACCTGTATAAGAAATAAGGTTACACTCTTTCTCATCTTATCTCCTTTAAAAACATTAATTAAGCATCATTTTGTAGTATTTCATATATAAAAGCAACCATATTAAATAGTCCTCGACAAATATTTTATTTACTTAAAAAATCCAATTTAAACCCTATCATTGAATAAAAAATACGGATACTATTTAAGGGCACCTCTAAAAACTCATGAGCACGCATATTAATGCCCAAATTCCCCACACCTGCGTTGCAAATTTCAGCAATAGATGTACTATTACCCTCAATTTTCGCCTTGTTGTGATAAATTTGAAACTAGTTAATCTGCATACACAGAGTTTTTAGAGGTGCCCTTAATTTAAAAGCAAAAGGTATCTTTTCCACTATTTTTTTGTAAACAATGCCTCTGTAAAATCCCTAGCATTAAAGACTTGTAAGTCATCAATCTTCTCACCAACACCAATAAATCTAATCGGCTTATTCATTTTTTTGAGCAATAGAGAATACTACCCCACCTTTAGCAGTACCATCAAGTTTAGTAATAGTTATACCTGTGAGATTAACTAAATCGTTGAAAGCTTCTGCTTGAGATAAAGCATTACCACCTGTTGTAGCATCTAATACCAACATCACTTCATGTGGAGCAGTTTCATCAACCTTTTTTTGATAACCTTGATGACTTTTTTTAATTCTTGCATTAAATTGTCTTTATTATGAAGCCTACCAGCTGTATCTGCTATAAGTACATCTACACCCTTTGCCTTTTTGAGCTTACTGCATCATATATAACAGAAGCACTGTCTGCACCTTCTTTTTGATAAACAACCTGGGTATTGTTTCTATCGCCCCACTCTAAGTTGCTCAACAGCTGCTGCTCTAAAAGTATCACCTGCAGCAAGCATTACTGATTTGCCTTGGAGTTGCAGTTTTTTTGTAAGCTTACCAATAGTTGTAGTCTTACCTACACCATTTACACCGACAACTAGTATTACATATGGCGTATTTTGTGTATCTATAGTTAAGGGTTGCTCAGACGACTTCAATATTTCAGTAAGTTTTTCTTTAATTATATCATTAAGTTTTTCTACAGTTTGCAGCTCATTTCTAGCCACTTTATCACGCAAATGGTTGACAATTTCATCAGTAGCTTCTACACCAATATCCGCAGTAAGAAGTTGCATCTCAATTTCTTCAAGAAGCTCTTCATCTACAATCTTTTGCCCCATTAAAATGGTATTTAAACCACTACTTAATTTACCTGCAGTTTTTGAAAGACCTGATTGTAGTCGTGAAAATAAACCCTTATTTTCTTCTTGTATAGTTTCTTGAATATCTTCAGAAACCTTTTTTTTTTCTAAAAACATTATATACCTTATTTTAAAAATACGATTAAGCTTAGAACCATAAGCACTATTAGATAAAACTTTATTGGATTAACTATATTCGAAATACTTATCTCTAAGTTTAGCAATTTTTCTGATGAAGCGGGTCAAACATGCTTACAATATTTTTTGACTTAATGAAGTGAACTTCACCTTCAAAAGCAATCTCATCACCAGCTCGAGCATAAACTTCTAAAAGCATATAGCGTAAGTTGATATTGTTTTGATCTTTTTCTAGTGAATCTTGTATTGTAATACTAGCCTCGATGTATTTTTCACTTTCAAGATACTGTTCGATTAGCTCTTCAATAAATTCCATCTCGTTTTCTTCATAAGCACCTGTATCGATCTCTTCAACACCGTTTTCTACACTTGCAAACTTTTCACTTGAAGCTGTCTCAAAAACCATACCTTTTTCTGTTTTTGTAGCTATGTTTTTTTCACCATGATTATCGAATTCTGAATCTTGATGTAAATTTGCCAAATCATTTTGCTCTTCTGTTTCCCCACTTACCATAAGGTCTTCTTCATAATTCTCGCCATCTTTACTTTGATGTCTTGGTTTAGCGATATCATTTTTAGTCGCAAAAAAATCAAACGCCTCTTGTGGACCTCCATCTGCTGATTTGTAAAAATCAGTATCTGAAACCACTGGAGATATGCGAGACATTAAGTGATCTCTTTTCTTTTTAGAAATAAGCTCTTGTTCTTCTGCTTTCTTTGAATTTCTATTATCCCAAACTTTTTTAGCAGCTATAAATAAGCCAGCTAGAATCACTAGCGAGAAGATAAACTTGATTATCTTTCCAAATATACTTCCCATGCTAGAGCTTTCTGCTGAAGCGCTATCATAAGACTCACTTTCTTGGACATTATCTTCATCTATCTGGCTATTCAAATCATTTTTATAAGTAATCACATGAGGGCTATCTTCTTCTGGAATCATACTAGGAATAGTTTCTTGAGAAATACCTTTTTGAGCAACCTTTGTTTCAGCCTGATTAGAAATCATCGCTTGATCGCCCAATCTTGTATTTCCAGCTTTTGAAGAACCACTTGAAGTAGGCTCTTTTGGAGTATCTACCTGCTGATTATAAGACCCCTGCATCATACTATTACGCGAAAGTGTCAAACCATCTTCAACTTCATCTTTAGTTGTTGGAATAGCCAGCTTGTTACCAACTTGGATTCGATTATCTACTATACCAGGCACTTCTGACTTATTTATTCCCTTTATAGCATCAGTTAGCTCACCTACACTAACTCCACTCACGGTATTTGACTTTGCTATCTTAAATAAATAATCTCCTGGCTTAACTGTGTAGATTTCCATGGAATATACAGGCTGTAAAGCTATAAGAGCAGTACCTGCTACAAAAATTTTGTGATATTTTTTAACATCTAAAAATCCTATAAAATTTCATAAATAAAGACTACAAAATTATAGCATATTTTTTTAGCTTAAAAACTGTAGTTATAGACTTTAACTCACTAAGGTCGGAGAATAACCAACATTTCGTCATACTATGGCTTCGACCGTAGTATCCATTTTTAATGGCTGTACTAAAACCTGTCTGGATACTATGGTCAAGCCAGTATCATGACTATTTATGAACAGTCCCTTAGCCAAGCTTTATTAACTGAAGTCACATCAGTGCCAATCAATGCTCACGAGTAGAGCTAAAGATAATATCTGGATTTTTATCTTGAGCTAGGTGTAGATTTACACCTGTTGGGGCAAGGTAAGTCAAATAACCAGCACCATCTAATGCTAAGTTTACTTCATACTTTTTCTTAAACTCGCTAAGCTTTTTCTCATCATCACAGAAAATCCAACGAGCTTGAACTACATTTACACCCTCGTACGAGCACTTGACATTGTATTCACTAGCTAGGCGTTGAGCAACCACATCAAACTGTAGTATACCAACAGCCCCAAGCACAAGGTCATTAGAAATCATTGGCTTAAAGACCTGTGTAGCACCCTCTTCTGATAACTGAACAAGCCCTTTCTGCAAAGCTTTCATCTTAAGTGGATCATTTAATTTTACTCGCTTATAAATCTCGGGAGCAAAGTTTGGTATACCTTTAAACTTAAGCTTTTCACCTTGAGTGAAACTATCACCAATCTGAATACTTCCATGATTATGAAGACCGATAATATCTCCAGCATAACCCTCTTCAACTTGCTCTCTCTCGCCTGCCATAAATGTAAGTGCTTTTGAGATTTGCATTAGAGCTTACCTGTTCTTTCATGATAAATCTTCATACCACGACTATATTTACCTGAGCATATTCTAAAGAAAGCTATTCTGTCACGATGCTTGTCATCCATATTTGCTTGGATTTTAAATACAAAACCTGTCAACTTTTCTTCGCCGGCAGCTACATTTCGCTCATTAGCTTCTCTACCTTGAGGAGCCGGTGCAAATTCTGTAAAACCATCCATCATCTCTTTTACACCAAAGTTACTTAGCGCCGTACCATAATAAACTGGTGTAAGCTTACCTTCTAAAAACTCTTTTTCATCAAATTTATTACTAGCGCCTTTTACAAGCTCAATCTCCATCACAAGATCATCATACAAATCAGTACCAATCTCATCTTTAGCATTAGCTAGACCTTTGATTTTCTTAAAATGGTGAATTTCATGTCCATGCCCAGTCTCAAAAAGAGTAACCTCGTCACTATATAAATCATATACACCTTTAAAAAATTTACCCATTCCTATCGGCCAGTTCATCGGTGCACATTTGATTTTCATAATCTCTTCAACTTCATCTAAAAGCTCAAGTGGATCACGAGTATCACGGTCAAACTTATTCATGAAAGTAAGAATAGGTGTATCACGCAAGCGACAAACATTCATAAGCTTGATAGTACGATCCTCAACACCTTTTACAGCATCCACAACCATCAAAGCCGCATCGACTGCTGTAAGAGTACGATAAGTATCTTCTGAGAAATCTTCATGCCCTGGTGTATCTAGTAAATTCACAACTCGATTGTTGTATGGAAATTGCATTACTGAAGTTGTGATTGAGATACCTCTATCCTTCTCCATCTGCATCCAGTCAGATGTTGCATGGACTCCACTTTTTTAGCCTTTACCGTACCTGCTGTCTTGATAGCATTTCCAAATAAAAGCATTTTTTCAGTGATTGTAGTTTTACCCGCATCCGGATGCGAGATAATCGCAAAAGTTCTGCGTTTTGCTATTTCTTTTAGAAGTTCGTTCATAGTTTATTTATTTAAATAATATTTTAATAAGAGAGTTTACTAGAAATAGTAAAATTAGAAAAACTAAAAAATATCGTTTTAGTAAGCTGTGTATTTGCCTTTCTATCTCAATTACAGGCAAAGAAGAGTCTATTTCATAAGCATTATCCGTCTTTGCAACTAGATCTTTGAATACTTTGCGCGTACGATGAAAAAACTCCAAGCCAGCTTGCTCAATTCTATCCGGATCACCAACTTTCTTAGCTCTTTTCAAACCCACTATAGGATCAACATCAAGGTATATAGTCAAATCTGCACACAATCAGCTACAAAATTATCATTCAAAGCCTCAAGTTTTGCTAAACCAAGCTCTCTACCACCACCTTGATACGCCATACTAGACCAGTAAAACCTATCTGAAACAACTATTATACCTTTTTCAAGATTTGGTTTTTATAAGAGTTTGAATATGTTGAGTACGGCTAGCATACATGAGTAGAAGCTCTGTATCTGAATGCACAACTTCATCGACTGTATTTTGTAGTGCTAGATTTCTGATGCTTTCAGATATTTTTGTACCACCAGGCTCACGAGTATAGATAGTTTCGATATTTTTCTTATCAAAAAATCTTTGATAAAACTTATCGCTGTACTTTTTCCAGCACCATCAAGTCCTTCTACAACTATAAATTTACCTTTCATTGCAAAAAAACTCCTTTAAACTATAAAGCCAACTACAGATGCTGATAATAAACTCACCAATGCCGCACCATATAGTATTTTGATACCAAACTTAGCAATTTTGATTGATGCTTCTTTGCTTAAAGCTTGAACAGCTCCTATTATCACACCAATAGAACTAAAATTTGCAAATGATACCAAAAATACTGAGATTACTGCTTTTGTATGCTCAGAGATATCTTTAGAATGCTTTGCTAAATCCTGCATCGCAACAAACTCATTTGTAACTATCTTTGTACCCATAATCTGGCTTGACAGCATTGTCTCACTTCCATGAACATTCAAAATCCAAGCTAAAGGATAGAAAACATAACCAATAATTTGCGTAAATGTAATACCAATCAAATGTGCAAAAATAACATTTATTAAATTCAATAACGCGATATAACCAATCAAAACAGCCGAAACAATAACCGCTATCTTAAAACCATCAAACATATAGTTTGCGAGCATTTCAAAAAAACTCTCTTTTTTAGTTTCGTAGTCTTTTTTTGTAGTTTATCAAAATCGAAATCTTCATCGCTGTCATAAGGGTTTATAATGTGCAGTACAAAAAGTACCAATCATATTGAGCATAATTGCAACACAAACATACTTAGGATCTATTATTGCCATATATGAACCGGCGATAGCTAGCGATACAGTCGACATTGCGGTAGCTGCTAAAGTATACAAAACATTTGAAGGTAAATGATCTAGTAGATTTCTGTAAACTAGAAAATTCTCTTGCTGTCCAACAGTTATAGAGCTGACAGCGTTGAATGCTTCCATCTTACCCATACCAGTTATTTTACTAAGTATCAGCCCAACATACTTCACAATAAACGGTAAGATCTTGAAATGCTGTAAAGTTCCGATAATCGCGGATATTAGGACTATCGAAAGTCCAACATTAAAGAAAAATACAAAGCCATATTTATCCATATCGGTAAGACTACCAAACACAAACTCCGCACCCTCATGTGAATGTTGTAATATTCGAGCAAAACCATCTGAAAGAATACTTACAAACCTAACTCCAGCAGTAGACTCTAAAACAAAGTAACCAAGTAATATCTGTAAACCCAACATAATAAAAAGGTATCTATACTTAATGTTTTTACGGTCACTACTCCATGCAAAAAGCCAAGATAAAAACAATCGTCACACCTAAGATTAAGTAAAGTATTTTTGTAAGTATCATATAATTAATCCTACAATATTTGCAGATAAAAAGCTCACCAATAGAGCACCATAAACCATCTTCAAACCAAACTTAGCTACTTTGATAGATGCTTCCTTGCTCAAAGCCTGAACAGCTCCGATGATAATACCAATCGAGCTCAAACTAGCAAATGAAACTAAAAATACCGAAATCACAGCTTGCGTATGTGCAGAAAGGTTAACAGATTGATCATTAAGCATTTGCATAGCAAACGAGCTCATTAGCTACTATTTTTGTACCCATAATTTGACCTGCAATATATGTTTCGTGACCATGAATATTTAAAACCCATGCAAATGGATAAAGTAAGTATCCGAGTATTTCTCTAAAACTTATGCCAAATACAGCACTAAAGATTCCATCAATCATTGCTAAAAGAGCCACAAAACCTATAAGCATTGCACAAATTATCACAGCAACTTTAAAACCATCTAAAATATACTCTGAAAGTACTTCAAAAAAGCTTTGTTTTGTAATCTCATAATTATCATGAAGTTTTGAGTACATCAAATCATCTGACTTTTCATAAGGATTGATGATATTTAGCACAAAAAATATCCCAAACATATTTATCACAACAGCTACACAGACAAATCTTGGCTCAATAATTGAGATATAAAGAGCGATTGCCGCCAATGATATAGAAGACATCGCAGTAGCTGCCATTGTGTACAAGACATTAGATGGTAAATGACCGATTATTTTCTTGTAGACTAGAAAATTTTCTTGCTGACCAACCATCAAAGAGCTAACGGCATTGAATGACTCTAGTCTACCCATGCCAGTTAATTTTGAAAGTAAAAACCCAATAGATTTTATAATTACAGGTAGGATCTTAAAGTATTGTAAAATACCAATAATTGCAGAAACAAGAACTATCGACATCCCAACATTAAAGAAAAATACAAAACCATTTTTTTGACTATCCGCTAGATCACCAAAGATAAATGTCGTCCCTACATGTGCATATTCAAGTAGATTATTAAACCCCTGTGAAACATAATTCACAATAGCAACACCCAGACTAGAATCAAGCATAACAACAGCTAAAACTAGCTGAATACCCAAAATTAATATTAGGTTTTGTATTTGATATTTTTTCTATCCGAGCTCCAAATAAAAGCCATCACAAAGACAACCGCCAACCCCAATACGAAATATAAAAACTTTGTTAGCATCATAATTTTATATCACAAACCCTACAACACTAGCCGATAAAAAGCTCACAAGTATTGCACCATATAGAATTTTTAAACTAAACTTAGCAACTTTAACTGATGCTTCTTTACTTAATGCTTGAATTGCCCCAATGATAATACCTATAGAACTAAAGTTTGCAAATGACACCAAAAACACGGCTATTACAGCTTCTGTATGAGCAGAGAAGTCTTTAGTATGTTGAGCGAGCATTTCCATTGCCACAAACTCATTTGTAACTATTTTAGTTCCCATTATCTGGCTTGCCAGGTGTATCTCTCCACCATTAATATTTAGCAACCATGCTATAGGGTATAATATATACCCTATAATTTCTCGTAGACTAATACCACAGATACTAGTAAAAATATCGTCAGCTAAATTTAGAAATGCTATAAAACCAATAATCATAACACATACAACTATCGCAACTTTAAAACCATCAATAATATACTCCGAAAGCATTTCAAAAAACTTTTGTTTTTCTGCCTCTTCTACCTGATCATTTAGGAATTTATAACTTGTTTCTTTAGTTTTTTCATAAGGGTTGATAATGTTTAACACAAAGAATGTACCAAACATATTTAGAACTATTGCAACACACACATAAGTTGGATTGATAATAGTCATATAGGCAGCAGCCGTACCTATCAAAACTGTAGACATAGCTGTTGCAGCCATAGTATACAATACATTAGATGGCAGATATTTTAGAATTTTTTTGTAGTATAAAAGTTTTCTGACTGCCCTACACTTAACGAGCTGACTGCGTTGAATGATTCTAACTTACCCATGCCTGTGAATTTTGACAGAATGGTGCCAATTCCCACAACTATATAAGGCAATATTTTAAAATGCTGTAGCACACCAATAACCGCAGACATTACAACTATTGGCATCGCAGCATTAAAGAAAAATATAAAATCTTTTGTGTCAGCCAAACCACCAAACACAAACGATACACCTACATGAGCACTTGATAAAAGCACCGCAAAAGCTTTATTTACAACTCCGATAATCTCTACACCAACACTAGTAGCAAGCATAAACTTAGCTAAAAGTAGTTGTACGACCAGTATTATCAAGAGGTACTTATAACGGATTAGCTTTCTATTACTGCTCCAGGCAAATGCCAATATATATATTGCCAGTAGGCTTAATACAAAAAATAATAATTTAGTAGCCATTTATATCTTCTTCTGTTGAATTGAGTAAATTATCTAACAATCCACTAACCCCAAACCTAAACGATTTAAAATTAGTAAAATCACTACCTTGGAAAATCTTTTCAGCCAGCTCAATATATTCAACTGCTTGAGTATAATCTCTTATACCACCAGACGCTTTAAAACCAACTTTTTTACCACAAGTCTTTATAGTATTTAAAATAACATTCGCATCATTAAGTGTTGCACCTACTGGCGTCTTACCTGTTGATGTCTTTACAAAATCAGCCCCATTTACAATAGCATCTGTTGCCACTTTTTTTGATTAAGGTGTCGTCTTTTAACTCACCAGATTCTATGATTACTTTTAATGTTTTATTAGCACATAGTTTTTTGACTTGTGAAACTAAGTCACATGAATGTTTTGAGCTACCATTTGTAAGATAATCGTTATAGTCAATCACCAAATCAATCTCATCAGCACCTAGATTTAAAGCATCCTGTGTTTCAGCTAATACATCTTCTAGAGAAGACTTACCTGCAGGAAAGTTTATAACCGTTGCGACTTCAAAATCTTTACCAAGTTGCTTTTTACAAGTGGCACAAATTGCTTATATACACAGATAGCTGCAACTTCACCTAATAAGTTACGAGCTTTTTCGCATAATTTTATAATATCAGCATCAGTATCATTATCGCCCAACTGCGTAAGATCCATTAGTGATACTATTTTTTCTTTACTAATCATTTACCTGCCTTTTCAAAGATAGATTTACCATAATCAAGTTTTTCAACTCCCATAAAATCAGCTATACTCTGCCCAATATCAGCAAAAGTATCTCTAGCTCCGATAAATTCTGATTCAATATTTTTACCCCAAAGTAAAAATGGCACACATTCTCTAGTATGATCTGTACCTGGTGCTGTTGGATCACAGCCATGGTCTGCTGCTAAAATCACGATGGTATCATTATCGATAATAGCATCTAAATCAGGTATACGACTATCTAAATACTCTAACGCCTTACCGTAACCCTTAGGGTCTCTACGATGACCAAAGCTTGAGTCCAAATCTACAAAGTTTGTAAAAATAAGACTGTTATCATTAGCATTTTCATACTCTAATATAGTTTTATCGAACAAATCTTCTAAACCAGTAGCTTTAACACTTTTTGAAATACCTTGGTTAGCATAAATATCTGCAATTTTACCAATAGATATTACGCTCCCGCCAGCTGTTTTGATTTTCTCAAGCAAGGTCTCTGCTGGTGGCAGTATCGACAAATCTCTTCTATTACCTGTGCGAGCATATTCATCAGCGGATTCACCAACAAATGGACGAGCTATCACACGACCAACTTTCATACCCATTTCATCGAGTAATTCTCGTGCAATTTTACAGATATCTAAAAGTTTCTCTAAGCCAAAATAATCTTCATGGGCGGCTATCTGAAATACACTATCTCCAGAAGTATAAACAATAGGCTTCTTAGTAACGCAACTTTCACAGCCAAATTCTTTTAGTACTTCAGTTCCAGAAGCATGTCCAGCATCTATAAAGCCATCTACAAGACCCGATTTTTCAACCCATTTTTCGATAAACTCTTTATCAAAACAACTTTCATTCTCTTTTGCCGTAAAGTAATACCAGTCAAAAAGTACCGGCTCTCCTGCTAGCTCCCAATGTCCGCTCGGAGTATCTTTACCTTTGCTAATCTCAGCACAGTAACCATATTTAGCATTTTCAATAGCGTCATCGCCATTAGCAATATCGATTGACAAAGCTTTGCCACGATTATGTTCTGCAGCTTTTTTTAGACCTTTTCTTGATAGATTTGGTAAAGACAATTTTTTACCATTAGATTTAAAATGATCGACTATGTGACCTAAAGTATCAAAACCTTCATCACCAAAATCTTTTGCATCTGGAGCTTCGCCCACACCAAAAGAATCAAACAATAAAATAACAACTTTCTTTTTCTTTAACATCTAAAACTATATTTCCTTAGTTTTCGCTATTTTCTAAAAAGGCAATTCTAATACCTTGAAGTATCAAGTCTGGAGATATTTCATCAAATACACCCTCATCCTTGAAAAGGCTTGCAAACCCACCTGTTGCAATCGTATACACATCAGTACTACCCAGTTCAGCTATACTTCTACTCTTCAACTCTTTCAAAGCACCCAAATGCCCATAGTACAATCCTGAACGGATATTTGTAGTTGTATCATAACCTATAGCAACCTCTGGTTTAGAGATATTGATTGAGGATAGCTGAGAAGCACCTTGACACAAGGCATTCAAAGACAGCTTAACCCCTGGCATTATAGAACCACTAAGGTACTTTTTATCTTTAGTGACCACATCAAATGTTGTTGCTGTACCTAAATCTATAATCAATAAATCTTTATTTGGATAATCTGCTATTGCACCAATACAACTTGCTATCCTATCAGCACCTACTTGATGAGCCTCTACAGCCGACATATCTAAACCTGTAGTTTTCATAGTCACAAAAAATGGCTTGATATCAAAATATTTAATAATAGCTGATCCCAATGAATAATTAATATGTGGAACTACCGAAGATATTGCACATCCGCAAATACTATTTGGGTCAATATCATTCTCACGCAAAACTTGACGCAAAAACACACCCAACTGATCAGATGTTGAATCAACAGAAGCCGTAGCATAACGAGTTTGATTGATTAATTTATCACCATTAAAAACACCCGCGTGAATCTGCGAATTACCTACATCCATAACCAAAAGCATAAGCTTGTCTTTGTATCGTTTGAAATAAACTAGTATTATTATACATAAGGCCATCAAATAAATACATAAAAGACCGTTTAGTAAGGAAAAAGATTTGTTTTTATTATGTGATCTTACACATTTTTAGATTTTTTATAAATTAGTCGTCATTCTTATGATGGACAAATCGTGACTTGTCCCTACAAAATATTGCGAACCGGACTAGGTCACGAAGCGTAGTCGAAGTACATAATCTCAATAAAAATCAACATTTACGGTGAGATATTGAAATAAACATGTGCTGAACTTGATTCAGTATCAAGCATGACGGGTTTTATTTAGAATTGCCGTAAGCCTTGTTTTAGTAGGCTCAAAAAGACAAACTAATGAGCTTGATCCCAATTATCACCACTATCCACATTCACTTCTAGTGGTACGCTTAAAGTTACAGCTTCTTCCATTATTTTTTGATAAGCGCCGACACCTCTTCAAGCTTGTCTTTTGCTACTTCAAATACCAATTCATCGTGAACTTGCATAGCCATTTTCACACTATCAGAATATTTTTGAGTAATTATAGCATCTACACTTATCATCGCTTTTTTGATAATATCAGCTGCAGTGCCTTGCATTGGAGCGTTTATAGCTGCACGCTCTGCTGCAGCTCTTCGAATACCGTTTTTAGCATTTATCTCAGGTAAATATAGTCGTCTACCAAGTATAGTCTCAACATAGCCCTTTTCTTTAGCAAACTCTTTTGCTATAGTCATATATTCTTTTACACTTGGATAACGCTCAAAATACACATTGATGTATTCTTGTGCTTCACCTCTTGGGATCTCAAGTTGTTTCGCAAGACCAAAAGCACTCATTCCATATATCAAACCGAAGTTTATCGCCTTTGCTTTACGGCGTTGCTCGCCTGTAACTTCATCCAAAGATATTCCCATAACCTCTGCAGCCGTTGCACTGTGGATATCAAGACCATCATTAAATGCTTTTACAAGATTTTTGTCTTCTGAAAGATGTGCCATAATTCTGAGCTCAACTTGAGAATAATCGGCAGCCATTATCACAAAACCATCTTCAGCTATAAATGCTTCTCGAATCTTACGACCTTCTATACTTTTGATTGGGATATTTTGTAAATTTGGCTCAGAAGAAGACAATCTACCCGTCACAGTACCGGTCTGATTGTACGATGTATGAGCTCGCGAATTAGCATCAAGAATATTTGGCAGCTTATCTGTATAAGTATTTTTGAGCTTTGATAAATGCCTATATTGCATTATCAATGCAGCAACCTCAAATTCTTCCGCTAGTTGCACTAGCACTTCTTCAGAGGTTGATGCTTGACCTTTTGCTGTCTTCTTAATTGCAGGTAAACCCATTCGCTCAAACAATACTTCTCGCAACTGTACAGGAGATGAAAGATTAAACTCTTCTCCGCACAACTCAAAGCATTTAGCTTGTAATTCAGCAATTTTCTTCTCTAACTCTAGGCTTTGTTTTCTAAGTTTATCCGCATCAATTTTAACCCCTAGCTTTTCCATACTATTTAGAATCAAAGCTAGCGGCATCTCAACTTCACGATATAATTTACTCAAAACCTCTTCCTTAGCAAGAAGCTCTCCTAGGCAATTAAACAATCTAAATGTAATATCGGCATCTTCTGCAGCATACTTAGCTACTATTTCAATATCGATTTGATCTAGTGTTTGCTGCTTTTTACCTGTGCCGGCTATTTCAGTGTATGGAATAGGTTCAATACCAAGATACTCTTTTGATACAGCATCCATACTATGCTTACCATTACTTTTTAGCACATACGCCATAATCATCGTATCATGAATATCCCCACAAATATCGATACCATATTTCGACAAAACTTTTTCATCAAATTTGAAATTATGAGCTACTTTGGCATTTTGAGTATTCGCAAATACTGGTTTCAAAGCATCTAATACAACATCAAGCTCAAGCTGTTGTGGCACACCAAGATAACGATGTTGAACAGGGATGTAATAAGCTTGCCCTTCACTTGTAGAAAATGACAAACCAACTAAATTTGCTTCTTTAGTATCCAAAGAATCAGTTTCAGTATCAAATGCAAAGCTTTTAGCTTTATTTAGTTCTACAATTATTTTCTCTAACTCTTCTATAGTAAAAACAGTCTTATAATCAACGACTATTTTATTAGTTGGGTGGACCACCTCTAGACTGGCAGAAGTGTTTTCGATAGCAACAGAAGTAAGAGCATAGTCTGGAGCTGACGCAACAACCCCAAGACCTTTTAAAAGTGCTTTAAATTCATAGCGTGCAAAGGCTTCTGCCAAATACACATCATTTGATTTTTTACATTTTAAATCATCAAGAGACAATCCCAATTCCAAATCGCACTTAATAGTCGCAAGCGTATATGACAATCTTAGTTGCTCAATATTATCTCGCAACTTTTCACCAACCTTGCCTTTAATTTTCTCTTGATTAGTTATTACACCATCGATATTTTCATATTCTTGAAGCCACTTAACAGCGGTCTTTGGACCCACACTTGGTACACCTGGGATATTATCAGATGAATCTCCCATTAATGCTAGATAATCAATTATCTGATCAGGACGAACTCCGTATTTTTCTACAACACCTTCAACATCTGTAGTTACATTTTTCATAGAATCAAAAAGTACTACCTTTTCATCTACAAGCTGAGCCATATCTTTATCACCCGTTGATATAACCACTCGATAATCTTCCTTTTCAAGATCTTTTGCGAGTGTACCAATTACATCATCAGCCTCTACGCCATCTACAATTATAAGAGGAAAGCCCATTTTTTCTATAATGTCATGCAATGGTTTAATCTGAACTCGCAACTCATCGTCCATAGACTTACGATTTGCTTTATATTCTGGATAGATGTCATTACGAAAGCTTTTACCTTTTGCATCAAAGATTACCGCGACATGCTCGGTATTGTACTTGACTGGTAGTTTCTTAAGCATATTGATTACGCCTAGAATTGCCCCTGTAGGCTCACCCTTATTATTAGTAAGAAATGGTAGAGCATGATACGCTCGGAAAAGGTAAGATGAACCATCAACTAGTACTATATTTTTCATAGAATTTTTAAAAGAAATTTGAAGCTAAACCAATAGTAATATATATAAGTTTTTATAGCAAATTGTTAGTACTCAAAGATAGGTCAAAACCACTTAAATCAATATCCAAATACCACCAATTTTCTTTTGCAAAATCTTTGCACTTAATAGCATCTTTGTAGGTCATAACAACTATTTCTGAGCTAGATATCTCTTGAAAATCTTCCACTTTAAATTTATGATGATCTTTAAAGATTTTTTCATGCTGAATATTTACACCTGCTCGACTAAGACTACTAAAAAACTTATCCGGATTACCTATACCAGCTATTGCGGTTACGGACTTAGCATAAAAGGCATCAATTTCAACAACTTCTTGTGAGGCTAAATTTACAAACCTAGTAAGTATAATTTTTGCTTGAACAATATTATCATTATATAACTCTAAAAATTCTTTATCATCATTCTTAAGTTTACCAATTACAACCACACAGTCTACAGAACCCAACCTCTCAGCAGGCTCTCTAAGTGGTCCAGCAGGAATACAAAGCTGATTGCCAAGCATTCTTGAAGCATCAATTACACAACACTCATAATCTCTTGCGAGCTTATAATGCTGCAAACCATCATCAGATATTATCACATCTGTATCAGGGAATTTTTTTCTCGATAAATTTAACTGAGTCAACGCGTTGAGGACTGATAATTATTGGTACTTGACCTTTTAAAGCATCATAAAGCATGGCAGGCTCATCACCACACTGTGTTGGTAGGGTATTTCTAGTAACTATAAATGGATAGTTCTTAGCTTTAGCCCCATAACCACGACTTATGATTGCAGGTTTTTTGCCTTCTGCAAGGTATTGTTCAGCAAGCTTTCTTACCACAGGAGTTTTACCTGTGCCACCTACAGAAATATTACCCACAACAACTACAGGAATTTTAGATTTATATTGTAAACTAAGGTATTTTGCTTTGCGTTTTGCAGCAATTTTAGCAAAGATTATAGAGATAGGTTTTAGTAAAAAACTCAAGAAACTTACATCGCGTCTATACCAGCTCTTTTCTATCATAAAAGAACTACTCTAGTCCAGATTGATAAAGCCTATAATAAACACCACTCTTTGCCAAAAGCTCAGCGTGTGTACCACTTTCAACTATTCTGCCGCTATCCATAACCACAATTTTATCAGCTTTTTCTACTGTAGTTAATCTATGTGCGATTACGATAGTTGTGCGTGAAGTTGTTAGATTTTCTAACGCTTGTTGTACAACCTTTTCAGACTCATTATCTAAAGCACTCGTAGCCTCATCGAATATAATTACAGGAGCATCTTTTAATAATGCACGAGCGATAGATATGCGTTGGCGTTGACCGCCAGAAAGTTTTGAGCCATTATTACCAATACTTGTATGTATCCCTTCTGCAAGATTTTCGACAAACTCATACGCATTTGCGCGTTTAAGAGCATCTACAACTTCGTCTTCTGTGACATCACGAGCCAAACCAAACGATACATTATTAAAAACAGTATCATCAAATAAATGTACATTTTGAGAAACAATAGACAGATGCAAACGCAAATTCTCTAAAGTTAAATCTCTAGTATCAACACAGTCAAGAGTAATCTCACCTTGGTTTTGCGTATAAAATCTCGAAATCACACTAGTAAGTGTAGTTTTACCACTGCCTGACTTACCTACAAATGCCACTGTTTGACCAGATTTTATATCTACAGTTACATCATTAAGAACATTTAAATCACCAAAAGCAAAACTTAGGTTTTTGATTGAAATATTACCTTTTACATTCTCAAGCTTTTTAGTACCTGTTTCTTCTTCTGCAGGATAATCTAGTATATAAAAAATATCTTCGGTTGCTGCTACAGCTTTTTGAATAACTACATTTACTTTAGTTAAGTTTTTAATTGGTTTTAAAATTGCTGCTGCTGCCGCAAAAAATGATGCAAATGATCCAGCCGTAAGCCATGAAGCTGAGCCATTTTCACTTGTGCCAAATATTGCGATAGTAAATAACGAACCTGCCAAGACCAATGACGCGATAATTTGAATAATCGGAGAAGTTAAAGCATCTAATGCAATAGTTCTAATCTGTTGAGAATATGTATAGTCAAGACTGTTTAAAAATCTTTTCTCTTGCTTGCGTTCTGCCCCAAATATCCTTATTTCTTTGTAGTTTCTCAAAGTCTCTTCTGCAGTATGAGTTACATTACCCATTGATGACTGAGTATTTCGACTTAGTGACCTAAACTTCTTATTTATAAGGGTAATAAATACTCCAAGCAACGGACCTATCAATATCAAAAACAATGATAACTGCCAGCTTGATACTACCATCACAACAATCAAGCCAATCACAAAGGTACCATCTTGTACAACTGTGATTATAGCGGTAGATGTAGCTTCTGTAACCTGATCAACATTATAAAGCAATCTTGAAATTATTTGACCAGACGAATGCTTATCAAAAAACTTCGCTGGCAAATTCATAAATCTTTTATAGATATCTTTTCTGAATGTATAAACCACCTTTTGACCAAGTGAGCCGATAAAGTATTGTGACAAAAACGATCCTACAGCTCTAAGTGTGAGCAGTCCAACCATTCCTAAGCCCATAAGCATAAGTACACTAGCACTTTGCTTAGTAATATCGCCATTTGAACCAAACCCATAGTTAAGTATAGGGTTTATAAGGTATATCATCGAAGCATCTGCTGCTGAGAAAAATATACTACCAACTGCCGCTATTGCTAAGAAATACCAAAGATGCCTTACTTGATTAAGCAATCTCTTATATAGTGATGAAACTTTTTCATTGTTGGTCATTGACCGCTTAAATTACCTGAAGAATCGGATTTCAGGTCAATCTTATCTATTAGATTTGCCATATTTTTTATAAAAAAGAGTATTTTAGATAACTAAAATGTAAACACATAGCTAAATATTATTATACACTTTTTTCTGATAACATAAAGTAAACTCAAATTTACCTATGATTACAAATGAAAATATATCTTGTCGGTGGTGCTGTAAGAGATAGACTTTTGGGGCTAGATGCCAAAGATAATGATTGGGTTATAGTCGGTTCCACTCCTACGGAATTAAAAAAAACTTGGGTTTAAACCTATACTTGCAAGCTTCCCTGTATTTTTACACAACAACTAATGAAGAATACGCACTAGCACGCACAGAGCGAAAAGTAGCAAAAGGCTACCATGGCTTTGAGGTATGTTTTAGTAGCACCATAACTCTTGAAGAGGATTTAGCTCGCCGTGATTTAACTATCAATTCAATAGCTATTGATAGCGATGGAAAAATTATAGATCCATTTAACGGGCAATATGATTTACAAAATCGTATACTTCGCCATACCTCCATAAGCTTCAAGAAGACCCATAAGAATTATAAGATTAGCTAGATTTATGGCTCAGCTTCACGACTTCAATTTTACAATTGCAGATGAAACCAAACTCTTAGCAAAAATAATGCTTGCAGCTGGCGAGTTAGAGCATCTTACAAAGAACGCTTAAATATCGAATTTAAAAAAGCCCTTAACCATCCGGATATATTTTTTAATACACTAAAATTTCTAGGTTGCCTTGATACAGTATTTCCTAAAATCAACGGGAATATAAATAAGATCCCTCAACAACTGTTCTTTAACAACGAACTCTACAAAAATGCTCCTACTGAAGAAAAAATTGCTTTGGTATTTTATGATTTTGGTACAAATCAAATTAGTCAAATCAAAAACGAGCTTAATTTAAGCAATAATCATTATAAGTTGACTGTTTGCATAAGTGAAATCTATCACTTAACAACTAATACCTCTAAAGCAGAAGAAATCTTACACACCCTTAGGAAAATCAATATATTAAGAGACCGAACTTTGTTTGAAAAATCTTGTGCCCTATATCGAAAATTAGCCACTATTCTAGATAAAACGGATCTCATTAAATGAATTAGCAAACATGGAATTGATAATAGCCAACATTCAAGAAATGGATATAAAGCTACTAATAAAAAACACCCCCAAGCACCTAATTGCTCAAACCATCGATAAGCTTTACCTAGATACTATAAACAAGCTTTTAAAAATATGATACAATTACGAAAATCCGTATAATTGCCTTATTTCATTATAATGAAAAAATTTAACAACTTAATATTCCCTTTTAACACTATCGTTTGTGGCTTAGCTATACCGGCGATTATTTTCATAGTCTTTGTACTTAAATGGCTACCTTGTCCAATGTGTTTACTACAACAATTTTGCATATTTGTAATCATGCTTTTAAGCCTATTCTGTTGGATAAAAACACCCAAGTACTTAATTGTTGTAGCTCAGGTGCTAATCATCATCACAATTCTTTCTGGTGCTTATGTTGCAGCAGATCAAGTGTACATCTGCAATACTTTAGCACTCCAGTTCCAACTCCGCTCGATAGTACTACATGCTCCAAGTGACAAACCCATTTCTCCTTCAAACTACTAAAGCAATTACAGGAACTGTCAAAAATTGTAGTGAAATAAATGTGAATGAGACTATATCTGGTCTTAGCCTAGTAGTTTACAGTTTAGGCTTTTTTATATTCTTGCTAGCTCTTAATATAATCGCATTTTTTCATCAACCTATTTAAAAAGAAAACTAAAGCCAATGTTTGATATAAAAAAAATAAAATCTTCACACAAAACACTGTATGTAAAAGCTCATGCAAGTAAAGTTAATTACTTTGTATTTATTGTTATAACTTTTGTTGTAGCGTGGTTGCTTCTAGGTAAATTTGGTGTTTGTATTGCTATTGTTTATTTCATATTTAAAACTAAGTTTGTGAAAAAACAATTACCTAAGTTTAAAAATAAAAAATTTGCTTCAGCTGCGATTGTAGTTGCGACACTTATTTTATTTGGTGGGATTTTCGGATTTGCAGAATTTATTCAAACCATGATTAAACATGGCATGGCATCATATGTACCTCAAGCCTGTTGCGGTAACCTCCACCAAGGTAGAAAAATCTGATTGGAAACAAATTATTAATACAATTGGTGAAGCTCAAGCGATACAATCTATTGGAAATATCATCACAATCTGGTGGTATAGTTAGTGAAATCCACTTTAAAGGTGGTCAAGAAGTCAAAAAAGGCGACCTACTCTTTAAACTGGATACAAGCCAACTAAGAGCAAGTCTTGAAGAAGCTCTTTCAAAATTAAAACTAGCAAAAATAACGAACGATCGTTACAAGAAACTAGAACAACAACGAGCTACATCAAAAGAATCTGCTGATCAGGCGAATGCTGATTATTTAACAGCTATAGCTCAAGTACAAAACATAGAATCTCAGATTGACTTTAAGGAAATCAGAGCTCCTTTTGATGGTAAGATTGGTATCAGAAACATTAACTTAGGTCAGTATTTTAACAATGGGGATAGTGCTGCAACTCTAATAACTATTGACCCTATTTTCATAACATTTGCTGTACCTCAAAATAAAGTTAGCTTGATAAAGATTGGCCAAGAAATTGAGTTTTACTCAGACTCACTATTGGGTCAAACTTTTACTGCTAAAATCACAGCTATTAACTCTTTCATCAACAGTTCAAATCGTTCTATAGTAGTCCAAGCTACCTATGAAAACCCTAAACACCAAATCGTACCAGGTACTTTCTTGACAGTGCATGTCAATTTGCCAGCTGTAGAAAGACGCGATTGTGATACCAAGAAATGCTATTTCTTATAGCTTATATGGTCAATCAGTCTACACACTAACTCCTGAGATGGAGGATGGCAAACCAAAGAAAGCATCCTATACATCAACTGCTGGTGGTGGTATGAAAACCATACACTCAAACAAAACTCTCTACAAAGTTGGTCAAGTAAATGTAGAAACTCTTGAAACTAGAAACAACCTTGCTTTAGTTAAAGGTTTAAAAATTGGTACAACTATTATCACTTCTGGACAAAACAAGGTTCATAAAGGTATGAATGCTATACTTAACAATGATGTAAAGATTGACAACAACATATATGAGCAAGGTCCACAGTAATGAAGCTTATTGACTTATTTATCAGAAGACCAGTACTGTCACTTTCTATAAGCTTCATGATTATAGTTGTTGGGATAGGCTCGTTCTTTGGGCTACAAATTAGACAGTACCCATATATTGATGGTGCTACAATCACAGTAACTACTGCTTATCCTGGTGCAAATCCCGCTACAATTCAAGCATTTGTAACAAGACCATTAGAAGCCTCCGTTGGCTCATCTAAAGGTATAGATTACATGACATCGTCTTCTGCACTTGGCGCAAGTACCATCACTGTAAATGTAAAGTTAGGTTATAATTCCAATGATGTGCTATCTGAAGTTGTACAAAATGTAAATGCTGTGCTTAATCAGCTCCCTCAAGATGCGTACTCACCATCGATAAAATTAAATCCTGCGGATAATTTCCCTTCATTGATTTTAGCTTTGAGTAAATCAATGAATACTTCGGAAATCTCTGCCTACATAAATTCTGGAGCTTACTCCCAAGCTACTTGCTCAAGGCGGTTTATCTGAAATAAATGTATGGGGTAACAAACCTTATGCAATGCGAGTCTACCCAAATAAAGAAAAAATGGCGGAGTACGCTATAACCCCTAGTGAGCTAGCAAATGCAATTGGCTCAAACAGCTTAGTTTCTGCAGGTGGTCAGATACAAGGTCCGTACCTAAACTACACCCTTAACCCAGAAACAAGTATGTCGTCATCGCAAGAATATGAAAATCTCATAGTCAAAAAGTCTGATAAACAAGTTGTGCGACTAAAAGATGTAGCTAAAGTAGAGCTTGGTGCCCAAGACTATAACTCATCTGTAATGTTTGATGGCAAAAATGCTGTAATGGCAGGTGCTGTAGTATCGCCAGAAGATAACCCTCTTACAGTGGTCAAAAAGCTTGTTGATGAATTACCTAATATAAGAGCAAGCCTACCAAATGGACTAAATGTTGATGTCGCATACAACAGCACTCTTTATATCCAAAGCTCTATTGATGAAGTTATCCATACATTAGTCGAGGCTATTATAATAGTATCTATAGTAATGTTCTTATTCTTAGGGTCATTGCGAGCTATTGTTGTACCTGTGATTGCGATACCTTTATCGATAATTGGCTCATTCTTTTTTTATGAAAACAATGGGGTTCTCGATAAACCTACTCACTCTACTTGCGATGATTTTAGCAATTGGTCTTGTGGTTGATGACGCTATTGTTGTACTTGAGAATATCTATCGACATATCGAAGAGGGAATGGAACCTTTTGCAGCCTCCATTAAAGGTGCTCGAGAAATTGCAAATCCTGTAATTTTAATGACACTTACTTTAGTTGTAGTATACGCGCCTATCGGCATGATGGGTGGCTTTACCGGTCAGCTCTTTACTGAATTTGCCTACTCTCTGGCTGGTGCTGTTGTTATTTCTGGCTTAGTAGCTTATACACTTTCACCAATGATGTGCTCAAAGATTTTAAACCGTCAAATGATGAGTGGTAGGCTAGTTGTTTTTATAGACAAATTCTTTAAAGGTTTAGCTGAAAGATATAAATCTATACTAAAATTCTTCTTAAGTATAAAACCCGCTATAGCATTAGTCGGACTTATAGTCTTAGCTAGTTGTTTTATAATGGGCACAGGCATCAAATCAGAACTCGCTCCTAATGAAGATCAAGGGTTCTTAGGAGTAATGGGACAAGCTCCTTCTTCAGCAAATATCAACTACCTTGAAACATTTAGTAAACCCCTTGCCAAAACTTTAGACGATATTCCAGAGTAAAAAACACATTTATTCTAAATGGTGTAATGGGCTCAAATGTCATCTTTGGTGGCTTTATTATGAAACCATGGGATGAACGCACTACCTCACAAGGTGAAACAGCCAGCCTAGTTCAATCAAGAGTTACAGACTTACCAGGTATTCAGACATATACATACCAAACACCATCATTACCAGGTATACCTCGTGGTGCACCGATGTCAATGGTTATACAAAGTGTCAATGATTATGAGGCAATTGATGATACTGTAAATAAACTCATCGATAAAATGACTAGTAGTGGTCTTTTGTATTTGCTCAAAGCGATCTAAAATTTGATAATCCTGTGGTTGATATAGCTATTGACCGTGAGAAAGCCGGCATACTAGGCATCACAATGTCTGATATAGCTAGAACTCTACAGTACTCTTATGCTGGCGGATATATAAGCTATTTCTTCTTAAAGGGATATAGCTTCCAAGTAATACCTCAATTAGCTCGTAATGAAATGCTTACTCAAGAACAACTTAGCAATATATTTATTCGCTCTGATTTACTTGGCAATAGCTTTATGACTTCTGATACTGGCGGAGACATGTTTAACTCCGAACTGCCACTATCAGCTCTATTAAGTTTTAAAACAAAGGGACAACCCCTACACTCAATACATTTCAGCAATTAAACTCAGCTACAATATCTGCAGTTATGGCTCCTGGAGTGACTCAAGGTCAGGCTATAGATTATGTTGAAAATCTTGCTAAAAATGAGCTTACTGAAGGATTCTCTTACAACTTCTCCGGCTCTGCTCGTCAGTATATAGAAAATGGTAATACCATGATGATAGCATTTGCTTTTGCTATCATTTTAATCTTTTTTAGCTCTATCAGCTCAATTTGAGAGTTTTAGAGATTCTTTGGTGATACTAGTAACTATCCCGATGGCTATATCTGGTGCTTTGATACCTTTATATGTAGGACAATATCTAGGAGCAGGCTGGGCATCATTAAACATCTACACCCAGCTAGGGCTAGTCACCTTGATTGGTCTTATATCCAAACAAGGCATTATGGTGGTAGAATTTGCCAATCACTTACAAGTACACGAAGGCTTAAATAAGTACGATGCTATCGTAAAATCATCATCTCAACGATTACGCCCTATTCTTATGACAGTTTCTGCCATGGTTGCTGGTGTTATACCACTAGTTACATCTTCTGGTGCTGGTGCTGTAAGCAGAAACTGTATCGGTGTGGTTATCTCTAGTGGCTTAGTTATTGGTGCAATATTCTCTTTGTTTATACTGCCTGTAGTATATATGTATATAGCTAAAGACAGGTCTAAATTAGTACTAACAGATATCGAACAGCAAAAAATTGTAGACAGCTTATCATAAATTCCATTTGTAAGATTCTATAATATTACTTATAACTGATGTTACGCACTAAATACAAACTTGAGTGGTATAAGTTGCGTTAAAGTGCTAGGCAGAAAGGTGTAGGAGCTACTAGTAGCTTCAAATCTTACTAACGACGCAATTTGATGTAAATTATACATCCTCAAGGACAAAAAGATAAAGCATCATCTGACTGCGTTAGAACTTTACCACCATAGCTGATAGAAACCTGCCTTACATATGAAGCATTTTCTTTTGCTCAAAGTTGTATTTAGTGCGTAACATCAGTTATAATTATATCTCTATCTAAAACACTGAGTATTTCATGCCTTATACAGAATCCTATTTACCTAACAAAAAGTCTATGGTTTTTATAGCCTGGATTATTTGCTTAGTTGTTACTCTTGATTATAGTTATGACTTCTTTATTAGAGCAGCTCCGGGAGTAATGGCTATAAGCTTAAAAGATGCTTTTAAAATAAATGATGCTCAAATTGGCTGGCTTTCATCAGCATACTTCATCTCGTATACTATCATGCAAATACCCGCAGGTATCATACTAGATAAATACAATCGCAAATTTGTAATTAGTGGCGCTACACTTCTATGTGTTTTAGGAAACTACCTTTTTTCAGCAACTAATAGCTATGAAGTAGCTTTTGTTACTGGTCGTATCTTAATGGGTATTGGCTCAGCTTTGGTTTTTATTGGAGCTGCTAAAATGGCTGCTATGTGGTTGCCAAGGAGATTTTTCTCAGCATTTATAAGCTTTGCCTCAATGATTGGGATTTTAGGAGGATTAGTAACAGATACATTCCTATCTACTTTAGTTCGAGATCTAGGCTGGAAGCAAGGAAATGAGGTTTTTACATATATTGGTGTAATCATACTTTTATTAGCTTTAGTTCTTGTCAAAGACAATAAGAAATTTAATGAACAATTCAATCACATAAAAAACTCAACCCTTTTAGAAAACATTCACACAGTTTTTAAAATATTCACAAACTACAGATTTTGGGCAGCTGCACTTATTGGTGCATCGCTATATATACCTATAAATGTTTTAGGCTCACTATGGGGCGTTGGGTTTATACAAGCCAAATTCCATCTTCCTGAAGCATCTGCTTCATATATAAATAGTATTTTATTTTTAGGAACTGCTATAGGATATGCTATAGCTGCTGTTATTAGTATATTCACTAATAGATTTAGACTAATGCTAGGTATAAGCCTATCCTCTTTAATACTAATATCTACTATATTGATTTATGCAGAAACAAGCTTTGTATATTTTATACTGCTGTATTTCTTACTCGGTTTAATGTCTGGCTCTCAGGCAATTACATTTGCAATTGGTAAGTTTTTATCTCCCAAAGGTACAGCTGGGTCTGCAACAGCTGGTGTCAACCTTATCAACAACATGGTACCGGTGATTTTATTGCCTTTAATTGGTCATATCCTTATAAAATATGGCAATATGATTAGCAATAGTCAAATCTACACTATACAGAGTTACCAGACTGCCTTAGCTATTATCGTCATCATTTTAATAGCAACTCTTCCTTTGATAGCTTTATTACCAAAGCATACTAAATTATAGTCAAGTATTGGTTAAAACCCAATATTTTGATATTATTTATTAGTATAAAAATTTAAAGAATATCTTATGAATGAATCACACTTACCAAAATCTAAATATTTAATATTTATTGCTTGGCTAATATGTATAGTAGCCACTCTAAACTACAGTTATGACTTTTTTCATTCGAGCAGCTCCTGGAGTTATGAGCGAAGAGCTAATAAGCGCTTTTTAAATTAATAGCTCCACAATAGGTTGGCTCTCATCTGCATATTTCATATCATATACTCTCATGCAAATTCCGGCTGGTGTGATTATAGATAAGTATAACCGTAAATATGTAATTGCTATTGCTACTAGTTTATGTGTCTTTGGTAACTATCTATTCTCTGCAACAAACTACTATGAAGTCGCTTTTGCAGGTAGAATTTTGATGGGTATAGGATCAGCATTTGGTTTTGTCGGAGCCGCAAAAATGGCCGGAATGTGGTTACCTCAACGCTTTTTCTCAACTTTTATTGGTATAGCAACCATTGTTGGTATCTTAGGAGGACTGGTTACTGATACTATTTTAGCAGACTTAGTCAACTCTTTAGGTTGGCGTGAAGGTAATGCGGTTTTCACATATATAGGAGTTGGACTCCTTATATTTGTATTGATATTTATAAAAGATAATCATAAACATGTCGAGAAATTCAAACATTTTAGTGAAGCTAGTTTCAAAGAAACAATCAAAAAAGTACTTATAATCTTCTCTAGCTATAGATTTTGGGCTGCAAGCTTAATTGGTGCGAGTATATTTATACCTATAAATGTTCTAGGTTCACTTTGGGGTGTAACATTCATCCAACACAAACTTCAGATTAGTCAGTCTTTGGCTTCCCACCTCAATGCTACTTTATTTGTTGGTGCTGCTCTTGGGTATGCAGTTTTTGGTATTATCGCAGCTTTTACCACTAGACTAAGACTTATGCTTACACTAAGTTTGGTATTTTCAATACTAATAATGCTTATGCTACTATTTATAGACTTAACAGAAACTTATTTTGTATGTTTATATACTCT
>JAYQIE010000016.1:0-100830 GCA_038141505.1 Francisella sp. | reverse complement strand
CCCATTTTTTAATGTCACTTATTATGTACACTTATTAAATAGCTTTATTAGCTACCATTCTAGGAGGAAAACCTCCTAAAGCCATATGTGGTCTAATGTTGTTGTAATCCCATAACCACCTAGTAGATTGTAACCTAATATCATCTAAACTATCAAATAAATTTTGCTCTAATAGTTCATATCTCATAGTCCTATTAAATCTCAAACATAGCCATTTTGTTGAGGGTTTCCAGGTTGAATATACCATAGTTGTATCTTATTTCTTTTAGCCCACAACTTTAAGCTATTGCTTATATATTCAGGACCATTATCGCACCTGATTGCTATAGGCTTACCCCTTTGATTTATTAACCTTTTTAAAGTCTTTTCAACTCGATATGATGGTAATGAAAAGTCAATCTCACAATCTAAACCTTCTCTATTATAGTCATCTATAATATTTAATAGCCTGTACTTTTTACCACTAGATAAATTATCGTGCATAAAATCCATAGACCATATTTGGTTTGCTCTAGTAGCTTCAGTTAATGGTTTTGGCTTATCTCTTTTAATTCTTTTTTTAGGGCTTTATTCGTAAGTTTAAACACAAATCACAATATATTCGATATACTCGTTTATGATTAAACCTCTTACCCAATACATTTCTTATATGCAGAAAGCATAGCTTAAAACCCCGGTTGCGATGAGCCTGTGTAAGCTCAATTAACTTATTTGCTATATACTCATTATCATCACTATTTTTAGGACTATAGTAGTATGCTGTTTCACTTATGCAAAAAACTTTACAGCTCCTTTTGACACTGATTTTCTTAGCTTTCACTGTCTGTAAAGCCATCTTCTTTCGCTCAGATGGCTTTACCACTTTTTTGTCATCGCTTCCTTTAAAATATCATGATCTAACTGTAAATCAGCATACATACGCTTAAGTCTACTATTTTGGGCTTCAAGCTCTTTAACTTTTGTTAGCATTGAAACATCCATACCACTGTATTTCTCACGCCATTTATAAAATGTTGAGCTACTTATACCATATTTGCGACACAAATCAGATACGATAATGCCGCTCTCTGATTCCTTTAAAATATTTACTATTTGACTATCTGTATATCGTTTTTGTTTCATTTGTAATACCTCTCATTTATTTGTATATTTTTGTACACTTCTAAATGCTATTATTTTTAGGGGTATTACCCACCGATTGCAGCTTTAGGTGCTGGTGCTTCAGATATGGGTTCATGGTTACTTTTAGCGTTACCAGGTGCTTTCATGGTATCTGGATTTAACCAGATATGGTTGCCTCTTGGTTTGACTATAGGTGCTTTTGTCAACTGGGGTGTGATAGCAAAAAGACTTCGAGTCTATACTGAGATTGCTAAAGATTCTATAACTATACCTGAATATTTTGAAAATAGATTCCATGATAACTCAGGACTTTTGCGTTTGCTGACAGCATTAGTTACGGCGATATTTTTCACTATCTATACGGGGGCTGGGTTTGTATCAGGTGGGGTGCTATTTAGCTCGATGTTTCATATAAGCTATCATGAGGCACTACTGCTTACTGCTACGATTATATTTGTTTATACTTGCGTGGGTGGATTTCTTGCGATAGCTTGGATTGATTTTTTTCAAGGTACTTTGATGCTGTTTGCACTGTTACTTGTACCTATAGTGGTATGGAGTAATTTTGGGAGTGCACAAGTTATTGGTGCATTATCAAATATAGATATCAAAGGTTTTATTACATCACGGCAGGAGTACCATTGATTGCGATAGTTTCACTTTTAGCTTGGGGATTAGGCTACTTTGGTCAGCCTCATATTATAGTAAGGTTTATGGCTATAAAAGACCCTAATAAAACATCTCAAGCTATGTGGATCTGTATGATTTGGATGATACTTGCTCTTATTGGTGCCGCATGTGTTGGTATATTAGGCGCGGCATATTATCAAGATGGTCTTAAAAATCCTGAAGCTGTGTTTTTGAAGTTATCAGCAATATTCTTTGACCCGTGGATAGAGGGTGTGTTGCTAGCGGCTGTACTATCAGCTGTGATGAGCACTTCATCAGCTCAGCTTTTATCACTATCAAGTGCGTTTTCTGTAGATGTGTATGCTAAATTTCTTAGAAAAAATGCAGGACACCGTGAGCAGTTAAACATAAGTCGTTTGACTGTATTGGTAGTAACTATAATTGCAATTATGATTTCATACAGTCCTAATAGCAGTATTTTAAACTTAGTAGGATATGCTTGGGCAGGGCTGGGGAGCTCATTTGGAGCAGTAGTAATATTTTCACTATTTTGGTCGCGAATGAATAAGTTCGGTGCTATAGCTGGGATAATCGTTGGTTCTTTAGTAGTACTTGTGTGGCCGTTATTTAAAAGTTTTGGTGGATGGTTTGAAGTTTACTCTATGGTGCCGGCATTTACATTAAGCTGTATTTCGATAGTGGTGATTAGTCTAATCACTAAAAAACCTGCGGAATCAGTTGAGCTTGAGTTTATGACATATCAAGCATCGATAAAAAATGGTGAGATTAATCGTTAAGATTTAGTAGCTCGGTTTTTCGGTATTATCAGTTAGTAACATCAGTTAGTAATAAACTTTTATATTCTTTTCTATCAAATTAATCTAAAATACTTCTCATAATTCCTTATATATATTGATAATATGATAAAAATTCCTAAAATTGGTTTTGTGAGCTTGGGTTGTCCTAAAAATCTAGTGGATTCTGAACGCATAATTACAAAGCTTAAAGCAGAAGGCTATGACTTAGTAGATAGCTATACTAATGCTGATATGGTAATTGTAAATACTTGTGGTTTTCTTAACTCTGCGATAGATGAGTCGCTTGAAGTAATTGGAGAAGCGATAGCTGAAAATGGTAAGGTGCTTGTAACAGGTTGTCTTGGTAATAAGGCTGAGATGATAAAAGAGAAGCATCCTGAAGTTTTGAGTATCACAGGGCCTCAAGATTATGAAAATCTGATCGAAGCTGTGCATACCCATGCTCCGATATTTGCGAGTGATTTTGTGTCATTGGTACCGCCACAAGGTATCAAACTTACACCTAGACATTATTCTTATTTGAAAATATCTGAAGGTTGTAACAATACTTGTACATTCTGCATAATTCCGGATATTCGTGGTAAGTTAAAGAGCCGTAATATTGATAATATAATGATAGAGGCGGAAAAACTCAAAAATGCAGGTGTAAAAGAACTGCTAGTTATTTCACAAGATACTTCGGCTTATGGTGTAGATATCAAATACAATCCAGGTATATGGAGAGATAAAGAGTATCAAAGCAATATCCTTGATTTATCGACAGCATTAGGTGAGCTAGATATGTGGACTCGTTTACACTATGTCTATCCATATCCTCATGTCGATAAAATTGTACCACTTATGGCACAAGGTAAGATATTGCCGTACTTAGATGTACCGTTACAGCACTCATCTCCAGAAGTCTTGAAAAGAATGAAGCGACCTGCTCATACACAAAAGACTTTAGATAGAATAAATAAGTGGCGAGATATCTGCCCGGATATAGTTATAAGAAGCACATTTATAGTTGGTTTTCCGGGTGAGACAGAAGCTGACTTTGAGCATTTATTAGATTTTGCTGAAAAAGCTCAGCTTGATAGAGTTGGTTGTTTTAAGTACTCCGAGGTAGAAGGTGCAAAGGCAAATAGCTTTGATAATCTGATATCGGAAGAGATCAAGCAACAAAGGTTAGATGCTTTTATGGGGTTACAGTCAGATATAAGTGCTAGTAAGCTAGAGCGATTTGTTGGAACTTCTGAGAAGGTTATAATTGACTCTATCAACCATGAAGAAAACTATGCGATAGGTCGTACTAAGTATGATGCTCCAGAAGTTGATGGTCAAGTGATTATCGGCGATGCTAAAGAGCGTAATCTAAAGGTTGGTGAGTTTGCAGAAGTCGAGATTACAGAGTCAACGGAATATGATTTGATAGCAGACTAGGGATAAAGATGTTACTTATATTAGGAGCCGTAATCGGCTTTGTGGCAAGTTTTTTGTCAACTCTTTTAGGAGGTGGTGCAGGTCTTATAGCTACACCAGCATTCTTTTATATCATCGTACACACTTATGGCGCGGATTCTGCGATGCAGGTAGCACTTGCTACTTGTTGTGGGATGTCGATTTGTCTAAGTGTAATTGCGACATATAAGCATTGGCGAACTAAAGTACTATCTTGTAGCCTTAGCAATAGGTGCTGTGATAGGTGCTTTGATAGTTAAGCATATTGATACGGTTCTTTTAAAACATATATTTTCCATAATTCTTGTGTTTAGTGGTATTTGGATGATTTTGCATAATGATAGTAAGATTGTTAAATTGCCTGCAAAAATTGCCTATCCAGTTTGTAGTTTTTGTGGAGTACTAAGTATACTTGCAATATCGACAACATTTGTGACAATGTTTTTTATAAAGATTGGTATAGATATCAAAAAAGCAGTTTCAATAGCTAGCGTATGTGTAGTTATAAGCTCAAGTATTGCAACTTTTATGTTTGTGTATGGCGTGAGTGTAGATGTACGATAATACTCCCATTTTTAATGTCACTTAGAAGTGTACACTTATTAAATAGCTTTATTAGCTACCATTCTAGGAGGAAAACCTCCTAAAGCCATATGTGGTCTAATGTTGTTGTAATCCCATAACCACCTAGTAGATTGTAACCTAATATCATCTAAACTATCAAATAAATTTTGCTCTAATAGTTCATATCTCATAGTCCTATTAAATCTCTCAACATAGCCATTTTGTTGAGGGTTTCCAGGTTGAATATACCATAGTTGTATCTTATTTCTTTTAGCCCACAACTTTAAGCTATTGCTTATATATTCAGGACCATTATCACACCTGATTGCTATAGGCTTACCCCTTTGATTTATTAACCTTTTTAAAGTCTTTTCAACTCGATATGATGGTAATGAAAAGTCAATCTCACAATCTAAGCCTTCTCTATTATAGTCATCTATAATATTTAATAGCCTATACTTTTTACCACTAGATAAATTATCGTGCATAAAATCCATAGACCATATTTGGTTTGCTCTAGTAGCTTCAGTTAATGGTTTTGGCTTATCTCTTTTAATTCTTTTTTTAGGCTTTATTCGTAAGTTTAAACACAAATCACAATATATTCGATATACTCGTTTATGATTAAACCTCTTACCCAATACATTTCTTATATGCAGAAAGCATAGCTTAAAACCCCAGTTGCGATGAGCCTGTGTAAGCTCAATTAACTTATTTGCTATATACTCATTATCATCACTATTTTTAGGGCTATAGTAGTATGCTGTTTCACTTATGCAAAAAACTTTACAGCTCCTTTTGACACTGATTTTCTTAGCTTTCACTGTCTGTAAAGCCATCTTCTTTCGCTCAGATGGCTTTACCACTTTTTTGTCATCGCTTCCTTTAAAATATCATGATCTAACTGTAAATCAGCATACATACGCTTAAGTCTACTATTTTGGGCTTCAAGCTCTTTAACTTTTGTTAGCATTGAAACATCCATACCACTGTATTTCTCACGCCATTTATAAAATGTTGAGCTACTTATACCATATTTGCGACACAAATCAGATACGATAATGCCGCTCTCTGATTCCTTTAAAATATTTACTATTTGACTATCTGTATATCGTTTTTGTTTCATTTGTAATACCTCTCATTTATTAGTATATTTTTGTACACTTCTAAATGCTATTATTTTTAGGGGGTATTACCGTACCTCAAACGATTGGTTATGTGAGCATTCCACTACTTTTATCTTCGGCACCATTTTCTGTGATTGGTAGTTTGTTGGCAGTTAGATATTTGGGTGTGATATCACCAGTACTTCTAAAGAGATTATTTATAATCTTGATGTTTGTTTCTGCTATAGTTATGGTTTTGTAGAGTCTTGCAAATATAGCTGAATACTGTATACTTTGAGGTTCGTTGGAGAGGTGGCCGAGTGGTTGAAGGCGCACGCCTGGAAAGCGTGTATAGTAGAAATACTATCGAGAGTTCGAATCTCTTCCTCTCCGCCAGACTCTAATTTTATACCGTTTCATTCAGTCCTAAAAATCATTGAAAACCTTTGTTTATCTTATGTTTATGGTCTTGTGCAGTATCAAAGTGTATCATCTAAGCCCTTGCTAAGCTGTATCCTCTAATGTATCCTAAGCATGAAATAGAAGTTAAAAATGAAAATTAGGATACACTTAAATGTCTAGAACCCTTACAGTAAGTAAGATACAGAGTTTAAAGCCAACAGGTAAAGATTATAGGCTAGGAGATGGTAATAGCTTATATATTAAAGTTAATAAGTCAGGTAGTAAATCATGGCAATTTAGATATAAGGGTAAATGGTTAGGTATTGGGAGCTATCCGAGTGTATCCTTAAAAGAAGCAAGAGCAGAAGCTTTTAGATATAAGCAAATGTTAGCTAGTGATAAAGACCCTAAATTAGAAAAAGAAAAAGCAAAACATCAAGATGGTAATCTTTTCTATATAGTAGGTGATAAGGCTTTTGAAAATAAACATCCTAATAAGCCATACGGTTGGAAAAGTGAAAAAGCTTATAATAGGAATTATTCAATATATACAAGATTTATATTACCAAAGCTTAAAATGATTAATATAAATGAAATAGAGCCTTTTCAGATAGTAAAAATATTAGAAAAACAGACACCTAGTAATCAAAGAAAAATAAAAAGTATATTAAGTATGATTTTTAATTATGCAGTGGGTAAGTGTATTACGAAATATAATATTGTGAATGGGATACAGTTAGAAAAAGAGAACTGTAAAGGGTTTGATTTTATTAACCCAGTAGAAGATAAATTTAATTTTAGCCAGTTAGTTAATGATATTGATAACTATAAAGGGCAATATACTACAAAGATGGCTTTAAAGTTTGCAATATTAGTTGGTTTTAGACCTGGTAATATAGTAGAAATGAGATGGGAAGACATAGAAGAGACTAATATAGATGATAAAAAGATACCTTTTGTATTTATATCTGCTGATAGTATGAAAATGAGTAGGGACTTTAGGCAACCATTAAGTGAACAGGCTTATAATATTTTGATGGAGTTAAAACAGTATAATGGAAATTTTAAATATATATTTCATTCTACAAATACAAAGTTTAAGCATATAACTATAGATAGTTTATCAAAAGCTTTAAAGAATACATTAAAGTACAATGGTACAGATAAACCCAAACAGGTTACGCATGGATTTAGAAAGTCTGTAAGAACTTATATAAGCTGTATTCAGAGTAAATATAATTGGTGTAGTGATAGTATCAGAATGATATTAAGCCATAGTAAAGAAAATGCTATAGATAACATCTATGATAAAAATGATTTTTTATTAGAGAGAAGCCAAATGCTACAGCTATGGGCTGATTATGTAGATGATGTAAAAGCAAATAGTAATGTTATTAATATGGAAGTAAGTTAAGTTTTAAAGGTTAGCATTGTCTAGGGTAGCTCCCGAAAGAATACAACCCAAGTATTTTGGCAATGCTTAACTATTTTGGGAACACTATGGGAGGTGTAATGTCAGATAACTTAGATTGGTTTGATATAGAGAAATATAATAAAGAAGGCTTAAAAAAGTTAAATGCTAAAGAATGGTTAAAATTATTAGATATACGAGAGTATTATTATAGCATTATACAATTATCAAAAAATAAACCTAAATTAAACATAAGCCTTAGTAATTGGACAGAATTTACAGATTTTCTAAACAATCCATTAGATATAAAAAGTATAGATAGCCATAGAGAAAAGTATTTCATTACAACTGACTATGAAACATATTATTCTGAAACCTTTGTAGAAAAAGAATTGGGATACAAAATACAAAATAAGGCTATTAGTAAACTATCTAATAATGATATTAATACTATTATAAAAATAAACAAACCTATAATAAAAAGTATTGTTGATAAAGGAATACTACAAACACTTGATCCAATAAATGGGCATAATGGTATATCAGAAAAAAATATAGAGGAATTAGGTTTGAAATTCCCTAGTGAAGAGTATGGAATAAAATATTTAAAAATTGATACAAGATATGATAAAAAACTTTTAATCCAAGAGTTTATAGAATATATAGAACAAGAAAAAAACTAAAATCGAAAAAAGAAAGACAAAATAAACATGGTTTTACTGATAAGTATAAAAATAAGCTTATTAATTTCAAAGTATTGCCTATTTTAGACTTAATGATGTATAAAGATGTTAAGCAGTTACAAATAAGTGATGTATCTATATACAGTAAAATATTTGGTGATAAAGATATATATGTGATTAAAGAAGATGAAAAAAGAAAGGCTAAACAATTTGCGTTAAGCTTACTTACTTCTAAAAATATGCTTTGGCTTGCTAATCAAATATAAAAGCGTGGGAGAAAAAACGCCATTTTAAATCCCGCGGATTTTTAACTTTCTTTTCAATAAACTTATCTCATACCAAAACATACAATCCTATTACATCGTAGGTTTGTAAGCGAGGTTAATATTTAGTTTGCTAGCAACTAATACCAAAAACTAAATTTAACTAAATGGAGATAAGCATATGAGTATTTCAGACAGAAAAATAATGAGGATTAAAGAGGTAGTCAAAACTACTGGAGTAAGTCGCTCTACTATTTACCGTTGGGTAGCTAAAGGGCAGTTCCCTAAATATGTAAAACTTAGTCCAACTAGTACAGGATGGTATAGTGATAAGGTTTATGAGTGGTTAGAATCTTTAGATAATAGTGAGGTGGTTTAATATGACTACTTTACAATCTACAAATAATCTTTTATCATCATTCTTGTTAAAGGGCGTAGTAACCCAGAAAGCGAGTAGTGATATTGCCACTAATAAGAGCAATGACAGTGTAAATTCATATAGTAGCCATAAATATATAGATATTGTTGTATCTATCCTTAGCAGGCTTGCTATTACATTGCTTAGGTATGTTTATCAATATATCTATCACACTTTGGTGAAACTCTTTTGTTTTATCGGGAGGTGTAGGAAATACAATAGCTACTTCTGTAGTAAATACCTACAGCTAGTCTCGTTTCTAGTTACTAACCGCCCCGATACACTTAGTAAACAAAACGAGGAATATAGCCATGTCTAAAAAAAACCAAAATACAAAAAATTTATTTTTCAATGATATCTCTAATGACTGTATGGAATGCAAAGATCATAAATACAATCTAGATTTTAATGATAAAGTCTTATTTGATAAGTCAATCAAAGCAGAGCCTAACAACATTGCTATCATCAAAAACTATCAGGATGACTACAATACGGTACTACTTAAAGAAACAGCTAATAACGAGCTTGTAGGTATCTATATCAATCCCAAGTATAAGGACACGGTAATAGATATCAAAGAGGTGATAGGCATTGGTACTAAAAAGCTAAGTAATATTAGATGTTTTAGATAGGAGAGTAGACAATGGATATAACAAAATTCAATAACTTTATTAGTGGACTTGGTTACTCATTGCCTAGTGGATTTAATTATAGCATAGATGTAGGTAGTAGGATTAGATTTACTGATAAAAATAAAAAAGTAATAATAAAAACTTATGGTTTCAAAGAGTAGATAATGATGTTTATATCTTTGGTGATTGGGCAGGTGATAAATATACCTATATTGATAATGAAAACCATAATAAATATGAGATACATGACTTTGTAGAATTAAGAAAGCAAAGAGAGGATAGACAGCAAAGACAGATAGAGGAGACCAATCAAAAGAAAGATTTAGCTACTAAATTAACAGATTTCTATAAGTCTTTACCATTGGCTAATGAGAGCCACCCTTATTTAGTAAAGAAACAGATAAATAATCATCCATTAATACGCTTATATAACGATATTTTGATACTTCCATGCTTTGGTACTGTAGAACCTTTTAGCAATCAAATACAGAGCTTGCAGGGGATATACTCAAATGGCTTTAAGAAGTTTTATAGTGGATCTCATGCTAAAGGCTCATGCTTGGCTTTAAATAGGTCCTCTAATGAGAGTTTTATATTTGTAGAGGGATTTGCTACAGGTATGAGTGTATTAAGCCTTATAGAACGTTTCAAGGCTGATATATCAGTTATATGCGTATTTAACTGTAATAACTATATTTATGTCATAGAGAGCTTTTATAGTAAATATCCTAATGCTGAATTTAATATATGGGCTGATAAAGATAAGAGCGGTATAGGAGAGAAAAAAGCTATTGAGGTTGCTACAGCAATACCAAGTATAACCATAAATCCACCACCATTAACAGACGAGCAGATGGATAAAGGTTTATCAGATTGGAATGATTATTTAGTTACTAGAGGGGATTTAAAAAATGAGTAATGCATTAGAGCTAACAACAATAGATGATAATTTAGAAATACTAAAAGGTAAGCCTAGAGAGTTACCTAAAAAAGATAAGCAAATACCAGTATTTGATAAAGTAATGCTACCTGGAGTTATATGTGATTATGTATATGACTTAGCTAATGTAATACAACAACCAGTGCAGTATGTATCTTGTGCTAGTTTAACTAGTTTAGCTGGCTTACTTGGTAATAAAGTTAGATTAGATATTAATGAGAAAAGAAAAGTTACTCCAGTGTTATGGAGTATGTTAGTTGGTGAAAGTGGAACTGGTAAAACGCCCAGTATTCAAGAAACTATTAAACCTTTAAAGGTGATAGATGATGAGTGTTATGATAAATACCAAGAGGAGTTAGAGGAATACAAAATAAAATTAGAGTTTGAGAAAAATGAAATAGATGAGTATAAAGCTAAATTAAAGAATTATGATAAATTAAGTGAAAAAGATAAGACTTTAATTACCAAAGAAGATTTACAAGCTAAAATTATCGAATTAGAGAAAGCTAAAACTATAAAGCCATTCTCTAGAGAAGTATATATAAATCAAGCTACTAAAGAAGCCCTTATTAAGCAATTGTCTGAAGATAGTCCTAATGGCTTACTAATTGATATTGATGAGCTTATAGACTGGTTAAATAGCATTACTAGACCCGATAAATCAGACGATCACGGCTTATATGTATCTGGTTATAATGGACATTCTTATAAAAGTAAAACAGTACTTAGAGATACGCAAAAAGTAGATAGTATTACACTGTCTATTATTGGGGGTGTACAAACTAATAGGCTTTTAGAATTTACTAAAAAGTATAGTGGTAGCGGATTGTTGGCAAGGTTTCAATTAATTCCTATAGCTGAGAAGAGTTTAAGAGTGTATAAGGAAGATGCCTTGAATAGTAATGCAGAAGCTAAATATATTAGTCTCATTAATAATCTTAAAAATATACCTGAAAGATTTAATATTATAGATAATGAAGTAGTTAAGTCTGAGCCTGTTATTTATCAATATACAAACGAAGCCAAGAGCATATATATTCAATGGTTTAATGAGGTTCAAAAAGATATACAAAGAAGTGATCATAGTGATTTAATGATTGAGTATTTAGGTAAAGCCGACAATACCTTTCATACTTTGGCTTTAATCTATCATTTAGCAGATAATCAAGATACTAACATTATAGCTAAAGATACAGTAGAGAGTTGTTTTAATGATGGTTTATCTATATGAATGTGCTAATTATCTATATGGTGATGATTTTGATGAGGTAAGAAACGTAGCTCAAAAGATTATAGATAGAAAAAGCAAATTTAATAACAAAAACGGCTTTAGTGTAGGAGATGTTGCAAGACTTAAAATATTTAAAAGCCAAAATAGAGAATCATTAGATTCGGCTTTAGAGATGTTAGTTAATTATAATCATATTCAAAAAACTAATAATTTCGGTGTTAAGTATGTTAAGTATAAATGGTTATATTAAGTATCTCTTTGGAAAAAGTTGACACAATGGACACAATCAATACGAAAGCTATATATTCCAATGCTTTTGGCTGTATCTCTTATAAAACACAACGGGACACAAATGACGCAACTATATATTTAATAAATTTAAGTAAAAGCTATATATATCAATGGTTATAATGGGTTAATGTTTTTGTATCCTCTTTTATGAATAGCATAAATTGGATATGTATTGTGCTTGTGTCCTTTGTTTCTTTATGTGTCTTTAGTAAAACACAGCTCAAACCCTTATATATCAATAGTTAAAGATACTTTGTATCCATTGTATCCACTTTTGTAAATAAAGAATTTAGGAATTATTAAAATGAGAAGCTTACAAGAAAACTACAAGAATATAAAAATAAACATCAAGATAAACCAAAAGAGAAAATACAGCTACAAGATATTGAAGAGATTAAACAAAAGATAATAAAACAACCTAGTAAATTGCTGCAGCAACAACCACAAGATAAAAATGATTATTTAAAGAAGTTTACTATAGAGAGTTAATTATTAGATATTCAATTACCACCTAAAAATATCACTTGGATAGAACACTTACTTAGATGGAAACCAAAAGCTAGGCAATATGACATTTTAAAGCAGTATAAAGAGCTATATTTACAAGCTTATAATCATACACCTTTAGAACATCAAAAAGCTAATTCAGGTACTTTAAAGGCTAATACTTGGCTTAGAAAACTGATTATTGGCGAATAGATATTAGTATATTTTACATTTTGTTTATTTATTTAAATTTTTGTTATAGTATTTCAAATGTAATGAATGTTATGATTACTAATACTTTATATAGTAAGGATATTGTTTAAATTATGAAAAATATAATTTACTTAATTTTGATATTATTTATATTATTTATATTATCTTCTTGTTCTTCAGAAGATAAAAACAATCATGATAAAAATAATAGTAAATCTGATTATTCTAGTGGTAAAAATCAACTATATGGGGCAAGAGAAATATATTTATCGTTTTTAAAAAATAAAAATAAAATATCTGATAATCAAATAATATTACTTGACAATAAAACTAATTTTGAGAAATTAAATGAAATGCCAAATGAATTTGATAAGCATAAGTTTATTAACAACCTTATTAATTCAGATAGAAAAAAATTACAAAAAAAATAATCAAATCTAGTAATTCGTTTGAATATACCTTAATAATAAGTAGAACAGTTGATGATTATGATTTCCAAAAACATGCTTTCCCAATGCCTATTTTATATGGCAATGCGTGCATAACAAATTTGGATATGGAGAATGGTGATATTATTAAAGATTCTTTCATTAAATTAAATGAATATAATAATATTGGTAATAACTGTCAAGCTGGTGATTGGGGTGATATACAGGACCTTATTGACAATAATGCTTCAATATCATATTTACCATATGGAAATAATAATAATTTTAATACACTTTTAATACCGACACAATCTAAAATCATCCCCAGTAATAATTTGGGATTTACGTGGGTTAGTCAATAATAAATACTTAACTGGAAAAAATGAAGATGGCTCTAAATTCTATTTACACCTAGATAACAGAATGTCCAAATTAATTGCTAATACTTCACACAAAATATTCATAAAAATTAATATAAAGCTTACACCATCAAAAAATTGTCACAAATATATTTACTATGGTAATAATATATTTGATATCAATACACTATGACCAATCTTAATGAAGCTATTCAATGTAAACCTCAATTTTCAGTAAATTTAATAACTAGTGAAAAAGAATATAATGACATTAATAATAAATAAATTAAGTATTACCAAAGTTTATTAAATGAATAAATTAAATTAAAAGTAATCTTCTTAATAACTCGATTTTATGAGCATGTATCCCATGGTTTCATTTTAAAATACCTAAATTGTCACTACTAATTCAATATTTTATAATTAAATACATTAATACTTTCATATTACAATCATGGCTAGGCCACTAAAAAAATTAACAGATGAACAGATTAAACAAGTAGAGAAATTAGCTGGCTACATGACTCAAGAACAAGTAGCAAATTTCTTTGGTATATCTTTAGCAACTTTCAAAAACATTAAGAATAGAGATGATAGAGTTTTGAGCCATTATAATAAAGGCAAGACTGAAGCTATCTATCAAGTAGCCAATAGCTTAGTACAATCTGCTTTAAAAGGTAATACACAAGCACAAGTATTTTTTCTAAAAACCAAAGGTGGTTGGTCTACTGATAGTATTAAAATTGATACTTCTATCCATGATGGTAGAGAAACTCATACATTATTAGAAAATATCATTAATAGTATTCTTAATAATGGTGATGAATTAGACCTTAAAGCTATAAATACTATTATTAATTTGATTAAGACTAAAACCGAGTTAGAAGACCTTAAAGATTTAAGAGAAAGGATAGAGTGTTTGGAAAATGGATAATGCTATAAAATATGGGAGTACTTTGCTTAAAGTGTATCCTAAACTGTATCCTTTTTTATTTTTTGAGTTTTTGGGATTATTTATTTTCAGTCCTTTGAGTGGCATAGTTCGTCTCCCTTCCTCCGCCAGATTTTTTCTAAAAAATACCAATTTGTGTTAGGGTTGGTATAAGATTATTTTATCAATCAAATAAGCAATAAATATTAGCATTAGTTTACAAAATTAAATATGGTAATACCCCCCTAAAAATAATAGCATTTAGAAGTGTACAAAAATATACTAATAAATGAGAGGTATTACAAATGAAACAAAAACGATATACAGATAGTCAAATAGTAAATATTTTAAAGGAATCAGAGAGCGGCATTATCGTATCTGATTTGTGTCGCAAATATGGTATAAGTAGCTCAACATTTTATAAATGGCGTGAGAAATACAGTGGTATGGATGTTTCAATGCTAACAAAAGTTAAAGAGCTTGAAGCCCAAAATAGTAGACTTAAGCGTATGTATGCTGATTTACAGTTAGATCATGATATTTTAAAGGAAGCGATGACAAAAAAGTGGTAAAGCCATCTGAGCGAAAGAAGATGGCTTTACAGACAGTGAAAGCTAAGAAAATCAGTGTCAAAAGGAGCTGTAAAGTTTTTTGCATAAGTGAAACAGCATACTACTATAGCCCTAAAAATAGTGATGATAATGAGTATATAGCAAATAAGTTAATTGAGCTTACACAGGCTCATCGCAACTGGGGTTTTAAGCTATGCTTTCTGCATATAAGAAATGTATTGGGTAAGAGGTTTAATCATAAACGAGTATATCGAATATATTGTGATTTGTGTTTAAACTTACGAATAAAGCCTAAAAAAAGAATTAAAAGAGATAAGCCAAAACCATTAACTGAAGCTACTAGAGCAAACCAAATATGGTCTATGGATTTTATGCACGATAATTTATCTAGTGGTAAAAAGTATAGGCTATTAAATATTATAGATGACTATAATAGAGAAGGCTTAGATTGTGAGATTGACTTTTCATTACCATCATATCGAGTTGAAAAGACTTTAAAAAGGTTAATAAATCAAAGGGGTAAGCCTATAGCAATCAGGTGTGATAATGGTCCTGAATATATAAACAATAGCTTAAAGTTGTGGGCTAAAAGAAATAAGATACAACTATGGTATATTCAACCTGGAAACCCTCAACAAAATGGCTATGTTGAGAGATTTAATAGGACTATGAGATATGAACTATTAGAGCAAAATTTATTTGATAGTTTAGATGATATTAGGTTACAATCTACTAGATGGTTATGGGATTACAACAACATTAGACCACATATGGCTTTAGGAGGTTTTCCTCCTAGAATGGTAGCTAATAAAGCTATTTAATAAGTGTACACTTCTAAGTGACATTAAAAATGGGAGTATTACCATCGGTCTATTTTTTTTTTGCCAATGAGGTCTTTTTTCTATAAATTTTTTGCCAGCTATTTTTGAGAATATGAATATACCGTTATCGTGTACTATAGCCCCAATCGTAGCTGCAATAATTACCAGCGGATAGCTGAAAAGAGTTGTTGCTGTGGCAATTCCAACCATTATAAGGAATATCTCGCCTTCAATAAGTACAGCTAGAGCTACAGCTAGGTAGCCCCAGTCCATCATTAAGCGCCAAAACTCCTGTTCGCCCATTTTCTTAGCTAGCCTTTATACGCTTTTGTGATAAGAAGCTCATCAACTAAGACTAAAGCAAGCATACTCTCAGCTATTGGTACTCCGCGAATCCCCACACATGGGTCATGGCGACCTTTAGTGATGATAGTAGTATCGCTACCATTAGTATCGATAGTTTTACCTTCTTTTAAGATACTTGAAGTTGGCTTAAAAGCTAGTTTTGCAGTTATATCTTGACCAGAAGAAATTCCACCTAAAATTCCCGCCAGCATGATTTGATAAGAAACCATCTTTTCCAGTAATTTCATCGCGGTGTTCACTTCCTTTGAGCTACACAATCAAAACCATCTCCAATAGATACAGCTTTTACAGCATTTATACTCATCAACGCATGAGCAATTGTTGCATCAAGCCTATCAAATACAGGTCTACCAAAACCAGCCTCTACACCTGTAGCTACTACCGTAACTTCAGCACCGATAGAGTCGCCTTCTTTACGAATAGCTTGGATTAAATTCTCACAATCAGTCAAGGCACTATTATCAGCTATAAAAAATGGGTTCTGATTAATATGTTTTTTATCTATAAAAGGTATCTTTAGACTACCGATTTGAGAGCAGTAACCATATATTTCAATGCCAGCTTGTTGTAGGACTTTTTAGCTATTGCACCAGCAGCCACTCGCATAGCAGTTTCACGAGCCGATGATCTACCACCACCTCTATAATCACGAATGCCGTATTTCTTAAAATATGTAAAATCAGCATGCCCAGGGCGGAATTTATCTTTTATATCGCCATAATCTTTAGATTTTTGATCTTGGTTTTTGATAATCAAACCAATTGGAGTACCTGTAGTTTTACCTTCAAATATTCCTGAGATTATTTTTACTTCATCAGGCTCTTTGCGTTGAGTTGTGAACTTTGATTGCCCTGGTTTACGGCGATCTAGTTCTATCTGAATATCAGCTTCACAAAGTTCGATATTAGCAGGACAACCATCAATGATTGCAGCAAGAGAATCCCTCTATGACTTTCGCCACAAGTTGTAACTGTAAAAAGTTTACCAAAAGTATTACCGACATATTTTTTAGAAGATATTATCTATTTGATTAGATAATAACATATTTCACGATTATTTCTTACTATCAAACAGATACAAATACGCACCATAGCCATCTTTTTGCATATCTGCTTTTGGTATAAATCTCAAAGATGCCGAGTTCATACAGTAGCGTTTGCCTGTAGGAGCGGGACCATCATTAAATACATGACCTAGGTGTGAATCAGCGTATTTTGAGCTAACCGATGTACGAGTCATAAACCAGCTAGTATCTTTGTTTATCTTTATGAATTTAAAATCTATAGGTTTAGAAAAACTAGGCCAGCCAGTTCCTGATTCGTACTTGTCAGTAGAACTAAACAAAGGTTCTCCCGATACTATATCAACATATATACCTTGTTTGTGATTATCCCAGTACTTATTTTGAAAAGCTCTTTCTGTACCATCTTCTTGTGTGACAGAATACTCAAGTTTGGATAGCTTTTTGAGATTTTCTTCTTTGTTGAAGTTTTGCCATGGTTGAGTATTACAATAAGCAAATAAAGGTAGTAAAGATAATAGAGTTAGAATTTTTTTCATAGATTTGATACCTATTTGAGTTCGTTTAAAGCATCTTTTATACCTTGAGCGTAACTAGAAGCTATTTTCTCAAAATGAGCAAGTTGTCTATCGAGTATATTTTGAGGTACGCCTTGCATCGTTTGAGCAATGTTCATGTATAGACGATTTTTTTGTTCTTTATCAAAAAGCTCATACAATGCTCTTGGTTGAGAGTAATCATCATTACCATCTCTATGATTATAGTGATCGGCATCACCGTTTATTTTTTAAAGGAGGTTCTTTGTATTTTTCATCTTCAGTAGCACCATTAAAGCTATTTGGCTCATAGTAAGCATCAGGATTTTTGCGAAATTGTCAAAGAATCTCATTGAACCATCTTTGTGATAATGATTGACAGGACATTTAGGGGCGTTTACAGGTAAAGCTTCATAATGTGTACCAATACGATATCTATGAGCATCAGCATAAGCAAATATGCGTGCTTGAAGTACTTTGTCAGGAGAGAATCCAATTCCTGGTACAATGTTTGATGGACTAAAAGCTGCTTGTTCGATTTCTGCAAAATAATTGTCAGGATTACGATTAAGCTCAAGCTCGCCAATATCCATCATAGGGTATTCATCATGTGGCCACACTTTTGTAAGATCAAAAGGATTGTAGCTAGTTTTCTCAGCATCTTCTTCTGGCATGATTTGTACTTGTACAGACCATTTTGGATACTCGCCATTTTCGATGGTACCGAATAAAGCTTCTTGGTAACCTTCGCGAGTTTTGCCAATTACTTTTTCAGCTTCATCATTTGTATAGTGCTCATGACCTTGCTGAGTTTTAAAATGCCATTTTACCCAGTAGCGTTTGTTATCATCACTAATCAAGCTTAATGTGTGTGAACCATAGCCATTCATGTGCATAGGTGTTTTTGGGCAACCTCTATCAGAAAACAGAATAGTAACTTGATGTAAGCTTTCAGGACTTTGTGACCAAAAATCCCACATTGCAGTAGGGCTTCTTAGATTGCTGCGAGGATGGCGTTTTTGAGTGTGAATAAAGTCAGGGAATTTACGCGGATCTCTGATGAAAAATACAGGAGTGTTATTACCAACCAAATCCCAATTACCTTCTTCTGTATAGAATTTAAGGGCAAATCCTCTTACATCGCGTTCATTATCGGCAGCACCTAGTTCACCTGCAACTGTTGAGAATCTTAACAATACTTTAGTTTCTTTGCCAAGCTGTAGGAACTTAGCTTTTTGAGTACTTTGATATATCTGGATTTGTAACTTTAAATGTACCATAAGCTCCCCAACCTTTTGCATGAACTACTCGTTCTGGTATCCTTTCACGGTTTTGGTGTGCTAGTTTTTCGATAAGTTGATAGTCTTGCAGTAGTACAGGACCTTTCTCTCCAGCTGTTAGGGAATTTTGATTGTCACCAATTGGGCAACCTGCTGAAGTAGTCATTGTAGTTTTTTTAGACATAATTAGCTCCTTAGTTTGACTAGATAAATTCTAGTATCTGAAACTCATTTTACATAGAGGGCTCTTTAATACAAAGAAAAAGTGTAAATATTTTATTTATAACTGACATTATGCACCAAACACAAACTTGAATAGTGTAATACCAATCCTAAGACAAACTAGAAATTGGTATAAGTTGCGTTAAAGTGCTAGGCAGAAAGGTGTAGAAGCTACTAGTAGCTTCAAATCTTACTAACAAGGTAATTTGATGTAAATTACACTATCTAAAGGACAAAAGATAAAGCATCATCTGACTGCGTTAGAACTTTTTTTGACCAAGCTGACGCTATGCTAATAAAAAAATCCCGCCTTGCATCTGAAGCATTCTCTTTTTGCTCAAGATTGTGTTTGGTGCATAATGTCAGTTATAACATTGATAAGTAAATCTGTTTAATTATATAGACTCTATTTTTATTTTTTAGCTTAATAATCGGTTTTTAAATACCAAAAATTATTGTATGATGAATTTGTCAGTCAATTAAAGGCGAGGGTTTGATATGTTAGAAAAATATAAAATGCTTAGTAGTGTAATGTGTTTGGGGTTACTGGGAAGTTGTAGTACTTTTGAGTAAGAAAAGAAAGCTTACGATCTTAAACATGATAATGAGCTTATTGTCCATGTAAAAGATACTTCAACAGATAAAGCGGTCGTTACTATCACTATATCGCCCTATATCACAAATGGTAAAAAAGAGGGTTTACTTATCACGCCTCACTTGTATAACTTACCAACATCAACAACTCATGGTATGCATATTCATGTAAACCCTAGTTGTGCCGATGGTGGTAAAGCTGCAGGCGGTCGTGGGATCCTCAAAATACTAATCATCATCTTGGACCATACAATGATAATGGGCATATTGGAGACTTGCCAGTACTCATGGTTAATCCTGATGGTAGTGCTACAAAGCCAGTTGTAGCTCCACTCATTGCTTCATTAGAAGATTTAGTTGCTCATAGCTTGATGATACACTCAGGTTCAGACAACTATAGTGATGATCCGGAGCCTCTAGGTGGCGGTGGAGATAGAATGTGGTGTGGAATTATTGAAGACTAATCACGATGTTTTTAGAGGTGCCATAAAGACTTTGTAAGATAAAGAGAGTACTATTGGTATAAATTAATCAACATCAGCTAGATAAATGACAGAAACCACTATTAGAATGAGCTTTTTCTTGGTGTTCTACTGTTGATTATAGTATCTGAAATATTTTCCCGAAGAGGGCTTTGAGGTTAAAAAAATCATTAAGATGGGCAAATAACCTAACTTTGGTTTTCATCAACACAATTTTACTTAGGCTACTTTTTTCCTATTGCTGCAGTAGGTGTGGCATTGTGGTGTGAAGTAAATAGTATTGGGATATTGAATTATCTAAATATTTCACAAGTTTTTAAAATAATTGTCGCATTTATAGTATTGGATTTTGCTATATATTTACAGCATGTTTTATTTCACTATGTACCTGTTTTATGGAGATTCCATAAAGTTCATCATGCTGATCAAGATATTGATGTGACTACAGGCTTGAGGTTTCATCCTTTAGAAATGATTTTGTCTATGATTATCAAAATGATTGTTGTAGCTGTTGTTGGGGCTCCTGTGTTGGCAGTTATTATCTTTGAGGTAGTTCTTAATGCTACTGCAATGTTTAATCATGGAAATATTGGTTTGCCAAAGGTATTCGATAGTATTATTAGACTTTTTATAGTCACTCCAGATATGCATAGGGTCCATCATTCTACTATAGTCAAAGAAACAAACTCAAACTTTGGTTTTAATCTGAGTATTTGGGATAGGGTATTTAAGACTTACAAAGCCCAACCAAGTAAAGGTCATATTGATATGGATATTGGTCTTGATGAGTATCGAGATAGAAAGACAACACAAAAGCTTGCAAGCATGCTCAAAATGCCTTTCTCAAGAAAAGATTAATTCTTTTGATTGTATAGGGATAGTTTTTACTCCTTTCTTTTTTGTAGAAGTACGCAAATATTAGGCACGGGATAATCATCGCAGGTACGCCAAAATAAAAAGCTCCACGCAAATCTTCGTTAAATGCCGTTAAAAATAAACATGAAATTTGTATCCAAATGCCAAATAGAGATACTAAAGGAAAAAAAGGTACTTTGAATGCCATTTTTCTATCAGGATATTTTTTGATGAATTTTTTTCTAAAATTATATTGAGCCCAACAAATACAAATCCAACACACAGTAGCAGTAAATCCAGACATAGCTAGTAAATTTGCAAATGCTGCAGATGAAGATAGTGTGAATGAAAGTATTAAAAATATCCATATAGTAATTAGACTAATATAGACTGCATAGTGGGGTATAGCAGCAGAATTTAGCTTTCTAAGAAATTTAGGTGCCATTTTAATGCGAGCGAGCCCATATAATGAACGAGTTGATGCATAAAACCCTCCATTTGCACAAGAAAAAGCTGCAATCAAGATTACAAAAGCAAATAATGCGCCTATGGTTTCTAGGTGATATGAACGAAGAGCTAAAGCAAATACAGAATCATTAAGATTCATTTTTTGCCAAGGAAATATTAGTACTAGTAAAAATACAGGTACTACATAGAGACCAACTATTCTAAAGGCAACATTTCTCGCTATTCTAGGCATTTGTTTTTCTACATTATTAGATTCACTTGCAGCTAAACCAATAATCTCAGTGCCTTGAAAATTTACAAGGAGCATAACCATGGTTGTAACTAGTATTAGTTTGCCTTTAGGGAAAAATCCCTCATCACTTATAATGTAAGTTGTGCCTAATATATGTCCTGTACCATTGTCTATAATATTTAAAAATATCAATACTGCAAGAATACTAAATAATCCTAAAGCTACGATTTTTATTAGAGCTAACCAAAACTCAATCTCACCAAAAAGTTTGACTTTGAAAAGGTTTATTATGGTTATAAATAAACCAAAGAAAGTAGCCCAAATAAAAGTATCTACATACGGTAAAAATGTATGCATAATGATTCCAGCAGCGATACATTCGGAAGGGATATATATAATCCAACTCAACCAATAAGACCAGCCCATACCACAAGCGATAGTAGGTGACACATATCTTGCCGTGTAGTGTATGAAAGAACCAGAGTTAGGCGCCATAACAGTTAGCTCTGCTAAGCAAAGGGTCACGATATATACTATGATACCTGCAAGTATATATGCAAAAATTGCTGCAGGTCCAACTTCTGTAAGTACATAGCCTGTACCTAAAAAGAAACAAGATCCTATGATTCCACCAAGAGCTATAAGCTCAATGTGTCTCGCTTTTAAACTTTTTGCCAGTTTCATACGCTACTCCAGTACGGCTAAAAAGTGAACGAATTATATTCTTGTTTTCATGTTTGTCAATATGTTTTTTATGTATGGGTCAAACTTGTATTATCAAAGGCTTTGAGTGATAATGATAAAATAATTTTTGAATAAATATTAAACAAGGAATAGTATGTCAAATTTAAATGAAACAGGTAAGGTTTACGAACGCCCATGGGGTACTTATCAAACACTTAACTTTACAGAAAAAAGTCAAACCAAAATTATAACTGTAAAGCCAAAAGGTCAGTTATCTTTGCAAAAGCATTTTAAAAGAGCTGAGCATTGGGTGGTTGTGACAGGTAAACCGACTATCACAGTTGATAATAGCGTAAAAGAATATAATGTTGGTGAAAATGTATTTATACCAAAAGAATCCGTACATAGATTAGAAAATTTTACAGATAGTGATATTCATATAATTGAAGTGCAAGTAGGAGATTATCTTGGAGAAGATGATATTGTTCGTTTAGAAGATATTTATGCGCGTAATTAGTAAATGTTTACTTGTAATTAAGCGTTATCTCTAGTACTATATTTCATGCTGACTTGGTCCCACGCAATGATAGATTGCCAATCCCGCCAGGTCCGGAAGGAAGCAACGGTAACAATTGATACATGTGCCGTGGATAGGCTGAGTCAGCACTTCATATTAGGTTAACATTCTGTTAACTATTTTCCATAAGCAATTTAAATAAAAAGCTTGGTTTGTTATATATCGTTGATTTATAATGTGTTTCTGCACTATTAAATTAAATTTTCTTATGTATAAATTCGGTAATCTCGAAGAAATTATAAATCATGATGTATCTAAAGGTTTCCCGGTGTTGGCATAAGTATTCAGCATAAAGGCGAGTTGGTTTACAAAAAAAAGTATTTGGCTATGCACACAGATATAACAATCAAGGTAAGCAACTAGTTAGCCCTCAAATCTTAACTGAAGATATGTTATTTGATATAGCATCTGTTACAAAGGTTTTTGCAACTACTTATGCGGTTATGTATTTGTATGAAAGGGGGCAAATTGATGTGGATGCTCTAATAACGCAATATATTCCACATTTTAAGTTCGCAAATACTGATTATATCCCAACTATAAAAGATTTGTTGACGCATTCTACAGGGTTAGCTCCATTTTTTGATTTCTACAATGAGCATACTGCCGGAGAGCTTTTCAGCCAAGATAGAGAAACTACTATAAATTATCTTTTGACAAAAATGCCTCTTGCAGAATCTCCTAGAAAATATTGTATTTATTCAGATACAGGTATGATGATACTTGGATGTGTAGTAGAGGCAATTGCAGGCGAAAAATTAGATGTATTTGTGGGGGATAATATTTATAAAAAACTGAATTTGGAAAATACTTGTTTTAATCCGCTAGATAAAGGTTTCAAGCCAGAGCAGATAGCAGCTACACAAGTTGATGGGCATTCTAACTATGGTAGAGCAAGCTTCGCGAACATCAAAACATATACACTTCGTGGCGAAGTCCATGATGAGAAAGCACTGTATTCTATGGCTGGAGTCTCAGGACATGCTGGATTATTTACCAATTTAGACGATGCTACAAAACTTGCTAATTTACTTTCTATTGATAATGAATTTTTCTCAAAGCAGACATTAAAAGTCTTCAGCGAGCAGTGTGTGATTAATAAAACATTCGCATTAGGTTTTTGGACAGCAAATGGGCGTAGAAATAGACATTTGTTTGGTGAAAAATGTAGTAATCAAACAATAGGGCATACTGGTTTTACAGGTCAATGTTTGATATCTGATCTAATTAATGAAATAACTATTATGATTATGGGTAATAGCGTTCACGGTCCAATTGGTTATCCTAGAGTTTTTGAAGGTAAAACTTTTCGTACAGGGACATATAGCACCTTGATTGATAGCATATATACAGAACTAAAAGTAGGTAACAAATAATGAAGTTTAATTTAGATTTTAGGTATAGTTTTAAATTTATACTGTTGGTTTATATAGTATCTGCAATAGTTGGGGGTTATGCTCTTGCAATAGTTGGTGGTATAAGTAATGGCATAGGACATCATTTTAACTTAGATGCAAATCAAATATCAGTTCTATTGGGTCTAGTCTTCTTGGGTGGCGTCTTTGCTAAACTAGTTTGGCTAGCGGCTGATTATATTGGTCGTAAAGCTTTAGTTGTTATTCTTATGATAATGTATGTAGTAGCGACATATTTATTTGTTGAAGCTCAAACTTATAATGTTTTAATCTTTGCAAGACTAATGCAAGGTGCGGCGATACTTTTATGTACCTATGCTTTTCCAGTATATATGACAGAGATTGCTCCTCCAGAAAAAAGAGGTAGATATGTAGCTATATTTCAGCTTTTATGGACTGCAGGTATGTGTCTGTCAGGTGTTATGGTATTTTTGTTTTATGATACTTTTGTGTGGAATCAGTACTTATATGCTACTATCTTGATAGCATTTATTTTGGCTGGGATGTCTTGTTTCTTACCGGCTAGCCCCACTTGGCTTATACTTAAAGGGCGGGTACATGATGCTTACGAAGTCATACAAAAAACGCAATCAAACTTAACTGATGAAGAGATTAAAAACACATCGATGATATACGAGTTAGTTTAAGAGATCATAAACCTAGAAGTTTTTTACAAAAGTTATTTATAGGTAAAGATATTGTCCCAGTAATGCTGGTTACATTGATTCTGATTTTAAATCAATTGACTGGTATTAATTTTATAGTTTTTTCATCTGGGTTAATAATAGCTCCATTAACAAGTAGTTTGCCTGTTATTCATGCGACAAATTTTCTACTACTTGGTGTAAACTTCGGAGCAACTATCGTTACGATGTTTTTCATTGATAAATGGGGTAGAAAAAAAGTTTTATTCTTAGGGCTTACGATAGCTCTGGTGAGCATGCTTGGTCTAGTCGTAGTGTATGCTTTGCCAATAGTAGAATATAGTTATTTAGTTGTGATTGGTTTGCTAACCACATGTATTGCAGGATTAGCATTTGGACCTTCTGGTGTTATCATCACTTTGATAAATGAGATATTGCCAAATAGAGTAAGGATTGTAGGGATATTCATAGCTGGTATGATCTCGATGTTGTTCTCATTTTACTTTATTGGTTACTTCTTACGAGTGGGTGAAAACTACAGCTATAGTTTGATGTTTTTGATACTCTTTATAGGTACATGTTTTTATTATTGGATTGTGAAAAGATTTATCCCAGAAACAGCTGGTAAAACTCTTGAGGAGATTGAGGCTGATTTTGATTAGAGGCATTTATGCAGTTAGAATTAGTTAATAAAGACTGTTGATTTAATACTACTAATTTTTTGTAGATTTTATAAAATATAGATATCGAAGATATTTATATTTAAGTTGTTATGGATTTTTTCTTTTAGGTTTAGAAGACTCATTAGGTAGTGATAATAAACTTGTTAAGTTAAACAAATTAATTGATTTTGAGAAGTTTAGAGAAACATTCAAAGGTATTTATACCCAAGATATGACAAGACAAGACAGACCTGTCTATGATTGTATAATGATGTTTAAGCTTTTATTGTTAGGTCAATGGTATAGCTTAAGTGATAGAGAGTTAGCATCTATAGGCAGATAAGGCATATGATACAGTTGCTAATAGAGATTTGTTAAAGAAGAAGAAAAAGGGTAAGCCTATAGCAATCAGGTGTGATAATGGTCCTGAATATATAAGCAATAGCTTAAAGTTGTACTTGGGCTAAAAGAAATAAGATACAACTATGGTATATTCAACCTGGAAACCCTCAACAAAATGGCTATGTTGAGAGATTTAATAGGACTATGAGATATGAACTATTAGAGCAAAATTTTTGATAGTTTAGATGATATTAGGTTACAATCTACTAGGTGGTTATGGGATTACAACAACATTATACCACATATGGCTTTAGGAGGTTTCCTCCTAGAATGGTAGCTAATAAAGCTATTTAATAAGTGTACACTTCTAAGTGACATTAAAAATGGGAGTATTACCGTGTTGCCTGGATTTATTATGTAACTTGCATTGATGAGGTTGCATATGTAAAAGCTGGTAGTATTAACAAAATTCCTATGATTATTTTTTCATTTTCTATCCTTTGCTTTTGCTTTAGTATTGGGTAATTAAATTTAAGCCTAAAAATTTAATTCTAAAGTTCGTTTAAAATATATAGTGGCACACCCAGCAGGACTCGAACCCACGCCACCGCCTTCGGAGGGCGATACTCTATCCAGTTAAGCTATGGGTGCATTAAGACTATATGATATAAGTAAAACAATAAATTCTCTAGTTGTCTCCTAAAATATTTATAATTTTAGCGACTTTCTCTGATTGATCCCAATCTATAGCATGTCCAGAATTGTTTAAGTATATGGTGCTTATATATTCTTTGTTTTTACTTTAGTTAGTATTTGCTGAATTTCACCAATTTGTTCTATACCATCATTATTACTTAAAAATATAGTTGTTAGGGTATCAATATTTAAGAACTTCTCAGTGATTTCAGGATTTATGCACCATTCTTTTATAGCTTTTAGTTGATTTTGAAAGGTTTCGTTTGGAGGAAAAAGCTTGGTTATATCAGAATTTATAAATCTTTCCTTTTCAGTATTTAAATTTTTAGGGTTATATTTGTATAGATTTAACTTAAATACATAGTTGTATATATCATTGTTGGTTTTAAAAGGTGTAGGAGGTGTAGATTTCTGTGTAAGAGTTTCAGGCAATGCTGGAGATAATAAAAAAGCATGCTTAAAATTCACTTTATGCTCAAAAATCGTTTGAAGAGCGACAGCTCCCCCATAGACCAGTCGAGTATATAAAGATTTTTTATTTTTATAAAATCATTAGTATCTTTTGCTAACTGACTAATTGAGTAATCAAGTTTTGATGAGTCTTGACTAGTATTAATTCCCCTATAGTCAAGAACATAGAGGTTATATTTTTTGAAAGTGTATCCATAAAATCTTTTGGCCAAAAGTTAGCAGTAGTACCACGCCCAGTAAGCATAATAAGGTTGGGCTTATTTGAGTTGTATACTGTATGGTAATAGTGAATTTTGCTATTGTTTATTGTTGTGATTTCACTCTTTAAATTTGCAGAGAATCCAAAACTTAGAAATAATAATGTAGAGGATAAAATTATGATAAGGAACTTTAATGATTTTTGCATATTATTTATTTTATGAATCTATTGTTTTCTATATGAATTATACTCGTTTTAGCTAAAAAATAAAAATTCTGCTTGAAAATTCATCTTTAGGTACGATATATAGACCTGTAAGTTCATAAGACTTAGATGGTCTTGTAGTTACAAATACATTTAAATATTTACAATACAACAAAGGAGTAAAATCGTTATGAATATTCGTCCATTACAAGATAGAGTATTAGTTCGTCGTGCAAAAGAGGAGACTAAATCTGCTGGTGGTATTATCCTGACTGGTAGTGCTCAAGAAAAGCCAAGCCAAGGCGAGATTGTAGCAGTTGGTAACGGCAAAAAATTAGACAATGGCACAACTCAGCCAATGGATGTGAAAGTTGGCGACAAAGTACTATTTGGTAAGTTTGCCGGCAGTGAAGTGAAAGTTGGTGATGAAGATCTTTTAATGATGACAGAAAATGACATCATGGGAATTATTGGGTAGTTTAAATTTTCATAATTTTTTAGAATAATTTTTAAAGGAGAATAACAATGGCAGCAAAACAAGTTCTGTTTTCAGATGAAGCTCGTGCAAAGATGCTTGATGGTGTAAATACATTAGCAAATGCAGTAAAAGTAACACTTGGACCAAAAGGTCGTAATGTGGTTTTAGATAAATCATTTGGTGCACCAACTATCACTAAAGATGGTGTGTCTGTAGCAAAAGAAATCGAGCTTGAAGATAAGTTTGAAAACATGGGTGCTCAAATCGTAAAGAAGTGGCATCAAAAACAGCTGATGTGGCTGGTGACGGTACTACTACAGCTACTGTACTTGCTCAAGCATTACTTACAGAAGGCTTAAAAGCTGTTGCTGCAGGTATGAATCCGATGGATTTGAAACGAGGTATCGATAAAGCGGCTATTAAACTAGTAGAAGAGTTAAAAGTACTTTCTAAGCCTTGTTCTGATGCAAAGTCTATTGAACAAGTAGCTACTATCTCTGCTAACTCAGATGCGAGTGTGGGTAGAATTATTGCAGAAGCGATGGCAAAAGTTGGTAAAGAAGGTGTAATCACTGTCCCGAAGAGGGCAAAGGCTTTGAAGATGAGCTTGATGTAGTTGAGGGTATGCAGTTCGATAGAGGTTATTTGTCTCCTTATTTTGCTACAAATCAAGAAAACATGACTACAGATTTAGAAAGTCCATATATCATGCTTGTGGATAAAAAAATCGCTAATATCCGTGAGTTATTACCGGTATTAGAAGGTGTCTAAATCTGGTAAAGCATTACTTGTGATTGCTGAAGATATCGAAAGTGAAGCTCTAGCTACGCTAGTTGTGAATAATATGCGTGGTGTAGTCAAAGTATGTGCTGTTAAAGCTCCAGGCTTTGGTGATCGATCGTAAAGCTATGCTAGAAGATATCGCCATCTTAACAGGTGCAACAGTTATATCAGAAGAGCTTGGCATGAAGCTGGAAGAAGCTACTATGGAAAGCTTAGGTACTGCAAGTCGTGTACAAGTTACTAAAGATGATACTACTGTAATTGACGGTGCTGGCGATAAAGCTACTATTGCAAATCGTGTTAAGCAACTAAAAGCAAATATTGAAGATGTAACTTCTGACTACGATCGTGAAAAACTTCAAGAAAGACTAGCTAAACTTTCTGGTGGTGTAGCGGTAATCAAAGTAGGTGCTATCACAGAAGCTGAGATGAAAGAGAAAAAGACCGTGTTGATGATGCTCTTAATGCCACTCGTGCAGCTGTAGAAGAAGGTATAGTTGCTGGTGGTGGTGTTGCTTTGATAAGAGCTCAAAGAGTTCTTGAAAGTTTAAAGGGTGATAATGAAGATCAAAATCATGGTATTGCGCTTCTTAGAAAAGCAATCGAAGCACCATTAAGACAAATCGTAATCAATGCTGGTGGTGAGGCTTCTGTAGTTGTCAATGAAGTGAAAGCTAAAACTGGTAACTATGGCTATAATGCGGCTAATGATACTTATGGTGATATGGTTGAAATGGGTATTTTAGATCCTACTAAAGTTACTCGTTCTGCATTACAGCATGCTGCATCTATTGCTGGTCTTATGATCACAACAGAAGCAATGGTTGCTGAGATCAAAGAAGACGCTCCTGCTATGCCTATGGGTGGTATAGGTGGAATGCCAGGTATGATGTAGTAATTTCTTTCAAAATAATATTCTTCTAAATATTTCAATCTATCTTTTTTTAAATATTCACTTATAATATTTCTATGTTTATTTCATAGGAATATCAATGGGTGCAATCTCAACTAATGACGAAAAAGTTCTAGGCTTTAAAGATGTGACGATGATGGCAGTTACAGCTAATTTTGGTATTAGATGGATACCTGTAGCAGCTTGCTTGGGTGCTTCAGCAGTATTTTTTGGATACTAGGGTAATACTCCCATTTTTAATGTCACTTAGAAGTGTACACTTATTAAATAGCTTTATTAGCTACCATTCTAGGAGGAAAACCTCCTAAAGCCATATGTGGTCTAATGTTGTTGTAATCCCATAACCACCTAGTAGATTGTAACTTAATATCATCTAAACTATCAAATAAATTTTGCTCTAATAGTTCATATCTCATAGTCCTATTAAATCTCTCAACATAGCCATTTTGTTGAGGGTTTCAGGTTGAATATACCATAGTTGTATCTTATTTCTTTTAGCCCACAACTTTAAGCTATTGCTTATATATTCAGGACCATTATCACACCTGATTGCTATAGGCTTACCCCTTTGATTTATTAACCTTTTTTAAAGTCTTTTCAACTCGATATGATGGTAATGAAAAGTCAATCTCACAATCTAAGCCTTCTCTATTATAGTCATCTATAATATTTAATAGCCTATACTTTTTACCACTAGATAAATTATCGTGCATAAAATCCATAGACCATATTTGGTTTGCTCTAGTAGCTTCAGTTAATGGTTTTGGCTTATCTCTTTTAATTCTTTTTTTAGGCTTTATTCGTAAGTTTAAACACAAATCACAATATATTCGATATACTCGTTTATGATTAAACCTCTTACCCAATACATTTCTTATATGCAGAAAGCATAGCTTAAAACCCCAGTTGCGATGAGCCTGTGTAAGCTCAATTAACTATTTGCTATATACTCATTATCATCACTATTTTTAGGGCTATAGTAGTATGCTGTTTCCTTATGCAAAAACTTTACAGCTCCTTTTGACACTGATTTTCTTAGCTTTTACAATGTAAAGCCATCTTCTTTCGCTCCAGATGGCTTTTACCACTTTTTTTTGTCATCGCTTCCTTTAAAATATCATGATCTAACTGTAAATCAGCATACATACGCTCAGTCTACTATTTTGGGCTTCAAGCTCTTTAACTTTTGTTAGCATTGAAACATCCATACCACTGTATTTCTCACGCCATTTATAAAATGTTGAGCTACTATATCATATTTGCGACACAAATCAGATCGATAATGCCGCTCTATGATTCCTTTAAAATATTTACTATTTGACTATCTGTATATCGTTTTTGTTTCATTTGTAATACCTCTCATTTATTAGTATATTTTTGTACACTTCTAAATGCTATTATTTTTAGGGGTATTACCCTTAGTCGCTAAATCAAATCATTTTATATGAAATAGTATATTAAATTTGTTTATACGTAAAAAGGTTTTACAAAGTTATAATATTTATTTACTCTATAGTTATAAAAAGAAGGTAAGGATGTCGACATGAGTATGTTACTTGGTTTTAAATTTATGAGTGTAATCTGGAATATATAAAAAGGGGTATATGTATGTTTTTATCTAAAAATTTCTGTCAAAAAGATTGTTATCCAATCAAATCAAATAAGCTCAATAAAGCATACATAAAACGAAAACCTCTTTATCAGTTAGATTTTTAAATTCAAAACTTTAAATATAAAATGAATAAGAGAAATAAATAAAATGGCTTATGCAAATTTAAATACAATAAATATAAATCAAGCACAGCAGTTAATTGTTGTTACTACAGCAGGCTGGGGTAGTGTGAATGGGAAAATGTGGTATTTTGATAAGAACAACGATGAAAAGTGGGTTGCAGTGAAAAAAGCTGTAAATGTTGTAATCGGCAAAAATGGTATGGCATCAACGCAAAGCTTTAAATTTAAAAATACTACAGTCGCAGATAAGCAAGAGGGTGATAGTAAAACTCCTGCGGGTGTCTATAAAATTGGTAAAACATTTGGGTTCGATACATCAAAAATGTCTAACTATGTGCATGTCAAAACAGGTGTCGAATGTGTCGATGATGCAAACTCAAAATATTATAATGACATAATAAACACAAATGACATAATAAACACAGCTAATTATACTAAAGACTGGCAATCATCTGAGCATATGTCTCAAGTTCCCCAATATAAGTACGGCGTAGAATTACTTTATAACCACAATCCCACTCAAGCTAAAAAAGGATCGTGTATATTTATGCATATATGGAAGTCACCAGAAACAGGCACCGAAGGTTGTACGGCAATGGCTGAGGAAGATATCAAAGAGCTTCAAGAGTGGATAAACCCAACCAAACACCCGTGATAGTGCAATTACCAAACAGTAGTTACGAGCAGGTAAAAGCTCAATGGCATTTGCCAGATTTAGTTTAAGGACACCTCTAATAACTCACTGAGCACGCATCTTAATGCCCAAATTCACCACACCTGCGTTGCAAATTTTAGCAATAGATATACTATTACCTTCAATTTTCGCCTTGTTATGATAAATTTAAAACTATTTAATCTGCATACACAGAGTTTTAGAGGCGCCCTAAAGTAAGGAATATAATGAATATAGAGAATAACTTTAAAATTTTTGATAATGATCAAATAACTGATTTTATCGATAGCGGTATAACGACTCCGTGCTATGTATATGATAGAAATATACTCCACGATACTACATTTTTGGCTGCAAAGAGGGCTGTTGAAAAATATTTTGATAATAGTTTTATTCACTACGCAATAAAGGCTAATCATAATGCGACTATTGTCAACTATGAAAAACACGGTATGGGAATAGATTGTGTCAGTGGTGGCGAAGTCCAACGAGCTTTAGATGAGGGTGTTGAGCCTAGCCATATAGTGTTTGCTGGAGTTGGTAAGGCAGATTGGGAGATAGAGCTAGCTTTAGGGTGCTGATATATTTGCATTTAATTGTGAATCTATACAGGAAATGCAGGTGATAAATGAGCTTGCCAAAAAAAGGAAAAAATAGCTAATATCTGTATTCGTATAAATCCAAATATTGATGCTCAAACACATCACTATATAAGTACAGGGCAATTTGATGATAAGTTTGGAGTTTCTTTTGAAATGGTTGAAAGTTTTATTTTAAATGATGCTACTTCGTTGGAGAATATAAACATCATTGGCTTGCATTATCATGTTGGTTCGCAGATTTTGAATTTGAATGTGTTTAGAGATCTAACAGCTACTGCTAATAGTCACCTTGAGACTCTTCAAGATAAAGGTGTCAAAATTGAGCATGTAAATTTCGGTGGTGGTTTGGGTATTGATTATGTAAATCCCGAGATTAATTCTGTAGTTGATTTTGATAAATATTTTGCAAGTATTGCTAGTGATTTCAAGTTTAAAAATAGCGTGACAGTGCATTTTTTGAGTTAGGTAGATCATTGGTTGCTCAAGCGGTGTTCTACTAAGTAAAGTGCTATTTACTAAGACTACGGGCAATACAGATTTTGCTATTATAGATGCAGGAATGACTGAGCTTTTACGCCCAGCACTCTATCAAGCTAAGCATAAGATTATAGCTGTAAATGGTGATACTACACAAATCAAAAAGTATCATGTTGTCGGTCCAATTTGTGAGTCAAGCGATGTGTTTGCCAAAGCTTTAGAGTTACCAGCGTTAAAGAGAGGAGAGATTTAGTCGCTATATATTCAGCAGGGGCGTATGGAAAAGTCCTTGCAAGCCAATACAATCTTCGTCCAGCAGTAAAAGAATATTTTATTTAAGGAGTTTAAAAAATTATATGCAATATTTTAATAAAAAAATCTCAGTACTGTCACTTACAGCCCTTAATATCTCAGCGATTGTAAGCTTAAGCTCGATTGCGTTTATGGCAACGATAGGGTTACAAAGTGTATTCTTTTACTTAGTTGCTGCAGTTACATTCTTAGTGCCAACATCACTTATATGTGCCGAGCTTAGTAGTATGCTTACTAAAAATAACGGTGGGAGGGTATTTAGCTGGGTTAAAGCTGGCTTAGGTGAGAAAGCAGGTGTGCTAGCTATGTGGTTAGAGTGGTTTAACAATGTAGTTAGCTTTCCAAGCACTTGTTACAGCCTTAATAGCAACTTTTGCGTATGTTGGCTTTCGCGGTTTTGTTGAAAATACACATACTAGTTTTGCTTTTTGGTTGATAATGGTTGCAACATTTATTGCCGTGAGTTTATTTAATTGTTGGCCAATGCGTCGAGTGATTATCCTAAATATAGTAGGTGTGGTTTTTGGAATGATAATACCGGGAGTGCTTTTATTTGCAGGTGCTATATATTTTGTAGTTACAGGGCAAAGTCATCTTGAGTACCATGGTGTGACAGACTTTTTGCCAGCACTTTCGCTTGGTACTTATGCATTACTTGTGAAAACACTTTCGTCATACTCGGGTATTCAGTCGGTAGCATTTCACATGACAAATATTGACAACCCACAGAAAAAACATCCCCCAAATCAATTCTTCTTGCGACAGTAACTATAGTTTCACTTACAGTTCTTGCGACTATTTCACTGATGATAGTAGTGCCTGTAAAAGATGTGAATGTGCTTAATGGGCTTATTCAAGGTATCTCGGCAGTGCTTAGTATAATCAGGCTTGGTAGCATGAAGCCGGTTGTTGCGGTGATGGTAACAGTAGGAATGCTTGCAGCTCTTAGTACCTGGGTGCTTGGTCCTGCACGAGGTATGCAGACAGCTACTGAGCAGGAATTCTTTCCTAAAATTATGGCTGGTAAAAATAAATACGATATGCCAGTAAATATGCTTGGTATTCAAATAGCTATAGTTGTGTTTTTATCATTAGCATTTTTGGTTATGCCATCTATATATTCAGCATTTGCATTGCTTGTAGCTATTACATCGCAGTTTACAGTCGTGATGTGGATCATGGTGTTTGTAGCAGCTATTCGCTTGAGATTTAAAAAAGCTGATGAGCATAGGGTGTTTTATGTTGGTAAGCGAGGTTCAAACTGGTTACTGGTAAGTATGGCTTGTGTGGCGATAGTTATGTGTGTGCTAGGGTTTGTCTTAGGGTTTTCCCACCAGCATTTTCTCATGTGAAAGATGTGTTTCAATATACGATGATTTTGATAGTTGCTGATGTGATAATTATAGCGATACCGCTTATATGGATTTGGTTGCATAGAAAAAGGATTTTGTAGTTTGACTGAATTTATTTTCTCATAATCTTATTTTTTCTAAATTTAACAAATAAACCTTCTTCTCAATACCTCCAGTATATCCACCTAACCTACCATTAGAGTTTACTACTCGATGGCAAGGTATGATTATTGGTAGTGGATTTTTACCATTAGCATTTGCTACAGCTCGAAAGGCTTTTTCATTGCCTATATATTCACCGCTTCTTGTTTGTAGCTGATAGTTTTGCCGTAAGGGATTTTCATTAGTTCAGACCAAACTTGCTTTTGAAAATCTGGTAATACCCCCTAAAAATAATAGCATTTAGAAGTGTACAAAAATATACTAATAAATGAGAGGTATTACAAATGAAACAAAAACGATATACAGATAGTCAAATAGTAAATATTTTAAAGGAATCAGAGAGCGGCATTATCGTATCTGATTTGTGTCGCAAATATGGTATAAGTAGCTCAACATTTTATAAATGGTGTGAGAAATACAGTGGTATGGATGTTTCAATGCTAACAAAAAGTTAAAGAGCTTGAAGCCCAAAATAGTAGACTTAAGCGTATGTATGCTGATTTACAGTTAGATCATGATATTTTAAAGGAAGCGATGACAAAAAAGTGGTAAAGCCATCTGAGCGAAAGAAGATGGCTTTACAGACAGTGAAAAGCTAAGAAAATCAGTGTCAAAAGGAGCTGTAAAGTTTTTTGCATAAGTGAAACAGCATACTACTATAGCCCTAAAAATAGTGATGATAATGAGTATATAGCAAATAAGTTAATTGAGCTTACACAGGCTCATCGCAACTGGGGTTTTAAGCTATGCTTTCTGCATATAAGAAATGTATTGGGTAAGAGGTTTAATCATAAACGAGTATATCGAATATATTGTGATTTGTGTTTAAACTTACGAATAAAGCCTAAAAAAAGAATTAAAAGAGATAAGCCAAAACCATTAACTGAAGCTACTAGAGCAAACCAAATATGGTCTATGGATTTTATGCACGATAATTTATCTAGTGGTAAAAAGTATAGGCTATTAAATATTATAGATGACTATAATAGAGAAGGCTTAGATTGTGAGATTGACTTTTCATTACCATCATATCGAGTTGAAAAGACTTTAAAAAGGTTAATAAATCAAAGGGGTAAGCCTATAGCAATCAGGTGTGATAAGGTAATACCCCTAAAAATAATAGCATTTAGAAGTGTACAAAAATATACTAATAAATGAGAGGTATTACAAATGAAACAAAAACGATATACAGATAGTCAAATAGTAAATATTTTAAAGGAATCAGAGAGCGGCATTATCGTATCTGATTTGTGTCGCAAATATGGTATAAGTAGCTCAACATTTTATAAATGGCGTGAGAAATACAGTGGTATGGATGTTTCAATGCTAACAAAAGTTAAAGAGCTTGAAGCCCAAAATAGTAGACTTAAGCGTATGTATGCTGATTTACAGTTAGATCATGATATTTTAAAGGAAGCGATGACAAAAAAGTGGTAAAGCCATCTGAGCGAAAGAAGATGGCTTTACAGACAGTGAAAGCTAAGAAAATCAGTGTCAAAAGGAGCTGTAAAGTTTTTTGCATAAGTGAAACAGCATACTACTATAGCCCTAAAAATAGTGATGATAATGAGTATATAGCAAATAAGTTAATTGAGCTTACACAGGCTCATCGCAACTGGGGTTTTAAGCTATGCTTCTGCATATAAGAAATGTATTGGGTAAGAGGTTTAATCATAAACGAGTATATCGAATATATTGTGATTTGTGTTTAAACTTACGAATAAAGCCTAAAAAAGAATTAAAAGAGATAAGCCAAAACCATTAACTGAAGCTACTAGAACAAACCAAATATGGTCTATGGATTTTATGCACGATAATTTATCTAGTGGTAAAAAGTATAGGCTATTAAATATTATAGATGACTATAATAGAGAAGGCTTAGATTGTGAGATTGACTTTTCATTACCATCATATCGAGTTGAAAAGACTTTAAAAAGGTTAATAAATCAAAGGGGTAAGCCTATAGCAATCAGGTGTGATAATGGTCCTGAATATATAAGCAATAGCTAAAGTTGTGGGCTAAAAGAAATAAGATACAACTATGGTATATTCAACCTGAAACCCTCAACAAAAATGGCTATGTTGAGAGATTTAATAGGACTATGAGATATGAACTATTAGAGCAAAAATTTATTTGATAGTTTAGATGATATTAGGTTACAATCTACTAGGTGGTTATGGGATTACAACAACATTAGACCACATATGGCTTTAGGAGGTTTTCCTCCTAGAATGGTAGCTAATAAAGCTATTTAAATAAGTGTACACTTCTAAGTGACATTAAAAATGGGAGTATTACCTAAGTTGTAAACTATTTTTGTTAAAAATAAATATTTCTAAAAATTTCAAAACCAAGGAGATCGTATAAATGAATGCTCAACAATATATTGATAAAGTGATTGCAGATGTTGAAAAAAGAGATGCTCACGAAAAAGAATTTATCCAAGCGGTAAAAGAAGTATTTTCTACTTTAAAACCTGCTCTAGAAAAAACCCTAAGTATATCGAAGAAAAATATCTTAGCTAGAATGGTTGAGCCTGAAAGAGGCATAACTTTCAGAGTACCATGGACAGATAAAAATGGTGATTTACAGGTAAATAGAGGTTTTAGATACCAATTTAATGGTGCTATTGGACCATATAAAGGTGGTCTTAGATTTCACCCAAGCGTTTACTCTGGAATCATCAAGTTCCTAGGCTTTGAACAAGTATTTAAAAATGGCCTAACTACTCTACCTATGGGTGGCGGTAAAGGTGGTGCTGACTTTGATCCTAAAAGGCAAAACTGATACTGAAGTAATGAACTTCTGCCAAAGCTTTATGACAGAGCTACAAAGACACATTGGCCCTGATATTGATGTACCTGCAGGTGATATCGGTGTTGGTGGTAGAGAGATTGGTTATCTATATGGTCAATACCGTAGAATCCGTAGTGCATTTGAAAATGGTGTACTTACAGGTAAATCTCTTGAATCTGGTGGAAGCTTAATTCGTCCAGAAGCTACTGGTTATGGTGCTGTATTTTTCTTAGATGAAATGCTTAAGATGACAGTGACACAATGAAAGGCAAAACTATTGTAACTTCTGGTTATGGTAATGTGGCTTGGGGTATCTGTAAAAGCTACTCAACTAGGTGGTAAAGTTGTAACTATATCTGGCTCAAAAGGTTTTTGTAATATGATCCAGCTGGTATCAATACTGATGAGAAAATTGACTATCTACTAAAATCCGTGCCGGTGAAAAAACTATGCAAGATTACGCTACTGACTTTGGTGCTACATTCCATGAAGGTGAAAAACCTTGGGGTATAAAAGCAGATATCGCAATGCCTGCTGCTACTCAAAATGAGATAGATGTAGCTGATGCTAAGAAATTAATCAAAGCTGGTGTGAAGTATGTGGTAGAAGCATCTAACATGCCAACTACAAATGAAGCTATCGAACATTCTGATGGCTCACAATGTAAGTCTAGCACCTGGTAAAGCAGCTAATGCTGGTGGTGTTGCGGCTTCTGGTCTTGAAATGAGTCAAAACTCATCTCGTATGGCTTGGACTGCTGAAGAGGTAGAGACTAAAACTACAACAAATTATGGCAAATATCTTTGAAGCTTGTAGATCTGCTAGCAACAAGTTTGACCTTGGCTATAACTTAGTAGCTGGTGCTAACTTAGCTGGCTTTGAAAAAGTTGCTGAAGCTATGATGCAACAAGGTAGATATTAATATCAAACTCTTCTAAGGGACTATGGGACTGTCCATAACTCCAGTCACTTAAGAAAAAATTCCTGAATAATCTTGGAATTTTAAAAAATCTTAATTTTCCAACTACAATCTAAGATATAAATTCTTAGATTCTAACAATACATAAACTTTGCTAAAATATACCTTGCTAAGCATTCTACAAAACAATAGGGCTAATCATGTCACAAAATATAACAACCTTACATAACAATATTACAAATAGAAAAATGCTGATGTTTATTTTACTATCATTCTTACCATTATCAGGTATGACTATCGACTTATTCGCGCCATCACTACCCGCTATAGGTCTTGCTTTAAATATCTCTGCTAGTACTACCAAGTTAATTATTTCTTTATATATTTGGGGATATGCTCTTGGTAATTTTATTATTGGATTAATCACAGATGCTCTAGGTCGAAAAACTCTTCTTCGCCTATCATGCCTGTTGTTTGTCATTTCAAGTATATTGCCAATCATTTTTCCAAATGAAGTTCTATTGCTATCAGCTCGTTTTAGCCAAGGTTTTTTCATCGGCTCAATCACAGTAATAAACAGAGCCATATTCTCTGACATATTATCTCCAGAAAAACTTATGAAACTTGGCCCCACTATGGATTTTTATGGGGTCTTGGGCCAATAGCAGGACCAGTTTTAGGTGGATATTTACAATACTATTGTGGATGGAAGTCTGGTTTTTATTTTTTTAGTATCATGTGTAGCATTTTACTGATATTAATATATTTCAATGTACCTGAAACTATTGAAAAAAAATCTAAGCTCAGTGTGACAAAAATGAAAAGAGATTTAAAAGAAGTCTTTTTACATAAAGAATTTATGGCTTTAGTGATTACAATGGGCATAGCTTACTCACTTATCATCACTTTTAATACTTTAGGACCATTTTTAATACAAGGTGTTATGGGGCATTCTGCATTGTTTTTTGGTAAATTGTCGATATTTTCAGGACTAGCTTTTTTACCTGCTCCAATACTATGCCGTCACTTGTTAAATACCTACCCTGTTGGTAAACTTTTTTTATAGTTATACACTTCTTTTTGATACTTTTAATCATATTATTCGGGCTAAGTTTTTATCTTAATATGTGTTTGATACTATTAATTGTAACTACAATGATGATTTACTTTACTTGTGGATCGATATTCCCTCTTTCACTGGGTAAAAGGCTTATCCATGTTTCGTCATATATCTGGCACAGCTGCTGCCGTTATGTATTTAGTAAATATGTCGATAACAAGTTTAGTAGCTCTTACTGAAAGCCTTATATCTGCTAATTCTGTCTCTGCAATTATATCAATATATATTATTTTACTATTGATAATAGCAAGTATATATTGGTATAAATTAAAAGATTTATAAAAAAATCATTTTAAAGAGAGCTAAAAAACTATGTCTCAAACTCTTAATTACGATGTCATCATCATAGGTGCAGGTGCTGCTGGGCTTATGTGTGCTATCGAAGCTGCTAAAAGAAACCGTAAAGTACTAGTCCTTGACCATGCCAACAAAGTCGGTAAAAAAATCCTAATGTCTGGTGGTGGTCGCTGTAACTTCACAAATTATAATATCGAGAATGAAAAGTATTTAGCTGATAATCCTCACTTTATAAAATCGGCAATGTCAAGGTTCACTCAATGGGACTTTATTGGTATGGTGAGTGACTACTCTATTCCTTATCATGAAAAAACTTTAGGGCAGCTTTTTGTGACAATAAAGCTAAAGACATAGTAAATATGCTCTTAGCTGAATGTGACAAATACAATGTCAAAATCAAACTAGAAACAAGTATTGATACGCTTTACAAAAACGATAATTCGTTTTACCTAAAAACAGAAGATGCTGATTACAGTTGCAACTCTTTAGTTATCGCGACTGGAGGGCTCTCAATACCGACTATGGGAGCTACAGGCTTTGGTTATAAAGTTGCTAAGCAATTTGGTATAGAAGTGAATAAACAAACTGCTGGGCTTGTGCCTTTTATATTCAACGGTCAAGATTGTAAAAAATACTCAACTCTAAAAGGGGTTTCTGTATTTTGCAATGTATCAAATGAAAAAATCAGTTTTAGCGAGAATATTTTATTCACACATAAGGGTTTAAGTGGACCGGCAATTTTACAAATATCATCATACTGGCAAGCTGGAGAAAGTATAAACATTGATTTATCGCCTAAACTAAATGTTGAAGAATTTCTATCTAAAAGAAAATCAGCTGGTGCAAAAACTTCGCTAAAAAACATCCTTTCGGAACTATTCCCAAAAAGCTTAGTCAACACATTTTTTGATGACGAATTGATTGGTATGCGTGTTTGTGATTTAACTTTAGCTCAAATAGCTGACATAAACTCTAGATTGCATAACTGGATAGTATCCCCTCAAACTACTGAAGGCTATCGTACAGCAGAAGTTACATTAGGTGGTGTAAGCTGTAATGAATTATCATCAAAAACTATGGAAGCCAATAACACCAAGGGATTACACTTTATAGGTGAGGTAGTAGATGTTACAGGCTGGCTAGGCGGTTATAACTTCCAATGGGCCTGGGCATCAGGTTGGGTTGCTGGTCAAGTTGTATAATTAAAAAAGCTAAGATATAATATATTTGAATTTAAATTTGTAGGTACCATAATGAAAATACTCCCAGAAAAAGAATTAGCTATGAAAAAAGCTATAATCAAAGCTATAGAGAATGGTCAAAGTGCAGCTAAACTAGCTGATCATTTCGGTGTATCTAAAAGTAGTATTTATAAATATCGTCGTATTCTGCGTGAGCAAGGTTTCATTACAAAAGATGAAAATGATAATTTTGTTATAACGGATATAAAATTTTCTAAGCAGACAGATAAAGCTATATCTGTTGAAGCTGAAAAAAATCCTGATGTAAAAGAAGTTGAAAAAACTGAATTCACTAGCCTTAAAGAAGTACCAACAAATGAGACTATGGAACAACGCCTTCAAGATAAAATCGAAAAAATGCGTGGTACCTATGAAGAAAATGAAGATAAAGGTTTGATGAATAAGATTTTTGGCTTTTTTAAGAAGTAATATATTAATACAGTATATAATATATTTTCATATATTTAATCCCATCAAACAATTTCTTTTATAAAATTATCATTCACTGAGCAAGAAGTTTTGATTAATTATTCAATAAATGGCAAAATATCTTTCTTATTATTTTAAGTTCAAATAGATGAGTGAAAAACTATCTTCAAAACGCTTAGGATTTATTCTAGGCATTGGTACCGGACTTGAGTACTATGATTTTGTAGTATATGGATTGTTATCTAACTATATTAGTCAAACATTCTTTCCTGCCGATATAGGATGGGTTGCAACCTTAAATACTTTTCTAATATTTGCTTTAGGTTATTTATCAAGACCTTTCGGTGCTGTTATATTTGGCTTTTTTAGTGATCTGATCAGCCCATCTAAAACCTTGCTAATAACAATGCTTATAATGGGTGGGGCATCTGTATTGATAGCTCTTTTGCCAGGCTATGAAAGCATCGGTGTCTTTGCTCCAATACTACTAACATTATTAAGAGTATTGCAAGGTGTAGCAATGGGGGCTGAGATGCCAAACTCTATGTCTTTTTTAAGTCGATTCACAAGTCCAAGTACTTTAGCTCGAGACTATGCCCCTATCGGTATGTCTCTATCGATAGCTGCTGGAATAGCTGGCTTTTTAGTATTTACTATAGAGTTTGCAGTTGGCGATAAGCTTATGTCTGAAGGCTTTTGGCGAGTACCTTTTTTATTGGGTGGTGCTGTTGCTTTTTTATCTTTTTACATGAGAAGAATAATCCCACATCAAGATAGCTCAAATGTCACAGTAAAAGAATACCTTGATGACTTAGTCATCAATATTAAAACCGTTGCTCTTCTACTAGGCTCAATAATATTTGTAGGCTCTTTAATACTACAGTTTTACTTTATAATCTCATATGCAAAACAGAATCTAAACTATCCTGCTCATAGCATTGACATGTACTACAACTTAGCTAATGTTACGATAGTTTTATCAATATACTTATTCTCTAAATATATTGACAAAATTGGTATCAAGAAAATGTTAATGATTCTTTATGTTGTTGCAATTATTGCAGAGGTGCCTCTACTCAGTTTGATAAATATGGGAGACATACATCTAATTGGGGTTTTTGCGATATTGCAAAATATTATCATTGGTGGGCTAACTGCCACATACATTCCTTTTATTACTGAGATGTTTACCAACACAAGTAGAACAACATTGGTTGGAATCACATACAACCTTTTAGCAACAATTTGTGGCTTTATCCGGTAATACCCCCTAAAAATAATAGCATTTAGAAGTGTACAAAAATATACTAATAAATGAGAGGTATTACAAATGAAACAAAAACGATATACAGATAGTCAAATAGTAAATATTTTAAAGGAATCAGAGAGCGGCATTATCGTATCTGATTTGTGTCGCAAATATGGTATAAGTAGCTCAACATTTTATAAATGGCGTGAGAAATACAGTGGTATGGATGTTTCAATGCTAACAAAAGTTAAAGAGCTTGAAGCCCAAAATAGTAGACTTGAGCGTATGTATGCTGATTTACAGTTAGATCATGATATTTTAAAGGAAGCGATGACAAAAAGTGGTAAAGCCATCTGGAGCGAAAGAAGATGGCTTTACAGACAGTAAAAGCTAAGAAAATCAGTGTCAAAAGGAGCTGTAAAGTTTTTTGCATAAGTGAAACAGCATACTACTATAGCCCTAAAAATAGTGATGATAATGAGTATATAGCAAATAAGTTAATTGAGCTTACACAGGCTCATCACAACTGGGGTTTTAAGCTATGCTTTCTGCATATAAGAAATGTATTGGGTAAGAGGTTTAATCATAAACGAGTATATCGAATATATTGTGATTTGTGTTTAAACTTACGAATAAAGCCTAAAAAAGAATTAAAAGAGATAAGCCAAAACCATTAACTGAAGCTACTAGAGCAAACCAAATATGGTCTATGGATTTTATGCACGATAATTTATCTAGTGGTAAAAAGTATAGGCTATTAAATATTATAGATGACTATAATAGAGAAGGCTTAGATTGTGAGATTGACTTTTCATTACCATCATATCGAGTTGAAAAGACTTTAAAAAGGTTAATAAATCAAAGGGGTAAGCCTATAGCAATCAGGTGTGATAATGGTCCTGAATATATAAGCAATAGCTTAAAGTTGTGGGCTAAAAGAAATAAGATACAACTATGGTATATTCAACCTGGAAACCCTCAACAAAATGGCTATGTTGAGAGATTTAATAGGACTATGAGATATGAACTATTAGAGCAAAATTTATTTGATAGTTTAGATGATATTAGGTTACAATCTACTAGGTGGTTATGGGATTACAACAACATTAGACCACATATGGCTTTAGGAGGTTTTCCTCCTAGAATGGTAGCTAATAAAGCTATTTAATAAGTGTACACTTCTAAGTGACATTAAAAATGGGAGTATTACCGTGCTAAAGTATGATAAAAACTGATATTTGTGTTATTGGTGGTGGTTCTGGTGGCCTGTCAGTAGCTGCTGGGGCTGTGCAGATGGGTGCAACGGTTGTGCTGTGTGAAGGCGGTAAAATGGGTGGGGATTGCCTAAATTACGGCTGTGTGCCATCCAAGGCTATGATCGAAGCATCACGAGTTATGCATCAGATTGATAAGGCTAAAGGTTTTGGTATAGATGTGCTACAAGTGGATGTTGATTATAAAAAAGTCCAACAACATGTGAAAAATGTCATAGCCAAAATTGAGCCTCATGATTCAGTCGAGCGATTTGAGGGTTTGGGTGTTAAGGTTATTCAACATCATGCTGAGATAGTTGATAGATATACTGTAAAAGCTGGTGATCAAATTATCAAAGCAAAATATATAGTCTTAGCGACTGGCTCAAGAGCAAATATCCCACCAATCAAAGGTTTGGATACTGTTAAGTACTATACTAATGAAAATATTTTTGATTTAGATAAGCAACCAGAGCATTTACTAGTTATAGGTGGCGGACCTATTGGAGTTGAGCTTGCACAAGCTCATGCGTTATTAGGTAGTAAAGTTACAGTTATAGAAGTTGGTGAGCAAATATTAGCACCTGTAGATAATGATGCTAGAGCTGTTGTATTTAAAGAGTTTGAGAGTTTAGGTATTAACATTATTTTGAGTGCTGATATTTTAGAAATTAGTCAAACTGATGGTGCTATAAATATTTATTTAGACGACAAAGTTGTTTCAGGAACACATTTATTGGTAGCGGCAGGGCGTAAGCCAAATATTGAGAGTTTAGGATTGGATAAGGTAAATATTGCTCATACTCAAAAAGGTGTAGTTACAGATAATAGGCTTCGTACTAACCATAAAAATGTATTTGCAATAGGCGATATCGCAGGACCTTTTCAGTTTACACATGCTGCAGGCTATCAAGCTGGTATAGTTATTCAAAACATACTATTTAAGCTACCGGCTAAAGTAAGCTATAAGGCTTTTCCATGGTCTATATATACTACGCCTGAGATAGCTCATGTTGGGATGTCTATGTCAGATGCAGAAGAGCAACAGGGGACAAAAATTCTAGAGATTAGTTATGAAGATAATGATAGAGCACAAGCTGGTTTAGCTACTGATGGTTTAGTAAAAATAGCTGTAGATAAAAAAGGTTATATACTGGGAGCAACAATCGTTGGCGAAAATGCAGGGGATTTGATAACTCAATGGATTATTGCTATCAATAATAAACTCAAAATCAAAGCTATGGCGTCGCACATTGTCGCATACCCTAGTTTAAGTGAGCTAAATAAACGAGTTGCAGGGAGTTATTTCACGCCTACTCTATATAGTGAAAAGGTCAAAAGTAGTTCGAATCTTGATGAAGATATTCGGTAAGAAATTATGATAGAGCAAAAGCTGAGACCATTTGTTCAAAATGTATTGGTTGATAGTGTAGCAATATTCTTGGTAGATAAATGCAAGCCAAACACAATCACAATATTATCTTTTGTAGTTGGTTTATTTAGTGCAATATGCGTATTCGTGAATCCATATTTGTCTATACTATTACTTTTGCTTTCAGGATATTTTGATGTACTAGATGGCTCATTAGCTAGAGTTAGAGGAAGCTCATCAAATATCGGTACTATGCTAGATATATTGAGTGATCGTTTTGTAGAATCTTTTATGATTATCGCAATATTTGTATGTCAACCACAGCTAGCTTGGATCGGTTTGTTGATGATGATGTCGATAGTTGTGTGTATCAGTAGCTTTTTGCTTGTAGGGATTTTCACACAAAATGACACTCATAAAAGTTTTTATTATAGTCCTGGGCTTATCGAACGAGCGGAGACATTTTTGTTTTTTATAATTATGATAATATTTCCATCGCTAGTATTTTATTTAGGGTTGATCTATACTGTACTAGTACTGTGGACGACGGGATATCGTTGTTATGAATTTTATTTACACGAAAAAAATAAGGAAATAAAATGAAGAATTTTTAAATAGAGTTTTCGTTGGTTTTATGTCTGGCTTAATTAGTGCGATGGTATTAATTTTTATATTTGCAATTGTGCGTGAGCATAGCATAACTCTGAGCGATGATTTTAAACATAATCTTTATCGCCTAATGATATGGGGTGGAGTTTGGACTATATTATTTGCTTTTCCATTGTCTAAAAATATTTGGGTAAAAAGTACGATAGTTGGCTTAGCGGTTATATTCTTTAACTTTTTAGTTAAGATGCCGTTAGCAGGACAAGGTTTCTTTGCTTCAGATGCAACTGCACAAGTATTTTTCATGAATATAATCTTTAATTATCTATGGGCGATATTGGCTGGCGTGATTTATATTCGTGTTGCTAGAGATTAACCTTTAAAAATATTATTTATTTCTTCTAAAGCGCATAAATCACGACTTGCTGCTATAAACTCTCTTCTCTAAACCACCTACAAGACAGCCCGATGAGCTGTCACTACAACCAAGCCTAAATAACTATTTCACAACATTAATTCTTGTATTCACAGAAATTGCCCTTATATACTAATTAGTAACATCAGTTAGTAACTGTATATATAGAAGTTTTTAAATAGGAGCAAAGTTTAATGGCAGATTATTATTCACTGCTTGGAGTTAGTAGAGACTGCTCTGATGCAGATTTAAAAAAAGCGTATCGTCGTTTAGCAAAAAAGTACCATCCAGATGTAAATAAAGACGCAGGTGCGGAAGATAAATTCAAAGAAATTCAAACAGCCTATGATGTGCTTGGAGACAAAGAAAAGCGCCCACTTTACGATAGCTATGGTGAAAATTGGGATAAAGTTCAACAGGGTGGCTTTGGTGGCGGTGCTGGTGGATTTGGAGGTCAAGGAAGTTCGCAAGGTTTCAACTATGAAGATTTAGGAGATATCTTTGGTGATCTTTTTGGTGGCGGATCTCGAGGAGCTGGTGGTTTTGGTGGTCAACCTAGAGCTAGAAAGGGCGAAGATATGACAGTATCTTTACGCTTGACAGTCGAAGAAGCAATCACTGGTGGTAAACGCCCAGTTTCTTATAGTTATCAAGAGGCAGGCAGCAACGGTATACCATCTATGCAGCATAAAAGTGTAGATGTGAATATCCCACAAGCTATTGGTAATGGTAAAAAGCTTCGACTGAAAGGCAAAGGTGGAGCTGGTGTAGGACAAAATGCTCCAGCTGGAGACCTATATATCAAAATAGAAGTTGTTGAGCATAAAAACTACAAGATAGATGGTAATGATATTTATGAGCATATAAATATTACGCCATGGGAAGCAGCTTTAGGTACAAGCCTAGAAATTGATACACCATTTGGTAAAAGAGAATGAAAGTGCCAGAAGGTAGTCAGTCAGGTCTCAAAATGCGTATTAAAGGAAAGGGTTTATCTGGTGGGGATTTTTATGTTGTCTATGATGTGAAATTACCTTTAGCTGATACTGATGAGAAAAAGAATTCTACAATCAGATGAAAGAAAAGATGGATTTTGATCCAAGAAGTGACTCTTAGTCTATATATCAAAAAAATCTCCCAGTCAAAAGGTTTTTTTTGCATTTTTTTATAGATGTGTTACAACCTTTTTTATTAATATTTTTTTAATTGTTACGATGAAAAAGATAAGTAAAATTAATTTTATTACACTATTTTTGGTAACTTTATTTTTGGCATCTTGTGGAAAGAGTGAACAGGTGGATGAGCTAAAAATAGTTTCAAAATGTAAAGGCATAGTCTGCAGTATTGCTATTGATGATGTTCAGTTAAATAGATTCACTAATTTATTAGGTAAAAATATAGATCGAGAAGTTAGCCGAAAAGCCTTAGGAGATCTTACGGACGGTCTAGTTTGGCAAATTGATAATGGAGAGCCTGCTACAAGTTCATTGTTAGATAATCGGGAATTAACACCCTGTTTCAATGAGCAATGTGATCTTAATTCTAATCCAACTGGCTGGGTTTTTTATAGTACGGGTACTCAAAATGTATCTGTTAAAGGAAGGATAGTCAAGGAAGATGGAACGACTGAGGAAATTGATTTGCAAGGTCCTGTTAGTCCAGGTGTAGCAGAACCCGCAATTTTGACTCAAACTGAAGATGGTATAACATATCAATTTGATGTAAATATTGATATGACAGGTATACCTGACGATTCTACATTTAATTGGTATATAAATGGTAATCTTGAAAGCCAAGAAAAAACTTTTTCTTATACCTTTACTGATGCTGGATCTGAATACGAAATAAAACTTGTGGTTGATTTACCATAATTAAATTTAAGGGTTGTGTTGTGATAATAAGTTTTTTAAAAGAATAAGTTTTTCATTATGTTTTTTTTATGATTATTCCATTTATTGTTCACGCAGATGAAACTAGTACTGTTGCAACAACTATAACTATCAAAACTGGATTTAAAGCTCCTAATATAGATATTGTTGCAGTAGAAGGGAAGGTAGTTAGTTTGCAAGCAGATACTTCTGAATCAGGTCTTCCTGATGGAACTACCTTAAAGTGGGAGGTTGAATAGGCTCCGAGTATTACAACTAGTGGCATGACAGCTAGTATTGAGTTGCCTGCATATACTAGTGATTATACAATTAAGTTATCAGCAATCCCTCCACAAGGATCAGCATTTACCGTGACTAAGCAAGTAACTACAGGTTATGGTATACCAAAAATAACTTCACAAAAGATAGGTGGTAGTGGTTTAGATTATCAATTTGATGTAGATTTGAATGGTACAGGAATTCCAGCTAGTGGAGTTAGTTATAAGTGGTATGTTGATGGTGCATCACAGGGTACTTCGGCGAACTTTAAATATATATTTGCAGGAGAGAATAAGACTTATGTTGTCAAAGCTGAGGTTGAAGTTGGTGGGAAAACTATTACAGTAGAGACAACCATAACCACGGGTGCGGCAGATCAACCCAGCTTAACAGTATCGCAAGTTGGAGATAGTCCTGTATCTTGGAAGATTGATGTAGATACAACAAATACAGTAATAGACACGAGTTGGTCTAAGGAGTGGTTTGTTAATGGAGAATTGAAATCTAGTACTGGAACATCTTTTTCACCAGATTCTTTAGAGCCAGGAATTACATATAGTATAGAGTTTAAAGCAAAAAAGGATAGCTTGGTGAGACAAGCAACAGTTAGTTTAAAAACTGGTTATGGTGTGCCAAAAATAACATCACAGCAAATAGGTGGTAGTGGTTTAGATTATCAATTTGATGTAGATGTTGCAGGTACTGGGATACCAGCTACAGGGATTACTTATACATGGTATGTTAATGGAGCTGTAGTTAGTAATTCTAAAAGTTTTACTCATATATTTATAGTGGTGAAAATCAAACATATGTAGTTAAGCTAGAAGCTAAATTTGCAGGTGAAACAGTTACATCTGAGACAAATATAAATACAGGAGCAGCAGAACAGCCTAATTTAAGAGCTTCACAAGTTGGCGGTGATTCTTTATCATGGAAAATTGATGCAGATACTACTAATACAGTGATTCAGCCGGGTTGGACAAAAGAATGGTATATTGATGGTAATAAGGATACTGAAACTTCTACAACACTTAATCATGTTTTTACAGATTACGCTTCAGTTCACAATGCTCGGTTTGTAGCAATATCTCCAGATGGTAGTTTGACTAGAGAAGCTAGGTAATACTCCCATTTTTAATGTCACTTAGAAGTGTACACTTATTAAATAGCTTTACTAGCTACCATTCTAGGAGGAAAACCTCCTAAAGCCATATGTGGTCTAATGTTGTTGTAATCCCATAACCATCTAGTAGATTGTAACCTAATATCATCTAAAATATCAAATAAATTTTGCTCTAATAGTTCATATCTCATAGTCCTATTAAATCTCTCAACATAGCCATTTTGTTGAGGGTTTCCAGGTTGAATATACCATAGTTGTATCTTATTTCTTTTAGCCCACAACTTTAAGCTATTGCTTATATATTCAGGACCATTATCACACCTGATTGCTATAGGCTTACCCTTTGATTTATTAACCTTTTTAAAGTCTTTTCAACTCGATATGATGGTAATGAAAAGTCAATCTCACAATCTAAGCCTTCTCTATTATAGTCATCTATAATATTTAATAGCCTATACTTTTTACCACTAGATAAATTATCGTGCATAAAATCCATAGACCATATTTGGTTTGCTCTAGTAGCTTCAGTTAATGGTTTTGGCTTATCTCTTTTAATTCTTTTTTAGGCTTTATTCGTAAGTTTAAACACAAAATCACAATATATTCGATATACTCGTTTATGATTAAACCTCTTACCCAATACATTTCTTATATGCAGAAAGCATAGCTTAAAACCCCAGTTGCGATGAGCCTGTGTAAGCTCAATTAACTTATTTGCTATATACTCATTATCATCACTATTTTTAGGGCTATAGTAGTATGCTGTTTCACTTATGCAAAAAACTTTACAGCTCCTTTTGACACTGATTTTCTTAGCTTTTACTGTCTGTAAAGCCATCTTCTTTCGCTCCAGATGGCTTTACCACTTTTTTGTCATCGCTTCCTTTAAAATATCATGATCTAACTGTAAATCAGCATACATACGCTTGAGTCTACTATTTTGGGCTTCAAGCTCTTTAACTTTTGTTAGCATTGAAACATCCATACCACTGTATTTCTCACGCCATTTATAAGATGTTGAGCTACTTATACCATATTTGCGACACAAATCAGATACGATAATGCCGCTCTATGATTCCTTTAAAATATTTACTATTTGACTATCTGTATATCGTTTTTGTTTCATTTGTAATACCTCTCATTTATTAGTATATTTTTGTACACTTCTAAATGCTATTATTTTTAGGGGGTATTACCTCATGATCTAACTGTAAATCAGCATACATACGCTTAAGTCTACTATTTTGGGCTTCAAGCTCTTTAACTTTTGTTAGCATTGAAACATCCATACCACTGTATTTCTCACGCCATTTATAAAATGTTGAGCTACTTATATCATATTTGCGACACAAATCAGATACGATAATGCCGCTCTATGATTCCTTTAAAATATTTACTATTTGACTATCTGTATATCGTTTTTGTTTCATTTGTAATACCTCTCATTTATTAGTATATTTTTGTACACTTCTAAATGCTATTATTTTTAGGGGGTATTACCTAAACGCTCAACAAGTTGCAAGCTGGTATAATAGTACTCTTGGCTTCCAGACGGAGTAGCATCAATAGCCGCTAGTGGCAATAATTTGATCTTTACATGTAAACCAACTTATTATGTTTCTGTAGCAGCAGCTATTCCTCAAGAATCTAAAATAGATCAAAATTACAGTAAGCAGCATAATGCTCCTAGTAATTATAATATGGGTGCATACTCAACAAAGATGGGTTTTTTTCAAGGACTTGGGCAAGCTTCGGGGAATCAAGCTGCAAATGGTAGTGCTGTAAGTTATTGGGGTCCATCTGGTACTATAAGCACTATTAATTGGGGAGTTAATTGCTTTAAGTTGTCATAGGCTTTGTCTTTTCTTATTACCTATCTCGATTATAAAATAACTCGTAAGTATCAAAGCACCACCGATAATTGTAGATATATAGATTCTCTCATCATTTATTAATTTGCCAAAGACAGTTGCAAATATAGGCTCAAATGAAAAAATTACGGCTACTTGAGACATACTTAGATGTTTTTGGTATGTATTTTGCAGGTAATAACAAACAATAGTAGATATAGCACAAAAAAGCCTATTGAGATAATGAGTATATAATTAAATGTAAAATACATTGTAGTAACATCTGCAAATATAGGTAATGGTATACCAAAAGCTATCTGGAGAAATATAAGCGGTCGTAGATCCTTAAATGTATCTTTTTTAGTGTTTTTTCTAGTTTCATAACTTAAATAAATAACTGAGCAAGCATAAGCAAGAGCACATAAAATAGCCCAGATATAGCCGATAGAGAAATATTTGAAGCTAGCTCCTGATAATACATATATGCCTAATAGTGAGATGATAGATGCTATCACACCGTATATTGTGAGTCTATCAAGTTTGAAAACGCTACCTATAAACGGAATCATTACCACACTTAAAGCGGTTAAAAAAGCTGCTTCACTCGATGAAATTGTATATAAACTATGTGTTTGGAAGAAAAAGCTTAGACCTTCTAGTGAGCCAAAAATAGCAGCAACTTTTAGTATGTATAGCTTATCTATAAATTTTGATTTGAGTATAAAAGGTAAAAATAAAAAACAAGAGAAAGACAATCTTAGCATTACAAATAAGCCAGGGGAAATATATGTCAGAGACATTTTTATAAGAGGGAAAGTTACTCCCAAAATATTGTCATTATAAAAAGTGCGATTATAGATTTTCTTTTAATATCCATGAGATTTATAGTAGAGTGAAAATATTGAGACTAGTTTGCAGGTATTTTTTATCTATATCAAGGATTCTTTGATTTACTGTATGGCTTTAGTATTATTGCATTGCAATTATTGATGGTGTTTGATAGATTAGTTTGTATATAAATAACATTTAATTTCTTAGTCTTTTAGTTCTTATGAAAAAACCACATTTTGATAAAAAAAGAAAACCATATGTAAACAATAATCAGTTTAAGGGTAAGCCTGTAATTGATTATACAAGTGAGTTTGATAAAAATAAGCTGGAAGCTCAGTCTGGTGATGTAGTTGAATTGTTCAAGTTGATACAAGCTGTCAGATACGACAGAACCAATCTACAAGAAGAGTACCATGATGCACGACTTAAGCTAAATAACGACCGTATGGAACTTGAATCAGAGCTTATAAGACTCAAAAAACAATATAACGCTAGAATAGCCTCTTTGCAGGAAGAGTATAATTCTGTAAAATCTAATACTAAAGTAGAATTAGCTAAGCTCAGAAAGAGCTAAAAATATATGAAGGTGGTCGGACAGTCGCGCTTGAAAGAGTGAGGAAAGTCCGGGCTTTATAGAGCAAGATGCCAGGTAACGCCTGGGGGGCGTGAGCCTACGGAAAGTGCAGCAGAAAATATACCGCTTTGCATTTGCAGAGTAAGGGTGAAAAGGTGCGGTAAGAGCGCACCGCGTTGGTGGTAACATTCAACGGCATTGTAAACCCCATCTAAAGCAAGACCAAATAGCGTCACAATGGTGTTGCTCGCACTGTGACAGGGTAGGTCGCTTGAGCGTATTGGTGACAATACGCCTAGATAAATGACTGTTTATTACAGAACCCGGCTTATAGACCAGCTTCATATTTTTTTTAAAATGGATATTTATGCAAGTTATCGATTCAAAATTACTAGATAGTAATGGTCAGATAAAGGATGCTGTTCTGATTGCTGAGCTTAATGATTTTTATCATGGAGATAAGTTTCAGCTTATTAGTTCAGCATTAGAGCTTTTAAAACCAAAAAGTGCAGAGACTGCACGCCATCCTACAGGAATTAGTTCGTTTTTATATGCTATTGAAAATGGCATATGTCTTATTTAAAATCCGTGCTGATGAAGAATCTGTTGCTGCAGGTATACTTTATGATCTGTATAATTTTTCAGATATAACGGATGAAGAAGTTTATCTTGCTTGTGGTAGCACTGTACTACATATCTTACAGGGTACGCGTAAGATGTCTGCTATTCGGATGTATAGATCTTCAGATGCAATTTCATTAGAGCAGATCGATACTTTTAGAAAAATGCTTCTAACTGTTATCGAAGATGTGCGTATTGTGCTGGTTAAGATAGTAGATAAACTGTGTACTATTCGTCATTTAAAATCACTAGAATCAGAAACACAGCAGGTTATTGCTAGAGAAACTTTAGATATTTATGCACCTTTAGCAAATAGATTGGGACTAGGTTCTATTAAATGGGAACTTGAGGATAGAGCTTTTTTCTTCTTAGAGACAGATGAGTACAAAAAGATAGCAAAAAGCCTAGGTGTAACGCGTAGTGAGCGAGAAGATTTTCTTCATGATGTTGTGAAGAAGCTTAGAGAAATACTTATGCAATATAATCTTCATGCAGGTGTACAAGGTAGAGTAAAGCATATTTATAGTATTTATAAAAAACTTAATAATAAAGGTTATGGTAACCTTGATGCACTATTTGATATAACCGCAGTACGAGTTATAACCAATAATGTTGATGAATGCTACAAAGTTTTGGCAGAGGTCAATAACCTTTATGATCCAATTCCAGAAGAGTTTGATGACTATATAGCAAACCCTAAGCCTAATGGTTATAAGTCAATACATACAGTAGTAACTGTTGATGGTAGAAACTTAGAAATTCAAATAAGAACGCATGACATGCATGAAGAATCGGAGCTTGGTTTTGCAGCTCATTGGCGTTATAAAGAGGGTGAAATTTGATGCATCTTATGAAGCGCGAGTGGCTTGGTTAAGATCTCTTCTTGAATGGGAAAAAGAAATCAACGAAGATGGTAGTGATATATCTAAAGAGCTTAATAGCCGTATATATGTATTCACGCCAGCGAATGAATTGATTGATTTATCTGAAGGGTCTACAGTTTTAGATTTTGCATACTCTGTGCACACAATGATTGGGCATCGTACTAAAGGTGCTAAAATCAACGGCAAAATTGTACCGTTAACAACGAAGCTTATTACGGGCGATAAGGTTGAGATTCTAACTCAAAAAGAACCAAATCCAAGTAAAGATTGGGCATCAGAAAACTTAGGTTACCTAACTTCTACGCGAAATCGCTCTCGTGTAACTAAGTGGTTTAACGAGCAAAATAAAGAAGAGAATGTAGTACTAGGGTAAAGATAGACTCTTAAAAGAGCTTCGTGGATACGATCTTAAAGAAGTAAGTTTTATAGAGGTAGCAAGTTACTTTAATATGAAGGCAGGCGACAGTCTATTTGCAGCTATAGAGAGCGGTAGTATTAAGCTTAATAGCGTCGTTAATCATATACTTGATGTGTATTCAGCCGAAGAGAATTTGACTAAGAAAAAGCAAAAGCATGGTCTTACAAAATCAAAAGAGCTAAAGGTATTAGTATCTGGTTTTGATGGTATGAAATATGAAATGGCAAAATGTTGCCAACCAGCTTATCCGGATTCAATAGAAGGATATATGAGTGTATCTAAAGGTGTGGTTGTACATACGGATAAATGTCCTAATTTGAGTTACTTAAAAGAAAAGAGTTCAGATAAATTTATAGAAGTTAAGTGGCAGGAAGTAAAGTAATTAACGAGCGGCTCTTTTTGAGTTGCCTGTATTTTTCATTTGTAAAACTGTGCCATTGAATATTCTTAGAGTAGTAGTGTTTGATGAGTGTATATCTTTACCATCTTTTGTTACACCTGCGATAGATATTTTGTTTTCACCTTGAAGAGGTCTTGGTATAAGCCATTTACCAGCGTTATAATGACTAGGTACAGAGCTGCCGTTTACCATAAATATTGGCTTATCATCCCCTGAAAGAGCTGGACTTGTAATCACTGGAATTTCTTCTTCTTTTGAAAATTTGTTTTCACTTTCAGAAGGGGAGATGATTGTTACTTCATAGGTTGAACCTTGAGCTTTTTCTAGTACTTGCTTATTTTCTTCTGCAAGCTTAGAGTTTGCTAGTTTCTCGATATCAGATTGTTCGATTTTTACATCTTTTCCATCTGCAGATTTTTGAGGTGCTTTGGTGTCTACAACGGTTGGTTTGCCTACCGAAACAACCTTGAAATCAACATCACTATCAGGCTTAGTTTCAGAAAAAACCATATTACTATTTTCTGCACGCCAAGAATAAATGGTTGGGTTGTCTGCTTGAGCTATTGAGAATGAAGATGCAATTACTAGCATCAAAATAACCTTATTTATATTTTTCATTATATAATTCCAAAATTTATGTGATTTAATTATAACTAAAATAAGCTCTTGGCAAAAGCTAAAAAACTAAAAATTATCGACCTAAAACACTTCTAATAAAGATTTGAGTGTCTTTTGTAGAATTTATGATCTTATGATTGCGAGTAGTCCCGCGTACACTTATGTCTACAGGACCAGGGTTTGGGCGATAAATCATCCAGGTACCATTTTCGTAGTGGCCGCGAATAGGTATGCTATTAACTATAAATATAGGATTGTCATAAGGCATAAGTCTAGGTTCAAGAGTGACCGCTAGTTTGTGACCGTGTGCAAACATGCGCTCGCCACTTGCTGGAGAAATTATACGGACATTTATAGTTTCGCATTTGTGATGGTCTTTGATAGTATCTTGAGGTTCTACCTCTTCATGCTCAATATATAAGTTATTTTCTTTGATAGCATATAACTGAGCTAAGATAGGCGATGATTCAGAGTGGCTTCGACTTGGGCCTCGAACTCCAACCTCTTCAAATTCTTCTTCAAAGATTGGAGCAGTTTGAGAAAATACGGTATTACCTCTAGCATCCTGCCATGTGTAGATACTACCTTGAGCATATCCTGTAGCAGTCGAAATAATTAGAGTACCAAAAAGAAATGTAAGTTTTTTTGTAAAGTTTCATAAAATTGTTAAAATTTTCTTATTACTTAATATGGTATATTTTTTTTTAATAAATGCCACTTTTATGAGATTAAATATTTTTTATAGTAGTTTAGTGTGTAACATCATTTATAATTTAAAAGGAGATTGAATAAATATCAAACCTATTGGTTTTACCTTTTATTTGAGCAGATGGTTTTTTTGCTGATAAATACTCAGCATTAATAGGGCGTTTGACAATAACCTTCTTAGCTATATTTTTTAAAAGCATTTTCTAATAGCAGGGTATTTATATTCTCATCATTAAAGGCTATTTCATGCATTATTTGCATATTTTGCTTAACTTTGGCACTTTTTTTACGCTCGGGAAACATTGGGTCGACATAAACGCAGTCAAAAACTTCTAGCGTTGACAGTATATAATCTGATGAGTCAGTTGTTTAGTAGAGTGATATTTTTTTGCAATATCTACTAAATTTGATCTTTTTTTGCTCTTTCGATAGCATCTAACAATAGTAAGTAGATATAAGGATCTTTTTCAATAGCGGTAACTAAATGACCACGAGAAGCAAGCGTAAAAGTATCTCTACCAAGACCTGCTGTAGTATCTATGATTTTGAGTTTATTTTTATTTCTACCTTCTACAGCTTGCACTACACTACATTTCTTTGATTTTGGGTCAACTCGGCTTTGAATATCTTTATCATTGAAGTCTATTGTTAAATTATTGCCGTTGTTTAAGAGTGTCAGTTTAGAGTCAATTATGGATAGGTATTTAATTTCGTCTGTATGGGTATGTGTAGCAAGCACATCTATGTCAAAATTTTTTAAGTAATCTGATGTCTGTGAGTTGTTGACGATAATATCCATAATCTACTTCTTCTTAGCTCGTGGATGAGACTTGTCAAATACATCGGCTAATTGCTGAAAGTTCAGGTGTGTATATATTTGCGTACTTGAGATATCTGCATGACCAAGCAAGTCTTTTACTGCTAACAAATCATAGATGAATCAAGGACATGACTAGCAAATGAATGTCTTAGCATATGTGGGTGAATGTGTTTCGAAGCATATTTCTGAGCAAATAGTTCTAAGCGTTTTTGGATAGATCTATTGGTAAGATGATTGCCATCGCGGGATATAAATAAATGGTTTGTCTTCGGGTTAAAGCTTTCTAATTGCTAACCATTTATCAAGACTTACAGATGTTTTGCTGCCGAAATAGGCAATGCGTTCTTTGTTGCCTTTGCCTGTCACACGGATGCTGTTTTGCGAGCGATTGATATCTTTCATCTCTATCGCAGAGAGTTCACTCAAACGGATACCGCAACTATAAAGTAGATCAAAGCTAGCAATATCACGAGTTTCAATATCTGTACTTGGAGTTATGTCTAAGAGATACGCTAATTCATTAGTGTTTATAGCCTTAGGTAGTTTTTTCGATGCTTTAGGAGCTTTTATATTTAAGGCTGGATTTGTGGTTACTATTTCTACTATTTATCAAAAAATTAAAGAAACTTCTAACGGTACTAAGCTTGCGTTGTAGTGTCTTAGGAGAAGAACCTTTACCATGCTCTTTTTACCCAGCCGAGTATATCCTGATGTGAAAGGGTAGTTATATCACTATCACCGATAAAATCACTTAATTGTTTTAGATCTCTTTTATAATTACTTATTGTCTCTTTTGAGTAATTTTTGTGATAAAGGAGATTGTCAAGAAAGGAGTCTATATTTTCTATGTTTGACATTTTGGCTTAGGCAATTACACAAGATATAACTATTATGCCAGAGATTATAGAAAGTACCCATAAGCTTTTATAGCTAGAAATTTTGTAGTTGAAACTTTCACCTAATGAGTTTATTTTGAATGCCATTAATGCCGGCATAATCATAAGTAATACAGCTATAGACAAACCAACGCAAGTCATAGCATATATAAATATATTTGGATCAAGCTGGTTTATGATTAAGGGAATGGCAAAAGTAAGCACAGCGGCAATCATGTAACTAGGAACTTTTTTAAATCTATCGAGATTATATGTATCAACATTGAAATGAAATAATGATAAATTTACACTCAAGAAAGAAGTCATGATTGCTACATAAGTAAATATATGAAGAATAATGTCTGTAGTTGGTGTTTTAACCTTGTCACCTAGGGTAGTAAGAATGTTACCAATATTCGCCTTGTCCGCAGGAATATGATCAAATATCGAACCCATAAAGCTAACAGGACCATGTAGTGGAAGTACACCTAAAATAGATATTATCCAGACTATATATAAAATCAGTGGAATAATACTGCCAATAATGATAACTCTTTTCATATCGCGAGTATTTTTACCAAGATAATCAGAAAGGGCAGGCACAATGATGTGTGATGTAAATGAGGTTGTAAATACAGGTATCGAAACTAGCAAAGACGCACCTAAATCTACAGGTGATGCTAGTAAATTAGGCATTTCAATATATTTGTTAAGAACTACACATAAGATAACTAGCACAAGTATTTTTAGTGATATAAAAAATCTATTAGCATAATCTACAAATCTTGTGCCAAGTACCACTATACTACCGAAAATAACTACAAATAAGAATGATGATATATTCTCACTTACAGTTGGAAAGGTTGTTGATAATGATGAAGCTGCTGCAGAGATATAAGCAGTACTTATAAAATACATCAATAGCAGAAAAGAAGTTGTAGCAACTAGACCTCCTGCTTTACCAAGGTACTTCTCTGCTATAGTTTTAAAACTACTACCGTAAGGCATAGAACATGAGATATCTGAGATTACCACCGCAGTATATGTCATTATAGTCCATACAATGATTATAAGGAGTGAGCCAACTAAAAAGCCAAGCTTAGCTGTGATAATTGGTAGAGCAAGTATGCCAGCACCGATCATGGTACCAACGATGATCATTATACATCCAAAAACCTTTGTGAAACTATTTTGAGAATTTTCCATAGTGATATATCTTTTTTGTTTTTTAGTGAGCTTGATTTTCTTGTTCTTTCTTTTGCATATATATTGCATCAAAGTTGATAGGAGATAGGTTGAGTGGTAAGAATCCACCTTTCATGATAGATGAGTCAATTATGCGTTTTGCATAAGGGAAAAGAGCATTTGCACAGTATGTGTTTAGTACAGATTCTACTTGAGCTTCAGGCATACCAGATATTGTAAATATACCTGACTGAGTAACTTCTGTGATATACACATTGGCTTCGTTATTCTTTGTAGTGATAGTGATTGTTAGATCTAATTCGAAGTTTTGATCATCGATTTTTTCTGGTATTTAAATCAATATTGAAATCAGAAGCTGGGTTCCATTGATCTTTGAAAGACGCAGGCGAATTGATTGATTCAAAAGATACATCTTTTGTATAAACTTTTTGAATTAAGAATGATGGTTGATTTTCAGTTGATTCCATAATGCTTACCTTTTAGTATTTGTGAAATATATATATTAAGAGATTATAGCAAATCGAGAATAGTTTATATAATTAAATTAACCATTTTTTAAATCAACGAGTATATTTAAAGCCTCAATAAGTGTAATGCTATTGATATCAATACTATCTAGTTTTTCTTTTATGGGGTTTGAAATAGATTTTTCTTCTAGCTCAAAACTTGCTTGAGGTGAATTAGCTTCTACAACAAATGATTTGTTTTCTAGTTTATGTAAGTTTTTAGTTGCTGATTTTAGTACATTAGTAGGTATGCCAGCAAGCTTTGCTACTTGTATTCCGTAAGATTTCTTAGCAGCACCATCAAGGGCTTTGTGCATAAAGTAGATATTGTCTTTATACTCTTTTGCTTCAAAATGAATGTTTTTGATATTTGAGTATTTAGTTGTAAGTTCTGTAAGCTCAAAGTAGTGTGTTGCAAAAAGTGTAAAAGCACCTATCTTTGCGAATTCTTGTGCACAAGCATCAGCTAATGAAAGTCCATCAAAGGTACTTGTGCCACGACCAATTTCATCCATTATCACGAGAGATTTATCTGTTGCATTATTTAGGATATACGCAGTTTCGCTCATCTCTACCATAAAAGTAGACCTGCCACTAGATATATCATCAGATGCACCTATGCGTGTGTAGATTGTATCAATGTCACAAATATCAGCTTCACTTGCAGGCACAAACGAGCCAATATGAGCCAAGAAAATCAGTTGAGCGACCTGACGCATATAGGTCGATTTACCACCCATATTTGGGCCTGTGATTATCTCTAGGTGTGAGTGTCTCTGCTTAGGTTTGTATCGTTTGGTATGAATGGCTCATCTATATTTTGCTCAATAGCAAGATGACGGACTTCTTTAAGACTAAGCTTACCAGTATCGTTAAAGTTAGGCTTGCTTAGGTTTAGTTTGATAGCTCTTTCAGCAAAATTTGCTAGTACATCAATTTGAGCGATACTCTCAGCTGTTTGCTGGATTTGAGTATAGTATTCTAGTACTTTTTTTAGCAATGCTTCATAGATAATTTTTTCTCTAGCTAGAGCTTTCTCTTTTGAGGTTAGCACTTTACCTTCAAAATCTTTAAGTTCTTCAGTGATGTATCTTTCATTTCCTTTTAGTGTTTGGCGACGAATATATTCTGCAGGCACTTTGTCAGCATACGCTTTTGATAATTCTATATAGTAGCCATGGACACGATTATAACCAACTTTGAGATTGTTGATGCCGGTTTTTTGTTTTTGCTCTTGTTCAAATTTGAGTAGGTAGTCATAGGAGTTATCTTTGATGCTTTTTAGCTCATCAAGCTCACTATCAAATCCGACCTTGATAACTCCACCATCACGGATAGTAACGGGAGGATTTTCAACTATCGCATTATCAAGTAGTTTTACTAAATCATCAAGCTGATGAGTATTGTTGTTTATCTGCTCAAGTTCTTTGCAATTGATTGTACTTAGTGATTTTTTAAGCTTTGGTAATTGCTCAAATGAACTTTGCAGAGAAACTAAATCTTTTGGCTTAACCGTACCAAGAGCAACTCGTGAGATGATTCTTTCGATATCGCCAATATAACTAAGGATTTCTTGTGTTTTCAAAAAGCTTTGGTTTTTTAAGAATGCTTCAATCACTGCATGGCGAGAAGTTATTTTCTCTAAATCTTTAGTTGGGTTTTTAAAATATCTACGCAATAGGCGACTACCAAGACTGGTTTTGCATTTATCTATTATGCCTATTAAACTAGATTTTGAATTACTGTCGATCTCTAGGTTTGAGCGACTGTTGCTATCTACATTTAGTACGCTTTCATTTTCAGAGAAGCTTATAGCGGTAATGTGGCTTGGCAATTTTTTTAGCGTATGAGATAGGTAAGCAATAATCGAACCTATAACTATGATTTGCTCGGGTTTGTTGTTTTGTAGTACTGAGCTTGCTAGTGCTATATCCAGTGAATTAGTGATATTTCTTTTAGCATCAGAACTACTGTAATACCATTCTTCGAGATACCCAATCGCGATGCCTAAATCTTTATTTTCAGATAACTCTTGGCTATTTGTGACGATCTCTTGAGGTGCAAGTTTAGCGATCTCATTTTTAAGTTCAGCTAGATTATTGATGCTTTTGTGTAGATATATTTTACCCTGTGTGTAGCTTGTATAAGCTAGATGATATTTACTGTTTTTTACAAATATACTTAGCAAGATACTATCTTGATTAGCATCTAAGAATGCTTCTTCAGAAACCGTTGCAGGTGTAATTATACGCGTAACTTGTCGTTCAACTGGTCCTTTAGATGCTCCTACTTCACCTGTTTGCTCACATATCGCTACAGATAAACCTTTTTTGACTATTTTTGCGATATATCCTTCTGCAGCATGATAAGGCACTCCCGCCATTGGAATTGGATCGCCATTTGATTTACCGCGAGCTGTAAGAGTTATCTCAAGTAGCTCCGCAGCCTTGATAGCATCATCAAAAAATAATTCATAAAAATCTCCCATACGATAAAACAATAATATATTTGGGTATTGAGCTTTTATTTTTAGAAACTGCTGAATCATCGGTGTGTGAGTAGAGATATCTTGCATAGCTTTGATGTTTTGTAATAAATAAATAGAATGATTATATTATATAGGTTAGTCGGTATAGGTGTATAGGCTGTTTTTGAGAATATTTTGAAATAGGTGTAATTTTTCTAGCGGTCGGTGGGGAGGCTTCACGTATAGCTACAGCTCCATCGGCACATACGACTCCGTGGTTGCTGAGCGTAGTCGAAGTACTCAGTGATCAAGTCCGGTGATTGGTTATAGCTTGGGTGTAGAGACAAGTCGTGATGTGTCTATCTCAAAAAAACTATAAAATTTTAAAAGTTGGAAGTTCGTAACATCAGTAAATTTACCCCAAACATACAGAAATAAATTTGCATCGAGGGGGGTAAGCTACAATAATATCTAAATTTTTTGTTTAACACATCGAGTAAAAAGGGAAATATATGGAAAAGACAATTTTAAGTATGAGCATACTAGCGGGTGCATTTGCTCTTAGCTCATGCAGTAAGTCTGAAGAGGTTAAAGAACTGCAGATTATCCAAGAATGTGTTGGTACGGTATGTAGCTTCGCAGTAGAAGATGTGCAGTTAAGCCGCTATACAAACCTACTGGGTAAATCTATAGACCATGTAGTGAAAAAAAATATGCTTAGTGGTACTCAAGACAATGTCGTGTGGGTGCTAAACAACGGTCGTGAAGCAGAAACTAATGAACTACTTCAACGCCAACTTTCTCCATGTTTAGATGGTACTTGTACTCTTACAAGCAATCCAACTGGTTGGGTATTTAACTCTACTAACAACCAAGCAGTGAGCGTAAGTGGTACTATAGTGAATGCTGATGGTACAACGAGAGAGATTAGTATATTAGATAAACCTGTTAATTTAGAAATGGGTAAGCCTATAGTTAGCTTTGATAGAGATGACACAAATGATCTTACATATAACATTCACAGCTGATTCTAGTGATACAGGCATCCCAGATAATGCTACATATACTTGGTCTGTGGATGGGTAATACCCCCTAAAAATAATAGCATTTAGAAGTGTACAAAAATATACTAATAAATGAGAGGTATTACAAATGAAACAAAAACGATATACAGATAGTCAAATAGTAAATATTTTAAAGGAATCATAGAGCGGCATTATCGTATCTGATTTGTGTCGCAAATATGATATAAGTAGCTCAACATTTTATAAATGGCGTGAGAAATACAGTGGTATGGATGTTTCAATGCTAACAAAGTTAAAGAGCTTGAAGCCCAAAATAGTAGACTCAAGCGTATGTATGCTGATTTACAGTTAGATCATGATATTTTAAAGGAAGCGATGACAAAAAAAGTGGTAAAGCCATCTGAGCGAAAGAAGATGGCTTTACAGACAGTGAAAGCTAAGAAAATCAGTGTCAAAGGAGCTGTAAAGTTTTTTGCATAAGTGAAACAGCATACTACTATAGCCCTAAAAATAGTGATGATAATGAGTATATAGCAAATAAGTTAATTGAGCTTACACAGGCTCATCGCAACTGGGGTTTTAAGCTATGCTTTCTGCATATAAGAAATGTATTGGGTAAGAGGTTTAATCATAAACGAGTATATCGAATATATTGTGATTTGTGTTTAAACTTACGAATAAAGCCTAAAAAAAGAATTAAAAGAGATAAGCCAAAACCATTAACTGAAGCTACTAGAGCAAACCAAATATGGTCTATGGATTTTATGCACGATAATTTATCTAGTGGTAAAAAGTATAGGCTATTAAATATTATAGATGACTATAATAGAAGGCTTAGATTGTGAGATTGACTTTTCATTACCATCATATCGAGTTGAAAAGACTTTAAAAAAGGTTAATAAATCAAAGGGGTAAGCCTATAGCAATCAGGTGTGATAATGGTCCTGAATATATAAGCAATAGCTTAAAGTTGTGGGCTAAAAGAAATAAGATACAACTATGGTATATTCAACCTGAAACCCTCAACAAAATGGCTATGTTGAGAGATTTAATAGGACTATGAGATATGAACTATTAGAGCAAAATTTATTTGATAGTTTAGATGATATTAGGTTACAATCTACTAGGTGGTTATGGGATTACAACAACATTAGACCACATATGGCTTTAGGAGGTTTTCCTCCTAGAATGGTAGCTAATAAAGCTATTTAATAAGTGTACACTTCTAAGTGACATTAAAAATGGGAGTATTACCTTATCTTTGGATAGTTTGTATTTGAAATCAGTAGTTGTCATTACGACCATTTTTTACGGGAATTTTGTAACCAGTTTATGCAATTCTGTATCATCGGTTGATTTTATCAAAAAACTTTTAAATACTAAAATCACGACTTCTAAAGCTTTTTTATTTCATCAAAATACATTATCATATTTGATAGCTTTTAGAATTGATATTTTTATACTGGAGTATACACTATGAATTATTTAGAATTTGAATCAAAAATCAAAGAAGTAGAAGACAAAATCACATCTTTATCTCATATCTTTGAAGATGAGAAGACAGAAAAAGAACTACAAAAGCTTAATAAGAAAAGATTGGATCTTATGGAGTCTACATACTCTAAGCTTACAGATTGGCAGGTTGTACAATTATCTCGTCACCCTGATAGACCTTATTTTAAGGATTTATTACCACTTATTTTTACTGATTTTCAAGAGCTGCATGGCGATAGAGCTTTTGGTGATGATCTAGCAGTAATCGGCGGTATGGCAAAGCTTAATAATGTGCCAGTAATGGTGATTGGTCAAGAAAAAGGTCGTGATACTAAGAGCAAAATCAAACATAATTTCGGTATGATGCATCCGAAGGCTATCGTAAAGCACTAAGACTTATGAAGCTAGCTGAGAAATTCAATATGCCAATCGTTACATTTATAGATACTCCAGGTGCTTACCCTGGTATCAAAGCAGAAGAGCGAGTCAAAGTGGAAACTATTGCTCGTAACCTTTTTGAAATGAGTGCACTTAAAGTACCTGTGGTATGTACAGTTATTGGTAGAGGTTGCTCTGGTGGTGCTTTAGGTATAGGTGCTAGGCGTCATAGCTACTTATGCTTCAGTATAAGCTATTTTGCGACTATCTCTCCGGAAGGTTGTGCTACGATTTTGCATAAAGACAGCAGAAAAAGCATCAGAAATTACTCAGATGATGAACATCACATCAGCTAGACTTAAAGAGCTAGAGATTGTTGATGATGTGATATCTGAACCTTTAGGCGGAGCACATAGAGACTATATGGTTACAGCTGACAATATCCGTCAAACTTTAGCAAAAGAGCTTAAAGAGCTAAGTGCTATGTCTGTAGAAGATAGAAACTCTAAAAGATATGATAAATTAATGTCATTCGGTCAATTCAAAGAAAATTAAACTCAAAAACACAATCTTATGAGATTACAAACGATAAAATCTCAACAAGGCTTTGGTATTGTTGAATCCATGATGGCTGCGATGATTTTGTTGTTTGTACTATCTTCTGGTTTTATTATTCTAAATAGCATCTTAGTAACTATAGCCTTAGATAACAAAAAAAGAGAGTTATCGGTAGCTTTAGATGAGAGTGTGAGTATATATCGCTTAACTGGCGTATTTGATGATAGCTCTACAAAAGATGGTATAGAATTCAAAAAAACTATCACTATAGAGCAAGAAAATGGCACTGAGCCAGTCGAAGAAGACAAGCCTGTGAATAGATTTAAGCGACTAAGTGTTGCTGACCTTAAAAAATGGCTCAACAAGCGATAAAAAGGCCGCAAGTGATGCTGCAAAAGATGTCAAAATTACCTATAAGATTATTAATATAGCAGCTTTTGATGATGTCATCGAAAGTAGCTGATAGGATCAAAGTCATTAAAAGAGAAGTAGAGGTGGCTAAGAGCGATGAGGATTAAAAGAGTCGCGGGTTTTACATTAGTAGAACTAATGGTTTCAATGGTTATAGCTGCTTTGGTTATGGGTATGGCACTAAATGTCTATATCGATATGAAGAAGCAATATATGCGTCTAAGTGAAAGACATGAAATAAATACAAAGCAATTAATGGCGAAGCAGATTTTTTATAATGCTATTGGTGGAGCTGGTTTTGCGACTAAGTATGCGGAGATATGCTCAAGAGCTTGTGGATAACTCCAGGGGAAAACTTTGGTGATATATTCGGTAAAACCGGTGTAATAACTATCGGTAAGGCACCAGCACTTGACATGTTAGCTACCAGAGGCTTGCATTTAGATCCTGAACTTTGTGCACAAAAACAAAAAGATGAAAAAAATCTCATGATGAATATTTTTACCATTATTGCATAAAAACCAGAATCCGATTTTTATAATGATTCAACGAGCAAACCTAAGCACATCTTTAAAAACAAACTCCTCAGGAATAATATTTTTTTAAATTAAATGAATTTCAAAAAGATACTTTCCCAGAAAAATGTTATAAATGATTATCTTGTGCTTTGTAATGCTTTTGAGTGTGACTAGAAAAGAGTCGGTGCAGTTACAGGTGATTTTGTATCTACCCAACAACGGGTAGAAAAAAGTTTAAATAGGACGATTATGCAGGTAAATACATCCTAGAAACTTTCTTTGTTGCAAATTCTGGTCGTAAGGATAAAAAAGGTAAAAGTTTTATTCACTCTATGAATATGTAGAGCAGAATTCAGAAAGTGCTATGACATGAATTAATCGATGGTGTGAGTAATCTGCAGGTTGAATATGTACTAAACTCAGATATTAAAGAGGGTAGTGCCGATATTAAGTGGCAAAAACTTAAAGACAAAACCGTTGCGGTAAAAAGTAATAAAATTGCAGCATTAAGAATATCTGTCGAAGTGGTGGGTAAAACTTTTAATAAGATATATTTAACAAGTAACGCATAAGAGATATTTGATGAAATCTTTAAGCAACAAACAAGCTAGGTTACAAAGAGGGTCGGCTTTGTTAATGGCGTTGATATTCTCTTTTGTGATTATGGTAATGCTTTCAGGCTTGCTTTATTCATTTAAGATGGGCTTGCTTGCGACTAAAAGCATTGTTAGAAATAGTAATGAGAAGGTTCTTGGCGAGACTTATATCTAGCTTAAAAGATGATATCGACTTTACCAAATCAAATGAGTTTGAAATTGGTGGTAGTAAGTTTGAGATAGTTGTTGATGATGATAGTGACATCATTTTTTCCAAAAGGTAGCAACGCAGCGTTATTTCAAAGCACAGCAATATAATAGCTATAATGATATTTATAAAGCTATAATCGTGGTGGTGATAAGGTCGATTTGGTGCAAAATATTATTTACAATGCTGTAGATACCAACTTATACCAAAATTTCAATACAGATTATATTCCTATAAATGTACCAATGATAAATGTCTCTGCCATTACAGATTATCAAGCAAAGAATTATCGACTAGATGCAGATGGAGCAATTTCTGGAGCCCATAAAGGTTTTATTGGCTTTATTAAAAAATCAGATCAACAAGTAAAGAAAATAGATATATTTACTAGTAAAGCAAAAATTGGTGTGCCTATACCTGAAGAGATGGAACTGATACGAAGATTAAAGTCGGTTGGAATCTTGAAAAAGGTGAATGGACGATGTATTTGATTTTACATGATTCAGACAAGCTTTTTACAACATCGGTAGCTTTAAAAGACTTGCTTGATGATGCCGTAGAAGGTTTAGAAGAAGCTAATGAGCAATTGGGTAATGATATAGGTCAATGGAAGCCAGTTTCATCTGGAGACTCAAGTGGTGGTACGCTTGGAGTGCCTTTTGTTAAAGACAATATATTTGATGTTGCTTGGTATTTTGAAGAAAAAGATAGTCCTCCTCAGATTGTGTTAGTTAGAAAGGCAGATCAAAAAAGAGGTTCACAAGAGACACTTGAGACTTACTATTCACAATATTCGCCAACAGATAAGCAGTATAAGATGAAGCTTGGAGGTAAGCTAAACTTAAAGCGAGAGCTTAAGGCTGATAATATAAGGCTATTAGTTCCTGATTTTGCAAACAATCTTGATGCTAGTATGGCTTTAATATTACACCCAAATAACAATAGTAAAACTTTAATGAATGTCAGTGACTTTAACTACAATGGTGATCACCGTGTGGGTAAAAGCCTTGATACATACATTGATGGAGAGAGTTTTGGTGAGCCAGTTATCGTTTCAAAGAATGATGAAACCCTTTATATAATCACATTTGAGCCAGATAAACTACATCGTTATGAATACAAAAAGGGTATGGGAAGTTTTGAGACTCTTGAGTATGGATCGAATGGTTTAGAAAAAGAATTTGAATTTGAAACTAATGATGATACTTCTATAGCTCCAGCGCCAAAACCAAAGGCCCCAAAGAAAATGGGTAGTAATAATTTTTGCACTACATCATCAAGCCAAGAAAAATGATGGCGATGATGATAATAGTGACGGGATACAGAGAGTAGTACCTAAATTTGGCTATTTATTTGTATTTACTAAAACTCAAATGATGCAGCTTAATTATGATTTTGATATTTTACAGACAATTGATCTTAGTGATGCAGAAAATCCACAAATACTAGTTGATAATGATGCTGTAAAAAATACTATTAATAAAGTATATATTCAGCCTAATGCACTAGATATAAAGGCAAAAGAAATGCGAGATGAGCTAGGAGATGAAGATGATCCTAAGGATGAAAATGAAGTTGATGATAAGTCAAAAAACAGTTCGCAACCAAGACAAACTACCGCAGAAAGGCGTATGGCTGAAGCCAAGAAAAACAAAGGTGAGGATGAGGATGAGGATGCTTCGCCTGAGCCAATTTATTTAGATAGTAAATACCTATACCCGCTAGGGATAGTTAAGCAGAGCATATTATGAGTATATTAAAAAAATGTAAATACAGAGTTACGCAACCCTAAAAGCTTTAATTTAGATAAGATGCATGGCTATTGGCGAAGCTGTAAATTTGATGATAGAAGAAGAATACAACGTTATTGAAGCTCTCAAGGATCAATACAGTAATATAACTGAGGTTATAAACCATACATCTCAAGCACTTAAAAATGGTGGTAGAATAATATATGTTGGGGCTGGTACAAGTGGTCGTTTAGGTATACTTGATGCAGTTGAATGCCCGCCAACTTTTAGTGTGGATTATAATACTGTAGTGGGTCTTATAGCTGGTGGGGAGAAAGCGTTTGTACAGGCGGTAGAGGGTGCGGAAGATGATCCTTTATTTGCTCATAATGATTTGGGAAGTATTAATTTGACCGATAAAGATATAGTTATTGGTATAGCTGCTAGTGGTAGAACCCCTTATGTGATAGGTGCTTTTGAATATGCTAAACAAATTGGTGCTAAGACAGTTGCTATTAGTTGTAGTAAGCAAGCTAAAATATCTGAGTATGCGGATTTAGCGGTTGAGGCTGTACCTGGTCCAGAAGTTTTGACAGGTTCAACAAGGCTTAAGGCTGGTACTACGCAAAAGCTTATTTTAAATATGATATCTACACTGTCTATGGTCTCTGTTGGTAAAGTTTATCAAAATCTTATGGTCGATGTAAAACCTTCAAATATTAAGTTAGTAGAAAGAGCAAAACGCATCATCTGTGAAGCAACTGGTGTTGATTATGAAATTGCTCAGGAAGTTTATCAAAAGGCTAATAATTCTGTAAAAATAGCAATAGTTATGATATTAAATGATTGTGATTATGCTGAAGCTTTGGCAATATTAGAGAAAAACAACAATTTTATTAAGAGTTAAAATGAAAAAAGCAATACTTCTAATCGGTATAATTATATCAATAAATGGTTTTGCGGCAGTTTATGAGAAAGATAATGATGGTGTACCTGATTTTTCAAACACCGAAACTAAAGATTCTACAAAACTAGATTTGACTGATCATCCTGTTACTGTATTAAATACACATACAGATGTTCAGCATAAAACTATTTATTGGAACAAATCACCCGTAGTTGAACAACAAAACTCAGATGAAAATACTTTCAAGGAGCTTTTCCTGAGCGTATGACTGATAACTACTTTGATTTTTATGGGCGTAATCATCATTATGATAGCTTAATGTCATCAACTAATGATGGTGGCTATTATGATGAGAATGGTACTAATAATGAGAAGCTAAGAAGCAATTATTAAAACCGTTGATTTAATGATATATTAAAACTGTGAATAACAAGTTTTTACAAAGAACACTGTCATCTTCGTGCTTGACACGGAGATCTCTATAATATTTAGGAGATTCCACCTTCGTGAAAATGACGGCAAATATTGAATCAACAGTCTTAAAAATATTTAAAGGGTGGGTATGAAATCAGCGATTAATTTTAAAAAGCTCATTTTTTATCAAAGCAAATAATCCACATTATCATCATTGTCAAAACTTTTAATATCGGCTCAACTCCTTTAGATAAGCCAATAACCTTAAAAACTTCAGCAAGTTTATCGCCCAAAAGAAGCTCTTTCATGTCATTGCTGTAACGGACCTGTTCTTTTGAATCCAATCTTTTTGTAATGTCTAAAAAAATCTTTGCAACATCAGCTCTTTTTTAAAAAGTTTGCTTGAGTCATATAGCCTTGTAGCTCTAAGCCATTTCTACAAGCACTCTCAGCAACACTTGTGAAATCTACATGAGCGGTGATGTCTTGCTTGCCAATATTTATAAATGGATCGAAATTTACTTTGTGTTGGTGATAGCAGGTTAGTGTACCCCTATCGCGTTCACTTACGATAGTATTCAATACGATGATAACCATAGTCACAAAGAAGGATTATACCTTTTTCTAAGCAGTCAGCTAAGGATTTTATCCACGGACGAATCCAAGTGTTTATCTCGCTAGTGTATCCATCTTAGAATACTAAATTATCATCAATAAGTTTTTGCACCTCAGCATCAAAACGAGGTTTATTTTGTGCTAAATCATCTAACTGAAGTTCATTGTCTTTGATTGTCAGACCTTGTTGCCTAAGCTTTCCATTTTTTGCTTTAAATATGTCTACAGGCATTGCATCTAATACTTCATTGGCAAAAATTATAGCTGTCAATTTTTCTTTAGGTAACTCGTTTACCCATTCAAACTTTGAGAATAAATCTGGAATATTTTCTTTTATATATTCTTGTTGGCGTAGTTTTAGATCATTGCTTAGCTCAACAATTATGTATCTGTGTGGTAAGGTATTTAATCTTTCAAGTTCACTAATGCTATCTGTTGCAAATTTACCTGTACCTGCACCAAATTCTATGATACTCGTGTGGCTTCCAAGCTCTTTTATGCTTTGAGCAAAAACTTGGAGCTACGGTAGTTGCAAATATAGATGTTTGTGAGGTTGCTGTTATAAAGTCACCTCGGCTGAAATTTTATCTTTTGAAGATGTGTAATATCCCAGCTTGGGATAGTACAAAGCCAGATTCATAAACTCACCTAAATGAGATTTGCCCATCTGTGTTGATTTTATTTTTGATAATATTTTCTAGTTGCATAAGTTGTTCTATAGGTCTAGTTAGTAGTATTTTAGGCTTTGATTGTCATTAAATCAAAAAAATATATGACATTGAAATAAAAAAAGATTAAAATTATGGCTCAAATAATTTTTTTTAAAAATAAATGTCTATTATTAACACTTACCCAATCGGTATAACTGGTGGTATAGCTAGCGGTAAATCTACAGCTACAAACATACTCAAAGAAAAATTAGGTCTTACAGTTGTATGTGCTGACACTATCAGTCGAGAAGTTACTAAGAAGTCTACGGTTATCAAAAAAGATAGCTGAAAAGTTTGGTAATGATATTATTGTAAATAAGCAAATCAACAGAGCAATGCTTAGAGGAATTATTACCGATTCACGCGAAGCTAAAAAAATGGCTTGAGGATTATCTTCATCCTGTAATTAACCGTGAGATAAAAAAACAAGTTAAAGAGTCTACAACTTCTATGACTATGGTAGATATCCCGTTGCTTGCACCATATAATCTACGCCATTATGATTACCTAAAAAAGGTTATAGTTGTAAAAGCTGACACTGAAACACGAATTCAAAGACTTATGGCTCGTGATGGTAGAAATAGGCAGCAAGCTACAGCTTTTATCAATCTACAAATTTCTGATGTAGAAAGAGAAAATGGCTGATTATGTTATTGATAATACAAATCTATCTGATCAAGAGTACGAAGATGCTCTAATAGATGTAATTAATGACATAACGAACTTGACTAACTAAATTTTAGCTACTATAATAATCAACACTTAATTGCACCCATAGCTCAACTGGATAGAGTACTCGGCTACGAACCGAGCGGTTAGGGGTTCGACTCCCTTTGGGTGCACCATTAAGTTTTATTTTGCGGGAATAGCTCAGCGGTAGAGCACAACCTTGCCAAGGTTGGGGTCGCGAGTTCGAACCTCGTTTCCCGCTCCAAATTTTTATCCTTATAAACTTATTTACCATCTTATTTAAAGAAGCTAGATATGTTAGAATTATTCTCAATAATGTAAGTTATATTTTCTATCATGTCCAAAAAAATAGTTTTAACAGGAATTACTCCTTCTGGTACGCCTCATTTAGGTAATTACATCGGTGCTATTAAGCCAGCTATCGAGATGTCTTTAAATAAAGATTATCAGTGTATGTATTTTATCGCAGATCAGCACTCTTTAGTGAAGCTTTGGGATAAGAAACTTCGTCAGCAATACATTAGCGAGATAGCTTGCTCTTGGCTTGCATTGGGGCTTGATCCTGATAACACAATGTTTTATCGCCAGTCAGATATTCCTGAAATCATGGAGCTAAACTGGATATTGGCTACAGTTGCACCAAAAGGGTTGTTAATCGAGCTCATGCGTACAAAGCTGTTGTTGATCAAAATATCCAAGCTGGTAATAGCGATGCTGATAAGGGTATAACTATGGGGCTTTATAACTACCCTGTGCTTATGTCTGCAGATATTATGATGTTTGATGCGGAGCTTGTACCTGTTGGTAAAGATCAAATTCAGCATATCGAGATAGCCCGTGATATTGCTAATAGATTTAATCATATCTACAAGTCTCAAACTCTTACTCCACCACAAGCAATGACAAGCGATGATGGTCAGACAATCTTGGGTTTAGATGGTCGTAAAATGTCAAAAAGCTATGATAATACTATTCCGATATTTTCAACTGAGAAAAAGCTCAGAAAGCAGATTATGAAGATAATCACTAATTCACAGTTGCCAGAAGAGAAAAAAGACCCTACAAATTGCACAGTGTTTGCTATTTATAAGGCTATTGCAACCCAAAGTGAAATTGCGGAGTTGAAGCAAAAGTACCTTGCAGGTGGGCTTGGTTGGGGTGATGCAAAGCAGATACTCTTTGAAAAAGTAAATACTTATCTTGCAGAAGCTCGTGAAAAGTATGATTATTATATTGCTAATCCAAAATTGGTCGAAGAAATACTCGCTAAGGGTGCACAAAAAACTCGTCCAATAGCAATTAAGAAGCTAAAAGAGATCAAAGATACGATAGGAATGTAGGATGAATAAAAAGCCCAGCTAATATAATAATTGCAAATTATAGTGTGCATTCACTAGCACTTATTTGTTGGGCAAATCAGTTTTAAAAGATGATTTTTGTGTGCTTTCAGTAGATACAGGTTTTGCTTCAGCTGATTGGAATGAGTATTTGACAAAAGTTTTTGCATGGTTAGATAATGCAAGTATTGAGTATCATCACCTTAAATCAGATAACACTTTTTGCAGAGCTGGTGAATGCTCGTAAGCAATTTCCTTCGCAACAATTTAGTTGGTGTGCAGGGTTTCTAAAGGGTATTACACTGCTTAATAAAATTGATGAGCTTGACCCTGATGCTGATGCAACTATATTGCTAAGTCATCGTAAGGATTTATCAAAAGCTTCGGCTCTTTTAAAAAATCTTGATGAAGAAGAAAAGTATGATTACAGAGCGTTAGAGTATCCTCTTTTAGATAAATCATTTGATGAAATTGAAGCGCTGGTGCAAGACCTACCATTTGAGCCCGTGTTTAGAAGTCGAGAATGTCAGCCATGTATTCATTTTACAAAAAAAGAATTTGAATCTATAGCTACACAAGACAAGCAAAAGGTAATACAATTAGAGTTACAAAATCAAACTTTTATGTTTGGTAGTCAATCTTTTGATAATTTAGAGAGCGACTTTTTTACTAAAAATAATATAATGCTAGAACTCTCAAAGGCTTGTAGCTTGGAGTATAGCTGTGGTCTGTAGGAGATTTTTTTATGAATGAATATTTTTTATTTAGTTTGCTAACCGTAGTAGCTGCGATGATGAGCTATATCAATACAAAATTTTTAAAGCTTCCGAAAGCTATAGGATTGATAATTTTAGCGATAAGTTTCTCAGCTTTATGTGCAGCCTTTTTAAAAGATGATAATTTTTTAGTAGTTGCTCTATCTAGTTTTGATTTTAAGACAACCGTGCTTGAGGGTATGTTGTCATTCTTGCTATTTGCAAATGCTTTGCATTTTAATATGATTGATTTGAAAAAAGAAATAAAAGCTGTATTTGCTTTGGCAAGTCTTGGTTTGCTATTATCAGCTGCAACTACTGCGGTTTTGATTTATGGCTTTGCATTGCTTATAGGGGCGGATCTTAGTTTTGGGTACTGTTTGGTTTTTGGTGCGCTGATATCACCTACTGATCCTATCGCAGTTATAAGTACTTTAGCAGGTAACAAAACTATTCCTAAGCGTATTAAGACCCGCGTTGTTGGAGAGTCACTTTTTTAATGATGCTACAGGTATTGTATTGTTTGTGGTATTGTCTAATATTTTCTTTTTAGGTGCTGGAGGTGAGTTTGGTTCACATCTAGATAATAATATTAACTACACTTGGCTTTTAACGAAACAAATATCTATAGAAGCTGGTGGTGGTATATTGCTAGGGTATGTATTTGCTAAAGTGGCTCTTATATTTCTTAATACAAATCGCGATTCTGAGACTTCTATTTTTGTGACTTTGGCTGTAGCAAGTATGGGTTATGTTATAGCTCATAGTTTGCATGTATCTGGCCCTATTGCCATGGTTGTGGCGGGCTTATTTATAGGTAATAGTTTGTCTGATAGTAAGAAAGAACATCTTAAGCAAGTTCAAAAAATTGATGATTTTTGGATGGTTATTGATAATATGCTTAACTCCTTTTTGTTTATTCTCATAGGTTTAGAGCTTACTAGTATACCGTTTAATATCACTGCATTTTGGATAGGTGTGGCAGGTATATTTATTGTTACGATTGCAAGATTTATAAGTATATCAATCCCGATAACGATTGTAGATAAGCAGCTTTCAAAAAGTTCAACAAAGGATAATGTCTTGGTGGCATGGTCAGGTGTCCGTGGTGGTATATCTTTGGCTTTAGCATTATCTTTGCCTGATGAAGGCATATGATAGTTGGTATTACATATACTGTAGTGGTTCTTTCTATACTTGCACAAGGGTCTACTTTGAAGCTTGTGTTAAACTGGATATATCCTCCTACAACAACAAAAAATCCAGCTAATAGTTAAGTTTTAAATTTTTAGAAAATAGTTACGAAAAGGTGTTTGAAGATGTATAAAAATGTAGCAAATTTGCCAGAACATATTTTTAGGGCGTACGATATTCGCGGAATTGTTCCAATAGATTTAAATGAAGATGTAGTTTTTAATATAGGGTTAGCATTTGGAACTAAATCCAAAGAACTGGGGGAGCTGCAAGTTGCCATTGCTAGAGATGGTAGATTGTCTGGACCTAGTCTTTTACAAGCTCTTGAGAGCGGTATATTGGCAAGTGGTTGTAATGTGCTAAATATCGGTGCAGTACCAACACCAGTTTTATATTTTGCTGCAAAGCAACACACAAATGGCACGGGAATTATGCTTACAGGTAGTCACAATCCTGCTGACTATAATGGTCTCAAAATGACTATAGCAAACAATACCTTGGCTAATAAGGAAATTCTTGAGCTTAGAGATTTTATTAAAAATGGTAACTATAGTAGTGGTAATGCAAAAACTATATCTAAGGATGTGGCTGATGAGTATGTTGACTATATTTTAGAAAGAGAATCTTTGGATAAAAAAACTTAAGATTGTCATTGATGCGGGTAATGGTATTGCTGGTGAGATTGCACCAAAGTTATTCAAAAAGCTTGGTTGCGATGTAACTACTATGTATTGCGAAGTTGATGGTACTTTTCCAAATCATCATCCAGACCCAAGCAAGCTTGAAAAACCTGACAGATCTTATTGCGAAAGTAAGAGAGTTGGGAGCTGATGTTGGTCTTGCTTTTGATGGTGATGGCGACAGGCTTGGGATTGTCACAAATTCTGGGGCAACTGTAGCGGCTGATAGGCAGCTAATGCTTTATGCAAAAGATGTAATCGCTACTAAGCCAGGTGCGTCTATCCTCTATGATGTCAAGTCTACTAAGAATATTGATAAGTTTGTCGCAGATCTTGGTGGTAAGTCACAAATGTACAAAACAGGTCATGCACTTATCAAGAAAAAAATGAAAGTTACAGAGATCGATTTAGCTGAGAAATGAGTGGTCATGTTTTCTTTAATGATAGGTGGCCTGGTTTTGATGATGGTCTATATACGGGTGCTAGATTGCTAGATATTCTTGCGAAAACCGATAAAAATCTTGATGAGCTTTTGCAGAAATCCCCGAGAGAGTTTTGCCACACCTGAGATAAATATAACTGTCACCGAAGAGAATAAATTCGCGATAGTTGATGCTATATTAGCAAGGTGTAAAGATGAATTTACACAAGCTAAAATAGTAGACATAGATGGTGTGCGTGTAGAGTTTGATGATGGTTGGGCTTTAGTTCGTGCATCAAATACCACACCGTGCTTGGTATTAAGGTTTGAAGCTGATACTCAAGAGGCTATGGACTCAGTGCAGTCTAGGTTTATGACTGTTGTGAATAGTGTTTTATAATTTCTTTTATAAATTTAATTATGTTGCGTATTGGTTAGCTTAAATCAATTTAGTCTCAGAGGGCTTTATTTGTTGATGTTAGCAAGCTATTAACCTATAATTTGCTTATATGTTTTCATTTTTCATAATGTTCGATTAATTCGGAGGATATACGATGTCGGATTTCACTCAAGATATAGATGTTTTAGAAACCCAAGAGTGGCTTGAGGCTTTCGAGGATGTTGTAAATAGAGAGGGCGTAGATCGCGCTAAGTTTATATTTGAGCAACTACTTACAAAAAGTAGCGAGCTTGGTATAGAGAGTTCATACGCATCAGCTGCTGTTAAGCGATACATCAACTCGATTGATGTTAGCAATCAGCCTGCATATCCAGGAGATATGGAGATTGAAAAGCGTATTGAAGCTGTAAATAGATGGAACTCTACAGTCATAGTTGCTCATGCAAATAAAAAAGACGGCTCTATCGGTGGGCATATTGGTACTGGTGCAGGTGCGATGACTTTATATGAAGTTGGTTTTAACCACTTTTGGAAAGCTCCTAATAAAAACCATGCTGGTGATTTGATTTTTTATCAAGGTCACTTATCTCCGATTGTTTATGCTCGTTCGTATCTTGAAGGTCGTATAACTGCTGAACAGTTAGAAAACTTTAGAAAACAAGCATTTAACGGTGAGAATGCAGTTTCATCTTACCCTCATCCTTATTTACAGCCAACTTACTGGCAGTTCCCTACGGTTTCTATGGGCTTAGGTCCATTGCAAGCTATTTATCAAGCAAGATTTATGAAGTATCTTGAGGCTAGAGATTTAGCTAAGACTTCTGATCGTAGGGTTTGGGCTTTCTGTGGTGATGGTGAAATGGATGAACCAGAATCAATCGGTTCTATCACAAGAGCTGGTCGTGAAGGCTTGGATAATCTTATATTTGTAGTGAACTGTAATCTACAAAGACTAGATGGTCTTGTAAATGGTAATGGTAATATTGTAGAAGAATTGGCGGGTGTATTTGCAGGTGCTGGTTGGAATGTTATCAAAGTACTGTGGAGTAGTGATTGGGATCAATTATTAGCTGATCAAAAGGGCGGTAAAAAACTGGCTCAAAGATTAAGTGAATTAAATGATGGACAGTTCCATACTATCAAAGCACACGGCGGCGCTGAATGCCGTAAAGTTGTATTTAGTGGTGATGAAGATTTAGAAGCTTTAGCAAAAGATATGTCTGATGATGATATCGCAGCACTTCGTCGTGGTGGTCATGATCCGCTTAAAGTATACGCAGCTTATAAAAAAGCTACAGAAAATGCTAACGGTAAGCCAACTCTTATTCTACCAATGACTGTAAAAGGTTATGGTTTGGGTGAATATGGTGAATCTAAAAATATTGCACATAATGTTAAGAAGCTTGATACAGATGCTCTTGAGTATATCAAAGAAAGATTTAATGTACCTGCTACAAAAGATGATGTTGAAAGCTACAAGCTTATCAAGCTAGCTGAAGATTCTCCTGAGATGAAATATCTTCATTCTCATCGTAAAGATCTTGGTGGTTATATGCCAGCAAGACGCGAGAATAATACAGCTTTAGAAATTCCTGCATACCAAGATTTTGCGGGTAAATTACTTGAAGATAGTGGTGATAGAGAGTTCTCTACTACTACAGCATTTGTGAGAATGTTATCTCACTTAGCAAAAGACAAAAAACTTGGTAAGCATTTAGTGCCTATCACAGTTGATGAATCGCGTACTTTTGGTATGGAAGGTTTGTTTAGACAGTTGGGTATTTATAATCCTAAAGGTCAGCAATATGTGCCAGAAGACAAGAGCCAAGTGATGTTTTATAAAGAGGCGGTTGATGGTCAAATACTTCAAGAAGGTATCAACGAGCAAGGTGGTTTCTGTTCATGGATAGCGGCTGCGACTTCTTATAGTACGCACAATGTGCCGATGATTCCTTTTATGATTTACTACTCTATGTTTGGTTTCCAAAGATTTGGTGATTTAGCGTGGGCTGCAGGTGACTCTATGGCAAAAGGTTTTGTGATAGGTGGTACTTCTGGTCGTACAACTCTAAATGGTGAGGGTCTGCAACATGAAGATGGTCATAGCCAAGTTCAAGCAGCTCTTATTCCAAACTGTATCTCTTATGATCCTACTTATGCTTATGAGCTAGCGGTGATCCTTGGTGAAGGTATGAATAGAATGTATGTGAAAGGTGATCATGTTTATTATTATATAACAGTGATGAATGAAAACTATACGCATCGCGCTATGCCGAAAGGTTCTGAAGAAGGTATCATCAAAGGCTTGTATAAGCTTGAAGATACTAAGAAGCCTGCTGATAAGCATGTGCAACTAATGGGTTCTGGTTCTATACTAAAAGAAGTAGAAGCTGCAGCTGTGATGCTAAAAGATGAGTATGGTGTTACTTCAAATATATGGAGTATGACTAGTTCAAATGAGCTTTATAGAGAAGCAAAAGATGTAGCTAGAACAAATATGCTTAATCCGACTGCTAAGCCTAAAGAAAGTTACATTACGCAATGTTTCAAAAATGAGCAAGGTCCTGTGATAGCATCTACTGATTATATTAAATTATTTACAGATCAGTTGAGAGAATTTATCCCAAATACATTTGTGAATTTAGGAACAGATGGTTTTGGTAGATCTGATACTCGTGAAGCTTTGAGAAGTTTCTTTGAGGTTGATAGATATCATGTGGTAGTAGCAGCTCTTTATGGTCTTGCTAAAGAAGGCAAGGTTAAAGATGCAGAAGTTAAAAAAGCTATCGAAAAATACAATATAGACCCGACGCGTTTAGCGCCATTATATAGCTAATTGAGGAGATATTAATGTCTATAGAAATAGTTAAAGTACCAGATATTGGTGATTATGATGCAGCTGAAATTATTGAAATAGCTGTAAAAGTTGGTGATGTGATATCGGAAGAAGATGCACTTATTACTTTAGAAACTGATAAAGCTAGCATGGATGTGCCATCGCCTGTATCGGGTAAGATCACTAAAATCACTGTAAATATAGGTGACAAAGTTGGTGAAGGCGATGTTATCATGGAAGTTGAATTAGAGGGTGCTGGATCTAATGATTCTGTAGCTAAAGAAGAGCCTAAAGCTAAAAGCGTAGCTCCTCAGAATTTAGGTTCAAGTGAAGTTGTAGAAGTACAAGTACCAGATATCGGTGATTATGATGCAGCTGAAATTATTGAAATAGCTGTAAAAGTCGGTGATGAGATAGCTGAAGAAGATGCGCTTATTACACTAGAGACTGATAAGGCTAGTATGGATGTGCCATCTCCTGTTGCAGGTAAGGTTACAGAAGTTTTAGTGAAGCTTGGCGATAAAGTTGGCGAAGGTCATTTAATTCTTAAAGTTCAATCTGGTTCGGCAGGTACTACTGAAGCTCCAGCTGATACTCAGTCAGAGGCTAGTTCATCAAGCACAAGCTCTCAAACTGTTGATGTTGCTGTTCCAGATATCGGTGATTACGATGCAGCTGAAATTATTGAAATAGCTGTAAAAGTTGGTGATGAAATAGCTGAAGAAGATGCACTTATTACATTAGAAACTGACAAAGCAAGTATGGATGTGCCATCTCCTGTTGCTGGTAAAGTTAGAGAGATATTAGTGAAGCTTGGTGATAAAGTAAGCGAAGGTCATTTAATCCTTAAAGTCGAGGCGAAAGGTTTTGCAGTTGTTCCAAGTCAACCTGCTAAGCAAGAAGCTCCTGCTCAAGCGTCTAAACCTAGTCAAGCTCCAGTAGCTCAAAGCAATGTAAATGAGTATGAAGTTAATAACTCAAATGCTCACGCTTCTCCTGCAGTTAGAAAATTAGCTAGAATCCTAAATGTGGATCTTAGTAAGGTAAAAGCTAGTGGTCGTAAAGGTAGAGTTTCTAAAGAAGATTGTTATAACTACATCAAGAATGCAGTAACACAAGTACAGTCTGGTAAGGTTGCTAGTAATTCTGGTGCAGGTTTAGACTTATTGGCTGATCCTGTTATTGATTTCTCTAAGTTCGGTGAGATTGAAACTACACCGCTAACTCGTATCAATAAAATTTCTGCTAAAAATCTACATAGAAACTGGGTGAAAATCCCTCATGTAACTTTCTATGATGATGCTGATATTTCTGATCTTGAAGAGTTCAGAAAATCTAAAAAAGCATTTGCTGAGAAAATGGTGTGAGAATTACGCCGTTATCATTCTTGGTAAAAGCGGCTGCGGTAGCTTTACAAGAGTTTCCTAGAATGAATAGCTCTTTGTCAAATGATGGCGAAAATCTGATTCTTAAAAAATACTACAATATCGGTTTTGCTGCAGATACTCCAGCTGGACTTATGGTTCCTGTAATTAAGGATGCTGATAAAAAAGGCATCATTGAAATATCAAAAGATATTATGGAGCTAGCAGGTAAAGCTCGAGATGGTAAACTTGGTAGCAAAGACATGTCTGGCGCTACATTTACTATTTCAAGTATCGGCGTGCTAGGTACTACAGCATTTACACCGATTATCAATATGCCTGAAGTGGCTATTATGGGTGTATCAAAAGCTGCGGTTAAACCAGTTTGGAATGGTAAGGAATTTGAACCGAAAACTATGCTTCCACTATCTATGTCTGCTGATCATAGAGTGATTGATGGAGCAATGGCTGCTAAATTCTTAACTAGATATAGTCAGATTCTTTCTGATTTACGCGAAATCATAATGTAAATAAAACATTAGTGGAGTTTAAAAAATGAGTGATATTAAAACACAATTAGTAGTACTAGGTAGTGGTCCTGGTGGTTATAGTGCAGCTTTTAGAGCGGCAGATTTAGGTCTTAAAGTGACTATGATTGAGAAGTATTCTGAGATTGGTGGCGTGTCTGAATGTTGGATGTATTCCATCAAAAGCTATGCTACACATTGCTAAAGTAATCAATGAGGCTCGTCATCTTGAGTCTTTAGGTATCGTTGAAGTTGGCGATATGAAAATTAATAAAGATAAAATTGTTAAATATAAAGAAGGCGTTGTTGGCAAGCTTACAGCAGGTCTTAAAGGTATGGCAAAAGGCTCGTAAGGTTGATATCGTACAAGGTTTTGGTAAATTTACTTCTGATAAAGAAATCGCTGTAGAAACTGCTGATGGCACTAAAACTATTTCATTTGATAATTGTATAATCGCAGTTGGTTCAAGTGTGATTAATCTGCCATTTGTACCTGAAGATGATCGTATTATCGACTCTACTGGTGCTTTAGAGATGAAAGAAATCCCTGAAACTATGCTAGTAGTTGGTGGTGGTATTATTGGTCTTGAGATGGCACAAGTTTATTCTGAGCTAGGTACTAAAATCACAGTTGTAGAATTTAGTGACCAGCTTATGAACGGTGTTGATAAAGACATCGTTAAAGCATACCAAAAATGAATGCTCGCTATGAAGTTCGCCTAAAAACTGGTGTAACTGCTATGGAAGCAAAGAAAGACGGTATCTATGTAACTATGGAAGGCGATCATGCTGCTAAAAATGAGCGTTATGATCGTGTACTTATGGCTATTGGTCGTAAACCAAATGGTAAGCTTATAGATGCTGAAAAAGCTGGAGTAAAAGTTGATGAAAGAGGCTTCATAGCTACAGATAAGCAAATGCGTACAAATGTATCACATATCTTTGCTATCGGTGATGTTGTGGGTCAACCAATGCTAGCTCATAAAGCAGTGCCAGAAGGTAGAACTGCGGCTGAAGTTATATCTGGTCTTAACCATAGTTTTGATCCTTTAGTTATTCCATCGGTTGCTTACACAGATCCAGAAGTTGCTTGGGTTGGTGAGACTGAAACTTCTGCTAAGGCAAAAGGTATCAAGTATGAAAAAGGTGTATTCCATGGGCTGCTAGTGGTAGATCTTTAAGTATAGATAGATCGGAAGGTATGACTAAAGTATTGTTCGATGAAAATCATAAAATCATCGGTACTTCAATTGTTGGTACTAATGCTGGAGAGCTTATTGCTGAGTCTACACTTGCAATTGAGATGGGTTGTGATGCTGAAGATATCGCTCTTACAGTTCATCCACATCCTACACTTTCTGAGAGCTTAATGATGGCTACAGAAGTCTTTGAAGGTACTGCGACAGATCTTCCTCCTCAAAGAAAAAGAAGAAGTAATTCTTGCTATTTAATCTTAAAAATCTATCTTTTTATTTCTAGCATTTTTTATACTACTTATACTCAAATGAGTATTCTTTTATTATTTATGTCATTATCTAAAATATATTTATTGCTAGTCATTTTTATTCCACAATTTTTGTTTGCAAATTGTTGATTCTAGAGGGGCTTCTAGAAAATGCGACGCCAGCACAAGCTCACAGAAATATATTGATACTAGTAAAGATTGTATGATTGTGCAAAATAAAAAACAGATTGTTTTAAGAGTGGTGATAATATGATTTTTGTAACATCTGATGGGGTTGGAATCAAAACTTCCAGTGCATCGAAATTTTGGAGATAAGTTATGACTTGGTCAAATATCCTATCAGAAGAAAAACAAAAGCCTTACTTTTGAAGCAGATATTAGCATTTTTGGATGGAGAGAGGAAGCGGGGCAAAACAATCTTTCCAGCTAAAGAAGATATTTAAATGCTTTTAAATATACGGTATTTGAAGAGCTTAAAGTAGTTATATTAGGTCAAGATCCATATCATAATTACAAATCAAGCTCATGGCTTAGCATTTTCAGTGCAGAAAGGTGTAGATATTCCACCATCTTTACGCAATATTTATAAAGAGCTTGAAGCTAGTGTCAAAGGCTTTCAGATTCCAGATCATGGTTGTCTTACAGATTGGGCAGCAAAACAAGGTGTGTTTCTTCTAAATACTACTTAACAGTAGAAGCTCACAAGGCTAATTCCACAAAGATATAGGTTGGGAAATCTTTCACAGATTTTGTAATTCAAAAAATTTCAGAGAATAAAGAAAATGTGTGTTTATGCTTTGGGGTTCTCATGCTCGTAAGAAAAAATCACTAATTGATGCAGCTAAACATTTGATTTTAGAATCATCTCACCCATCGCCGTTGTCAGCATATCGTGGTTTTTTAGGATGTGGGCATTTTAACGAATGCAATGCTTATCTACTTACTAATAATCTTGAGCAAATAGGTTGGGAAACTAATTAAAGCGAGCATTTTCCTTAGTTAGCTAAGGTATACTTTTTTCCTCCTCAATATGTTAGAATATTACCTATGTGTTTTATCTTTAATAATAGCGGTAAATAATGTCATTAGTACCTAGAGAATCATCATCTATAAATATAGAAAAAGAACTAAAACAATCATACCTTGATTATGCGATGAGCGTAATCGTAGGGCGTGCATTACCAGATGTCCGAGATGGTCTAAAGCCTGTGCATCGTAAGAGTATATTGTTTGCGATGAATGAACTATCAAATTACTATAATCGTCCCTATAAAAAGTCGGCTCGTGTAGTCGGTGATGTAATCGGTAAATATCACCCTCATGGTGATACAGCTGTTTATGATACTATCGTTAGACTAGCACAGCCTTTTTCACTTCGCTATACGCTGGTTGATGGTCAAGGTAACTTCGGTTCTATTGATGGCGATTCTGCAGCAGCAATGCGTTATACAGAGATTAGAATGCGAAGCTTACACATGAGCTTTTGATGGATCTTGACAAAGAGACTGGATTTTTCTCCAAACTATGACAATACTGAGCTAGTGCCTGATGTACTACCGACAAGGGTGCCAAACCTACTTGTAAATGGTTCGTCTGGTATCGCAGTTGGTATGGCTACAAATATTCCTCCGCATAATATGACGGAAGTTATCAATGGTACTTTGGCACTTATAGATGACAAAAAAACCTTACGGCTGAAGATATTGTGAAATACATCCCGGCACCTGATTTTCCTACTGGTTCGTATATAAATGGTACAGATGGTATTTTAGAGGCTTATAAAACTGGTCGTGGTCGCGTGATTATGCGTGGTAAAGCTACTATCGAAGAAGATGATGCGAGTGGTAAATCACAAATCATCATTACAGAAATTCCTTATCAAGTGAATAAAGCAAAATTAGTTGAGAAAATTGCGGAGCTTGTTAAAGAGAAGAAAGTCACCGGTATTTCTGAGCTTAGAGATGAGTCGGATAAAGATGGTATTCGAGTTGTAGTTGATGTCAGACGCGATGAATCTCCAGAAGTTATTTTAAATATGCTGTATGCTCAAACTCAATTACAGTGTAGTTTTGGTATAAATATGGTCGCTATTAGTGACAATAGACCTAAATTACTTGGTTTAAAAGAAATTCTTGAGCAGTTTATTAAGCACAGAAAAGAAGTTGTTACTAGAAGAACTATTTTTGAGCTTAGAAAATCAAAAAAGAAAGAGCTCATATATTAGAAGGCTTACTACTTTCATTGGCAAATATCGATGAGATGATTGAACTTATCAAGGCTTCGCCAAGTCCAGCTGATGCTAAACAGTCTATGAGATAGATCTTGGGATGGTTCCTTGTTAAAAGTATGCTTGAGGTGTAGATGTTAAAATGTATCGTAAAGAAGAGTTAGCTCTTCATTATGGTATTCAGACAGATGCTTCTTATAATCTTACAGAAGAGCAGACTGATGCTATATTAGCTTTAAGATTACATAGACTTACAGGTCTTGAGCAAGACAAAATTACAAATGAATTTAAAGAGCTTATTGAAAGAATTAAATATCTGATTGGTATTTTAAGCTCGCAAGAAGAGCTAATTAGAGTAATAAAAGAAGAGCTTGTAGAAATTAGAGATAATTTTGGGGATGAAAGAAAATCTGAGATTATTGACTCAAGATTGGATTTAACTAGAGCAGATCTTATTAATGAAGAAGATATGGTTGTTACACTATCTATGGATGGTTATGTTAAGACTCAACCGCTAAGTGCATACAATGCTCAAAAACGCGGCGGTGTAGGTAAGTCTGCAACTAAGACTAAAGAAGATAGTATATTTAAACTAATGTTAGCTTCAACACATGATACAATGCTTTGCTTCTCAAGTTTAGGTAGGGTTTATTGGTCTAAAGTATATGATTTCCCTGTTGCAAGTAGGATTTCTAAAGGTCGTCCTATAAACAATATATTGCCTTTAGCAAAAGAAGAGAAAATTACAGCACTTATGCCAATTTCTGAATTCCAAGAAGGCTGGTATGTGTTTATGGCTACTAAGCTTGGTCGAGTTAAAAAGGTCGATTTATCTCAATTTGCTAAACCTCGTTCTAGTGGTAAGATTGCGATTGGTCTTAATGATAATGATGAGCTTTCTTATGTCGCTTTGACTGATAGTTCTAAGCAAATTATGATGTTCTCAGATGCTGGTAAGGCTATCAGATTTGATGAATCTGATGTGCGTGCTATGGGTAGATCAGCTGCTGGTGTAACTGGTATGCGTCTACAAGATGGTCAAAAAATAGTATCAATGTTAGTAACTGATCCTGATGAAGGTATTGTGTTAGCAGCAACTGAAAATGGATACGGTAAAAGAACAGCAGTTTCTGAATACCGAAAAACAAAACGAGCTAGTCAAGGTGTGATAGCAATCTCAACTTCAGATAGAAATGGTAAAGGTCGTTGTGGCTGTACTTGTTGATGAATCTGATGATATTGTAATGATTACAAATAACGGTACTTTAGTTAGAACTCCCTCAAATCAAGTTAGAGAGTGTGGTCGTTCGGCACAAGGAGTAAAATTAATCAACCTGCGTAATAACGAAAAGTTGATAGACTAAAAGTTGTTGGTCAACAAGATGAAGTTGAAGAAGAGCTTGAAGTTGAAGAAGCTGAGCATGTTTTAGAAGATGATGGCGGTGTAGAAATTCTCATCAGGATACTGAAAGCACAGACGCAGGCGAATAAAAAAAGATTATGTCTACAGTGAGTAAGATTACTATACTTGGAGCTACAGGTTCTATCGGAGATAGCACTCTTGCTGTAATTAGAGAATCTAAACAGTTTGAGGTATACGCACTAACAGCTTTTAGCAATATCGCGAAACTTGCTCAACTCTGTAATGAGTTTCAACCTCACTATGCGGTGGTTGCAAATGATGACAAAAAAGAGCAGCTTGCTAAGCTAACAACTGTTGAAATACTTGTTGGTGAAGCTGGATTAGAGCAAGTTTCTAGTGATGGGAAGAAAGTTGATCTAGTTATGTCTGCTATAGTTGGTATAGCTGGTTTAAAACCGACATTTGCTGCAGCAAAAGCTGGCAAAAAATATTTTTGGCAAATAAAGAGTCGCTAGTAGCTGCTGGACATTTACTTATTGAAGAGGTGCAAAAAAACAACGCTCAATTAATCCCTGTTGACAGTGAGCATAATGCTATTTTTCAATGCTTAGATAATGCTAAGAAAGAGTTCCATGGTGAAGTTGCTGAAATTATTTTGACAGCTTCAGGTGGACCTTTTAAAGACAAGGGTTTGAGTGAGCTGATGAATATAACTCCATCAAGCTTGTGCTCATCCAAATTGGGAGATGGGTAGGAAGATCTCGGTAGATTCATCTACTATGGTTAATAAAGCTCTTGAAGTAATAGAAGCATATTGGCTTTTTAATGTTCCAATCGATAAATTAGAGGTTTTGATTCATCCGCAGAGTATAATTCATTCGATGGTTAAATACATAGATGGTAGTTTTTAGCGCAGCTAGGTACTCCTGATATGAAGACACCTATTGCTAACGCAATGTATTATCCTAGTCGTGGCATGTAGATGTCGCTAAATTAGATTTTACAAAGACAGAGCTTACATTTAAAAAGCTTGTTTTGAGCGTTTTGAAGCTCTTTGCTATAGTCTTTATAATTTAAAGAATAAAAATTATGCGGCAAATATCGTTTTTAATGCAGCTAATGAAAATTAGTTGCATTTTTAGACAAAAGATTAAATATTTAGATATTATAACGATAAATAAACAAGTAATAAAGAATTACATTTGAGAATCCACAGAACATAGCAGAAGTTTTGCCATAGATAGCAAAACTCGAGAGTATGTGGATTCTATTTGAGGTAGGAATTGGTGTTTTTTAAAAGAAGTTTGTAATAACCTCTCTTCTTATGGGCATTGCGTGTACTAGCTGGGCTGACGGTGGCAGCTTTATACTAGATAATGTATCGATAGATGGTTTAGAGGGCTTGCAGAGTGATGTGGTTAAGAGTCGATTGGGTTTTAAAAAAGGTAGCTATGTCACGCCTGAAGATACAAATCAAATCAACAACCTTATGGCACAGGCTTTTTTAATAGCGTTGATCTATCCCGTAAAGGTAGTAATTTATTTATAAATGTCAAAGAGAGACCAATTATTGCTGGATTTAATTTTAGTGGCAATAAAAAAATTCAAAAAAGAAGATTTAGAAAGTTTTTACCGACGCTGGTATTTATGTAGGTAATGTTTTTAACCCTAATACGATGTTTCTTCTTAAACAGTCGCTGCTTAATCAGTATTCTCAAATGGGGCTATATGGAGCAAAGATTGAAGAAAACATTCGTAAACTTCCAAAAACAATAGAGTTGATATAACTTTAACGATGAAAGAGGGTGAGCTAATACTATTAATGCTATAAATTTTGTGGGTAATAAAAGTTTTTGATGACGGCGATTTAAAAACCAGTGTAGCCTTTCAAGTTACCTTCATTATGGAATTTGTGGGGGTTTCTTGCTCCTTTTGATAGCTACTCTCTCCAGCTGGTATGGAGCAGTCCGTACAGGGTGTTACTAACTATTATTTAGATAGAGGTTATTTGGATTTTAAGGTTACATCTAAACAAGCATCTATGACAAAAGATCGTGAGCATTCATTTATAACATTTGATATGGCTGAGGGTAAAGTTTATAAGGTTGGGAAGATATCTCTAGATGGTAAGTTTATATTACCAAAATCAGAGTTAGAAGCGCTTATTCAGCTAAAACAAGGTGAGATCTTGTCTAAAAAGAAGCTAGTTGATAGTGTAGAAGCTATTAAGACTTTGCTTGGTAGTAAAGGTTATGCATTTACTACTGTAAACCCTATTCCAGATGTTGATAAAGATAAGCGAATAGTATCATTTAAATTTGTGGTTGATGCAGGTAAAAAGTTTATGTAAATAGAGTTAATTTTATTGGTAATAATGTTACTAATGATTATGTGTTCCGTAGACAATTACAATATTATGAGCAAGCAAAGTACAATAAAGAATCAATAGATAAGTCGCAAAGAAGATTAGATCAGCTTCCATATGTGGCTGCTGCAGATATGCAGTTAGTACCTGTCGAAGGCTCGGATGATTTGGTAGATGTGAATTATAATATCAAGGAAAAAAATGCTAACTCTGTAAGTGCTAGCTTAGGTTTCTCAGACTTGTATGGCTTTATGGTCGGCGGTAAGCTCAATATGCCGAATGTCTTTGGTACAGGTAATACTTTTAATGTAAATGCAAAGCTTTCAATACCGTTCCAACAATTAGATGTAAGCTATATAGATCCGTATTTTACAACATCAGGTATATCGCAAAGTATATCTGCTTATGCGAATAGATCAAACTTTGTTAAAACTAACGCGATTACAGCATACCAATTAGATACTTTTTGGCAAGGTTAATGTATACCTTCCAGTATCTACATTTAGTAATGTATCTTGGGGTCTTACTTATGCAAACAATACGGTAAAACAGTCAAGTGGCTATAATTCTTCAATTGTAGAGTGGTTTTTTGAAAGAACAAGGTAGAAATAGTTTTAATGAACCTGCGCGGTTACTGCTGGATGGAATTTTGATGATTCAAACAAATATATGTTTGCAACAGATGGTGGATCATTTAATGCAAATGGTTCAGTAAATATCCCTGGTATTAGTAATATTAATTCATATAAGGTAGAATTAGCGGGTAAGTATAATATCGCTATACCTAATACTGATTTATCAGCTCTCTCAATAAGAGGTGGAGTTCAGTATGGTGGTGGCTATGGGAAAACTAAAGAATTGCCTTTTTATGAGAACTTTTTTGGTGGTGGCTGGGGAAGTGTACGAGGTTTCTTGCAGGGTTCATTTGGTCCTCGTGATATGAATACCGCAGTAAATCCTGCAGTTCCAGGCAATTCATTTGGTGGTAACCTTAATATCTATAATAACTACGATTTGTTATTTCCGGTACCATTTGTGAAAGATAGTTCAAATATGAGAATAGGGGGCTTTTTGTGGATTTAGGTAATACTTACTTGACATACGATTTACCTGCTAAAACTTTGGCAGATAATCCACCTCACGGTACGACACCATCATTTGGAAACTTGAAGTATTCCGTAGGTGTGCAATTTAGATGGGCTTCACCTATGGGACCATTAGCGGTATCGTATGCACAGCCTTTTAATGTACAAACTGGAGATGTAACACAATCATTCCAGTTCTCATTAGGACGGGATTTTTAGAATTAATAACATTAGTTAATAAGGTTTATGTTTAAATAACAAGGAGAATAAAAATGAAAAATAATCGCAACACTATCAATACTCGCAGCAGGGACAACACTTTCTTATGCAGAAACTAAAATTGCAGTAGTTAACCCAGTTGAAATCTTTAGTGATTCTGATTTGGGTTCAGTAAGTGTCAAAAAACTAGAGAATGATCTCAAACCAGAAGCATCTAAATTAAAGCAGCAGCAAGATGCGATAATGAACGAAGTTCAACAGTTACAGCAAAATGCTAGTACTATGACTAAAGATGAGCTAGCAAAAAAACAGCAAGCTATTCAACAAGAGCAACAAACATTCTCTGAAAAAGCAAGAATTTTGCAACAAAAAGAAAGTGCAAGAAAAGATGAATTATCTAAAAATTCCAAGCTAAATTTGATAGTTCTGTAAGAGAAGTAGCTAAAGAGAAGGGTTATAATATGGTTGTAACAACTCAGGCATTAGCTTATTCTGAGGGAGTGAGTGATATTTCTGGAGATGTTGTAGCTTTAATGAATAAAGACTCTGAATAATAAAGTTATAGGATTATGTTATGTATAGTTTAGAATTTTTAGCATCAAAACTAGATGGTACAGTTAAAGGTGATAGTGTTATTGAGATAACAAAAGTCGCAACGCTATCACAAGCTGGCGAGGGAGATATTTCTTTTTGCACTAATCCTAAGTACTTAAAGCAACTTTCAGAAACTAAAGCGTCTGCTGTACTTATAACAAAAGAAGCTTTAGAGTTTTGCAATACTAATGCTGTGGTTTTGTCAAATCCATATATGGCTTTAGCTCAAGTAATGGAGTTGTTTGATAAATCACCTAAGCCAAATGGTAAAATTCATAGTAAAGCAGTTATCGCATCAAGTGCTATATTGGGTGATAATGTTACTATAGATGCAAATGCTGTCATTGGTAGTAATGTTGTGATTGGTGATAATGTATTCATTGGAGCTTGTAGTACAATAAATTCAGGCTCAGTGATCGGTGATGAGACAGTTATTAAAAGTAATGTTTCAATAGCGTATGATATCCATATAGGTAGTCAATGCGTAATTCATCAAAATGCTGTAATAGGTTGTGATGGCTTTGGTAATGCTCGAGGAGAAGATGGTGGTTGGACTAAGATACCTCAACTAGGTAGAGTTATAATTCACGATGATGTTGAAGTTGGAGCTGGTACTACTATAGATAGAGGGGCGATTGATGATACTGTCATTAAAAAAGGTGCTCGTATTGATAATTTGGTTCAGATAGCTCATAATGTAATCATAGGCGAAAATACAGCTTTAGCCGGCGTAACAGCAGTGGCAGGAAGTACTACTATTGGTAATAATTGTCTTATAGGTGGTCAGTCAGCTATTACAGGTCATATAGAAATATGTGATGGTGCTGTGATAGGGGGCTTCAAACATAGGTAAGTCAATTACTAAACCAGGTATGTACTATGCTGCGTTTGAGGCAAAACCTAGAATAGAATGGGGTCGTTTTGTAGCAAGAATATCGAAGATTGACAAGCTAATGACTAGAGTTAAAAATTTAGAACAGAAGATAAATAGGGATTAATAATGAGTCGTTTTGATGAGAGTACTAGACAAATCGATGTTATGGGTATTAGAAAAATTTTACCACATAGATATCCTTTCGCACTTTTAGATAAAATTCTTGATTGGAGTGTTGATGAGCAAACAATTGTGGCTCAAAAAATGTAACTATTAATGAAGATTTTTTAATGGACATTTTCCTGAATTTCCAGTTATGCCAGGTGTGCTTATAGTAGAAGCTATGGCACAAGCTACGGCGATTTTAGGTGAGTTATTAGCAGAAAAGCTATTTTCTGATGTAGTGGCTAAAGCTGGTGGTGGTAGACGCACTTTTATGCTAGCAGGTATAGACAAAGTTAGAGTAAAAAGACCAGTATTGCCTGGAGATGTGTTGATTATAGAATCTCAGGTGATTAAAGTAAAAAGTATAGTATGTACAGCAAAGTCAGTAGCGAAAGTAAATGGACAAATTGTTTGTACAGCAGATTTAATGGCGGCTTATAAGGATTATTAATAGTGATACATAATTTGGCAGTAGTCCACGAGAGTGCCAAAATCGCTGATAATGCTATTATTGGTCCATTTTGTGTTGTGGGTGAAAATGTTGAAATAGGCGAAGGCACTGAGCTTAAAAGTCATGTTACTATAGGCAGTAATGCAGTTATAGGAAAAAATAACCGTATATTTCAATATGCCTCTATTGGTGATGATCCTATCGATTATACTTTTAAACAAGATGATTTTTCTAAAGTAATAATTGGTGATAATAATATTATCCGAGAATGTGCAACCATACATGGTGGTACTTCAAAAGAGATTGGTGTTACTTCAATAGGAAACAATAATCTTATTATGTGCTATGTACATATAGGACATGATTGTAAAGTGGCTAATAATGTATGCTTGGTTAATGGTGTAGGTCTAGCTGGACATGTGCATGTTGAAGATTTTGCATATATGAGTGCTAATGTTGGAGTGCATCAATTTTGTGCAGTTGGAGAACATGCTTTTATAGCTCATGCGGCTTTGGTTTCAAAAGATGTGCCACCATACTTGATGGTGACAGCTGTTGTAGGTGGAGCTACTCCTTGTGGTATAAATGCTGAAGGTTTGAAACGAAGAGGTTTTACGGCGGAGCAGATCAAGAAAATTAAAGAAGTATACAAAGTGCTTTATAGACGAGGCTTGATGGCAAAAGAATCTTTTGAAGTCATAAAAGAAATGGCTAAAGAGGATGAGGTATTGAAACCATTTGTCGAGCTTATGAGTACAGCAAGAAGAGGGATATTAAGATAATGAGAATAGGTATAGTAACTGGAGAATTATCAGGGGATCAGCTCGGAGGGTCTTTGGTTGCTATGCTTAAGAAGAAATACCCTGATGCTATCATAGAGGGTGTTGGTGGTCCTAGAATGCAAGAGGCTGGATTTAACAGTCTTTATTCAATGGATGCTTTATCACTCATTGGCTTTTTGGAGATTATTTCTAAGGGTTTTAAGATACTTAATATTCAAAGAAAAATCATTAGTCATTTCAAAGAAAATCCACCAGGATATATTTATTGGTATAGATGCACCAGACTTCAATCTTACTGTTGAAAAAGAATTAAGACAAGCTGGTATCAAAACGATACATTATGTTAGTCCTAAAATTTGGGTTTGGCGAGAGTACAGAATTAAGAAAATTCGCAAAGCTACAGATAAAGTCTTGGCATTATTACCTTTTGAGGTTGAATACTATAGAAAAGACATGATTTTGAAGCCATCTATGTGGGTCATCCACTAGCTAAAGCTATTCCTGTTGAAACTGATAGGGCTAAGTATCGTAAAGAACTTGGTTTGGATACTTGTTTGCCCATACTATCGATCTTACCGGGAAGTAGAACTAGTGAAGTGTCTAAGTTATTACCATTGTTTTTAACCGCTACGCAGAAGCTTGTAGATAATGGTTATAAATTTCAGGCTATTATACCTTTAGCTAAACCGTCGCTTAAACCTTTGCTTCAAAAATATCAAAAGCAAATAGATGATTTGAATATTATCGTCTATGAGGGTCAATCTCACCAAGTTCAAAAAGCTGCTGATTACTGCTTATTGTCATCAGGTACGGCTACACTTGAAGCAATGCTATATAAGCTTCCGATGGTAGTTGGTTATAAGGTTAATTGGTTATCAGCATTTTTAGGTAGATTATTTATAGGAAATCATAGTTACTGGGCTTTTCCAAATATTCTCCATAAAGATGAAATTATTAAAGAGTTTATTCAGGAAGATTGTAATATAGAAAATCTATACCAAGGAGTAAAAAGATTGTTTGATGATCCGCAAAGAAATAAATATATTATTTCTGAATTTACTAAAAAATTCATGAAAACATGATTGTAGATACGGATGAGAAAATTATCGAAGTATTGCAGACTATGATTGAAAAATCTTAAATTTTATAACATTTATATATATAATGGTTTTCTAATAACTACTATTTAAATAGGCTAAGTATGTCATATATTTTAATTTTAACTCTAATTCTGGTCGTGCTGATAGTTATCGACTTATTTCGCAAAAGTATAAGAGTGAAACAAAAAGAAGCACTCAAGGAAATAGAAAATAAATCTTCAGAACTGCTTACAAATCAAGTAAAACATGATCCTGCACATATTAAAGAATTTGAGGATGAGTATCCTTTATTAAGAGATGGCTATCTTCTTTTCTACTTTGAAGGTATTGAAGTTATTGATATAAAGAGTTTAGGCATGTTTTTGAAGTATTATGGTGTTAAATATACTGATGATAAGGTTTTTCAGAAAATAAATTATAATGATGTGATTTTTAGTGTTTTACCAGACAATGAAAGTCAAGTGTTTGAATCATCAAAAGATGGTGAGGTTTCTGGAATTGTAGCTGTGATGAATTTTAAGAAATTAGCTAGTTTAGAGTATGATGTAAAAACTTGTTATGAGGTTATGATGGATATATTAGAAGCCTTAAATAAAAACTTTCATGGTACGCTAATGAACGAGCATAAAATTAGAATAACTAAGCGTGATAAGCAGAACTATTTAGAAGCAATTATTGCTTAATCAGTCTCTAGTATTTTCAGATAAAAACTTTCTAATAAAATTTTATTTCAAATAATTTTGTGATTATTATCATCAGATAAATTTATGTAATCTCTGAGCTATATTATGATAATTTAAAATGGATAGTGAAAATTTTGTAGTTTTGGAATGTGGTGGGCCCAGTAGGATTCGAACCTACGACCTACGGATTATGAGTCCGGCGCTCTAACCAACTGAGCTATAGGCCCAAAACATAAGAATGATTATATTTAAATCATTGCTATTAGTCAATATTTTATTTATATATTTTTGCAGAAGAGCCAACTATTAAGGGATCTGGTTGCATTGCTACATCAGAAGACTTGTTGTCATAATCAATACTGTTAAGAATATATCTTATGGCATTTAATCGAGCTCGTTTTTTATCGTCAGATTTTACTATTACCCATGGTGCATACGGTTTATCAGTATATATAAACATTTTTTCCTTAGCTTCGGTATAGTCATCCCATTTATCAAGAGATGCTTTATCTATGGGGCTAAGCTTCCATTGTTTTAGTGGATGTTGTTCACGAGCTTCAAATCTTTTCTTTTGCTCATCTTGGCTTACTGAGAACCAAAATTTAATAATTATAGTTCCGCTGCTCGTAAGCATCTTTTCAAGCATCGGGGCTTGTTCAAGGAAAGAAAAATATTCTCTTTCTGTACAGAAGCCCATAACTCTTTCTACACCAGCGCGGTTGTACCAGGATCTGTCAAAAAGAGTTATTTCACCACCAGATGGAAGATGCTGTATATACCTTTGAAAATACCATTGATTTCTCTCTCTTTCGCTTGGCTTTTCAAGAGCCGCTACTTTAGCTCCACGGGGATTAAGATGTTCCATCATTCTTTTGATAGCACCACCTTTACCTGCAGCATCTCGTCCTTCAAATATAATTAGTAATTTTTTATTGTTTTCTTTAATCCATTTCTGTAGTTTCAACAACTCTATTTGGAGATGATACTTTTGTTTTTCGTAGATTTTACGCTTGATATTGTGCTTATATGGGAATATATTCTCAACAAATAATTTTTGGCGTTCAGCTTGTGTAAGAACTTCCATTATAACCCTGTATTTAAATATTTTATGCTGTATATTTTAACATAAGTTGAAGGTGTTGTATAAGACTAAGCCTTAGAGTTTTTGATGTTTAGTTTAAAGCTAAATAAAATGTAGAAAATTGTAAATGCCGAAATAATTAAAATAAGAGGCGAAGGGGTTTTCATTGGATAAACTATAACTGCAGAAAATGTTGCGATTGCAGCTAGCATTGTGAATAAGAATGTAAATACTTTTACAGCCTTACTTTTGCTTATATGTTCAGTCCTTGATAGATATATGTATTTTATAGGTATAAATGAGAATATGGTTAAGATAATAATTGTTATTTGATTTGCTTCCTGTGAAGACTGAAAGCAAAGCATAAAGATGATTATCACATTCCAGTAGCTAAGGAAAGCTAACAAAAAAATGATCATCAGTTTTGGCATTCATTTGGCAGAATTGATATGATGATGAGATTGTAATCATAACTATAATAGGAATTAACCAATCAGTACTAACAACACTTGATACATATACCCAAATACACGGTACTATTGAGTATGTTGTAAAATCGATTATATTGTCTAATAAAGCACCATCAAGAGGGGCTAACTTCTTTATATCTACTAGTCTAGCAAGACTACCGTCAATAGCATCGATAAACACAGCTACTATAATAGCATACATTGAAAATTTGATGTTGTAGTGGTAGTTTCCAATATCTCCTAAAACATTTGCTTTAGCAGCTTCGATAGCATATATAATAGCTAAGATGCCAAAAACAGCACCTAAAGATGTAAATAGATGAACAAGCCATGCGTAGATTTTTTGAAGATTTAACATCGAAGTTAGTTAATAAAGTAAATTTAACAAATTGTAACAAATAAGCTTAGTAGTTTCTATCAATAACTAGGTTGATGATGTTTTTAAACTCATTGCAATTAAGATTACGATTTTCGAGGTTTATAATAATGTTATATATTTCGAGTTTTTTTTTCATTTAAAAGAGCTGAGGCATTTTTAAGCCCAAGCAAAGATACATAGGTAGATTTATTTGAGCTTATATCCTTTGCAGAGGTTTTACCTAACTCACTTGTGGATTTTGTTACATCAAGAATATCATCTTTAATTTGAAAGCTTAATCCTAATAGTCGAGAGATTTTTTCTAAAGTTTTTACTATATCTGTATCAATATTTTTAGATAGAAAATATGGCATAAGTATACTTGCAGAAAACATTCTAGCCGTTTTGTTTATATGAATGGTTTCTAAATTGATTATATCTAAAGCCTTATTCTCACCCTCAAGATCAAGTTGTTGACCTGCTACCATACCGTTTGCACCTGAGCATTGAGCCAAAAGTGTAGTTAGTTTTTTTAATGTACTGATATCATCTACATCGATCTCTTGAATTACTTGGAATGCTAGTGCTTGTAAGCTATCACCAGCAAGTATTGCAGTAGCTTCATTAAATTTTACATGACAAGTTAGCTTACCTCTTCTTAGTATGTCATCATCCATTGCAGGTAGGTCATCATGTACTAGAGAATAGGTGTGTATTAGCTCAATAGCCATTGCAATTTTGTCGCATTCAGAAGTTTTGATATCAAACATATCGCCAATAATATAAACAAGTTGAGCTCTTATTCTTTTGCCACCACTAAAAAAGCTGTACCTCATCGCTTCAAGCAAAGTGAGAGGGACATTCGAGTTTATCAAAAAAGCTTTCGGCAAAAGTATGGAAATTATCTAGAGTTAGATGCTTCATAAAAATTTCACAATTTCATTGTATTGTAATTCAAGAACATTGCTATGAGCCTTGAAGGTTTTGTATGAGTTTTCAGCCATTTGCTGAAGTTCTTTAGGGTCATTAAATAGAGCAGATACTTCTTTTGCTAGTTCATCGGAGTTTTTTATTCGTTTAAGTGCTTTGTTTTTTATTAAAGCTTTTGAAATTTGGCTGAAATTATAAAGGCTAGTGCCACTAATGACAGGCTTTTTAAGTGCAGCTGGCTCTAGGAGGTTGTGCCCACCATTATCTATCAAGGTACCACCAACAAATGTAATGTCAGAAACATAGTATAGTTGCAGTAACTCTCCCATTGTATCTCCTAGGTATACTTGGGTATGACTATGTATTTCATTTTTAAAAGAGCTGCGTTTTTTGCATAGAAAGATGGTTGCATCTTTAACATTTTTTTTAGTTCGCATGGCTCCTGGTGGACCCTTCGATGCAGAGAAGGTTGTCCCACCTCAGGTGATGAAAAATCTTAATGCAGTCTATAACTTAGATGCTCCATTACCTGTTACATTTGAGCTAGCCTTTTATGCAATTATTGTTGCAATGATTATTGGAAGTCTTGCTGGGGTCATTGCAGCGGTCAAGAGAAACACACTGCTAGATTACATTCCAATGACTATTGCAATGATAGGAATTTGCATGCCAACATTTTTACTTGGTCCATTGCTAGTCTTATACTTTGGTATTCATCTTGAGGCTCTACCAGTTTCTGGTTGGGGGTCTCTTGCTGGAGATAAGATCTTGCCTTCTATCACCCTTGGTGCCGCATATGCAGCTTATATTGCGAGATTGAGTAGAGGAGGGATGCTAGAAACGCTCAGTCAGGACTATATAAGAACTGCTAGAGCTAAGGGCTTGCCTGAGTATAAAGTTATTATCAATCATGCGCTTCAAGGCGGGCTTGTGCCTGTAGTATCATTTTTAGGTCCAGCAGTTGCGGGACTGATTGGAGGGTCATTTGTGGTAGAAACCATTTTCCAGATCCCGGGTCTTGGAAGGTTTTATGTTGAGGCAGCCTTTAACAGAGATTACACCATGATTCTAGGAACCACGATTTTCTTTTCAACCCTTATTATATTTTTTAATCTATTGTCTGATATTGCTGTTTTACTAATGAATCCTCGAGCAAGGAGTGAAGCATGAGCCAAGGCAGTTCTTTATGGTCTGATGCTTGGAGGAGATTGTTAGCCAACAAAGCAGCTGTGGCTGGTGGAATCATTCTTTTGGTATTAATTTTTCTTGCAATTTTTGCTCCTTGGATAGCTCCTCACCCTTATTCATATCAAAATCTTGAACTGGGAGCCCAACCACCTTCTTCTGATTTTTTATTGGGCACTGATACTCTTGGACGAGATTTATTTTCCAGGATTTTGTATGGTGCCAGAGTTTCATTATTGGTGGGCTTTGTAGCAACTGGTGTTGCTTTGGTTATTGGGGTGAGTTGGGGAATTGTTGCAGGATATTTTGGTGGCAGAGTTGATTCTGTGATGATGAGGATTGTTGATGTTCTTTATGGACTCCCATTTATTATTTTTATTATTTTATTAATGGTAATTTTCGGAAGAAATATCTGGCTTTTATTTGGTGCAATTGGTGCTGTTGAGTGGCTTACAATGGCAAGAATTGTGCGAGGCCAGGTTTTAACAATAAAAAATCAAGAATATGTTTTAGCAGCCCAAGCCATGGGTGTGACAAATATGCAAATGTTTAGAAAGCACATATTTCCAAATATTCTGGGCCCAATAGCTGTTTATGCAACATTAACCATTCCACAAGTTATGCTTTTAGAGGCATTTTTAAGTTTTTTAGGGCTAGGCATTCAGCCACCAATGAGCAGCTGGGGTACATTGATTAGGTATGGCGTTGAGTCAATGGAAGAG
>JAYQIE010000015.1:0-49397 GCA_038141505.1 Francisella sp. | reverse complement strand
AAACTTAGCAAAAGATATTCCAGGGTATGACTGGATAAATCAACCAATACCACAAAGAAAAACCGAGGCAAGAAAGCTTCTTAAAGAGGCAGGTTATTCAAAAAAACATCCTCTTGAGTTTACGGTTAATTTTAATAGCTCGGATATCAATCGCTTAACTGCTCAAATTTTACAAGGCTCGTGGCAGCAAGATTTTGGAGATTTAGTTAAGGTGGATATTTTTAACGAAGATTGGAAAGTGTATCTTGATAGCTTAAAAAATGGCAATTTTGATGTTGGTAGAATGGCTTGATTGCCGATTTTAACCAACCAAGTACTTATACTGAAATGTACACTTGTCATAGTGATAACAATAAAGGTGACTATTGTGATAAAGAAGCTGATAAAATCTACAATAAATCGTTAACTACTAACTCAAAAAAAGATTTTTACGAGTTACAACGACAGTTGATTATCAAACAAACGGCTGGCTATCCAATTATACCGTTATTTACTCAACCAGCTATACAGCTTGTACAACCCTATGTAAAAGGTTTTGACCCTAAGGGGATAATGTAATGGGTAGGTATAGAGCTAAACAGCTTTCAATAACGCAATCAAAAGCATAATTTTCTAACAAGGTACAAATTATTATGATGAAATTTATTTTAAAAAGAATACTAGGAGCAATTCCTACGGTATTTTTTGTTATTACAATTACATTTTTGTTAGTGCATCTAACTCCGGGAGACCCATTTTCCTCATATAGAGCAATGAGCCAGCAAGTTTTAGATAAATTGCATCATCAGTATGGGATGGACTTACCCTTGTGGCAACAATACTTAAACTACCTCAATAATCTAATATTTCACTTTGATTTTGGTTTGTCGTATAAAAATATCGGAGCATCTGTTAATGAGCTAATTTTCCCTGCTGATGGCGATAGTGGTTTTTGGCTGTCTGTAAAATTTGGCTCTATAGTAATGGTTGTGACTACTATATTTGGCTTAACTTTAGGTACTATCGCAGGACTTAAACAAAATGGTATTGTTGATAGAATTGTAAGTATTTTTTCTGTGACATTTATCGCTATACCAACTGTGATTACTGCACCTGTTCTTATACTCATATTTGCAGTAGAGTTTCAATTGTTACCACCAGGTCAGTGGGGTATGGATTTTAGCCATTTAATACTGCCAGTTATAGCACTAAGCTTACCGTTTATATGTATACTTGCTCAAATCCAAAGAAATAGTATTATAGAAACTCTTAACTCTCCTTTTATCCGTACAGCTTACGCGAAAGGCTTATCTAAAAAGAGAATCGTGTTGATACATGCTATTAAGCCATCTCTAATGCCTTCTATCTCATTTTTAGGCCCAGCGGCGGCAGGTATCTTGACAGGTACGATTATTATCGAAAAAGTATTTGCATTACCGGGTATGGGTACGCAAATGGTAAATGCTGCGACAACAGAGATTATTCTATAGTGCTAGTATTGACTATTGTTTATAGTATTTTGGTTGTGGTTTTTAATTTGATTGTAGATATTTTGTATGGGTTTATAGATCCTAAAGCGAGGATAAAATAATGGCAACAATAAACAAAGTCTTTTCCAAGATGCTTTTGCGAGATTTAAAAAAGATAAAATTGCTATGATTTCATTGTTTGTGATTATATTTATTTTGATCGCATGTTTTGTTGTGCCATGGTTGTATCCAGATAACTATTTTTCTCATATAAATTTATATGCTACAACCTCAAGCACCATCTTTTGAGCATTTCTTTGGTACAGATGCTATAGGTAGAGATGTGTTTATAAGAGTGCTTGTTGGTGGGCAGATTTATTTTTGAAGTTGCTATAGTGGCAACTATTGTCTCTATTGTAATTGGTACGCTATGGGGTGCTTTTGCAGGATTTGTTGGGGGCAAAGTGGATGGGGCTTATGATGAGAGTTGTAGATGCTTTGTATGCTTTACCATTTTTGTTCTTTGCGATACTTTTAGTTACGCTATTTGGTAGAAACTTCATACTAGTATTTGTTGCAATCGTAGTCTCTGGGCTAGATGTAGCTAGTTAAAAAGGGCAAACTATTGCACTTAGACATAAGGAGTTTGTCGAGGCTGCTAAGGTAAGTGGGCTTACTAATAGTAAGATTGTAACTAAGCATATCATTAGAAACCTTATTGGAATTATCATAGTATATATAACTCTTACAATTCCTACAGTACTTATGCTATCAGCATTTTTGAGCTTCTAGGACTTGGCGTACAACCACCGATGACAGATTGGGGTGAGATGATAAGTGATGGTGCATCATACATAACTTAGGCTACTGGTGGTTATTGATATATCCAGCGGCTTTTTTAACTATAACCTTGTTGGCTCTAAACTTCGTTGGTAATGCAAGAGAGAAGCACTAGATCCAAAGAGTAAGAGGTAGATGAGAATGGAAGATTTAGCACTTCAAATTAAAGATTTAAATGTAGGCTTCAAAACAGATGATGGCGTATTTTCAGCGGTTAGAGATATTAGTTTTGATCTTAAAAAAGGCCATACTCTAGGTATAGTTGGAGAATCAGGTTCGGGTAAAAGTCAAACTGTACTATCACTTATGGGATTACTTGCGGGAAATGCAGTAGCATCTGGAGAGGCTATGTTTCATGGTCAAAACCTTATCAATATGCCAGTCAAGAACTTGAATAAAATTCGCGGCGATAAAATCTCAATGATTTTTCAAGATCCAATGACTTCTTTAAATCCATATCTAAATATTCACAAGCAATTGCTTGAACCTTTGACCATTCACAAAGGTTTTTCTCATCACGATGCTACTAAAAAGTGCTAGAAATGTTAGATGCTGTACAGATACCAGATGCAAAAAAATAGGCTCAAATTATACCCGCATGAGTTTTCTGGAGGTATGCGACAAAGAGTTGTAATTGCTATGGCGTTATTGTGCAACCCTGAGATATTGGTCGCTGATGAACCTACTACAGCTCTTGATGTGACAGTGCAGGGGCAGATTTTGCAATTATTGTCAGACCTACAAAAAGAGTTTCACATGTCTATGCTATTCATCACACATGACTTAGGTGTTGTAGCTGAGATTTGCCATGATGTAATGGTAATGTATTGCGGCAGCATTATGGAACAAGGCACGGTGGATAATATATTTGAAAACGCCCAGCATCCACATACAAAAGGTCTACTCAATACTATGCCAAGCATTACTAAAGAAGTAGATATTTTACAAACAATCTCTGGTGAAACGCCAAGTATTCACAATATGCCAAAAGGTTGTCCATTTGTGACAAGGTGTGATTTTGCAAAAGATATATGTAGAGAAGTTAATCCTGCTTTGATTTCAATGGGAGATCAGCGTACAGCTTGTCATCTTATTAAGGAGTATAGATAGATGAATATTTTAGAAGTTAAAAATCTAACTGTAGAATTTCCGATTAAAAAGACTATAACTGGCAAAGTTACTCAAAAGGTTACAGCGGTAAATGATGTAAGCTTTGATGTCAAAGAAGGCGAGATTATTGGTATCGTAGGTGAGTCTGGTTGTGGTAAGTCATCTTTACTAAGAGCTTTGATAGGCCTTAATCATATCACTGATGGTGAAGTAATTTGGAAGGGTGAACATCCGCTTCATAAGTATAAATCACATAAGCAGTGGTTAAGTGTAAGAAGAGATATTCAGATGACTTTTCAAGACCCATTTGCTTGCCTTAATCCACGAATGGTAGTTAGAAACATCATCGCAGAGCCATTGATTAATTTCAATAAAGGTCTTAGCAAAAAAGAAGTCGATGAAAAAGTACTTACGATGATGAAAAAGTTGGTTTAAATGAATCACAAATGTATCGCTATCCGCATGAGTTTTCTGGTGGTCAATGTCAAAGAGTTGGTATTGCAAGAGCTTTGATTTGTGAACCAAAACTACTGGTCTGTGATGAGCCTGTCAGTGCATTAGATGTATCTATACAAGCACAAGTTGTAAATCTACTCAAAGAGCTGCAACAAGATTTTAAACTCACGATATTGTTTGTTGCACATGATTTGAGTATTGTAAAGCATATTTCTGATAGGTTGTTTGTAATGTATCTTGGTAGTCTAGTAGAAGTTTCACCTAAGAAAACATCTATAAAAATCCAGTACACCCTTATACAAAAGTTCTTCTAAATGCTATCCCAATTGCAGATCCAAAATTAGCAAGACAAAGAAGTATCGAGATAGAAAAGCTGAGCTTCCATCTCCATTAAACCCTCCTAAAGGTTGTGCATTCCATACAAGATGTAAGATAGCTACAGATATTTGCAAGCTAGAACATCCAGCCTTAAGACTTATAGAGGATGATGTCTATACTGCTTGTCATAATGTTTAGTTTGTGTCAATGCTGTAGGGACAAGTCGCGACTTGTCCATCATTAATACAAATCAAGCTGAGAGTTTCGCACTTTCTATTTTTTACCTATAGCTCTATTTTTTATTCAAAGATCTATATACAACTAGTGCAAGGGTAAGGCAAACAATAAAGCTTAATGAGATGCAACTATTCATACTTATATCAAAAATCTTGCCAGTATCCATAGAAATTCCCACGCCTAACTGTCCAAGCTCGGTAACAAGTGTGATAATCATGTTTGTAGTAGCGATTCCGATAGCAGCAATACTTGGAGGGCAAATTTTATTAAAATGATGCCAGACTAAAACTTGCGAAGCAGAGACTGAACCAAATAGAAACACTAAAATCATTGCGGAATTGCTCATTATACCTGCGTTAAAAATCAAGATTATAATTATTGAGAGTAGCACAGATAGTCCGATAATCTTATTTGTAGAGATTTTCTTACAGAGTATTGTATTTATTGGTGAAAATATAACCCAACCAATAAAGAGAGCTGTAATCATAGTCGCGGAATAAACAGTATCAAACCCATAAGCTTCTTTAAAAATACAAAATACCATATTGCGAGGTTATCACTACAGTTGGTATGTAAATCAAACCACCCCAAGTAGCATTCTTCCATAGTTGACTGTTTTTTATTAATTTTTTGCTTATAGTAAATATCTCATTTAATTTTGGCATTATTTGCATTGAGCTTGCTTGTTTTGGCAAGATTATCTGGAAAAGGATAACTAATGGTATTGCAAACAATCCTGAGTAGATAAATATCTCAATCCAAGAAATATTGTAGCTTGATACTATTACACTTATGTTTTGCGAAAATGCCGCGGCTAGCGTACCTAGCGATATAACTATACTTGTAACAAAAGCAAAATGTTTTCTAGGGAAATTTTCTAATGCTAATTTTAGCACACCAATAAATGCAAATGATGAGCCTATGCCGACAAGGAGTCTACCAATAATTGCTAGCTCAAAGCTACCCATTATAAATACGATATTTCCAATACCACAGAGTATAGTTGCTGCAATAAGAACTTTTTGCTACCGTATCGGTCTAGCAGTATACCCGCAGGTATTTGCATTAACAAATAAGTTATGTTGTAACTTGATACCAAAAAGAAAATCCAACATGACTTTGGATGTGAAAATAATCTACTATCTGATCTTGGTATGCACCTGTGAGTATTCGTAAAAGAAATTCATAACAATAAAATCCAATTCCCACAAAAAGGATAAGAGACATTTTGAATTTGTTCATCTGGCATGCTAGTGTATGAAATTATCTTTTTAGGATATATAATCTTTAGTATGACTGTCTAGTTAAATTTATTTAATAATGTGTTTTTTTGGAGGGGTATTATGAAAAATTATATATTAATAATAGTCTTATTTTCTCTCTCATGCTTTGTTTATGCAGATAATTATTTAAATCCTCAAACAGGTGAGTACTATATTACGACCAATGATTTGTTAGATAATTTAACTATTCAAGAGAGCACCACAAAGACCAACGGTGAAGATGCTTTTGACTTCATGCAGACCAGCACTAAAAATAAACTAGACACAAATAAAACTCTGACACTAGACACAGGAACTACTAATCTTGCTTTTGAAAGAGCAAATGAAACAGTTGTAACATCAAAATTTTATACAGAAGAAGCCAAGATCATGAAAAAGTCTGGAACGATAAGCTTGAGTTATATGGAGGTGCTGTGTTGGGAGCATCTTATTATAGGCTTAATGGTACTGATGGCAATCTTGACTCTGCAGATAGAATAACAACTCTTGCAGGTAGCCGGACTGGAGCAAAATATAATGTATCTGATAATTTCGGTTTAGTTGTTGAAGGACAATATAATTTGACAGGTGAAATGGCTGGTGACTCTGAAGTGATTAAGAACTTCAATGATACACAGTACAATGGTTCAAGAGTTTTTAAAACTGGTTTTGAATGGAATTTCTAGGTTTATGTTTTATTTACATATACATATTTTTACAGCATAATCATCTTAAATTTTATTTATGGGTTTAATCTGATGCAAAAAATTACTAAAGCAGGCTTTATTGTTTGGTTTTTATGTGCGTTCTTTTATGCGCTTGAGTTTATAGTTAGAGCATCTGGAAATTCATTGTTTCATAGTTATTCAATGGCACCGTACAATCTTTCACCAGGTGAGATAGGTATTTTCAGCTCAGCTTTTTATTGGGCTTATGTGGCTTCACAATTACCTGCAGGTATTCTTATAGATAAGCTCAGTATCAAGAGAGTTATGCTAGGAAGTACATTTTTATTTTCTATAGGTTTGTTTATAGCAACACTCTCCACAACTGAGCATTATTTGATTTTGTATAGGGTATTAGCAGGTCTTGGTGCAGGATTTGCATTTTTATGTTCGTTAAAAGCTATAGCTATATGGCTACCATCGCGACTTTTTCCAATGTTTACCGGAGCTACACAAATGCTTATGTATGGTGCTGGTACTTTGACGGGCTTACCACTTGTTTTATTCGCAAATAACTTTAGCATTCAAATAATTATGGCAGGTATATTTGTTGTATCTATGGTTTTATTTGTTTGTGTGCTTGTTCTTATCCCTAAAGAAGAACCACATAATCAAAAAGACACTGATGTCTTGGCAGATACTCATACAAAAGTAGAAGATATCCCTATTGTATTTAAAATTAAGCAAATTCTATTAAATGGATTTTTTTTTGCTTCACCATCTACGGCACTACGGCACTATTCGCAGATTTATGGAGTTACAGATTTTTGAGCCTAGACGGTTATTCTGAGCATTATGCAGGACTTGCAGCATCGATGATATTTGTCGGCATAGCAATGTTTAGCCCATTATGGGGAGTTATAGCTACTATTTTTAAAAAAGAAAAGTTATTTCTTATCTTGGCTTCTATACTCGGCTTTTTTATAGTCATTGCGATTGTTTATCTCCATGTTAGTCCCGTTCTTATGTGTATCTTGTGTGTGCTATGGGGTGGAATGCAGGCTGTGCATGTGCTTAACTTTACAATTTTGCGTTCGCAAATCAGTCCTATGTATATAGCTACAGGTTTAGCAATGGTTAATCTGTTTATCCCACTAAGCGGAGCTATTTTACAACCATTTGTTGGGTTTATGGTGTCTTTATTAGAAGGTTATGGTTTTAGTGAACTTCAATCGTTTAAGATGGCTCTTTTGATATTACCTATTTTAATGGCATCATCGCTATTGTTAGCGTTCTTTATCAAAGAGAAAAAAGATTAAAAAAGTTTATTTTTATTAGATTTTTCAAACCATAGTTATATAATCTCTATAGTTTATATTTAAATTCATATTTAAAAGGTAATTTTATGTCCGAAAAATTTGTATTAGCAGTCGATCAAGGAACTACAAGCTCGCGAGCAATTATATTTGATAAGCAAGGCAATATCAGAAAGATAGCTCAAAAAGAATTCACACAAATTTACCCTAAAAGTGGTTGGGTTGAGCATGACCCTATGGAAATATGGGGTACGCAAAGTGGTGTAATGCGTGAAGTACTTGAATCTGGGCGTATCAAACCCGAGCAAATTGCTGCAATAGGTATCACAAATCAGCGTGAAACTGTAGTAGTTTGGGACAAAGAAACAGGCGATCCGGTCTATAATGCTATAGTTTGGCAATGTCGCCGTACTTCAACTATTTGTGATGAAATCAAAAAAGATCCTGAACTGGTTAAGTACATCAAAGAAAATACAGGTCTAGTTGTAGATGCTTATTTTTCGGGTACTAAAGTTAAATGGATACTTGATAATGTCGAAGGAGCTCGTGAAAAGGCAAATGCTGGCAAGCTTCTTATGGGTACGATAGATACTTGGCTAATGTGGAATATGACGCGTGGACAAGTTCATGCTACAGATTATAGTAATGCTTCGCGTACAATGCTTTTCAATATCAATACCCTTGAATGGGACAAAAAAATCTTAGAGCTTTTAGATATTCCAGAATCTATGCTTCCAGAAGTTAGAAACTCTAGTGAGGTTTATGGCTACACTGATGAGCATACTTTAGCTGGTGCTAAGATTCCTATCGCGGGTGTTGCAGGTGATCAGCATGCAGCATTATTTGGACATTGTTGTTTTGAAAAAGGTATGGCAAAAATACTTATGGAACAGGTTGTTTTGCTCTTATGAATACCGGAGATAAGCCAGTTTTTTCAGATGCTGGGCTTCTTACAACTATCGCATGGGCAGAAAATGGCAAGCCAACTTATGCTCTTGAAGGTAGTGTGTTTATCGCAGGTGCGGTTATTCAATGGATACGCGATGGCTTAGGTCTTATTCGTTCAGCTGAAGATAGTGAATACTATGCAACTAAGATTGACTCTACTGATGGTGTGTATCTTGTACCAGCATTTGTTGGCTTAGGTACTCCGTATTGGGATATGTATGCTCGTGGTACAATTGTTGGCATTACGCGTGATACAAGGCGTGAGCATATTATTCGAGCTGCACTTGAAGCTATTGCTTACCAGGCAAAAAAGATGTGCTTGATTGTATGAAAAAAGATACTGGTCTTGATTTGCAAGGTCTACGAGTAGATGGTGGAGCAGTACAGAACAATTTCTTGATGCAGTTCCAAGCAGATATCTTACAGTCAAATATCTCAAAACCAAAGATTGGTGAGATTACTGGTCTAGGTGCGGTATTCTTAGCCGGTCTAGCAGTAGGTTTCTGGAAAGATAAAGAAGAGCTGAAAACCATACTAACTACCGATAAGACATTTAAGCCTCAGCGTGATGAGAAAACTGTAACCCACGACTACAAAGGTTGGAAAAAGCAGTACAAAGAAGTATGGCTTGGGCGGAGTAATAAATATCCCGTTCTGATTGTCATCCTACGGCTTGACCGTAGGATTCATTTGCGTCCTATAATTTAATGATGGATTCTATGGTCAAGCGATAGAATGACAGAAATTTTACTAAATTAAGTATAAGAAAAATAATGAAAAATAATTACGACATAATAATAATCGGTGGTGGTGCAACAGGATTTGGTTGTGCTATAGAAGCAGTATCAAGAGGGTATAAAACTCTCCTTTTAGAAGCACATGATTTTGGTAAAGGTACATCTTCAAAATCTACAAAGCTTATACATGGTGGTTTACGCTACCTTGAGAACTTTGACTTTGCTTTGGTGAAAGAGGGTCTTGAAGAGAGATTTTCATTCTTGCATAATGCTCCACATCTTACAAACAAGCAGTCTTACCTTATACCAACTCGTAGCTATTACGAAACTATCAAGTATACGATAGGTGTTAAGTTATATGAGTTTTTATCTGGTAAATATAAGATAGGTAAAAGCTACAATTTAAACAAAAAGAAACTCTAGCAGATTTGCCAAATATTGATGATTCAAAACTGCTTAAATCACTCGTTTATTATGATGGACAGTTTGATGATACTAGACTTCTTATCTCGCTGATGAAAACCTTTGAGTCTAAAGGCGGAGTAGCTCTAAACTACCATAAAGTAGATAGAGTATATAGCTCAACGGATACAAAGCTAGATACGGTAAAAGCCCAAAATACTATCACAGGCGAAAGCATTGAGTTCACTGCTAAGCACATCATCAATGCTACAGGTACTTTTAGTGATAAGACTATCGAGCTTGCTGGGCAACAAGAATCTCATAAATATGTCTCAGTTGCTCAAGGTACGCATATTGTATTGGCTAAGGATAAATTCCCAACAAAGCACGCGATTTTAATTCCTGAAACAGAAGATGGTCGTGTGCTGTTTATATTGCCATGGCACGACCACCTTTATAATTGGTACTACAGATGTTAAAAAAGAAGCACCAAGCCTTGAGCCTGTTGCAGATAAAAGTGAGATTGATTTTATACTAGAAACTTTTAATCAGTACGCTAAAACTAAAGCAACTCTTGATGATGTGAAATCAGTATATTGTGGGCAAAGACCTTTAGTATCGCCTAAGAAAGCGAAAAATTCTGCGAAGATATCGCGCAAACATGAAATTGTCGAATCTGATGATGGCTTGATTACAGTTGTTGGTGGTAAGTGGACTATCTTTAGACGCATGGGTCAAGATACAATTGATTTTATTGAGACTAAAAATATCGCCCAAAAAAACTTCAAAAACCTCGCATGAGCTTTTAGTTGATGCTGTTGATAATGATCAAGTATATCCGTTGCGAGTATATGGTAAAGAGGTTCAAGTTGTTAGAGATATTCAAAAAGAATTAGGTAATGAAGAACTTCTGCATAAAGATTTACCATACTATCAAGCAGAAGTTGTTTATCATGTAAGACATGAAAAAGCTGTGACTGTAGAAGATGTTTTAGCTCGCCGTACAAGAGCTGCATTTTTAGACATCAAGGCAAGTATCGAGTCGGCACCTATTGTTGCTGCATTGCTGGCAAAAGAACTTGGTAAGGGCGGTGCTTGGCAAAAAGAGCAAGTAGCTCAGTTTAATGAATTTGCTAAGAATTTTGATGTGGAAGAATTGTATAAAAAAGGATAGGTTGAATGAAACTTCAGAAGATTCTAGATAATTTGGGACAGTTAGAAAAAAAACACATTTGTTGGCATTGTTGATAAAATAATTAGCTCTCAGCCAACAAAGCATAAAGAGATAGAGAAAATTTTATCTCAAAATGACAGCTCGAGCTTTAAAAAGCTAGATAATGTTATTATCTCCAAAATCTTTGATCTACTTACTAATGAATTTTCAAGTAAAATAGCAGTTGAGTTTATTAACACTTCTTCACAGTTAGACATTTTGATTGATATTATCATACGAGATGGTAATTGTATTATGAAGCAAGATTGGTTTGCCAGGTTATATGAGTCTGAAATCAAAAGCCTAAAGGGCAAAGTTAGTGATTTAATGTCTAGTATGGAAGATTCAAAATCTAACCTTGATGATTGCAGAATAAGAGACCTCAAAATTTATAAGGCTTGTTTGCACACAGCTTTTCATAACGATTTGCTTTGTAATAGAGACTCAAAAATAACAGATGACGAGTTGAGCATGTTATGTACTCTATCTAAAGAGCTTGGCATATCTCAAGAGGAAGTGAAGCTAATCAATTATAGTATTCTACCACTTGTAAAGATTGATGTTGATCAGGTAATTGCTTATTTGAGATCTATAGGAGTTGTTTTTTATTCTAAAAGCAAAAGTACAATTTATGTCGCTGATGAAATGATTAGGATGTTGAGAAAAATAAGGGGCAAAGTTGTTGCTGATAAGTTTTTTAGAAGGGTCTTGCGTTCATTAAAAGAGCCACAAATCAATAATGTGTGTAAGAAGTATGATATAAGTACAAAAAAGTTAACTATAGACAGTAAAATAAAAAAATAATCAATGAAGGAATTTCTTTTGTTAGTGTTTTGAGTGATGATATATATAGGGATAATGTAATACTCTCAGATAAGAAAAAATTCTTAAATGAACTTTGGACTAAAAATCTTGGTTTTTCATCAGTGTTGAAAGGAACTACATTGGATGAGAAGATAAGTAACATAATTATATATTTTAATGAAGTAGAGCGTGATGAGAAAGTTAGCATTTCAATAGATGGTTATGAAAAGTTATTGAAAGATTTGCACACTGCACTACCTAAATTTAATAGTCAGCTTAAATCTGAATTTGAGCTGCAAGAAGAAATAGTTATGGATAGTAGTTTGTTGCTTGATTACAATATAAGGCCAAGAGATGTATTGGAGTTGTTAACAAAAGAGGATCTTGATAAGTTCCATCAAGCCCAAGATATATCTACGCGTGGCAATAATATTGTTAATATTTTGGGGTCGTACAAGGACTCAGAAAATTTATTTTTAGAGAATTATTCCAATATTGGTTACAGAGACCTTCATTCTTTAAAAGAGAACAGTCTTCCTATAAGTGAGTCTGAATTGGGGAGTAAGTTTGAAGAATTGACAAAGGAAATATTTAGTCAGTTGGGTTTTAATGTTGATGAAGAATTAAGAAAAAACTCAACACAAGCAAAAATCAAATAGATGTGCTGCTTAGATTAAGTGATTCGGAAGTATTTATAGTAGAGTGTAAGACGATAAAAGAAAGTGGTTATAATAAGTTCAGTTCTATATTTCGTCAAATTAATTCATATGCAAAGCTAGTAGAAAGTAATGGCTATAAGGTAAGCAAAATACTAATAATAGCTCCTGAATTTAGTAATGATTTTGTCACAGATTGTGAGCTTGATACAGAGCTGAGCCTTAGTCTAATTACAGCTCAATCACTGCTAAATATTTTGGAAGGGTTTAAAAAGTCAACAAAACATAAGCAGTTTCCTTATAAGCTGTTAATGAGAGATGTCTTGATTCAAGAAGATCGGATAATCAAAGCTATAAATAAATAATAAATAAGGACTAACCAATGCTAGAAGCTTGTATTGCAGAATTAATAGGCACAATGATTTTGATACTACTAGGCAACGGAGTAGTAGCTGGTGCTGTATTGAACAAAACTAAATCTCATAATAGCGGTTGGATTGTCATCACATTTGCATGGGGATTAGCTGTATTTATGGGTGTACTAGTTGCCGGACCAATTAGTGGAGCTCATCTAAATCCTGCTGTTACACTTGCTTTAGCACTTGCAGGTAAGTTTTCGTGGGTGTGGGTTGCACCTTTTATATTTTCACAAGTTCTTGGTGCAATGATTGGTCAAGCACTAGTTTGGACTGTTTATTATCCTCATTACTCAGCTACAGATGATACCGATCTAAAGCTTGCGACATTTTGTACATCTCCAGCTATTAAACATACGCCATCAAATCTTGCTAGTGAAATTATTGGTACCTTTGTGCTTATATTGGCTATCTTAACAATGCACGGTGTAGTTATGCACATTGGCGACCCTAGTGTTGTAACTGCTTATCCTATAGATATGGGAGCTTTAGGTGGTTTGCCTGCTGCTTTTGTGGTGATTGTTATAGGTATGTCTTTAGGAGGTACTACTGGGTATGCAATAAATCCTGCTCGAGATTTTGGTCCAAGACTTTTTCATGCTATTATGCCTATACAGGGTAAAGGCTCATCACAATGGGGTTATGCCTGGATTCCTGTAATGGGTCCAGTGATTGGTAGTGTGTTGGCTACAGGGTTTTATTTGTTGTTAAAAACAGAAGGGGTCTTTTAAGGTATGTGTAATACACACTTTGGTCCAATGATGGCAGATGACTTACTAAGATTGGTACTGACATTTTTTTTTATGTGCCTGCTGTGTGATACTTTATTTCATTATTACTCAAAAAAAGTATGGGATATCGCATTTTGGTTTAGTTTTGTTGGTTTTTTAAGTGTGTTGGCAATCTATGGTAATATTGTTGAGCATATTTTCTTAGCAAATACTTTTTCGTATGATGGATTTATATCAGGTGCTGCGATTATTACTATATTTGGATTGTTGTTTTCTAAGCCTCGCTATATAGCTTTTGCAGATAGTGTGTTTTCAAAGAATGGTCCTATTTTATTTACTACTTTTATTGTTTTTGCATTGATTTATTTGTCTACTGTGAACTATAGTATTGGTTGCGTGTCTAGTGCACAACAGTTCTTTATAGATGTGCTTCATATCTTTATTTACCCACTGTTATTACTCTTTGCAGTTTTAGGGTTTCTATTTCGATTCATAATATGTATTTCAGTATTTGCTGTTTGTATGGCTTTGTTTATTATTCAAAATGTGGTTTTTATATTTAGGGCTTTGACTTTACAGCATAATCACGATGTTTTAATCGAGGAGATAATATGTTCGTGCGTGTCGATAGTTCTGAGTATGTTTGCTATATTTATTTTAACTAAAGCAAAAAAAGTTTATAAGGATAGAAAAAATGGTAATAACAGAGGTCGGTGATTCAATGTTTGTAAATATTGTCGTAGCTGTATTAATTTTATTGGTAGGTTTTGTTTCGTCTAAATATATTAAGTCAATGGTTTATGGACTGTTAAGAAAATATGACGAGACTGTTTCACAACTTATAGCAAGCTTTGCAAACATAGTATTTTTGATGCTTGTAATAGTTGTTGCATTAGCAAGACTTGGCGTGCCAATATCACCAATTACAGGTATGCTTACAGGTATAGTTTTTGGTGTTTCGATATCATTAAAAAGCTCATACAACATCATTGCTTCGGGGATAATGTTAGCATTTAGTAAGCCGTTCGAAGTCGGTGAAAATGTAGACTTCGGTGGTATTGCTGGTGTAGTTAGTTCGATCGGCTTTTTATATACGCGCCTTGATACGCAAGATGGTGGCGAAATTGTTTTAGCAAATAATCTTATATTAGCTAAAGTCATTACAAAACTACCAGCAAAAAAAGAGAGTGTAAGTGCAGACTAGTATACTTGATAGTGCTGAGGTTTTATATCTAGCTAACGGCACTAAGATCAATCTAAACTCTCAACAGCTTGAAGCGATAACGCATATTAAGCAATTTCTAAAAAGTACCTCAAAGATCTTTGTGCTATCAGGTCATGCTGGAACTGGTAAGACAACAGTCATAAAAAAGATTCTCGATAACTACGGTGCTAAAGCAGTAGTTTCAGCACCCACAAATAAAGCTTTGCAGGTTATATCGCAGACAGCTATGTTTGATGGTGTGACAATCCACTCTCTATTGGGATTACAGCCAGATGTAAGTTTAGATGATTTTAACCCTAATGAGCCTCAATTTGGACAAGTCAAACCTTCGACTATTCAAGATTACAATCTTATAGTTATTGATGAAGCAAGCATGATTAATGATGCATTGTTTGATCTTATACAGAGTGAGATCGACAGGCTTGTTAAGGTCAAGATCATATTTATGGGCGATAAGGTCTTTGGCCTACCTCCTATAGCACAAGAGTCTAGTAAGGTTTTTCATTATGACACTATATACCTTAGAGAGCTGACCACTTTAGTGCGACAAGCTGAGCATAATCCTTTGATTGCTAGTTATAATTCTCTGAGAGATAATATCGACAATGAAGAGTTTCAGCTAGACTTTACAACAAATGTGAACTCACAGGGTGAAGGTGTAGTAGGCTTAGAGTCAAAAGAAGAGTTTAGGTCGAAGCTTATAGAGCTTTTTGCATCAAAAGATTATAAAGAAGATATTAATCATGCAAAGCTTATTGCTTGGCGCAATAAGACGGTCAACCAGTCTAATATTATAATCCGAGATATAGTTTTTGGTGAGGCAAAAAAGATTGTTTTAAAAGGTGATATTCTTACAGGTTATAGAACTGTAAAAGGTACACGAGCAGTACCTTTTTTGTAAATAACTGTATAGATTACAGAGTTTCGGCAGTCTCTCGCCGTCAAAAAATTCACATGGACTTTACGGGTTTACAGTTAAAATTTTGGAAAAAGCTAAATTTTTAAAGGGTTTTGAAGAAAAAAAAGTATTTATCATTGATCATGCAGATGAAGAGAATCTTCATAATTACGCGGAGCTACACGATACTTTAGTTGATGTTGCAAAAGCAGATAAAAAGCAGTGGGGTGCGTATTATAACTTCCGTCGCGACAATCTTCTTATGTTGAATGTGACTAATTATCGTAGCGGAATCCCTCGTGAAAAAGGTAAGCAAATATCTAAAGACTTAGACTATGGCTATGCAGTTACCTGTCACAAAGTACAGGGGTCGACTTATGATCATGTGTTTATATTGGCAAAAGATATTATGCTAAATAGAAATCATAAAGAAAGAAATCAGATGCTATATGTTGCTTTAACACGACCGAAGTACTCCGCTATAGTTTTAAAATAACTATTTTATTCATTTTCAATAAAATAAATTTAAACAGATTGCATTTTCATGCTTTACATTGCTAAATATATCGCGTATATTATCCCATATAAATTTAGTATCAAATACTAGCCCAGTTTGATATTTATAAATTTCAAACTAAGTGTAAAAACGATTTTTGCTTAGAGAAACTTTATAGTATCATAAAATGTTTAGGGGAGGGATTCCCGAGCGGCCAAAGGGATCAGACTGTAAATCTGACGGCTCAGCCTTCGCAGGTTCGAATCCTGCTCCCTCCACCAAAGCGGGTGTAGTTCAATGGTAGAACTTCGGCCTTCCAAGCCGATAGTGTGGGTTCGATTCCCATCTCAGCGGTAGAGCACTTGCTTGGTAAGTAAGAGGTCACCGGTTCAAGTCCGGTTATGAGCTCCATTTTATAGGTAGATTTTATTTTTAATTTCAAAAAAAGAGAGGCAAGAAATGGCTAAAGCTAAATACGAAAGAACGCTACCCCATGTAAACGTGGGTACAATTGGTCACGTTGATCATGGTAAAACTACACTTACTGCTGCACTTACTAAAGTATGTGCTGAAGTTTATGGTGGTGAAGCAGTTGCATTTGACGGTATTGATAATGCTCCTGAAGAAAGAGAGCGTGGTATCACCATTGCAACATCACACGTTGAGTATGTTTCAACTACAAGACACTATGCACACGTAGATTGTCCAGGTCATGCTGATTACGTTAAAAAACATGATCACTGGTGCTGCACAAATGGATGGTGCTATCTTAGTAGTTAACGCTGCTGATGGTCCTATGCCTCAAACAAGAGAGCACATCTTGTTAGCCCGTCAGGTTGGCGTACCTAAAATTGTAGTTTTCTTAAATAAAGCTGATCAAGTTGATGATGCTGAGTTACAAGAATTGTAGAAATGGAAGTTAGAACTTCTTCTCGACGAATATGATTTCCCAGGTGATGATACTCCTATTATCACTGGTAGTGCATTAAAGCCTTAGAAGGCGATACTTCTGAGATAGGTGTTGATGCTGTAACTAAGCTTGTTGAGGCTTTGGATTCATTTGTTCCAGAACCAGAAAGAGAAGTTGACAAGCCTTTCTTAATGCCAGTTGAAGATGTTTTTACAATTTCAGGAAGAGGAACTGTTGTAACTGGAAGAATCGAACAAGGAATTGTCAAAACTGGAGATCCATTAGAAATAGTTGGTATCTCAGATACAACAACAACTACATGTACTGGTGTTGAGATGTTTAGATGTTGGTGTATTATTCGAGGTATTGAAAGAGATGATGTTGAGCGAGGTCAAGTATTAAGTGCTCCTGGTTCTATTAACACCACATACAGAAGTTTGAAGCTGAAGTATATGTATTCAGTAAAGAAGAAGGTGGAAGACATACTCCATTCTTTAAAGGTTACAGACCACAATTCTACTTTCAGAACAACAGATGTAACTGGTGCTTGTGCCTTACCAGAAGGCACTGAGATGGTTATGCCTGGTGATAATGTCAAGATGAAGTTACTCTAATTAACTCCGATTGCGATGGAAGAAGGTTTAAAATTTGCTATCCGTGAAGGTGGAAGAACTGTTGGAGCTGGTGTTGTTGTAATAAGATTCTTGTTTAAAGCAATAATCCTATTTAAATAAAATTTAGGTCAGTAGTTCAATTGGTAGAGCAGTCTCCAAAACCGCAAGTTGGGGGTTCGAGTCCCTCCTGGCCTGCCAGCCTTTTTATTTCCTTGATATTCGCTTTTGTGATGTGGTATTTTATACCCTACATTTCAAGTTCTGTAATTATCTAATTATTTTTTTTTAAAGGATTAATTTAGTGAAAAAAAGTCAAGATTTTAATAATAATAAAGTGTGGATCAGTGGGACTAAGCCTGCTGAGTTAGTTTCTGTATCTAAGCCTACTAATGGTTTGTTGTGGCTTGTTGCTGTGGCTATTATTGTGGCTGGTGTTGCGATTACTATGTATTCTGATGTGTTGGGTGCTAGCATTAGCTCTTATAGTACTTCGATTGCTGTTGTTGTGGTTCTACTTGCTTTAGTTGTTGCAAGGTTTACAAATCAGGGTCGTCGTTTTTGGGCTTTTTTTAATGCTTCAAAATTAGAGCTTGCGAAAGTGGTGTGGCCAACTAGAAAAGAGACCATGACTATTACTATTATGGTGATTGTTGTAGTTATTATATTTGCTATATTGATATCGATATTCGGTGTGATATTTGAAAATTTCATTCAATACTTTTTGGGTTAAATAAGGGTTTTTAAAATATGTCTGAAGAAAAAAGATGCTCTTGGCGATATGTCTGCTGAAGTAGGTTCAACTGTTGAATTGGAGCAGAGTGAAGTTGAGAAATTACCAATGACTCAAGCTGGTATGCTTTGGTATGTTGTTCAGGTGCACTCAGGTTATGAAAAAGAGTAAAGACTCAGCTTGAAGAAAGTATTGAAATAGCTGAAATGGGTAAGAGTTTTGGTAGGATACTTGTTCCTACTGAGCATGTGGTTGAGATGCGTAACGGTCAAAAGCGAAAGAGCGAGAGAAAGTATTTTCCTGGTTATGTTGTGATTGAGGCTAAGCTTACTACGGAAGCTTGGGATATTATTAAGGCTGTGCCTAGGGTTTTGACTGTTGTCGGCTCAAGAGGTAAGCCAATTCCATTGAGTAAGCCGGAAGTAGAAAGAATACTTGGTTATATGGAAGTTACTGAGGTGGCAGCTGAGTCGCGTTTAAGAAAATCATATCAGGTTGGTCAGGTTGTTAGGGTTCTTGATGGGCCGTTTAATGACTTTACTGGCGTGGTAGAAGAAGTTAACTACGATAAGTCAAGGTTGAGGGTTGCAGTGTCTATCTTTGGTAGATCTACACCTGTTGAGCTTGAGTTCTCGCAAGTTGAAAAAGATTCTTGATTTTATAAATTAAGAAACAGGAGCTTACGATTGATTGTGAGCGCTATTAACCTAAAATTGGAGAAAAACAATGGCTAAGAAAAAAGTAGAAGCTATTATTAAATTGCAAGTTGCTGCGGGTAAAGCAAACCCGAGTCCACCGATTGGTCCTGCATTGGGTCAGCATGGTGTAAATATCATGGGATTCTGTAAAAGAATTCAATGCTAAAACTCAAAGGTATGGAGCCAGGCTCACCAGTACCGGTAGAGATTTCTGTATTATTCAGATCGTAGTTTTACATTTGAAATGAAAACTCCGCCAGCATCTTTCTTGATTAAAAAAGCAATCAATGTAAAGTCTGGTTCAACAAATCCTTCAAAAAGATTGGATTGGTACTATTACTCGTGAGCAATTAGAAGAAATTGCTAAAATCAAAGATCCAGATCTAACAGCTGCTGATATAGATGCTGCTGTGAGAATTATCGCAGGTTCTGCTCGTAGTATGGGTGTAAAAGTTGAGGGAGTTGATAATGTCTAAAATTTCAAAAAAGAATGAAAGCTGTTTCTGCAAAAGTAGAGGCGGAAAAAGTACTCAGCGGTAGAAGCATTTGATATTTTAAGAGAAGTTTCTTCTGTTAAATTTGTAGAAGCAGTAGATGTTTCTGTATCTTTAGGTGTTGATCCGCGTAAATCTGACCAGGTTGTTAGAGGGGCGTCTGTGCTTCCTAATGGTACTGGTAAAACTGTACGAGTTGCGGTATTTGCAAAAGGTCCTGCTGCTGATGCGGCTAAAGAGGCTGGTGCGGATGTTGTTGGTATGGAAGATTTGGCTGATGAAGTTAAAAAAGGTAATATGGATTTTGATGTTGTAGTGGCGTCTCCAGATGCTATGCGTATAGTTGGTCAATTAGGTCAGATTTTAGGTCCTAAAGGTCTTATGCCTAACCCTAAAGTTGGTACTGTAACTATGGATGTGGCTAAAGCTGTAACAGATGCTAAGGCTGGTCAAGTTAGATATCGTGTTGACAAGGCTGGTATTATTCATACTACGCTTGGTAAAGTGAATTTTACTACTGATGCACTGAGAGAGAATTTGGAGCAGCTTTTGGTTGATTTGAAAAAGGCTAAACCTGCTGTTTCTAAAGGTGTTTATCTGAAAAAAGTTTCTGTATCTAGCACTATGGGGCCAGGAATTAGTATTGACTTTTCTGATTTAACTATATAGAATAATGTTTTTGGGTTGTATGAAAGTACAGCGCCTAAGACCGTAGGAGTCGAGCTTGCTTGGCTTAATAGTTATCCTACGCAGACGATGTTGAAACAACCATTCGGTTTTTAAATATCGTGTTAATAAGTAAATAAAGTGTGTAGACAATAAATAAGGAGTCGATTATGGCACTTAGAATAGAGGACAAAAAGGCGATTGTTGCTGAAGTTGCTGAACAGGTATCCTCAGCATTGTCTGCAGCAGTAGCAGATTATCGTGGTTTAACTGTTAATGAGATGACTTCATTAAGAGTTGAAGCGCGCAAGTCTGGAGTTTATTTAAGAGTTGTTCGTAACAACTTAGCACGTTTAGCAATTAAAGGAACTGATTTTGAGTGTCTTGGTGATGCTCTAGTAGGTCCCCTTGTTCTTGCTCTTTCTATGGATGCACCTGGTGCGTCAGCGAAACTATTCAAAAACTTCCAAAAAGATCACAAGTCTTTTCAGGTTAAGAATTTGGTTATGGCTGGTGAGCTATTTGGTCCAGAGAAATTGGATGATTTTGCTAAAATTCCTACTATAGGGATGAGGCTCTTGCAATATTGCTTAATGTTATGCAAGCGCCAGTTACTAAGCTTGCTAGGACTCTTAAAGAGGTTTCAATACAGGCTGAATAACGGCTTGCTACTGTTGAAGATGGTAAATAATGTTAGTTGATAAAAAATAAAGGAGCTTATAAAATGGCTATAACAAAAGAAGATATTTTAAACGCTGTTGCAGATATGAGTGTAATGGATGTATGTGAATTAGTTTCAATGATGGAAGAGAAGTTCGGCGTATCTGCTGCTGCTGCTGTTGTTGCTGGCCCTGCTGCTGCTGCTGAAGCTGCTGAAGAGAAGACGGATTTTGATGTTGTCTTGACTTCTGCTGGTTCAAACAAAATTGCTGCTATTAAAGCAGTGAGAGCTGCAACTGGTCTTGGTCTTAAAGAAGCTAAGGCTGCTGTAGAGGGTACTCCTTTCACAGTGAAAGAAGGTGCATCTCAAGCTGAAGCTGAAGATCTTAAGAAGCAGCTTGAAGAAGCTGGTGCTGAGGTTGAGCTTAAATAATAAAATTCTAAAAATTAGTTTTTAGAAATATAGGCTAGTGGTCAATTTTTTGGCTCCTAGTCTTTCTAGTATTGTAAAGATACATAGATTGGTGCAAATATTATCGTATTTGCTTTTTATTTTGTGTAAACAAAATCTTAAGGGTTTTTTGATGTCTTACTCATACGCTGAGAAAAAAGAATTCGCAAAGAGTTTGGGGTTTTGCCTCATATTTTGGATGTACCATATTTACTTTCTATTCAGACTGAGTCTTATAAAAGTTTTTTTGCATGCTGATGCAACAAATGGCAAAGCTCACTCTGGTTTAGAAACAGTACTTAAACAGTCTTTCCCCGTAGAAAGCAAGAATGGTCAGTGCGAACTTCATTATGTAGGTTATCAAGTAGGTGTTCCTACATTTGATGAAGATGAATGCCAAATTCGAGGAGCTACTTATGATGCTCCTCTTAATGTAAAGTTGAGATTAGTTGTTTATAACAAAGAAGCTCTTCCCGCAGAAAAAGTTGTAGAAGATATTCGTGAAGAATATGTGTATATGGGTGATATCCCATTGATGACTACAAACGGTACATTTATTATAAATGGTACTGAGAGGGTTGTAGTATCTCAATTACATAGATCGCCAGGCGCTTTCTTTAGTAAAGATGATTCTGAGGACGGTGCATTTGCTGCCCGCATTATTCCATACAGAGGTTCATGGTTAGACTTTTGAATTTGACTCAAAAGGTATTGTATGGGCTAGAATCGATAGAAAAAGAAAAATCTGTGCTACAGTTGTATTAAAGGCTCTAGGGCTTAGCCAAGAAGATATTCTTGAGCACTATACAGATAGCAAGACAATTAAGTTTGATTCCAAAGGTTTTGGTCTTAAATTAGATAATCTTTCAGAAATGAAAGGTGAAGTGCTTAAGTTTGACATCTTTGATAAAAAGATGAGATTCTGGTTAAGAAGAATAGAAAATTAACTAGTAGAGATATTAAGAAGATTAAAGATGCCGGTGTTGATACGGCTGCTATTGATTTTGACTTGGTAAGTACTTAGGGGTAGCAAAAGATGTAATTAATTCTGCTACTGGTGAAGTGATTGCTCATGCTAATGATGATGTTACAGAGAATTTGCTAGATGCTTGTGTGAAGTCAGGTATGCTTGAATTAGAGGTGATAGACTTTATCACTACAGAAAAAGGTAGGTATATTTCTGATACTCTAAAGCATGATTTAACTCGCAATACTGATGAAGCGTTGGTCGAAATTTACAAGGTTTTAAGACCAGGCGATCCTCCGGCGGCGGCGTCAGTTAAAGCATTGTTTGAAGGCTTATTCTTTATGGAGAGCAGATATAGCTTATCTGATATCGGTAGAATGAAGCTTAATGCAAGGCTTGGTAATGATAAGGTTGCTAAAGGTGTATATACGCTTGAAAATAGCGATATCATCGGTGTGCTTGAAGAGCTAATCAAGATCCGTGATGGTAAAGGTAAGGTTGATGATATCGATCACTTAGGTAATAGACGAGTAAGATCTGTTGGTGAAATGGTAGAAAATCAATTTAGAGTAGGTCTTTACCGTGTAGAAAAAGGTATCCGTGAGAGCATGACTTTAGTGCATAAAGAAAAACTTATGCCTAAAGATATCGTAAACTCTAAACCTATTACGGCAGCTATCAAAGAATTCTTTACTTCTGGTGCATTGTCACAGTTTATGGATCAAGATAATCCATTGTCAGAAGTTACGCATAAGCGTAGAATTTCAGCGTTAGGCCCAGGTGGTCTGTCTCGTGATAGAGCTGGTTTTGAAGTGCGTGATGTACATGCTACTCATTATGGTAGGTTGTGTCCTATTGAGACTCCAGAAGGTCCAAATATTGGTCTTATCAACTCATTAGCAAGCTATGCTAGAGTCAACGATTATGGTTTCTTAGAAGCACCTTATAGAAAAGTTGTGAATGGTAAGGTTACTGATAATATTGAGTACTTATCGGCTATTGATGAAGGTAATTTCGTAATTGCACAAGCATCTACAGAATTAGATAGCAAAAATCATTTCGTTGAAGAATTGATTCAGTGTCGTTCAGGCGGTGAGGCTATATTTACAGAGTCAAGCCGAGTTCAGTATATGGATGTATCAGCTAAGCAGATGGTTTCAGCAGCAGCCGCATTAATTCCATTCCTTGAGCACGATGATGCTAACAGGGTATTGATGGGTGCAAACATGCAACGTCAGGCTGTACCAACTTTAAAATCTGAGAAGCCGATGGTCGGTACAGGTATGGAGAAGATAGTTGCTAGAGATTCTGGTAATTGTATTATCGCTAGAAACCCTGGAACAATTGCAGAGGTTGATTCAAATAGAATTGTTATTCGTGTGAATACTAAGAAGTCAAAAAATAGTAACTTAGTAGATATTTATAGTTTGACTAAATTTAAGCGTTCTAACAAAACACTTGTATCAATCAGCGACCAATAGTGAATATTGGTGATAAAGTTGAAGCTGGTGATGTGTTGGCAGATGGTTTTGCTACTGATTTTGGTGAGTTATCACTTGGTCATAACCTTATGGTTGCATTCATGCCATGGAATGGTTATAACTTTGAGGATTCAATTTTATTATCAGAAAGAATCGTAAAAGATGATAAATATACAAGTATTCATATCGAAGAATTTACTTGTGTAGCTCGTGATACTAAGCTTGGTCCTGAAGAGATTACAGCAGATATCCCTAATGTAAGTGAATCTGGTTTATCTAAGCTTGATGAGTCTGGTATTGTGCATATCGGTGCGAATGTCGAATCTGGTGATATTTTGGTTGCTAAAATCACACCAAAAAGCTGAGCAACAACTAACTCCAGAAGAAAGACTTCTAAGAGCAATCTTTAATGAAAAAGCTTCAAATGTGGCTGATAGTTCATTAAGAATGCCAAGTAGTACTTCTGGTACAGTTATTAATGTTCAAGTTTTTGAAAATGATAAAGGTGGCAAAAGTCAAAGATCATTGGAGATAGAAGAGCAGCTAATAGAAAAAGCACGCAAAGACTTTGATGAAGAGTTTGGCGTGATTGAATCTGTGGTTAAATCTTCTATTGAAAAAGACATTGTTGGTGCAAAAATCTCTAAGGCTAAAGGTCTTAAGAAAGGTGCTGTACTTACAAAAGAGTTCTTAGAGACTCTACCGTTTGCTAAATGGTTGGAAATGTCTTTCGAGGATGAAAAACTTGATGAAAAAATTCAAAAGACAAAAGAGTACTATGATGAAGCTAAAATTGCTGTAGATGCTAAGTTTGAATCTAAAAAGCATTCAATCATGCAAAGCAGTGAGCTTTCTCCGGGTGTATTGCAGACTGTGAAAGTCTTTGTTGCTATCAAAAAGCGTATACAGCCTGGTGATAAGATGGCTGGTCGTCATGGTAACAAGGGTGTGGTTTCACGCGTATTACCTATTGAAGATATGCCTTATATGGCAGATGGTACTCCAGTTGATGTGTGTTTGAACCCACTTGGTATACCGTCGCGTATGAACATTGGTCAGATTTTAGAGGCTCATATGGGTCTAGCTTCTTATGGTTTAGGTAAAAAGATCGAAAGAACTTTAGAAAAACTAAGAAAGCTGCCGATATAAGAAAACTTTAGAAGAAGTTTATAATACTGTGGGCGATAAAAAAGTAGACCTAAAAGCATTAAGCGATAGTGAAGTTGTGGCTATGGCCGAAAACTTAACTGATGGTGTACCTATTGCAACTCCTGTATTTGATGGTGCTAAAGAAGAAGATATTAAATCACTTCTTAAAATTGGTGGTTTTGCTTCAGATGGTCAGATGAAATTATTTGACGGTCGCACAGGTAAAGCTGATAGAGCGGTAACGGTTGGTTATATGTATATGTTGAAACTAGATCATTTAGTTGATGACAAGATGCACGCTAGATCGACAGGTTCATATAGCTTAGTTACTCAGCAGCCATTGGGTGGTAAAGCACAGTTTGGTGGTCAAAGATTCGGTGAGATGGAAGTTTGGGCATTACAAGCATATGGTGCTGCTTATACTCTGAGAGAAATGCTAACTGTGAAATCAGATGATATTACGGGTAGATCTAAGATGTATAAGAATATCGTAGATGGTAAGTTGACTATGAGTGTTGATGTTCCTGAATCATTTAATGTTTTAAGAAATGAAGTTAGAGCATTAGGTATTGATATGGACTTCGATCATTCATCAGAGGAAGAATAAGCATCTATTAGAGCTACTTATTTTGTTATTAAATAATAAAAGGTATAGGAGAATTTATCTGTGAATAACGGTATCCTACAACAAAATTACAATAGTAAAAAGTTTGATATTATCAAGATATCATTGGCATCACCAGAAGTTGTGCGTTCATGGTCACACGGTGAGGTTAAAAAACCTGAAACTATTAACTATAGAACATTTAAGCCTGAAAGAGATGGTTTATTCTGTGCTAAAATTTTTGGCCCAGTTAAAGACTACGAATGTTTGTGTGGTAAATATAAGAGACTAAAGCATCGTGGCGTAGTTTGTGAACGATGCGGTGTAGAAGTTGAGCAAGCTAAAGTGCGTAGAGAGAGAATGGGTCATATTGATCTAGTTTGTCCTGTAGTGCATATTTGGTACTTAAAATCTTTACCATCAAGAATTGGTTTGTTTTTAGATATGCCTCTTAAAAATGTAGAGAAAGTTCTATATTTTGAATCGTATATTGTAACTGATCCTGGTATGACTCCATTAGAGAAGAAACAGCTTCTTACTGATGATGAGTATGCAGAAGCATTAGAAAATTATGGTTATGAATTTGAAGCGGCAATGGGTGCTGAGGCAATCCGCTCTTTACTTTCAGAAACTGAAATTGAATCTGAGATAGAAACTTTACAAGCAGAGTACGAAGAAAGTAAATCTACTGCTAAAAGAGAGAAAGCTATTAAGAGAATAAGACTTCTTGAGACTTTCTTAGCATCTGGTAATAAACCTGAGTGGATGGTAATGACTGTATTGCCAGTACTTCCACCAGATTTGAGACCTCTTGTGCCTATCGAAGGTGGTCGTTTTGCGACTTCTGATCTTAATGATCTATATAGAAGAGTTATAAACAGAAACAATAGACTTAAGAAATTACTGGATCTTAACGCTCCTGACATTATTGTTAGAAACGAAAAAAGAATGCTACAAGAATCTGTTGATGCTTTACTGGATAATGGTAGACGCGGTAGAGCTGTAACTGGTTCAAACAAGCGTCCACTTAAATCTTTGGCTGATATGATTAAAGGTAAGCAAGGTCGTTTCCGTCAAAACCTTTTAGGAAAACGAGTTGATTATTCTGGTCGTTCTGTAATTACGGTAGGTCCTTCACTTAGATTACATGAGTGTGGATTACCAAAGAAAATGGCATTAGAGCTATTTAAACCATTTGTATACTCTAAGCTAAGACTTGGTGGGCATGCTACTACTATTAAGCAAGCAAAACGAATGGTTGAGCTTGAAGAAGCTGTAGTATGGGATATCTTGGAAGTTGTGATCAATGAGCATCCAGTTCTTCTAAACCGTGCTCCTACTCTTCATAGACTTGGTATTCAAGCATTTGAGCCTAGACTTATTGAAGGTAAGGCTATCCAGCTTCACCCATTAGTTTGTGCTGCATTTAACGCCGATTTCGATGGTGATCAAATGGCTGTGCATGTGCCTTTGACTGTAGAATCACAGTTAGAGTCGCGTGTGCTTATGATGTCTACTAACAACATCCTATCACCAGCATCTGGTCAGCCAGTTATTACACCTACACAGGATATCGTGCTAGGTTTGTATTATATGACTCGTGATCAAGAGGGTGCTAAAGGCGAAGGTAAATTATTTGCTAGTTATGATGAGGTAAGTAGAGCTTATAATTCTGAAACGATTGATATTCATGCAAAAATCAAACTAAGAATTGATAGACAAGTATTTGATACTAAAGGTAATACATATAACGAGAAAGGTGTAGTTAATACAACTATAGGTCGTGCATTACTTATAAATATATTGCCAGATGGATTATCTTTTTCTTTGATAAATAAAGTGTTAACTAGAAAGAAATTTCTAACATTATTAATCAAGCATTTAGAATCTTGGGTGGTAAAGCTACGGTTGTACTTGCTGATAAGCTTATGTATGCGGGCTTTAAGTACTCAACTATTTCTGGTATCTCTGTAGGTATCAACGATATGACGATTCCTGATAATAAGGAAGCTAAAGTTGATGCGGCAGAAGAAGAAATTAAGCAAGTAACTGAACAGTACCAATCTTCATTGATTACTGAAAATGAAAGATACAACAATATCATCAACATCTGGAGCAAAGTCTCTGATGAGGTTGGCGCATCAATGATGGATGTTATATCTAAAGATAAAGTAATAGTAGATGGTAAAGAAGTAGAGATTGAATCGTTTAACTCTGTGTATATGATGGCTAATTCTGGAGCAAGGGGTTCTTATAACCAAATGCGTCAGTTAGCAGGTATGCGTGGTCTGATGGCTAAGCCAGACGGTACAATGATCGAGACAGCTATTACAGCAAACTTTAGAGAAGGTCTATCAGTACTTCAATACTTCACATCTACACATGGTGCTCGTAAAGGTCTTGCCGATACAGCTCTTAAAACAGCAAACGCTGGTTACCTAACGCGTAGACTAGTAGATGTGGCACAAGATCTAGTAATTATAGAAGAAGATTGTGGTACAGATGATGGTCTAATGTTCTCTGCTATCGTTGAAGATGGTGAGTAAAAGTACCATTGATTGAAAGAGCATTGGGTAGAACTTTGGCAGCGGATGTTGTTACTAAAAAGGCGATGTATTGTTAGAAGCAGGTACTTTACTAGATGAAAATCTTGTAGAGCTACTTGATGATAATGCTATCGATATGATCAAACTTAGGTCTCCTATTACTTGTGAATAAAATATCGCGGTTTATGTGCTCAGTGTTATGGTCGACTTGCAAGTGAGAGAAAAGTTAATGTAGGCGAATCTGTAGGTGTAATCGCAGCTCAATCAATTGGTGAGCTTGGTACACAGCTTACGATGAGAACATTCCATACAGGTGGTGCTGCATCACTTGGTGTTACAGTTTCTAAAATGAAAGTAAAAACTGCTGGTAAGATTAAATTCATAAAAACATCAGAACAGTTACATTCAAGACGGTAATGATTGTTATTTCTCGTGCTGGTGAGATTATCGTATCTGATAGCATGGGTCGTATTCGTGAAAAAGAAAATATCCCTATGGGAGCAACAATCTTTCTAGCAAAGAAGGCAAAGCTGTAAAGATAGGTGATAAGTTGACTTGGGACCTCATGCTCAGCCATTAATTACTGATGTGGCTGGTAAGGTTGTGATGGAAGATATTATCGATGGTATTACTGTTAGACATACTTATGATGATTTGACAGGTCAGCTAACTATTGAGATAACTTCAAAAGATCTCAAAGAACAACGGCTAAAAACTTAAAACCTATTATCAATATAGTTGATGCAAAAGGCGAAGTTATTAAGTCTATGGTCTTTGGCTATTGGAGCTTAATCAGTGTTGCTGATGATGCTAAGGTTGAAATTGATGATGTGGTTGCTAAGATTCCTTAGAAAGTTCTAAAACAAAGATATTACGGGTGGTCTTCCAAGAGTTGCTGAGCTATTTGAAGCTCGTCGCCCTAAAGAGGTCTGCTTTCTTCCACCATGTGATGGTACTGTAAGACTTGGTAATAGAGACACTAAAGAGAAGCAAGAATAGAGCTTTTAGATAAAGATGGTATGTTGATTGACGAAATCCTTATGCCTAAGTCTAGACATTTAGTTGTTTTTGATGGCGAGAAAGTGTTGCGTGGTGATGTCTTAGCTGATGGACCTACGGATCCACATGATTTGTAAATACAGAGGCTTAGCTACTTTTGCTGATTACATCATGTTTGAAGCTCAATCTGTATACCGTATGCAAGGTGTTGTTATTAATGACAAGCATATTGAAACGATTGTGTTAAGACAAATGATGAGAAAAGCTGTGATTGTCAATGAAGGCGATAGTAAGTTTGTTAAAAACGAAACTTTAGAGCTTGTGAGAATACTTGAAGAGAATGATAAGTTACGCAGTGAAGAAAAACAGTTAGTTACTTTTGAGCCAGTGCTTATGGGTATTACTAGATCTTCATTGTCTACTGAATCATTCTTGTCAGCTGCTTCTTTCCAAGAAACTACAAGAGTACTTACAGAAGCATCAATTCATTCTCAGGTAGATAAAATGAGAGGGTCTTAAGAGAATGTTCTAATCGGTCGACTAATACCTACAGGTACTGGTCTTGCGGTGAGAAAAGAAACTGATAAGATCGAGAAGATGAGAGAAGAGCTTGGAGTTGATGATAATCTTCTACTTCTGTTGATGTAGCTTCATCTTTCAATGTGGAAGAATCTTCTCAAGAATCTCAAGTTGATACTGAAGAAAAAGATATCAATGAAGATATCGAAGAGTCTCTAAGACAAGCTCTTGAATCTTAGACTTCTAGTAAAAATTATCTAAAATTTCTTTCTGAAATAAAATTTCAATCTACTAATTTTTAAACTATAATTATAGCCATGTAATTTAAATAACTATGTGGCTAATGTTTGATATGATCGCAAAAACTTTTTTGGCAAATTTTCTTTGGTATAGCAATTATACTTATCGTTATTTTATCTATTTTAAATACGGATAGAGTAAGCTTTGATTATATCTTTGCAACTACGACTTTACCGCTTATAGTGTTGATGTCGATAGCATTTGTATTGGGTTGGTAATCGGGTCATTTATAACTAAATTTATCCAAATAACTAAAACTAGTGGTGGTGCTAAAAAGTAATACTTGTTTTAGGTATCGAAAGTTCTTGTGATGAAACAGGTATTGCTCCTGTATGACTATGACAATAAAAAATTATTAGCAGATGCTTTATATAGTCAAATTAAATTACATCAAAATTATGGTGGAGTAGTGCCAGAGCTTGCTTCTCGTGAGCATATAGCTAAGCTTAATATTCTTACAAAAAAGTCCTTAAAGATGCTAAGATGAGTTTTGCTGATATCGATTGTATAGCTTATATTGACCATGCCTGGACTGGTCGGTGCATTGATGGTTGGAGCAACTTTTGCTAAAACTCTTGGTATGATAAATGATATACCTACTTTAGCAGTTGACCATTTAGAGGGTCATCTTCTCTCACCGCTTTTAGATAGTGATAGTGATGTCGAGTACCCATTTGTAGCACTTTTAGTTTCTGGTGGGCATACGCAGCTTTTTGAAGTAAGAAATTTTGGTGAGTATAGACTACTTGGTGAATCTATAGATGATGCTGTTGGTGAGGCTTTTGATAAAACAGCAAAGTTTTTAGGGATGTCTTATCCTGGTGGTGTAGAGGTTGCAAAAACTTGCAGAAACTGCTTGTGATACGGCTAAATACACTTTACCACGCCCAATGAAAAATAAAGCAAATTTAGATTTTAGTTTTAGTGGTTTGAAAACGGCAGTTTTAAATACATGGTATGGCGAAGAAGATAAATCTGAGCAAAATAAAGCTAATTTATGTTACGCATTCAAGAGGCTGCGGTTGATGTGTTGGTGAGTAAGTGTGATAAGGCGTTAAAGCAAACAAATATAAAAAAACTAGTTGTCTCTGGTGGAGTTAGTGCAAATAAGCATCTGCGTGGAAAATTGGCTGAACTAGCAAAAAATAAGTCTTATAAGGTTTCATTTCCACCACTAAAATACTGTACTGATAATGGCGCTATGATAGCTCTAGCAGGAGCTTATAGGTATGCTAACGGTGCGAGAGATAATAGCTTCTGAAATTAATGTAAAACCTAGAGCTTCAATTTAGTGGCTAGAATATCTAGGTAGTATTTTAAGGTAATTGTGTTATAATTTCACAGAATCTATAGATTACTGTTTAGTAGCTATGATTCGTAATAAATAATTAAAATAAAAGGGAATATTTATAAATGAATAATGAAATAAATCAGGTTCTTGAAGAAGAAGGTGCGATAGTTTGGAAAAGTATAATAGGTTTATTAATTCTTCCACTAGTAACACTTGTAGTGCAGTTCCTTGGTTCGCATATACTGTGGGTTTTACAAAAGCAGACTATATGTGTCTATTAGCTTTTTATATCTTAACAGGTATATCAATAACTATGGGTTATCATAGATTATGGTCTCATAAGACATACAAAGCAAATAAGCTTGTAAGCTATCTCCTGATGACATTTGGTACAGCTGCATTGCAAAATAGTATATTGCAATGGGCTTCAGATCCATAGAGCTTATCATAAAGATGTTGATGATCCAATCAAAGACCCTTTATGCAGCTACGCGTGGTTTTTGGTACTCTCATTTCACTTGGTTGTTTAAATATAACAATAAAGAAGTTCAAGAGATCTGCGGTGTTAATGATCTTATGAAAGACAAAGCGGTAGTATTTCAGCATAAGCATTACACAATCCTTGCAATATTGACTTGCATTGGCTTACCTGCATTGACTGGATTTATATATGGCTTTGCTAGTGAAGGTACACTTTCAGCTGCTTTGTGGAGAGCGTTAAGTTTCTTGCTTTAGGTGGTCTTGTTAGGGTTATATTAGTACATCATGCTACTTTCTGTATAAATTCTTTAGCACATATTTTGGGTAGCCAACCGTACTCTACTAAAAACACTGCAAGAGATAGCTTTGTTACGGCTTTAGTTACTGGTGGCGAAGGTTATCATAATTATCATCACGCTTTTGGTGGTGATTATAGAAATGGTATCAGATGGTTTGATTTTGATCCGTCTAAGTGGCTTATAGCTGGTCTTGCTAAAATTGGTTGGTGTTATGATCTTAAGACAACACCTAGCCATTTGGTTGAGATTGCTAAGGCAAAGGTTAAGTTAGACGAAGCTTTGCTTAGAAAAAATAAAACTACTCATTTTGGTATAGAAGAAAAGTACACTAAATTAGTAGCTAATATAAAAAGCATGTATAGTGCGAAGCAAGAGTATTTAAAAGCTAAAAAAGAGAAAGTAATGTCTAAAGCTGATATTGGTGCTATAAAATCTAAATATAAAGATCTTAAAATCGAGTTTATCGAATCTAAGAAAAGTTACAAAGTTAGTACTATAGGGTAAAGTTTCTTTTACTCTTTCTGAGAATTTCCTAAATTTAAAAATCTAAATTGTGTATAATAAATGTTTTATTATTATCGATTTACTATTCTTATATGCCTAATAAACCCTAAAAAAGACAAAGCTTTTAAAGCTTCAAGTGGAGTTGTATGTATAAAATAGTAAAGGTGGATGATAAAAATAAGCTTCAATTATCTACACAGATTTCTAATCTTAAGAGTCAAGTTACTTATCCGTTGGGTGTTGATGAGTTTAATATTGTTCATGGGGATAATTATTTCTCTTATTATGAGAGAATGGGTGAAATGCATTATTGGTGTATGTTCGATAAGGATGAGTTAATTGCAACGAGATGTGCAGTTATTAAACTATTGATTCAAAAAATATGTTATTTATGTGACTTAAAAGTAGCAGAAGAATATAGGGGTCAAGGAATTGCCCGTCGTTTATTTCGCAGGGTCTTTTTTATATGTTATTACGCCGCAGAATATATAGGTTGTTAGCTATATCTATGGATGACAGTGAAGGCTTAGCATATAAAAAGATTGCTTACATAAGTCACGGGCTTCTTAAAAAGAAAGGGAGGCTAATATTTTACCTAATGTCTAAGGGTGAGTATCAACAAAACCTTGATTTATTGGCGGATTATGGGCTTATAAGCACTGACGGAATTAAAGACATAGTCTTTCGAAATTCTGGTAAGATGGATTTATATCACTTAAATAAAGATAGGTCTTCAACTTGTGCTTTGAATGATATAGATGATAAAGCTAGTTTTGTTGTATCTGCTTATGACGGTTCTCGCTTAGCATCATTATTATCGGCTAGAAAATTGGCTGTAAGTGGTAGTGCAACAGTTTTAGGTTTTGGTATAAAATCTTTACCTTACATCCCCACGGATAAGGTTTGATTAAATTTGAGTTTTTTGTAGTTAATTTATGGGGGTATACTGGTTTAATAGATGTAGGTATGAATCGCCTATGGAGGTAATTATTTTTTTTATAAATTAAGTAATTAAATCTTGATTTTTTTATTTTTTATGCATATTGTTGAATTTACAATGTTGTTTAGCCTTATTAATAATAAGGCTATTTTAATATGAAAAAAATACTAATATACACTCTTCTTTCCTTTGCTTTTTTAACTTTTGGGTATAGCAGTGAAACAGCTACTAAGAAGATAAAGAATACACTTTCTATTGAGAATTATACGGATACTGATTTTTATATCAAATATATTATTCCTGACGACGGTCAGGATGATTATAAATATTATATAAATAATAATGACAGAACATATGTTCCTGCTGGTGATAAGAGAGTCTGCAGTCACTATAAATGCGAAGGCTAGAACTGAGTATTATACCACCAGTTTTGCTGAAAAGAATCACTGCTATTACGAAGGCCCTCGAGGGTCGATGTCTATTGTTGTTGCTGATAATTCTTCTCGGGAGTTTGAGCGAATTAACGAGACTTACCTGACAAAAGGTCATGCTATATGTAAGAAGGGTTCAGATAGAGGAGCTTTTGCACCGGATATTAATTTTACGCCTGAAGTATTTAAGGGTTATTTTAAAGCTGATGATGACAACTTTTTATATACTCTTACTGTAAATGATACAACTTCGCTTTTAAAGATTGTCAGAAATACAGCAAGTATTAAAGAAAGCAGCAACTCTCAAGGTGAAACAATTAATCATTTTAAACATAATGATAAGATAAACAAGAAAATCCTAAGAACTACTCCGTAATCCTGAGTGCGTTTCATAATTCATCAAGACTTGTAGATGCGAGATGCTTTGTAGTGACAAGTTGCGACTTATTCATCATGAGAAACAACAATTGATAAGGTCAATTAAATAATTATAACGCAGCTTTTAGAATATCTGCTTTGTCTATTTTTTCCCAAGTGAATTCTGGAAGCTCTCTGCCAAAGTGACCGTAGTTTGAAGTCTTTCTATAGATAGGTCTTAGTAGGTCTAGATTCTCAATGATTTTACCTACGCGTAAGTCAAAAACCTCTGAAACTAGTTTTTCGATTTTGTCATCAGATATCTTACCTGTGCCAAATGTATTAACCATCAAAGATACTGGATTAGCTACACCGATAGCATAAGCAACTTGTACTTCACACTTACCAGCTAACTCTGCTGCTACAATGTTTTTAGCAATATAGCGGCCCATATAGGCACCTGAGCGATCAACTTTAGAAGGGTCTTTACCTGAGAATGCACCACCACCATGATGAGCAGCACCGCCGTAAGTATCAACGATGATTTTTCTACCTGTCAAGCCGCAATCTCCTTGAGGCCCACCAACTAGGAATACACCAGTTGGGTTGATATGGTACTTGGTATCTTTAGTGATTAATTCAGCAGGGATAACTTGCTTAACCATTTCATCAATAACAGCATCATGTAAGTCTTTTTGTGAGATAGTTTCATCGTGTTGAGTTGAAAGTACAACAGTATCAACAAACTTTGGTTTGCCATTCTCGTAAGCTAAAGTAACTTGAGCTTTTGCATCTGGACGCAACCAGCTTAGTTTGTTGTTTTTTCTAAGTTCAGCCTGCTTTCTCATAAGTAGATGTGAATAATAAATAGCACTAGGCATAAGTGTAGGGGTTTCATTTGTCGCAAAGCCAAACATTAAGCCTTGATCACCAGCTCCTAGGTCTTCAAGTGAGCCACGATCGACGCCTTGAGTAATATCGTTTGATTGCTTGCCTATGGCATTGATTACAGAACAAGTTCTGCCATCGATACCTTTGTCGGCATTATCGTAGCCTGTTTCTGTAATTACAGTCCTTACAAGCTCTTCGATATCTATCCAAGCTGAAGTTGAGATTTCGCCAGCAACTAAAGCCATACCTGTCTTTACAAGAGTTTCGCAAGCTACACGAGCATTTTTGTCTTGTTTTAGGATTTCATCTAAGATTGCGTCAGAAATTTGATCTGCAAGCTTATCTGGATGACCTTCAGATACGGATTCTGATGTAAATAAGTAATTTTTTGACATTTTTATGTTCCCTTTAGTGTTTTGCTAAAAGGCTTCTAAGGAAATTCATGGAAGGAATTTGTTAGAAACGCTTTAGCTTATTATTTAATGTCGCAAGCAAGTTGTTTGTTTAAATTCAGCGACATTGGTATTATATCTTAAGTTAATCATATGTCAACTATTGACTTTTGCATCAATAGTCTTTAAAGTTATGCTATTAAATTTTTGAATAATTTCGTTAGGCATATTTGTATGCTAACAGAATGAATTTTAATATTAAAAACTAAAGTACAAAACCGGAGAAAATAAATGGTAGTAATTCGTATGGCTCGTGGTGGAGCTAAAAGCGTCCTTTCTATAGAATCGTAGTTGCGGATAAAAGAAGCCCAAGAGATGGTAAATTCATCGAAAGACTAGGTTTCTTTAACCCAGTTGCTAAAGGTGGCGAAGAAAGATTGAAGCTTGATCTTGCAAAAGCTCAAGAATGGATCTCTAAAGGTGCTCAACCTTCAGATAGAGTTGCTAGCTTGATCAAAGAAGCTCAAAAAGCTGCAGCTTAATCAAAGCACAAAACTTTATGTCAAAGGAATTTGTAGAGATAGCTCAAGTTGGTGCTACTTATAAGCTAGATGGTGAGTTAAATTTATATCCTTTGGCAAGTTCTATTGAAACCTTGTTAAGTTATGGTAGTTGGTATATTCAATTACCTAATTCTAAAAATGGGTCTAAAGATTGGCAGATACTCAAAGATGAAAATGTGTATCGTAGAGCTAATAAAACTTATATCAAAATCGCTGGTGTAAATGACGCAAATATTGCCAAAAAGTATGTCAATGCTTTGATTGGTGTGCCTAAAAGTGCACTACCAGAGCTTGGTGGTGGCGAGACATATTTTACAGATATAATCGGTTGTGAGGTTATCAATCAAGATGATAAATCATTTGGTAAAGTAATCGACATTATCGAAACAGGCTCAAATGAGGTGCTTGTGTGTAGTGATGGTAAAAATGAGTATTTAGTTCCTTATGTTCAGCAGTATATCGTTGATGAAAATATCGATTCAAAGATAATTGTTGTTGATTGGGAATTTGATTATCTATCATGAAGTTTGGTGTAGTATCAATATTTCCCGAGTCGTTTAAATCTATAGGCGACTATGGAATTACTTCTCGAGCATTTAAAGATGGTAAAGCCTCTATAGATTGTTTTAATCCGCGTGATTATGCATTTGATAAGCACTCTACTGTTGATGATACAAGTTTTGGTGGCGGTGCTGGCATGGTTATGAAATATCAGCCATTAGCAGATGCTATTTCCGATGCAAAAAAATCTTTAGGTTGTGATACAAAAGTAGTATACTTGTCACCTCAAGGGTGTGTCTTTAATCATGCTAAGGCTTTAGAGCTTTTAAAAATGATTCATTGATATTACTTTGTGGTAGATATGAGGGGGTTGATGAACGCCTAATAGAAGATTGCGTTGACGAAGAAATTTCGGTTGGTGATTTTGTATTAAGTGGTGGTGAAATTCCTGCTATGTTGATTATGGATAGCTTGATAAGGCTATTGCCAGAAGTGCTTGGTAATAAAGATTCTGCAATTGAAGATTCTTTTACGATGGTCTTTTAGACTACCCGCATTATACAAAACCAGCTGTATTACCTAATGGTAAGTCAGCACCGGAAGTTTTGTTGTCAGGTAACCATGAGAAAATAGCAAAATGGAGGCGTAAACAGAAGTTAATAAGAACTTATGAGCGTCGTAAAGATTTAATGAAGTGCCTATGCCTGTCACAACAAGATGAGAAATCATTACAAGAATACAAAATAGATATGGTAAGCACAAAAGGAGCAAAAAATGAAAAATAAATTTGTTGAGTTAGTAGAAAAGATCAATACAGAACAGATCTTCCAGAATTTAATCCAGGTGATTCTATCACAGTAAACCTTTGGATTAGAGAAGGCGACAAGCAAAGAGTACAGGCTTTTAAAGGCTTTGTGTTGAGAATAAGAAACAGAGGTCTTCACTCTGCATTTACTGTAAGAAAAATGTCTTCAGGTATGGGTGTTGAGAGAACTTTCCAAACTCATTCTCCATTGATCGATAGTATCACTGTTGAGAAAAGAGCAGATGTGCGTAGAGCTAAGCTTTACTACATGAGTGGTCTTACTGGTAAGGCTGCTAGAATTAAAGAAAAAGTATAGTTTTTGGAATCAAAAGCGTCTGGGAGTATACACAAACCATTTGAAAATGCAGAATTTATACCAAAGTATTTTTGAATGAATTTAATTGATAAATTGCAGAGAAATAGTATTCTATTCTTAATGTTTAGCGTGCTAAAGGCATCAATAAAGACACGGGAGAAATCAGTGGTTTCAAGTGATTTGTGTATAGATGCTTTTTTAGACAATCTTTGGCTTGAGCATGGTCTTAGTCAAAATACTATTTCGTCCTATCGGACAGATCTTAAATTTCTACAAAGTTTTTATTCTAAAATAGATATTGCAGAGCTTAGCTTTGAGCAACTCTATGCTTTTATATCTTCTCGCTCAAGAAAGGGTTATAGTGGGCGTTCGAATGCTCGAATGATTTCTACGATGCGTAAGTTTTATGGTTGGCTAGTTGCGTCAAAAATTATTGTTGATAATCCAACGGCAAAAATATCTCTGCCTAAACTTTCAAAAAGTTTGCCTAAAGATATGACAGAAATTGATGTCGAGAAACTCCTCGAAGCACCTGATTTAAGTTTAGATATAGGCATTCGTGATAAAGCAATGCTTGAGCTTATGTATGCTACGGGACTTCGTGTGAGTGAGCTTGTGGGCTTAAATATAGATGATCTGGATACAAATATAGGTGTAATCCAAGTGATGGGCAAAGGTTCAAAAGAGCGAATAGTGCCGATAGGTGAATATGCTTTAGAATATTTGCAACGCTATTTTGTTGAAGTACGCCCAAATCTAGTCACAGGATTTAAAGAAAAGGCTGTGTTTATAAGTAAACACTTTAAGCGTATAACACGACAATCTTTTTGGCATCGTATAAAAAACTACGCACTTGTTTCGGGCATAAGCACGGATATTTCACCGCATACACTCCGACATGCTTTTGCGACGCACCTACTTAATCATGGGGCAGATCTTCGTTCAGTGCAAATGCTCTTGGGACATAGTAGTGTATCTACAACTACGATTTATACTCATATATCCCAAAACCGCTTAAAAGATATTTACCAAAACATCATCCGCGTGGGTAAAGTAACTATTCGTTTAAATTTTATTCAAAACATCTATGCTTTAGAGTAATTTATAACTATAATTGTGGCTACATTTATATAAATAAGAGAAAAACAAATGAAAAAAATACTTATGTCTGTTATGAGTTTATTCACTATTATTTTTTGTGCAAATGCTATGGATTTGAAAGCAGATACTGCTAAAGTAAGCAATACTATTGCTGTTAACGAATTTAAAATAAATTTAAATAATACTACGGGTGATTATCTGTATGTGGGCTCTATAGATGATCCAGACAATTTATTGGAGGGTGTATCATTAAAAAAAATTCCTCAAGGACACTCTTTCATTAAAATAAAAGTTCCTTCGGAAATGGTTTCAGATCATTACCAAACAGCATCTTTGATTATTAAATATGGTGAACATTTTTGGTCGAAGCAAAGTCAAAATATACAATTCAATATTGCCGTATATCCAAGTAGACAAAAAGTGGTTATAAATCTTTTGAGGAATGAACATGACATTAGTCAGTTTGAGAGTGTAGCTATAGGAAAAAGGTTTCTGTTACAACGTTCGGTTGTTGATATTAGGATAAATAAAAATTCAGTAGAGTATTCTCGAGGAAGAAATTTAGAGCCTGTTATTAACTGTAAGGGCTATATTACAAATAGTAATATTTATTTGGATGGTAAGGGTTATAAAGTTGTTGATAATGATAGTATTTCCGAAAATATTAATGAAAATATATGTGTTAGTAATGTTGATGATATAAGTTGGTTACATCAGCATGCAGGAGATATTAGTGGTAGTGGAATGGCTAATTGGGATACTTCTAATATTACTAAAATGAATAGAGCATTTTCTGATGCTAAAGAATTTGATGGCGATATAAGTGATTGGGATACCTCAAGTGTGCTTGAAATGAATAGAGTATTTCAAGGAGCTAGTAGCTTTGATCGAGACATAAGTGATTGGGATGTTAGTCGAGTTGAATCGCATGATGACTTTGCTGAAGGGTCTGGTATCGAAAACTCAGATAAATTACCTATGTTTAATTAATAGTAGTGTCATAAGGAGTAAAAATGAATATCCTAAGCGTAGATTATTATGCAGAAAATGCAGCACAAGATTTTACAAAATCATTAAAAGAAACTGGTTTTGCTGTTTTGAAAACACACCCGATTGATTGGAGTATTATCCAAACTGTTTATAAAGAATGGCAAGATTTTATGAAGTCTGGAGATGCCGATAAATATCTTTTTGATAAAGAAAATCAAGACGGCTATTTTCCAAAAGATATTTCAGAGGTTGCTAAAGGCGAAAAAGTTAAGGATATAAAGCATTTTTATCACTTATACTTTCCAAAAGGTAGATATCCTACAGAAGTTAGTAGTGCTGCAAAGAGAAATGTACCAAGCAATGATTTCGCTTGGAGAGACATTGTTGCAATGGATTGACGATCATATGGATCCGGTTGTAGCAAGTAAGCTTTCTCAAAGGCTGAAAGATACTCTATCGCCAGAAAATACACTACTTAAAGTACTTCATTATCCAGCGTTAGAGGGCGATGAAGAGGTTGGTGCTGTAAGAGCGGCTGCTCATGAGGATATTAATCTTATTACACTACTTCCTATTGCATCATCGCCAGGACTACAGGTTTTATCGCCTTTTACAAATGAGTGGATTGATGTGCCTTGTGATAGCGAATCTATCATTGTAAATATTGGCGATATGCTTCAAGAGATGACAAATGGCGAGTATATAGCTACTAAGCATAGAGTTGTTAAGCCTGAGAGAGACAAAAAATGTCGATAGAATGTCTACACCTTGCTTTATTCATGCAAAATCAGATACATATTTATCAGATAAGTACCTAACTGCAGAAAAGTTTTTTTAGATGAGAGACTGAGAGAACTAGGTTTAAAATAAAAAATATGACTAAACAACAAATCATTGATTATTACGAAAGTGATGAGCATGAAAAGGAAGTTGCTAGTATTCTTAGTCGAGCTAAAGAGATAATAAGCTCAGCAGATAGCTTAGAAAATAAGGTTGTAGTATTTGATATTGATGAGACATCATTAAATCACTATAGACCCTTAAAAGATTATGACTTTCCACAAGGTGACAATCACAAAGTTTGGGATGAATGCATATTTGTAACTACAGGTAAGCCTATTCAAGCAACTTTAGATTTTTATAAGTTTTGTCTAGCAAAAGGTTTGAAAGTGTTTTTTGTGAGTGCCAGAGTCGCAGATAGTTTAGAAGCTACCAAATTAGCCTTAAAAAGATGCTGGTTATACGAAATTTGAAGATGTGTTTGTATTTCCTAAAGAAATAACTAATTATAACCCTAAGCAATTCACTAATTTTAAGACAGAGAGACGAGCTTATATTGAGTCTTTGGGATTTGAAATATTGTTATCTATAGGTGATCAGCCATCAGACTTAATAGGTGGTTTCACTAAATATACTTGTGAATTGCCAAATTATCTTTATGGTAAAAAATCTATTTTTGTTTAGTAGCTGATGTTACGAACTTTTCTCTAGATTAGTTGCCTTTTGTTATTGCTGACAAGTTGCGACTTGTCACTACAAAATATTTGCGAATCTCCGGACTCCGATCCGGAGTCTCTATACTTTTCTAGATTTAAATAGAACCGGACTGAATGATACCTTAGTGCGTAACATCAGTTAGTAAATAGACTTAGACTTAAATATTAAGAAGTTGCCTATGAATATTAAAGCAGCACAAATGACTAGTGAGTAGAGATTCATAAAATCAGAGAATAATACGGCTGCAAATATTGGTCCCCAAACAATGTAAGTGATGTTTAAAGACATTGCTAAGGCTACATCAGAATACTTGAAAGCCTGCATATATGCCAAATCTGCAACATATCCGATAATACCTATCAGCAATATCAGCCCAATAACATTTAAATTCACTGTTGCAATTACAGCCCAAGTAAATGGCAGGAATATGAAAATAGTAGATATCTTGCGTAAGAAGAGTAAAGAGTTTGCTGATACACCGGCATTTAATACCATTTTGTAAATCACGCCTTCTAATCCCCAAAATAGTGCTGCAGATAATGCAAATATAAGCCCAGTAGTTGATTCTTGTGAGCCCCCAATAGAGTCGCTGGCAATAATTGTAATACCTAAAGCCACTATTAGAAACCCTACGATTTTGAGTTTAGAAAGACTTTCTTTAAGTACAATTCTAGCAAAAATCATTCCTACAGCAGGGTAGCATGATGAGATAACAATTGCACTACCTGTTGAGATAGTCTTAGTTGAAAGCATATACATAGTCATTGCAAGACCACCAAGTAACGGGATACAGCAAATACTGATGAACTGCCAAGCCTTTAACTCTTTTAATTTTTTGATAGATTTTGGTTGAACTGCACCAATGGTAGCTGCTACACCTAAATCATGAATTGAAGTTAGCCACATTGACACCAAAAATGGCATTGTGATTAGTAGTGTATGAACTTGTCCTGCTAGAGTATAGTCAAGTCCCCAAAAAATACCTGAAAGAGTACCAAAGAAAAAAGCGAGTTTTTTATGTTCCATTGTAAGAGTTGATTAAGATAGTTGATGATATATGTCTATAAACCATAGTTAAATAAATAAGTTAATGCAAGTTTGAGACGAATATTTTTAATTAAAGTTTTTAAGGGTTGTATCTTGATCAAGAAAAATGGCAAGAAGAGTTATGCCAATCCTAATACAAACCTACACATACTCTCTTTACATTTCACACTTCCTTTAACCTTTTGACATTTGCCAATAGCTACTACATGTCAAAAAATTAAATTAGGTATAAACTCCTTTGAGATGAATGTAGCAGTTTGTATTGGGATTGGTATTATTTATATCTTATAAGATTACACTATTCAAAAACTAGCGTAGATTTGGTAATATTGTGTGTATCAAGACTTTATTGAAATTATAATGAAAACTTATAAAAGCTTCGTAAACGGTCAGTTTGTTGATAACAAGTCAGGTAAATCATTTGATGTAACTAATCCAGCAACAGGAGAGATTATTTACAAAATGCAAGAGGCTGATGATTATGTGATTGATTTGGCTATAAAGTCATCTCAAGAAGCTTTTAAAATATGGTCAGCTTTATCACAAATAGAAAGAACAAGATTACTGCAAAAAGTAGCAAATATTTTGCGTGAGAAAAATGATGAGCTTGCAAAAGGTGAGGTTTTAGATACTGGTAAACCTTTACAAGAAGCAATTGAAGTTGATATCCAAACTGGTGCAGATGCTATTGAGTATTTTGCAAATCTGGCTCAAAGTGTAACTGGTATTCAACAGCAAGTTGGCGATGACTTTTTCTATACTCGCCGTGAGCCATTAGGTGTGACTTTGGGTATAGGTGCTTGAATTATCCTCTACAAATTGCATGTTGGAAAGCGGCTCCAGCTCTTGCTAGTGGTAATACTATGATATTCAAGCCATCGGAAGAGACTCCGTTAGGTGCTATCAAATTAGTGGAAGTTTTCATCGAAGCAGGTGTGCCGGCAGGTGTTTTTAATGTGGTGCAGGGTGCTGCTGGAAGTTGGTAAGGCTTTAGTAAATGCTCCGGAAATTGAAAAAGTTTCATTTACTGGTGAAGTTGGAACTGGTAAGAAAGTGATGTCAGCAGCAGCGTCGAGCTTAAAAGAAGTAACAATGGAACTAGGTGGTAAGTCTCCTCTGATAGTTTTTGATGATGCAAATATAGATGAAGCTGTAACAGCGGCAATGTTGGGTAATTTCTACACACAAGGTGAGATTTGTACTAACTGCACACGAGTATTTATCCATGAAAATATTTATGATCAATTCATTGAAAAATTAATCAAGCGTACTGAGAAAAATATTAAAGCAGGCGATCCGATGGATATGGATACAAACTTTGGTGCATTAATTAGTGAGAAACATCTGAACTTAGTGCTTGGGTATATTGAAACTGGTAAAAAGAGGGTGCAAAACTTTTAACTGGTGGACATAGAATAAGCTCATTAGCAGGTTATTTTGTTGAGCCAACAATATTTGCTGATTGTAGTGATGATATGACTATTGTTAAAGAAGAAATATTTGGTCCTGTGATGAGTATTTTAAAATTTAGTGATGAAGATGAAGTTATTGCTCGTGCAAATGGTACAAAGCTAGGGCTTGCTGCAGGAGTATTTACAAATGATATTCGTAAGGCTCATCGTGTGATTCATCAGTTAGAAGCTGGTATATGTTGGATAAATGCTTATGGAGCTTCACCTAGTGAAATGCCTGTGGGTGGTTATAAGCTGTCTGGTGTGGGTCGTGAAAATGGTATTGAAGCGTTAAATCATTATACTCAAACTAAGTCTATATATGTGGGTATGGCAAAATTAGAAGGTCCATTTTAATGCTAAAAGAATATGATTATATAATAGTCGGAGCTGGATCTGCTGGCTGTGTGTTAGCAAACAGGCTTTCCGAAGATAAAAATAATTCTGTACTACTTATCGAAAGTGGTGGTAGTGACAAAAGTATATTTATAAAAATGCCAACAGCTCTTTCATACCCGATGAATACTGAAAAATACGCTTGGCAATTTCATACTGTAGCAGAAGAATATCTTGATAATCGTGTAATGCACTGCCCACGCGGTAAAGTACTTGGAGGCTCATCATCGATTAATGGTATGGTGTTTGTGCGTGGTCATAAAAAAGATTTTGATGAATGGCAAGAGCATGGAGCTAAAGGTTGGAATTATGATAATTGTTTGCCGTATTTTAAAAAGATGGAAAATTATTATGCTGGTGGCAATGACTATCGTGGGGCTAATGGGCCGATAGTTGTTACTAATGGTAATAATATGACTAATCCACTGTATGAGGCATTTATAAATGCTGGCGTACAGGCAGGCTATCCTAAGATTGATGACTATAATGGTAAAGATCAGTATGGTTTTTCGCCAATGCAGATGACTGTCAAAAATGGTGTGAGATGCTCTACAAGTTTGGCGTATTTAGATCCTATAAAAAAGCGTGATAACTTATCGATACTAACAGGTGCAACTACTCAAAAATTATTTTTGAGAATAAAAAAGCTATAGGTGTTGAGATAGGTCGTAAGGGCAGTGTTGAGATTGTTAAAGCTCAAAAAAGAAGTGATTTTGAGTGCTGGCTCAATCGGCTCGCCTCATTTACTTCAAGTTTCAGGTGTTGGAGATAGTGATGAGCTTAAAGAAGCTGGTATCGAAACTATTCATCACTTACCTGGAGTTGGCAAAAACTTGCAGGATCATTTGGAGTTTTATTTTCAATTTAAATGTAAAAAGCCAATTACGCTAAATGGTAAGCTAGATTTGTGGTCTAAGTTTAAGATTGGTGTCAATTGGATACTATTTAGAAAAGGCTTGGGTATAACAAATCATTTTGAAGCTTGTGCTTTTATTCCTTCTAGTTTAAGTGATGAAAGCTGGCCAGATATTCAGTATCATTTCCTACCTGCTGCAATGCGATATGATGGTAAAGCTGCATTTAAAGGTCATGGTTTCCAAGTTCATGTTGGGCAAAATAAACCTAAAAGTACAGGGTATGTAAAAGCTTTAAGTGCCGATATAAACAATGCACCAGAGATTAAGTTTAATTATTTACAGCATCATGATGATGTAGTAGGTTTTAGAGACTGTGTTCGACTGACGCGTAAAATCATCAGCCAGCCAGCATTTGATGAATATCGCGATAGAGAAATTCAACCAGGTAGTGCAGTTCAAACTGATGAGCAGATCGATGCTTTTGTCCGTGCAAATGTTGAAAGTGCTTATCATCCATCTTGCACTTGTAAGATTGGATCAGATGAAATGGCGGTTGTTGATGAAAATCTAAAAGTGCATGGTTTAGAAAATATCCGAGTGGTTGATTCATCGGTATTTCCTACTATACCAAATGGTAATTTAAATGCTCCTACTATAATGGTGGCTGAGAGAGCTGCTGATATTATTTTAAAATAAAAATCTTGAAAAATCTCTCAATTAGCATCATATAACCTTTTGAAAAGATTAATTAATACAACAATCAAAAGAGGTTTTATAAATGTCTAAGAAAAAATTATACATTCGAAACAGAAGTAGATAAGTTATTGCATCTAGTGATTCATTCACTATATTCTAATCGTGAGATATTCTTGCGTGAGTTAGTTTCTAATGGCTCAGATGCTATCGAGAAGCTAAGATATGAAGCTATAGCAAATGCTAGTTTAAATGAAGATGATGCAAACTATGCTATCAAGTTAGATTTTGATAAAAAAGCTAAAACTATTACAGTTAGTGATAATGGTATTGGTATGACGGAAGAAGAAGTCATCGAAAACCTTGGTACTATCGCAAAATCGGGTACTAAGAAATTCCTAGAAAATATGACTGGTGATAAGAGCAAAGATAGCGATTTGATTGGTCAATTTGGTGTTGGTTTCTATTCATCATTTATCGTGGCTGATAAAGTTACAGTTAGAACTAGAAAAGCAGGTACAGCTAAAGAGCAAGCTACTAAATGGGTTTCTGCTGCTGAAAAAGATTTCACGATTGAAACTATTACAAAAGATGGTCGTGGTACTGAGATAATTCTTCACCTTAAAAAAGAAAGCGAAGATTTACTTGATCATAATGTCTTAAAAGGCTTAGTAAATAAATATTCTGATTGTATCAATACTCCTATCGAGATGAAAAAGTCGAGATGGATGATAAGGGTAAAGAAGTAGTCAAAGATGAATATGAAACAGTAAACAATACTAAAGCTATCTGGTTAAGATCAAAAGAAGAAATTAGTGATGATGAGTACAATGAGTTTTATAAGTATATCTCTCATGACTACAACAATGCTTTAGCTTGGTCGCATAACAAAGTAGAAGGTAATCTTGAGTACAATAGTCTACTATTTATTCCTGAGAACAAGCCTTTTGACTTTTTGGAATAGAGACAAGGATTATGGTTTATCTTTATATGTGCGTAGAGTTTTCATTATGGAAAACAAAGAGCTTCTGCCATCATACCTAAGATTTGTAAAAGGTGTGGTTGATTCTGCTGATTTACCACTAAATGTATCGCGTGAAATACTACAGCATAATAAAGTGATAGATAAAATCAGAAAAGCGACAACTTCAAAAATCCTAAGTGAGCTAAGTAAACTAGCTAAAAAAGACAATGATAAATATCAAAATTCTGGGATAACTTCGGTCAAGTTATCAAAGAAGGTGTATCAGAAGATTCTGGTAATAAAGAAAAGATTGCTAGCTTATTAAGATTTACATCTACAGAGTGTGCTGATGCTAAGCAAACAGTTTCTTTAGCTGACTGCATCTCTCGTATGAAAGAGGGTCAAGAGACTATTTATTACATCACATCAGAGAGTTACAAAGCTGCAATGAGCAACCCACAATTAGAGATCTTTAAGAAAAAGGTATCGAAGTACTATTGATGATTGATAGAGTAGATGAGTGGATGATGTCTTCATTGTCGGAGTTTGATGGTAAGCACATGAAGTCTATTATCAAAGGTGATATTGATCTTGATAAGTTTGAGACAGAAGAGACTAAAGAGAAGTTTGAAAAAGAATCTAAAGATTTTGAAAGTATCTTAAAAGATATCAAAGAAAGCTTAAAAGATAAGGTTGAAGATGTTCGCCTATCTAAGCGTCTTACAGACTCAACCAAGTTGTGTAGTTGTAAAAAATGACTATGGTATGAGCTTGCAAATGCAAAAGATGATGGAAGAAGCTGGTCAAAACTTTATGCCTGGTATGGGTATGAAGCCGATCCTTGAGCTAAATGCTGAGCATCACTTAGTACAAAAGCTAAAAGATGAAACTGATACAGAAGTCTTTGCTGATATATCTGAGCTACTTCTTCTACAAGCAATGTTTGTCGAAGGTGCTAAGATCGAAGATCCTATGTCTTTTGTCAAGCTTGTGAATAAATATATCAAATAGTTTTTCTAAAATAATTCTTCTGATTTTTAAATCGACTATTTATCTAATATTGTAAAAACTACTCTATTCCCTCTTTGAGAATGGTGCCGTGTCTGATGACGGTACCTTTTTTAATTGTAGAAATTTTCATACTACGACTCGACTGTAGTATCTAGGTTTAATATCATCCAAAATGTAGGCATAGAGAGACTGTTGATTTAGTTATATTTGAGTATTTATAAATAACAAATACACATACAAAATTATCGTCATCCTCGTGCTTGACACGGGGATCTCCTCACTATTTGAGAGATTCTCACCCTCCGCGGGAATGACTACAAGTCATTAAATCAACAGTCTTATGGATTCCACGGTCGAGCCGTGGAATGACAATTGGAGTTATTCACTTTTGGTAACGAAAGAGTAGGTTGCGAAGCCGGTCGGGGTAGTTTTAAAAAACATCAAACACACTTGTTGACTGGAGTAACGGGGTAATACCCCTAAAAATAATAGCATTTAGAAGTGTACAAAAATATACTAATAAATGAGAGGTATTACAAATGAAACAAAAACGATATACAGATAGTCAAATAGTAAATATTTTAAAGGAATCAGAGAGCGGCATTATCGTATCTGATTTGTGTCGCAAATATGGTATAAGTAGCTCAACATTTTATAAATGGCGTGAGAAATACAGTGGTATGGATGTTTCATTGCTAACAAAAGCGCTAAAGAGCTTGAAGCCCAAAATAGTAGACTTAAGCGTATGTATGCTGATTTACAGTTAGATCATGATATTTTAAAGGAAGCGATGACAAAAAGTGGTAAAGTTATCTGAGCGAAAGAAGATGGCTTTACAGACAGTAAAAGCTAAGAAAATCAGTGTCAAAAAAGGAGCTGTAAAGTTTTTTGCATAAGTGAAACAGCATACTACTATAGCCCTAAAAATAGTGATGATAATGAGTATATAGCAAATAAGTTAATTGAGCTTACACAGGCTCATCGCAACTGGGGTTTTAAGCTATGCTTTCATATAAGAAATGTATTGGGTAAGAGGTTTAATCATAAACGAGTATATCGAATATATTGTGATTTGTGTTTAAACTTACGAATAAAGCCTAAAAAAGAATTAAAAGAGATAAGCCAAAACCATTAACTGAAGCTACTAGAGCAAACCAAATATGGTCTATGGATTTTATGCACGATAATTTATCTAGTGGTAAAAAAGTATAGGGTATTAAATATTATAGATGACTATAATAGAGAAGGCTTAGATTGTGAGATTGACTTTCATTACCATACCATCATATCGAGTTGAAAAGACTTTTAAAAAGGTTAATAAATCAAAGTAAGCCTATAGCAATCAGGTGTGATAATGGTCCAGTAAGCAATAGCTTAAAGTTGTGGGCTTAAAAAGAAATAAGAACTATACAACTATGGTATATTCAATCTGGAAACCTCAACAAATGGCTATGTTGAGAGATTTAATAGGACTATGAGATATGAACTATTAGAGCAAAATTTATTTGATAGTTTAGATGATATTAGGTTACAATCTACTAGGTGGTTATGGATTACAACAACATTAGACCACATATGGCTTTAGGAGGTTTTCCCTCCTAGAATGGTAGCTAATAAAGCTATTTAAATAAGTGTACACTTCTAAGTGACATTA
>JAYQIE010000014.1:0-15345 GCA_038141505.1 Francisella sp. | reverse complement strand
TATTACCCCATTCTTTTGGTGCTCCTATATTAATAGCTGCAAAGTCTACAAAAGTATCAATTTGCTCTTGTATAGCCAACTTCATATCCAATGATTTTTCAACATTTGCTTTATATGTCGAGCTCTCTTGATACATGATGGAATTTACTTTAAACGATGATGAATTATCAAAACACAAAGATAGATAATTCGTTTCAGCTGTACTTACAAAAGCTCCTTTTATATTACCAATTACAGGATTATCTCCCTTAGTTAACATCTTAAATAATTCACCCTCTTGTAGCTTACAAGTTGGCAATAGATAAAACTGCAGCATATAAGCATCATCATTAACACAACAATAACCAATCAACTTATCACTATCATAAAAGCCAAAGTGGCTAGACATTGGAACAAAACCAAAATGCCACATACCATCAAGTGCTGCTGTTGATAACTCAAAATATTGTTTCTTTAATTCTGATAAATCACTGAGAGATTCTATTTTCTTTATTTCCAACATCATTATTTTCCTGTGATTTTAACCAACCTTATATTCTCCAAAACCAAGCGTACCTTTTTCAACATTAATTCTTTTCTGTAATTTTTCGATATAAGTTTGTTCACTGATATTGATAAGAAGCACGCTATTACCCTTTTTACCCATACGCCCTGTTCTACCGGCTCTATGCTGATAATCTTCATGCTTTGTAGGTATATCATAATTCACGACAAAATCTACATCATCAATATCTAAACCTCTTGCCGCAACATCTGATGCTACCAAAACTTGTATTTGTCCAGATTTAAATTTTCTGATTGTATTTGCTCTATCAACCTTATTTTGCTCACCATGAATCGACCCTACGCTTATTTTTGCAGCTTCAAGTTTTTGGTTACAAAATTTACATCATTATTTCTATGTAGAAAAACCATTGTTTTAGCTGGCTGTATCGCATTGATAAGACTTCTTAAAGTTTCATTTTTACGACTACCTTCTGCGATTATATAACTATGGGTTATAGTCTCTTTTTCAGTAGAATTATCTATAAGCTCAATATCATCGATAAAATTACTAGCCACATCTAAAGCTTTATTTTTGATAGTTGCTGAGCCTAATATATATTGCAGATTTGTAGCCTTTGAGGTTATATTACGAAGTGTTTTTAAACTATCATCTTCAAGCATACGATCAGCTTCATCAATTATGCAGTACTTGAAATGATTTGCTTTTAGCTTTTTCAGCTCAACTAAATCAAGTATTCTACCAACTGATCCTACTACGATTTGTGGCTTTTTCTTTAGCTTTTCTTTTTGTCTTTCGATAGATGCTTGACCTATCAATGCTAGTGATTTAATTCCAATACTAGAGAATGTTTCATTTATAAAATTACTAACCTGTATAGCCAGCTCATGCGTAGGAGTGAAAAATACCACCTGTGTTAAAGATTGCTTTTCTTGCAGAAGCTTTTCAATAATTGGTAAAAGATAAGCCAAAGTTTTTCCACTACCTGTAGGAGATTTTAACCACACATTTTTACCATTGCTAATGCTTTCAAAACTTAGTGTTTGAGAGTTTGCAGGTGTATTGATATTTTTGTTCTCCAAAGATTTAATAATCTCTGAACTTATTTGAAAATCTTGAAATGACATAAATTTTTTTGATTTTGTAAAATTAACAATAATAATATCATACTATACTCAAACCATTTGAATATGCTGAACTTATATGTAAAGTATTTTTTGAATAGTTTTAGTAGAATCAACCATATTAAATGCCCAATTCACCAACCTTTGTTTTAACTTTACTTTCATTTGACATAATGTGAATTACTATTTAGAATCAATAGATACCCACATTTAAAACCACTAAAATGAGAAATGCAAAACTAAAAATTTCATACGGTCTCGGTGCTTATGGCAAAGATGCTGGTTGCGCTATTGTTTATATATTTCTGATGTATTACTTAACTGATGTTATCGGTGTAAATGTCGCTTTTGTAGGAATACTCTTTGTTGTAGCTAGACTTTGGGATGCTATAGTAGATCCTTTGATGGGTATTTTAGTGGATAATACTAGCAGTCGTTGGGGTAAGTTTAAGCCTTGGATTATTGCTGGTACAATTCTCAATATTTTAGTCGTTCTTGCGTTATTTAACACTCCCACAAATGTTAGTGAGACTTGGCAATTTGTATATATAACTATTTTTTATCTATTATGGTGTATGACTTACACAATGATGGATGTGCCGTTTTGGTCAATGCTACCTGCTCTTAGTAGTGACAAACAAGAAAGAGAAGAGATAGTTCCTTTTCCAAGGATTTTTGCTAGTCTTGCTTGGTTAAGTTTAGGAAGCTTTGGGCTATATGCTGTTAGTCACTTTGGTGGTGGTAATGAAGAACTTGGATTTTCAAGATTGGCACTAGTAGTAAGTGTATTTTTTATGCTCTCATCTCTTATTACCGTGTTTTTTGTAAAAGAAAAACAACTACAAACAGAAAGACAAAAAGTTTCATTCAAAGACTTTTGCAAATATGTAACAAAAAATGATCAACTCTTAATTATCATTGTAATAGTTTTAGTGATAAATATTATCCTTCAAATTTCTGGCGGAATGATAATTTACTACTTCAAATATGTAGTTGGCGATACAGGATACTTTGGCTACTATAGCGCTGTATCTTCTGGATTTGAAATAATTGGGATTTTTATATTTCCATTCGTCATAAAGCTTTGGGATAGAAAAGTAGCTTTCAATATTTCTTGTTTAGCAATATTTTTGGGATTTTCTTTGTTTTACGGGGTAAATTTATTTGCTACTTCAAACTTGCTACTAATCTGTGTATCTGTCGCTATCTTTAAGATTGGCATAGGTATCACACTTGGGCTTTCTTTAGTTATGTTGGCTGATGCTGTTGATTATGGCGAGATAATTCTCAATCAAAGAAATGAGAGCATAGTTTTTCTCATTTCAACCAATGGTAGTTAAGCTAGCTGCAGCAATTAGTGCCGGATGTATTAGTTTTGGCTTGTACCTAACAGGCTTTAAAGCAGAAACAGGCATCCACAATTACTCACGCTCAAAATAGCTCTACAATAAATTTCATAACATTTACAGTGATAATCTTACCTATAATATTATCTGTTTTAATCTACATAATTTATAAGAAATTTTATAAGCTAGAAAATAAAAAGTTTATTGAAAATACTAAGCTTGAATATGGGTTTGATGGTAAATAATACCAATATCAACACAAATTACGCTAACTACCGTTTTCTCATAACATCTACAAATAACGGCAATGCAAGTATGGTTGCTAGCCACTCTTTAACTCGTGTATATTGCGAATTATCAAACCACGCTTTGTCTACCATCGAAAACTGTCTAATAAATGGAAATATAGCAATATCAGCTATTTTGAGTGTATCAAAGAGTAGATATTCACTACCCTGTAATATGGACTCTAATCTCACAATAAACTCTTCAGCCTTATTGCGATAATATTCTTCGGTATACTCTGGAAAATCGATTAGCATACTTGTATTTATCTAACCAAAACTTAAAAGAGCTATCATTCTCTTGTAGCAACTCATCTAAAAGAGCATTTTGAGCACTCGACATATCAAGCCATTTATTCGGATCATTTATAGCTAAAGCCCAACGCATGATATCTATACTTTCATCAATAACTTTTGAATCAACACAAAGCACAGGTACCGTACCTTTACTTGAAGCAGCAAGCATAGACTGCGGCTTATCACGCAAAGACACTTCTTGCAAATCAACGACAATACCAGCAGCAAAAATAGCCATTCTAGCCCTTATAGCATAAGGACAACGGCGAAATGTATATAGTAGTGGGATATTATGGGAACTCATCACTAGATTCCAGGAATATGTAAATCATCAAACGATGGATTCTCTTTTTTTCACCAAGTTTAATTTTGAATCCATATCTAATTTCTTTAATTGCTTCTCTCTAGCTATAGCAAGTCGAATATCATCATAGGTCTCAAAATAAACAAGCTTATCTAAATTATGTTTTTTGGTAAAACCTTCTACAAGCTTTTGCTTATGCTCATATACTCGTCTTACAATATTTGCTGTTACACCAACATATACAACACTGTTGCTTTTATTTGAAAGTATATAGGCATAACCTATTTTGTTTTTTTGCTCTTGGCTCATTATTCTGATCTATCTTTATAATATAACTAAGCTAATTATAACTGATGTTACGCACTAAACACAAACTTGAGTGATATAAGTTGCATTGAAGTGCTAGGCAGTAAGGTGTAGGAGCTACTAGTAGCTTCAAATCTTACTAACAACGCAATTTGATGTAAACTATATCATCCTTTTAAGGACAAATAGATAAAGCATCATCTGACTGCGTTAGAACTTTACCACCATAGCTACTGCTATGCTGATAAAAACCTGCCTTGCATATAACGCATTCTCTTTTTTGCTCAAATTGTGTTTAGTGCATAACATCAGTTATAATTGATTTGTGAGCTTATTAATATGGTTATAAACTAAGACTATAAAACCAAAAAAGCCTCAAAACCCCGTGTGAAATCAGGATTAAGAGGCTTTAGAGTTAACCTTATCTAAAAGGTTTATGGTCGGGGCCTCATCCGAACTATAAGCTATAAGCACTGTTTTTATATAGATAATAATTTAAATATTATAGTTAAGTATGTATATGAGTATGTATATGCTATAGTTTACCCGCTACTTTTGATTAAAATACTAATGGCAATATAACGGTATTCAAATATCTTTTCTAGGTTGCTCATGTCCGCCTAAAATATCATTACTCCATATTCTATACTTTAATAAATCTTCTTCCTCTTGAAAATCTACTTGTAAGCCTGCTTTTTCTTTTATCCCATTGCTTGAGTTTAGCAACTGTATTAATGGCTTGTATCTTTTCACCTACACTACTATCATCACTATCTATAATCTCATCAAGTTTATCTAAGTACTTTTGCCTAGTGTTAAAAGTTCCCAGCATCTCTCTTTGTTGAATACTCTCTATAAATTCTGCTACTTTTTCATGTTTTAGTAGTTTGCTAGCCTCGTTATAGACTGTTTGGTCTTTCATATTCTCGGTATTATAAGCTTGTGTATATGCTTCTGTAGCTTTACCACTTTGTAGATAGTTTTTACAAAACTCTAATTGTTTTGATGTAAGATTATTCATATCTTAATACATAAGTTATTCTTATATATATTATATCATTAATAAGTTATTCTAATGAAGTAATAAGTCTTTAAAACTTTCACTAAATTTATCTAAATTATCATGGTTATAAAAAGGTAAACCATATATCTTATAATGCTTAGTATCTATCTGTAATCTTAGTTGTTTAGGGTCTTCAAGTTTTAATTTACCATCATTAGTTAGCTTAGTAATGCCATTCAAAAGTTCTTCTTTCCATTTATCCTTTCCTAATAAATGCTCTCCCTTAGGTTCACAAAATATTTGATAATAAAAACCATCTTTTTTACATTTTACTAGCAATATAAAATCAGGCTCAAACCTATCACCATTATTATCACCATCAAAAGCATAAATCTCAAAAGCTTTTTCATTTCTAATAAGTTTAATATCACTATAAAAGTCTTCTAGCTTAGATATATTTTGTGATACAAAGTTTACAAAGCTATGCTCCTCACTTGTTCCTTTATGAGATTCAAATACATACCAATCACTATCCTGTGTAATAGTCTTATCTTTGTCTTGATATTTAATTTTTTTATCTTTTAGTCTATCGCTTATTCTTACTGGCTTAAATTCTTTAGTACCTTTATATTGTCTTGCATTCTTTTCTATTTCAAGTTGTAAAAAGTCTAAATACTGACAAAACAATTTAATCTTTAATTTATCGTCTATCTTAATTTGCCTAGTACTAGATATATTGATTGTTGCATCTCCTAGATAGCTAGTATCATTACAAAGCATAGATATACTTTTTAAGTTAGGTAAATACTTTTTGATATTAGAAAAATAAAAGAAAGGTTTTTTATTTATAGCTAATCTAAGAATATCAATATTATCTTTTATACTAATCGGCTCATGTTTATCAAAGCTTACTTCTTTATCTAAAAAATTACTATTATCTAAAATTAGTAAGTTATTAGCACTATTATCTATCTGTATAGAAAAACTTTTATATTTACTTGAATAAAAATCTAGTCCTAGTATATCTCTTTGTTTATTTATTTCCTTTTGCTCATTTACATAAATATAGCCACTTTGGTATAGCTCATCTTTTTTAAATGATTCTTTAACTCTAAACTCTATGATATTTTCTTGTTCTATTTCATCAGCTAAACCCTCTTTTCTGAGAGATTCTTTTAGTGATTTAATGTATTTATTATCATTGATACTATAAAAATACATCTCCTCTAAAACTCTTAAAGGGTTATCTAAGTCATTATCAAACTTTCTTTTGTATTTATCTTCTTGGTTATAATCAAACGGATAATATCTTGCTCCTCTACCTATTAGCTGGGCTTCTGATGTTGTCGCTGTAGGGGTAGTTTTAGCCTCATCTAATTTAACAATATCGTAAAGGTTTAAAACATCCCAGCCCTCATTTAATACATTAATAGCAAAGATAACTCTAATTCGATTATTACTATTTTCTAATGAATTTAATAATTTTAGTTTTTCTTCTTTACTATTTGATGAATTATAAATAGCTAAACATTTTTCTTTCTCAAAGCTTCTTTTTAATCTTGTAACAAAACTATTTAAATCATCTTTGACTATTTCATATAGATTTTTAATTGTAGCAACTTGAGATAGTTTAAAAACCTCCTCAATATCTGCTTTTGATAATTTTTCTATTTGTTTTAAAAACTTTTCAAAATTACTATCAGTATCATCTTTAGTTTTATTCTTAAATAAAATAACTGGCTTAATATTTAAGTTTAAATCTCTCTCTGCTACTATCTGTCTATATTCACTCACTAAGATTGATTGTAGTATTCTTTGCTCTTGGTTTAAGCCATCAGATACTAGCCTTATATCTTTTGAGTACTTATCTTCTCTAAACTGTATAAGAGGGTATTCTGCAATGATTTTATCTTTGTAATGCTCTTTGATAGCTGGATTGTTATTTATCTCTGCTGTGGCTGTAAACTCCAGCAAGATATTATCTTTATGGCATTTTAGTATTTTGTTTTTAGTTGTACTCCAACTACGATTATTCTCTTCTTCTGTTTTTGTAGCTTTACCAGTTTTAAACTCACTATTTAAATGGTGGGCTTCATCGGCTATTAATGCTATCTTTCTATTTTCAAAATCTGCATAGCTAATACTATTTTCTTTTATTAATAACTCTAAATCGCCATGTAGTTTATTTATCGTGGTAAACATAATATTGATACAACCACTTTTACTACTATCAAAATTATCGGTTATCTCATTAATATCTATCTTTCATAGTATCTTTAAATAGATATTTAGATGAATATTTATCTATTAGATTAGCTTTTGTTTTTGTGATGATGTTTTGAGTATTTACAAAGAAAATAAAATCTCTATAACCTTGCTCATAAAGATATAGCATAGTAGAGGCAATAATATTAGTCTTACCGCTACCAGTAGCCATATGAAAAAGTAAGTGTTTATTAGATATATCTTTATAATTTTTACTAATGTTATAAAATATAAAATTCTCTAAAGCATTTATTTGATAGGGTCTTAATGGTTGCTTTGATATTATCAGTTATAACTTTGGGTTATAATTGGCTTTCTACAGTCCATTTAAAGCATTCTCTATTTCTTGATATAGGGCTAAACTACTCATCATCTACCCCATAAAAAGCTTTATTAATAGCTATTTCTTCTTTAGATATCTTATAGTCTTTATCTTCTAGCTCAAATAGGTAAATATCTCATTTCTTGTTTAAGTTTTTTATCTGATTATCAAAGTTAGATACTTTTTTAAGCTCTGCATAGACAAAATCGCCTCCACCTTCCCAATTTATAGATTTTGAAATACCTCCCTGCTCGCCATCTATAACCTTTTTATTCTCTCTACTGTTATATCTTCGATATAGTCCATTTTCAACCATACCAATTTACTGTTTCCTACCCATTTTTATTTAACTAATGCACATGTCGTGGGTTCCACTTCCTATAAAGAAATCTAAAACAATGTCATTTGATTGTCTTGATAATGTTCAATCAATTTTTTAATAAAGACAACGGTTCAGCTTTAGGTGTAGAAAACTATTAATTAGTTTTGTGTACTTCTGTATTATACAAACTCATAAATTTTTAATCTCTTTCTTTAGCTTCTGTAGATAACATTATCCAAAATAAAGATGAATGGTTTTTCTCTGATTGCAAGTCTGTCTTCAAATATTTTTATATCTAAGGTTTTGTTATCCCTGTTGGATGAAAAATTATTTTTTTCTTCTTTATCATTATCCAACTTGGGTAAATGCTCGTCTTTAAACATCATTAGCTTGATATTTTTCCAGTTTTAGGGTCTGTAATTGCATAAAAACAATTAGGTCTCTTCTTTTAGATGTGTCTCTGACCTTGAAATACTGTTTTGCCCCAATATCATTAGTCAACATCTTGGTATAATTTGATTTATCTCTATCAACTTTAATAAACCTTTAAATTATTTGTTACCTTTAAAAAATGCTATAATACTCATGTCCTTTTCTTATAAATAATTTTTTCATCTTACCATCTGCTACCTGATTCTTTCTTTTCCAAACAACATTACTTATAAAATTTTCTCCACCAAAAATATCATCTAATAACACTTTTAAATAAGCTTGTTCATTATCATCACATTGTACAAAAATAACGCCATCATCTCTTAATAACTCTCTAGCTACTTCAAGTCTAGCCTATTTTTCATAAAAGTAAGCCAAGTGTAGAATGATTAAAATTATCATTATATTGAAAACTATCATTACCTGTATTATATGGAGGGTCTATATAAATTAGTTTTACTTTACCCGCATACTTTTTCTTTAGACTATGCAAGGCTAGTAAGTTATTACCTTTTAGGATTAGATTATCTTTATCTGATATTGTAGGATTTTCTTCTACTCCATCTTTAGAGTATCTTTTTGATATTAGTTAAAACCTTAGGCTCAAATAGTCTATCTATCTCATCACTATCTAAAATCTCATTAAAGAAGTTCTCTTTACCTTTTTTCTCATCTTTAGTTTGCCCTCCCTCTAATACACAATCTTTATAAGGGAACGCTAAAACCACATCATTATTTTTTTTGATAAAGTCATCTTTACGGATTAAACCAATTTTATTGGTATAGCTTGTATAAGACTCTTCAAAATAATTATTCATACTAAAAAAATCAATTAGCTTAAATTGATTCATTACATAAGTATCTTTTATCTTACTAAAGAAAGTTTTTTTAGCTGTATTATCTGCTAAAAGTATCTCTACAAACTCATTATCTATTTTTTCTATAGCTTCAAATATTTTATTAACAAAAAGATTATTATTTTCATCACTAAATTTAGTATTTTTAAATAAACTTTCAATATACTGTTTGAGATTCATGTTAGATATAGCTTTGTAAATAAATATTTAAAAGATTTTAGCAAATATAGTGTTATTTATCATTACTTTTTATTTTCCTTAACACATCCAACACAATTAACACACCATAACTAAAAGCATTGGTATATATAGCTTTGAGATGATTGGCTTGCTAACACACAAAAAACTATATTTAACACAAATCCCCTAAAAAATTTCTTAAACCTTGGGGTAATCTTGGGGTAGTATATCCCTAAAGTATTATACTTTTTTAGCTTTTATGTCGTGTAAGTGTTTTTATAAAGGTCGTTTATTTTAAAAAAGAAATAACCTTAGTGTGAATTCTTTTGTTTTTAATGTGTCGAAAACCATATATCAATACTTGTTAAATGTCCTTCTGTTATTTTCGTGATTTTGTGTATTAAAGGTCTAACATATCCCAAAGCCTTATTTTAAAAGGTTTATAGGTGGTTGTGTTGATTGTGTTAGTTGTGTTAAGGAATTAGGAAAAAAGATATTATAACCAATCATATTTAGTATATTTAACTCCTTGTTTATTAGTTTTCTTTATATGGTGGTATTGCTCTAATATATCTAAAGCCTCTTGTACTAATTCTTTGTCTAAATCTCTAAAGCTATTTTTACTTCTAGTAATATCGCCAATACTAAAACCATTTTCTTTTTAGCTTAGTTTTGATATTAACAATCTTTTTAGCTAAATCTAAAGACTTATTGAAATTATAGCCATATAGATAATCTGCACAATCATAGAAATAAATTACTAAAGTTTTATAACCATTTGTACTACTTCTTTGCTTATAAAGTTGCTATCTTTTGTCTGCTAGATGATATATTGGCTGTTGCCAAAGCTTAAAAGTATTAGTAGCTTTGATATACATCAGCTTCATTAAATCAGTGATTTAATTTTTTTATCTTTTCATTATTATTAAACCAGTCAATATATAAGCTAAAGCTTGCATGTGTAACTTCTATTTTTTAGGCTCTGCTATTACCTTTTCATTATCAACTATCTTAAACTTTTTGATATCAGTTGTAACTTGTTAAGTAAGTTCAAATTCTCGCTTTTATCCCAAAATCTAATTTAGTATCTTTATATATTCTAATATTCTTTTTCAGCAATAGGGATTTTGAAACCTAGATACTTTCTCACCATTATATTTATTGGTAAACTCTAATAATCTTTGAGTTTGTACCCCACCAATAATATTTATTGTAAATTATCTATATATTGAGTACCCCTAGATATTGGGGTCTTTTAAAGCTTCCGTTATTGTAACATCCTACATATAATTTGATCTAGTATCTTTTTCACTTTTAATGATTGACTGTATAAAGTCCATAAGCTCATCAATTTCTAATATTAAACCGTTGGGGCTGTCATCTGCCAACTGACTTATCAAGGCTTCTTTAGTAGCTGTATTTATACATATTTCCCTAGAATATGGCTTTATTGGTTTTAGCTTCTTAAAGGCTTCTATTTCCTCTTTGATACTCTGCTTTTGCTCTTTCTTTACAATCTTTTAGTTTAGCCTTTAATGTCTTTAGCTCAATATCATATAGCTCTAATGCTGTTTGATAATTAGCATAGTCTTTTAAATAATCATCTAAAAACTGCTTTATCTATCTCTTTTATTGGTTGCATAGGCTCATTAATACTAGGGGTTTTACCTTGTTCCACTATCGCCGATTAACATACCCCAAAGAATAGATAGGCTTTTCTATCATCAATATCTAAACAAAACTTTATTACCTAATAAGCCAGTTTTACTGACTAAACTAGAAGTAGCTATATACTGTCTAGGCTGTTGTATTGCATTTTTGTAAGTTATCTACATAATCAGCTATAACTTTTGGTAAGCAATCAATATTAAAGCTTGGTAGCTCTTTTCTATCGCTTGGTAATAGTAAAGGCTTAGGCTGTACTATCTCACTTGCATAACTTAAATACATTCATTATATAACCCTCTTTAGATTCATAAATAATCGTTCCAATCAGACAAACCGCTTTGTTTTTGCTCATCTGTTAGCGGTGGGGGTTTATATATATTAGGGATACTATTGCAGCAACTTCTTTAGCTTTTTGAATACCTACACCGTTTAAATCATTATCTGCAAATATATAAATTTCTGATTCAGGATATAAGCCATAGAAAAAACTACTAATAGCTTTTAATTATTACAGTTAAAACAAACTATTACACAAATATCATTATTAACTCTACTGTTTGATTATTTTTTCTACAGTTGTCTTTAGATGATTAACCGCATTTAATACGCTCAAAGCCAGTTGCTAAACCCTCAACAAATATAAAGCTATCATTAGTCGATTTGTTAAGCATTAAAACTAGCATTAGCATTTGCACCCCTATAAAAGCATTTAAAGCCATTGTTGGCTATTGTTTGGATAGTTTGTAGCTTTACATCAAAAGGTTCATTAATGCCAATACATGGGATTACAAGCTTGCTATCATCTTGTTTTATAGCTTCATGATTTGGTATACCCTTAGCCACTAAATAGGGGTTTTGACTACTATCTGCATTTGGTAAAGACTAAATAATAACTTTCTAATCAACTGCTAGACTCTTTTTGCTTCTGTAGCTTTTGCTTTTGCTGTTGTAATACTTGTTATTAACTTCTTTTTAGCATAGTAGTTATATTGGTTATCATTATCCATATAATTGTATTTCTCACTTGTTTTCAATCACCAAAGACAAAGATATTATTATCAATATTCTTTAGCCATAAGTCTCTATTATCTTTATTTTTATTAGTATCTTTAAACCTTTTTTAAGCTCGCCAATACCTATGCTATAATTAAAATTGTTAGGTAGTGAATAACCAATATCATTTATAAAATCGCCAAATTTTGTAATATCCATTATCCAACCCATAGCTTCTATTTTTGACTGTATCCAGTCGTTTATATCCAGCTTCCAACCAACCTACACTAGCTAGATTAGATTGATTGGTTTAGGAATTGATTAGCATTTATCCATCTATAAATAGTTGTTTTTGCTAGTTCATATATTCTGCTACTTGTTTAGTCTTAGTATTTTCATATTTCTATAACCTTACACTCTTTATGGTTTCAATTAATGTTTTGTTTTAATTGCTGCAGCAACCACGATAGATACTTATAAAGCTAGATAACTGTTTGGTATCTGCTGTAAATGATAAGGTGTTTTGAGATAAAATATGCCAATAATACCACTATTTATATGCCACTATATGCCATAGTCTTTGGATATATTGAATTATAAGGGGGTTGAGATATGCCACTACTTTTATTTATTAATGTATAAGCCTTATAGCTCTTTTTATCTCTTGATAGGTGATAAGTTTTAGTTTTCTTATTTATTGTGTAGTTATCTTCATACCACTTTAGTGCACAACCCTTCAAAAGATTCATAATATTATTATCATCTTTATTTGATATATCAGCCTTTTCATTATCTAACCAATCGTCGATATTCGACATTTGGATTTAGCTCTGTTTAATACATTTAATAGATAAAAGTGTCTACTTTCAAAAGCCAATATAATATCATTATATGGCTTCAAAGCTTCGGCTATATTTATAGTTATCATCTTGATTAATAGCTGTTTGGTTGGTGGTCTTTTTTATAAATTATATAAGGCTCTAGGTCTAATATATTTGTAAAGCGCTCTATAAACTCCTCTTTTTCATAGCAAATGGCTAGGTTCTGTGGCTGTAGAATATATATCAGGAGAGGATCTATATCACCGATATCTCCCTTCTTGTAATAATGTAAATAGAAAATTTCTAAATCATCTAATATAAATTTCTCGTAGTAAAACCAGCTTTTCTATTATTAGGATAATTTTGCTATAAGTTACTCCACCTTCCAAAATTTTTAAATACAAATTATGAAAGTTGTTTCTAAAACCATCTTTTTTAAAAGCTTATTATTGTACTGAAAATCCATCATTAATATAATATTTTCCAAAAAATCCTTTTTGTACCATTTTGAAATAACTCTATTATTGTGAGATAAATATATATTTTGTTTATAACCCTTATCTTTAAAAAAAAGACTCATAATCATGAAATTTAGATAACTTCACATATAAATTAATTTCTTTTCTATCAAAGCATTTAGATAATGTTTCTGCTGTATCTCTATAATCTATAGAGAAATCTTTATAAGTAAAAATATCATGAATATCTTTAAAAGATAGCCATTCTTGACTAAGCAAATACTTAATTTTAGTATCTGACAAACCAATACCCCCAAAGTATCCCCCAAAATAATAAGCATTGCCAAAATACTTGGGTTTATATTCTCGAGGGCTACCCTAGACAATGCTAACCTTTAAAATTTAACTTACATTATCCATATTGACAACATTACTATTTGCTTTTTACATCATCTACATAATCAGCCCATAGCTGTAACATCTGCTACGCTCTGCTAGAAAATCCATTTTTATCATAGATGTTATCTATAGCATTTTCTTTTTGAGTGGCTTAGTATCATTCTTATACTATCACTACTCAATTATAATCGCTTTGTATGCTACTAATATATGTTCTAGCCGACTTTCTAAAGCTGTGTAACCTGTTTAGGTTTATCAACCCCATTGTAGCCTAATGTCTCTCTTAATGCCTTAGATAAGCTATCTTTAGTTATATGCCTATCTTTTGAGCTTGTAGAGTAAAAAAAACATATTCACAACCGCCGTTATACTCTTTCATCTCCATTAGTATTTTATAAGCCTGCTTACTTAATGGCTGTCTAAAGTCCCTACCCATTTTCATGTTATCAGCAGATAAAAAATGTAACTTATAACTTTATTTTTTAACTTAGTTTCTTTTATATTCTCCCACTTCAAAGTAGCTATATTGTTTGGTCTAAAATCCAACTAATACGGCTAGTTTTTAAAGTTTATAGCGGTGTTATATTGTCCTTTGTAGTTATCTATATCATTTAGCAATTTATTAAATTGTATTGGTCTTCTATCAGGTTTATAAAAGCAAAACCCTCTGTCTTCACTGTATCACTTTTCTTGTCTATTATATTATAATTACATAAACCTTTTTTGCTAACTGCATAACCAAAGATACAATTGAATATTTGCTATTATCTTTTGTTGATTGTTTGGAGTTTCTTTTAATAAAACCTGTGAGTATTTGTCTTGGCTCTATATTTGCTATTTGAAATGATTTTAAGCTTGGCATTATAAACCTATTTATAGATTGATATATTTTTTATAGGTTGTTTCAGTCCACCATTTGGCTTGCTTGGGTGTCTACTATAAAATATATATGCGCAACATTAGCATTATTACCCATCATCTTTGTGTTTAGCTTTTTTCTTTTTCTAATTTAGGATCTTCACCATCAACATTTGGGGTTGTAACTCAAAAAGCTTTATCTCTGCTTGTTTAAACTTGCAGTAAGGATAACTTTAATACCTATAGTTGTTCTTTTGCCATTCAAGAAACATATAGGTGAAAAAATATTTAATATCTTTCTTATCTATTTTTTATATTTAACTATCGCTAAAGACATACTACTATATCTTTATATTTTAGACTCATACCTTACTATCAGTGACTTTAGTAGACATATATACATACTCACTTAGTTTAAAATGCTTTATTTTAAAAGCTAGTATGTATTACAGTATGTATATTTGCAAGGGCTTTATTGATATGTATTGGGACTACATAAAACTATAAAAGTATCTAAAGCATTGATTTGAAAGGGTTTTTAGTACTATTTGATATTGTTTGATATTCGTATATGGTGCCGGAGCCGGACTCGAACCGGCAC
>JAYQIE010000013.1:0-26092 GCA_038141505.1 Francisella sp. | reverse complement strand
TACGCATTTCTCTTTAAGCTCATTGTCTTGATATTCTCGATACTCAGATCATCTGCGGAATCAACTTCAATAGTTATATCAAAATTAAGCTCTGTTAATTGATGATATAAATTGTTCATTTCACTAACTTCAGCATGATAGTGTTTACCTATAATGGCTACTTTTGTATTACTTGAGACATTTATTTACTTATTGAGATAATCCATAGGTCGATTATAGCAAAGATGCTATTTCTCGACTAATGTTTTATGATTTTCAGTGGTTTTTAAGCCTAATTCCTCTACTTAATAGATACCATACCAATACATATAGCATAAGAGTAAAAGCTACGATAGCTCCAAATGACATATATGGATTAACCGTAGAGACACCAATAAAACCAAACCTCACAAAATCAACTATATAAAACAATGGATTGCACATAGAGATAAAATGCCAAAAACCATCAAGCTTGGTTACATTATAAAACACTCCGCCAAGATATATTAAAGGAGTAAGTACAAATGAGGAAAGATAGTTGTATCATCAAATTTTTGTGAGAATATCGCATTTAAAAGACCACCTAAAAGAAAATAATGCTCCACAGAATATAAATCCTGCAACACTAAAAGTGGATTGTGCAAGCTAGCAAAACACTAATATAAAGGCAGCGATACTCACAAGTATACCAACCATAAAACCTCTAAATATTCCACCGGAAATATAGCCAAGTACTATGATATGATTATTTACGGAGATACCAAAAGCTCTCTCGATAGCCTTACTAAAACGCAACCAAAAAATGAGCTTACAACATTACCATACGAGTTTTGAATAACCATAATGATAAGACCTGGTGTTATATACACATATGTTATGCCATCACCCATATCTCCAATGCGAGAACCGACTATTTTACCAAATATCAAAAAATACAATACAATAGTTATAACCGATGGCAAAAGCGTTTGTCCCCATATTCTTAAAGATTCTATTACTTTCGCGACCAAATATAGTCACATACATTACCCAACAATCTTTTATACTCATAATCTTCTACCTACTTGTTTTTAGCAACATCAATAAACAATTGCTCAAGTTTTCGCTTGCTTTACTTTACATCAAGCACTTCTAAACCGTACTTAGATGTTAGCTCTGAGAAAATCTCATTCAACACAACTCCACGATCAACCACAACTTCAAGAGTATACTCATCCACTAATTTTGCTATGCCTGATGAAAGTTCGATATTTTGATGACAACTTTCTTTTAAATCAAAAACATATGTATGTTTATCTGCTGATTTCAAAAATGTCTTCATATCTGTATTTACATGAAGTTTGCCTTTATGAATAAGTGCGATACGATTACACATTGATTCTGCTTCTTCAAGATAATGGGTAGTCAAAATAACTGTCAAACCCTCTTTATGAAACTGAGAAATCATCTCCCACAGAAATTTCTAAGCTCCACATCCCACTCCAGCTGTCGGCTCGTCTAATATCAGCAGTTTAGGCTTATGAATAAGTGCTCTGACTACCATCAGTCTTCTTTTCATACCTCCAGAAAGAAATCTTACTTGAGTATCCTTTTTATCATAAAGCTCAACTTTTTTAAGTAGTTCTTCTGCGTATGGCTTAGCCTCTTTCTTAGATATACCAAAAAATCCAGCCTGAGTAACAAGGATATTAATAGGTGTTTTCAAATATATTAAGGTTAATTTCTTGTGACATTACCCCAAGACTTTTTTTAGCATTAGCGTAATCAGTCTCTATATCATGCCCGAAAATTTTGATCTGACCAGAAGTCTTATTAATCAAAGAGGAAACCATGCCCAAAGTAGTTGACTTACCAGCACCATTAGGACCCAAAGAGCAAAAAATCACCCTTATTAACATCAAAGCTGATATCTGAAACAGCTGTATAGCCACCCTTATAGGTTTTAACTAAGTTTTTTATTTCTAGTGCTTTTTCCATATAACTCTAACATCTATAAAATTTATTAGATTATACCATTTTAGTATGCTGTTTTTTAACTAATTTTAGAAACTATAAACATCAATATAGTTATGCCAACCACACACATAAATATCGGTCGAACAAGTTTTGAACCTTTAAGGATAACCATCTTTGAGCCAGCCATACCGCCAAAGAAACTCCCTATAGCCATTATTAGACCATAAAGAATATTTACATGACCTGCCAAAGCAAACACTAGCAATGAAAATAGGTTACTCTTCAAATTGAGAACTTTTGCATAACCTGATGCTTGTAGAAATGTGTACCCAAGAAAGTAAACTATTGATATTATCCAAAAATTACCAGTTCCCGGACCAAAGAAACCATCATAAGCCCCCAAGAAAAAACCAAATATGCTAAAAAACATCGGTTCTGACATTCTTTTTTTACCCACCTCAATACCAAGGTTTTTATTAAAAAGACTAAAGATAAATACAAATACCAAAAGAATAGGTACTACGAAATTCATAAATTCACTATCAATCACAAGCACCATCAGCGAACCAAAGCATGCTCCGATAAACCCTGCAACTAATCCTCTAAAGACTGTTCTAAAATTTATAAGACCACTTTTGTAGTATTTAAATACAGCAACAGCCGTACCTATACTTGCTTGAAGTTTATTTGTCCTTAAAACAAATGTGATTGGCAATCCTGTCATACTCAAGGCAGGCAGGCTAATAAGTCCACCTCCACCAGCTATTGCATCAATAAAGCTGGCAAGAAATCCCATCCGCAACAATAAAGGCACATAGAAAATAAAAATGATTCGCAAAAAACTCGTGCATAACTACCCTTTAATGTGAATAGCCAACCAAATAGTCGGACTGTATGTAAGTTACCCAATGTTTTGTATTTGCTGGTATAAATAAATTCTCACCTTGTTGTAGGGAGACTTCCCCCATCGCCCAATTTCAATTTAGCACTACCTTCTAATATCAGCACCCATTCATCATGAGCTTGTATATACGGCTTTTCAATAGGTGTTACCTGACCATAAGAAATGATTTTTTCAATATGAATATTATCCTTATTAAGCAAATCAATAAATACTTCCTCATCAGACTTTTAGGATTTATGCTAAATATATCTTCTTCAGATGACTCTTTATGTAAGCTACTCATTGTGTGACACCCCCTATAGAAATACCAATAATGCCGGATAAAGAACTTAAACCTCGAAGTCAAATACTTTACAGGTATTTTTATATGTCTGTAGCAACTTCATCATAACTAACTCCTCTTAAATCAGCCAAGAATTGTGCGACATATTTAACATATTCAGGGTAATTAGGTCGCCCTCTAAATACTACAGGTGTTAAGTATGGAGCATCTGTCTCTATCAAAATTCTATCTAGTGGCAACTTTTTGCAGTATCTTGAATGTCTTGTGCATTTTTAAATGTCAAAATAATACCTGAAAATGAAATATACATGCCCATATCTATAGCTTTTTTAGCCATATCGTAATCTTCTGTAAAACAATGAAGTATTCCACCACAATTCTCCAACCTTTTCAGACTTTAAAATATTTAAGGTATCATCTTTTGCAGCTCTTGTATGGATTATCACTGGTTTTTTGACTTCATTTGCAGCTTGCATATGATTTACAAATTTATCAATCTGAGCTTGCTTAGTCTCTTCACCATTGTAATAATAATCTAAACCTGTCTCGCCTATAGCTACACATTTAGAGTGATTAGACCTAGCAATAAGCTCTTCTACACTTGGTTGATGACTATCAAGCTCACTAGGATGACACCTACAGAAAAGTATACATCCTCAAACTTCAGCAATTTCTTGTATAGCATCTATCTCATGCCAAGCTACGGCTATAGATGCAATTTTATCAACACCTACTTTTTTAGCGTTTGTAATGACTTGCTCCTGAGGTAACATCCTCAAGCTTTAGATAATTAAGATGGCAATGAATCTATAATCATTTTATCATAAGTACAAATATATTTTACATGAATTCGATTATACACAAACCAGTTGGAAACTACGAATTTATACTAAAGTATTTTTGGATGATTTGTGTATGTAGCAAATATAAATATTTTTGACACAAGCATATTGCAATAAACGCTAAAACAAAAAAGGCAACTCATCGTGTCACCTTATGCTTAATATTAGAAAGAGAATTTTTTATTTGATGATAGGATCTAATTCGCCCTTTTCATATAGACCAAACATAGTCTCAAGAGATATAGGTTTGATCTTGCTAGCTTGACCAGCTGAACCAAACGCTTCAAATCTAGCTTGGCAAATTTCTGACATAGCTACTTTTGCTACAGCATTATATTTACGCGGGTCAAATTCAGCAGGATTTTCTGTCAAGAACCTTCTCACTGCACCAGTAGCAGCCATACGAAGATCAGTATCAATGTTTACTTTACGCACACCGTACTTGATAGCTTCTACGATTTCGCTTACAGGTACACCATAAGTTTCGCCCATATTACCACCATATTCATTGATCACTTTCAACCAATCTTGAGGTACAGATGAAGAACCATGCATTACAAGGTGAGTGTTCGGGATTCTAGCATGAATCTCTTTTACTCTATTGATAGACAAAATATCACCTGTAGGTGGCTTAGTAAATTTATAAGCACCATGACTAAGTACCTATAGCGATGGCCAAAGCATCAACTTTTGTTTTCTTAACAAAGTCAGCAGCTTCTTCAGGATCTGTAAGCATTTGATCCATAGATAAAGTACCTTCAGCACCTACGCCATCTTCTTCACCAGCTTGACCAGTTTCTAAAGAGCCTAGGCAACCAAGTTCACCCTCTACAGACACACCACAAGCATGAGCCATATCAGTTGTAGTTTTAGTGACATCTACATTGTACTCATAGCTAGATGGAGTTTTACCATCAGACATTAGCGAGCCATCCATCATTACAGATGAAAAACCTAACTGTATAGATCTTTGGCAGATCGCTGGAGAGGTACCATGATCTTGATGCATACATACTGGAATATGTGGATATTCTTCAATCGCAGCTAATACTAAGTGACGAATAAATGGTGCACCTGCGTATTTTCTAGCACCGGCAGAACCTTGCAAGATAACTGGTGAATTTACTTTATCAGCAGCTTCCATTACTGCTCTAACCTGCTCCAAATTATTTACATTGAAAGCTGGAATACCATAACCATGCTCCGCAGCATGATCTAAAAATTGTCTTAATGAAACTAAAGCCATTTTTTTACCCTTTTCTCCTTTTATCTTACTTGACCAGCAATTACTACTTTGATTTTGTTTGTACTACCATGTACACCCATACTGTCACCACTTGTAAGCACTAAAATATCGCCATCTTTAACGAATTTTCTAGTTTCTAATTCTATACAAGCAGATCTGTTTACATATAGCTTAGACATTCTAGTAGAGTCAAACCATAATGGCACAACTCCTCTAAATAATGTCATCGCACCCAAAGTTGTAGCATTACGAGATAGTGCATATATTGGTAAGCTTGTATTTATACGAGACATCCAACGCAGTATTACCACCCTCTGTAAGCACTATCAAACCCTTAGCACCGATTTCATTTGCAATCTTCACAGCAGCTACAGACACCGCATGATCGACTCTATCACAATTTGAGATCTTTGGTTTTTTAACCATGTGGCTGTATTTACTCTTTCAGCAGAATTACATATACGCGACATCGCTTCAATAGTCTCTACAGGATAGCTACCTACAGCAGTTTCAGCCGAAAGCATAACCGCATCAGTACCATCAAACACAGCATTTGCTACATCTGATGCTTCAGCACGAGTTGGAGATGAATTATCTATCATAGACTCCATCATTTGCGTAGCTGTAATTGAACCCTTCTCATTTTGACGAGCAGTTGTGATTATTAGCTTCTGTGCAGCGGGTACATTTTCATCACCAATCTCTACCGCCAAGTCACCACGAGCAACCATCACCATATCAGAGGCATCTACGATTGCTTTTAGATTGTCAGGTAGTACAGCTTCAGCTCGCTCAATCTTCGCAACCATCGCAGGCTTCCAACCAGCTTCATTTACTAGCTTACGAGCATAATCCATATCTTTGCCATCACGCACAAACGATACCGCTAAGAAATCAACCTGCAACATCGCTGCTGTTTTAATATCTTCGATATCTTTTTCAGTCAAAGCAGGAGCCGTTAAACCACCACCTTTTTTGTTGATACCTTTATTATTAGAAACTTTACCGCCTACCAAAACATTAGTAGTAGCTTTATTTCCTTTTACAGAATCAACTTCTAAAACAATCTTACCGTCATCAACAAGCAATATATCGCCTTTTTTAACATCTTGAATAAGCTCTTTGTAGTCGATACCAACTGTTTTATCGTCACCGTCATTAATACCCAAATCAGAATCAAGAATAAACTTTTGACCTTTTTTAAGCATTTCAGAGCCATTTTTAAACTTTGAAAGTCTAATCTTAGGACCTTGCAAATCAGCCAATATCCCTACATAAGTATCTTGCTCTTTTGCAATACTTCGAATCAAATCAACTCTTTTACGATGATCTTCTGGTGTACCATGTGAGAAGTTACATCTCACAGCATTTAAACCTGCTTTTATCATCGCAGTTAAAACTTCTCTAGACTCACTTGCTGGACCTAAAGTAGCTAATATTTTAGTTCTTTTCATTTAATTACCTTATATGAAATTATTTTTTTGCTTTTTCTTTCAAAATCTCGACCGCAGGCAATTGCTTACCTTCAAGAAATTCTAAAAATGCTCCACCAGCAGTTGATATATAAGAAATTTTATTCTCAATATCATACTTTTCAATCGCTGCAATAGTATCACCACCACCAGCTACAGAAAAACCATTTGAATCAGCTATAGCCATTGATAAAGCTTTTGTACCTTCACCAAAGTTATCAAACTCAAACACCCCTAATGGACCATTCCAAAGTATAGTATTAGCGTTTTTCAAAAGTTTTGCTATATTCTCAGCAGACTTAGGACCTATATCCAAAATTTGCTCATCATCGGCAACATCAGCTACATCTTTGATAGTAGCCTCTGCAGTTTCGCTAAACTCTTTAGCAACTCTTACATCTACAGGTATTGGCACTATTACGCCTTTAGCTTTTGCTTCTGTCATAATTTCTTGTGCTTCTGCCACCAAATCTTCTTCATAAAGAGATTTACCAACATTATAACCACTAGCTTTTATAAATGTATTAGCTATACCGCCACCAACTATAAGTATCTCAACTTTATTTACAAGATTGTGAAGTACAGATAGCTTAGTAGAAACCTTTGAACCACCAACTATAGCTGCCATTGGTTTTTTAGGCTCTTTTAATGCTTTTTCTAGAGCTTTAATTTCTTTTTCTAGTAGTAGTCCAGCACAAGCCACATCAATGTATTTAGCAACACCGTAAGTAGATGCTTGAGCACGATGTGAAGTAGCAAATGCATCCATCACGAACACATCACCAAGAGCAGCTATCTTTTTAGATAGCTCTTCATCTGATGCTTTCTCACCTTTATTGAAACGCACATTGTCGCACATGACAATATCACCAGCAGACGCTTCTACACCGTGCAACCAATCTTTTTGAAATCTTACCGGTTTATTGATAATGCTTTCTAATGACTTAGCTACAGGTGCTAGTGAAAACTCTTCACCATACTTACCCTCTTTGGGGCGACCTAGATGAGATAACAAGATTACAGCTCCACCCTGCTTTAGAATATATTCGATAGTAGGAATAGCTGCTTTGATTCTGACAGTACTAGTGACTTCAGCATTTTTAACAGGGACATTAAAATCGACTCGGACAATTACTTTCTTATCCTTTAAATCAACATCTTGTAAAGTTAGAAAACTCATTTTGACTCCAAATTATAAAGAACCAACCAATTCAACTACTCTTACCATTTGGTTTGTATAAGACATTTCATTATCATACCAAGACACAACTTTAACCAATGACTTATCACCAAGCTCTGTTACTTTAGTTTGGGTAGCATCAAACAATGAACCTTCTGAAATACCAACAATATCACTAGAAACCAATTCTTCTTCTGTATAACCAAACGATGGTGTAGCAGCTGCTTTCATCGCAGAGTTTACGCTATCAGCTGTAACCTTATCATTTACAACAGCTACAAGCTCAGTTAATGAACCTGTTGGTACAGGAACTCTTTGAGCAGCACCATCTAATTTACCTGCCAACGCTGGAATAACTAGACCAATAGCTTTAGCTGCACCTGTAGTATTAGGTACAATGTTTGCCGCAGCAGCACGAGCACGGCGAAGATCACCTTTTGCATGAGGTCCATCAAGAGTGTTTTGATCACCAGTATACGCATGAATAGTTGTCATCAAAACCTTTTTCAATTGTAGCTAAATCATGTAGAGCTTTAGCCATAGGTGCAAGACAGTTTGTAGTACATGAAGCGGCAGAGATAATTTTGTCATCAGCAGAAACTATGCTTTCATTTACACCAAACACTACTGTTGGAAGATCATTACCTGCTGGAGCAGATATTACAACTTTTTTAGCACCAGCATCGATGTGAGCTTGCGATTTAGCCTTAGAAGCATAGAAACCAGTACATTCAAAACCACATCTACACCTAAATCACCCCAAGGTAAATTAGCCGCATCTTTTTCAGCGTATATTTTTATCTCTTTACCATCAACAACGATAGAGTTTTCTTTAGCAGATACATCTGCCAGCCTTAGCATATCTACCTTGAGCAGTATCATACTTTAAAAGGTGCGCTAACATCTTAGGATCTGTTAAATCATTGATAGCTACTACTTCAACACCATCTTTACCAAACATTTGACGAAATGCTAAACGACCAATTCTACCAAAACCATTAATTGCTATTTTCATTACTTTATTCTCCTGTTTATATTTATGTTTTTTACTTTTTTATTTCATTACACATATTTAGCGACAATATCGCCTAAATCTTTTACTGTGAAACCAAAATGTTTCATCAAATCATCTATAGGTGCTGACTCACCAAATGTAGTCATCCCTTTAACTTCTCCACCAGCTTTAGACATATACTTATACCACATATCACCTTGAGCTAGCTCTACAAATACAGCTGGGATATCTTGTCTAATAACTGTATTTCTATACTCTTGAGATTGTTTCTCAAATTCTTCTACACATGGAATAGATACCACATTTAGATTTACACCTTTATCCGCAAAATTCTTAGCAGTATCCATCGCAAGCTCAACTTCAGAGCCTGTCGCTACTAGTGTAAGCTTAGCATCTTTATACTCACTAACCAGATAACCACCTTTAGCAACATTATTTGCTTTTTCTAAGCTATCAACACAAGGGTAAGTCCTTGACGAGTTAGTACCATTACTGAAGGGGTATCTTTAGATCTTACAGCTTCTCTCCATGCAATCATAGTCTCTACAGCATCAGCAGGACGCCATACATTTAGATTAGGATTAATCGTAAACTAGGTACATGCTCAACTGGTTGATGAGTTGGACCATCTTCACCAAGACCTATTGAGTCATGACTCATTACATGCACCACAGGTTGCTTCATTAATGCAGACATTCTTATAGCATTTCTTGAGTAGTCACTAAATACTAAGAATGTACCACCATAAGGCTTAAGACCTCCATATAAGCTCAGGCCATTCATAATAGCCGCCATACCAAACTCACGCACCCATACGATAAGTAGTTAGCATTCTCATCTGTATTATTTAACCATACAGACCCTGACCAGTTAGTATTATTTGAGCCTGTAAGATCGGCAGAACCCCCAAACATTTCTGGCATATTCTTGCACAAAACTTCCAAAGCCATTTGTGATGCTTTACGAGTTGCTACTTTTGATGGCTTTGCAATTTGCTGATCTACATACTTGTTGATTTCAGTTTCAAGCATGATTGGTAATTCTTTTGCTAAAACTCTCAAGCTCTTTATGCTTAGGAGCAGATTTAGAATTTTCCCACAGTTTAGTCCAGTTGACCTCTAAAGCCTCACCCTTTTCTGTTGCATCCCAGTATTTATATACATTTTGCGGAATTTCAAAGGCATCGTAATTCCAGCCCAACTGCTTAGCAGCCGAAACTCTTTCTTCACTAGATAGCGGTGAACCATGAGCTGAAGCTGTCCCTGCTTTTTCAGGAGAACCAAAACCTATAACTGTTTTACAACAAATAAGCGTAGGTTTAGAAGTTTCAGCTTGGGCTTGGGCTATAGCTTGCTCAATCGCAGCCATATTATGGCCATCTACAGCCTCAATCACATTCCAACCATAAGCTCTAAAACGCTCAACTGTATTGTCAGTAAACCAACCTTTTGTATCACCATCAATCGAGATACTATTATCATCCCAAAAAGCAATTAGCTTACCTAAACCAAGAGTTCCCGCTAATGAACAGGCCTCATGCGAAACACCCTCCATCAAACAACCATCACCTAAAAAAGCATAAGTATAATGATCAATAATTTTAGAGTCTTGTGAATTGTATCTCTCCGACATAAGCTTTTCACCTAATGCCATACCTACAGCATTTGCAATACCCTGTCCTAATGGCCCTGTTGTGGTTTCAACACCTGGAGTATATCCATACTCAGGATGACCTGAGTTTTTTGAATGAAGTTGACGGAAATCTTTGATATCTTCAATCGACACATCATAACCACTAAGATGCAACAACGAATACAAAAGCATCGAGCCATGACCATTTGAAACCACGAATCTATCACGGTTTATCCAATTAGGGTTTTTAGGATTATGCTTAAGAAACTTAGTCCACAGAACCGTAGCAATATCTGCCATGCCCATCGGCATCCCTGGATGGCCTGAGTTAGCTTTTAAAACAGCATCAATTGACAGAAATCTGATAGCATTTGAAAATTCTTGAGGTATTTGTAGAGACATTATTGTTTGGTCCTTTAAATAATGATTATTTAACACTAGTAAACATAACTAATAGAATGATACCGCAGCGGCTTTCATAAAACAAGAAATCAAGATACAATATTCATAATAACATCAGTTAACAAAGCATAGATAATTAAAAACAAGATGACAAATCGATCCACAATCAACTACTCTGCTTTCGCCAAACAAAAACGAGCTTGTCGACTATGACATAATAATCAACGATTTAAACACTTTTTATAGCGTTATCGAAGACACTCCACATACATTTACTTGTGACTTCTCTTTTTTGAGAAAAAAAGCATACTTGCATAAAATACTCCATAAAAGCAATCCTAAAACTAATATGCCAAAACTCTCTTGAAATTTTTGACCATGAATTCAATGTAAGCAATACGATAATCCTAGTTGAAGACGATAGACATGCGGAAAACAGCCAATTTGAACCGTTTATTTGCCATGAAGCAGTAGTTGATTTACGCGAAATCATCAAAGAAAGAGATTTTGTTAGACCTACCTTTAGTACCAAAAAAAGACAGTTATACTTGTAAAAACACAAAAAAACATTCATACTATGTCGAACAAGAAAATGTTATAGAAGAAAAAAAGAACCCTTTTGAGATTCTTAAGAAACTTAAATAACATCAAATTTATATAATAACTAAACTAATAAACAAAATTTCTATCGGAGGTTTATTTTAAAATGGCTGTACAAAAAGTAAGATCAAGCAGATCTAAAAGAGACATGAGAAGATCACATGATGCATTAACTACTGCGACTATATCTACGGATAAGTCAACAGGCGAGTTACACTTAAGACACCATGTATCACCAAACGGTTTTTACAAGGGTAAAAAGTAGTAAATACTAAAGCAGAAGACTAATATTTTTTCTAAAAGCACTCAACCTTAGAGTATGCATTTTTCAACAAATAAAAGAATAGGAAGTTATATCTAATATGGGTTACAAAATATCTATAGATGCGATGGGCGGAGACCACGGTTTAAACACCACTATTCCTGCTACTTTAGAAGCAGTAAAAAGAGATCCTAACCTACAGGCTGTTCTTGTTGGAGACCATCATAAAGTCAAAAGAGCTTTAGACAGATACTCAAAAGTAAAAAAATAAAACTACCCACTCTACAAAGAATAGCTATTCATCACGCAAGTGAAACTGTTGCTATGGACGAATCACCAGCTGATGCAGTTAGAAAGAAAAAAGATTCTTCTATGCGTGTAGCCATAAATTTGGTAAAAGACGGATCTGTAGATGCTTGTGTAAGCGCTGGTAATACTGGTGCATTAATGGCGACTTCCAAGTTTGTCCTTAAGACAGTTAATGGTGTTGATCGCCCTGCTATCGTATACGCTCTTCCTAGCTACAATAGAGAGACAAAAACCATAAGCAAAACATATATGCTTGATCTTGGTGCAAATGTTGTATGCTCATCTGAGCAATTATTCCAATTTGCCATCATGGGTTCGATACTTGCTGCAAGCTCAAAAGGCATAGCAGAACCTCGAGTTTCTTTGCTGAATATTGGTGAAGAAGAAATGAAAGGTTTAGACAACATCAAGAATGCTTCTAAACTTTTACAAGATTGTGATTTTATAAATTACCAAGGCTATATAGAAGGTAAGCATATTTTTGACGATTCAACCGATGTGATCGTTTGTGACGGTTTCGTAGGAAATGTCTCTTTAAAAACTATGGAAGGCACTCTTCGCCTAATCGAAGCTCTTATCAAAAAATCTGTTACGGAAGGTTCATGGTTAATGAAGCTACCTACAATAATAAAGCTTCCAATTTTCCGTCGCATGAAAAAAGCATGAATTTAGATAGCTTTAACGGAGCATCTTTACTAGGCTTAACAGGTATCGTAGTTAAAAGTCACGGTGGTGCAAGCGCCAATGCTTTCGAAACTGCTATCTTTGAAGCGGTTAAAGAAGTTAAGCACAACATCCCTAAAACCATTCAAGAATCTCTAGAAAAAGTTCTTTAATCTCTCCTTTCATGCTACAATATTTCTTAATTACAGACATTTTTGAGCTTTGTAAGTAATATTTTATTATCAATCTTTAATTAACATAGGTAATACTAAATGTTTGCACAAATATTAGGTACAGGAAGCTATCTACCCGAAAAAATATTAAGTAATGACGATCTTTGTGAGTTCGTTGAAACTTCAGATGAATGGATTAAACAACGAGTGGGCATTGAAAGACGCCACTGTGCCAATGAAACAGAAACAACTAGCTTTATGGCAACTCAAGCTGCTAAGCGAGCTTTAGAATCAGTTAATCTTGATGCTCAAAAAATTGATGCCATCATCGTAGCTACTAGTACGTCTGATTATATCATGCCATCTACCGCATCTACAGTTCAGCATAATCTTAAAATAGACGGCTACAAAGTTCGCTGTTTTGATATATCGGCTGCTTGTAGTGGCTTCGTATATGCCTTAGACATCGCAAAACAATATGTCGAGACTGGTGTTTGTGAAATGTATTAGTCATTGGTGCAGAAAAGATGACTCGTGTTCTTGATTGGAGTGACAGAACTACTTGCGTATTATTCGGTGATGGTGCTGGTGCTGTTGTAGTAGCAAAAAAGCGAAGAGAAAAAAAATACTATCTTCTCTACTTTTTACTGATGGCTCATGTCTTGAAATGCTAAAAGTTCCAAATAACCTACCAGCGACTCGTGGACAAGTTGTCGATATAGACCCTTATCTGACAATGGAAGGTAACAAAGTATTTAAATTTGCAGTCTCTCGCCTAGCCTCTTTGGCAGACCAACTTATTCAAGAAGCAGGTATAAAAGCTGAAGATATTGATTGGTTAGTACCATCAAGCAAACTTTAGAATCTTACTTCTACTGCGAATAAAATAAATATGCCAATGTCTAAAGTCATCACGACTCTTCAAGATCACGGCAACACTTCTGCTGCATCTATACCATTAGCACTAGATCATGCAATAAAAAACAAAACTATAAAAACAGGCGACACTATCATATCTGAAGCATTTGGCTCAGGTTTTGTTTGGGGTGGATTCATCGCTACAATATAAAATTATTATATATTTTAAAATTTGATAAAAAGGAGAAAATTATGTCACAAAAAACTGCTATTGTATTTCCTGGTCAAGGTTCACAAAAACTAGGAATGCTAAAAAAGATTATTATGATAACTTTGAAACATTCAAAAACATCTTAGATGATGCAAAAATCACCTAGGTTACGACTTATGGGATATGCTCCAAAACGATGAGATTAAGCTAAATAAAACAGAATATACGCAACCTGCGCTTTTTTAGCTACTAGCTACGCAATTTTCAAAGTACTAAAAGAGCAAAAAACCGAACAGAAATTTCATATCTTGCTGGACACAGCTTAGGTGAATACACTGCTCTTTTAGCTGCAGGTTGCATATCTTATAAAGATGCCCTTGTCCTTGTATCTACTCGCGGCAAATTAATGCAAAGTGCGGTAACAGACAAAGAGTGTGCAATGAGTGCTATTTTAGGCCTATCTAACGAAGATGTAGTCGCAAGCTGTAAAGGAGGCTTCTGATGCTGGCATTGTAGAAGCTGCAAACTTCAATTCAACAGGCCAAGTAGTTATCTCTGGTGAGAAAGTAGCTGTAGAAAAAGCAAATGCTATTGCAAAAGAAAAAGGTGCTAAACGCGCTCAGATTTTAGCTGTAAGTGTACCATCACACTGCTCACTGATGAAAGATGCTGCTAGCAAGTTTGAAAAGAACCTTAAATAGCGTAGAATTTAATGCACCTACAACAGCTGTAGTACAGAATTTTGATGCAAGATCACATAGCGACCTTGATGAAATAAAACAAACTGTAGTAAAGCAACTATACAAACCTGTACTTTGGACTCAATCAGTTCAGGAATTAGTTCACTTAGGTGTAAGAGGAAATTATCGAATGCGGCCCAAATAAAGTGCTTTGTGGACTTATGAAAAAATTGATAAGAGTTTAATTTTAAAAGATACAAACTCTATTGAGTTTAGAAAATATTTAATCATCAAACAATATCTTAGTTAATAAAGGAGTAACTATGTCTTTAAATGAAAAAACTGTACTAGTAACAGGTGCAAGCCGCGGTATAGGTCATGCAGTAGCACTGACACTAGCAAAGCAAGGTGCGATGGTAATAGGTACCGCAACTTCTGAAGGCTCTGCAAAAAATTGAGCAAGATCTTACAGCTCAAGGCTATAAAGTAAAAGGAATGGTCCTAAATATTTCTGATGTAGAAAGTATCCAAAACTTTTTTGCTGAATTAAAATCTGAAAAAGTTACTATCGATGTATTAGTAAATAATGCGGGTATCACTCGTGATAACCTGATGATGAGAATGTCTGATGATGAGTGGAATGCTGTAATAAACACAAATTTAAGCTCTCTATTTAAGATATCGAAAGAATGTGTTCGTGGTATGATGAAAAAAAGATGGGGTAGAATCATTTCTATAGGCTCTGTTGTTGCTTCAACAGGTAACCTGGTCAATCTAACTACTGTGCTGCTAAAGCTGGTGTGATAGGTTTTTCTAAGTCATTAGCTTATGAAGTATCCACTCGTGGCATAACTGTGAATGTAGTAGCTCCTGGCTTTATTGCTACAGATATGACTGATAAACTTACAGATGAGCAAAAATCTTTTATCGCGGCTAAAATTCCATCTGGACAAATGGGCGAGCCAAAAGACATAGCTGAAGCAGTAGCTTTTTCTAGCTTCTGATGCTGCTAAATACATCACCGGACAGACTTTACATGTCAACGGTGGGATGTATATGGCTTAATTTTTGTAATTTTATTGCAAATGCTATTAAAAAATAATATTATTACTTGAATTATTAATTTTTTCAAACGACAACAAATAAAAAGGAAAAGAAAAATGAGCGCAAACGAAGTATATGCTAAAGTAAACTCTAATATAGTTGAACAACTAGGTGTTAAAGAAAGAAAACCTTAAACCTACAAGCTTCTTTTATTGATGATTTAGGTGCTGACTCACTAGATACTGTTGAATTAGTAATGGCTCTTGAAGAAGAATTTGATACCGAAATCCCTGATGAAGATGCTGAAAAAATCAAAACAGTTAAAGATGTTTACGATTATATAGATGCTAAAGTAAACTAGTCAAAAATACCCTCTAAGTTGCAGGATATCTATTTATCTTGCTTTTTCTCAAAGTATTAAACAGGTTATTTTGAATATGAAATCTAATCGTAGAGTTGTTGTTACTGGCTTAGGCATGGTGACAGCTTTAGGACATGATGTACCTACAACATGGGCTAATGTGCTTGCTGGTAAAAGTGGTGTTGAAACCCTTACGGGTTTTGACACTCCTGCTCAGATATTGAGTGAATTTAAAGTTAGGTTTGCAGCTAGAATCAAGGACTTTGATGTAAACACTTTGGTTGGCAAGAAAGATGCAAAAAGAGTAGATCCTTTCTGCTACTATGGTATTGCTGCTGCTAATGAAGCTATGAAAGATGCAGGAATTGATAAGCTTACCGAAGAAGCTTTTAGATTTGGTGTAGCTGTGAGTTCAGGTATCGGTGGAATTGAAACTTTAGAAACTACTAAAGCTGTAATAATAGACGCTAAAGGACCTTCTAAAATATCTCCTTTCTGCATACCATCATCAATTATCAACATGCTCTCAGGCGTTATATCTATAAACCATGGTCTTCGCGGACCAAATGTACCTATAGTTACAGCTTGTACTACAGGTACGCACAATATAGGTATGGCAGCTAGAATGATTGCTTATGGTGATGCTGATGCGATGCTTGCTGGTGGTTCTGAAAAAGCTAGTAATGCTATCGGAATGGGTGGCTTTGCTGCCGCTCGTGCATTATCTACTCGCAATGACGATCAAAAGGCGCTTCTCGCCCATGGGATAGAGATAGAGATGGTTTGTACTAGGTGATGGTTCTGGTGTGAGTTGTACTAGAAGAGTATGAAAAAGCAAAGCTCGTGGCGCTAAAATATATGCTGAAGTAGTTGGTTTTGGCATGTCTGCTGATGGTTATCATATGACTATGCCGTATGCTGCAGGTCAAGAGAGATGTATAGCAAATGCTCTTGCCGATGCCGGTCTTGATAAAAACCCTGATGCTATTGATTATGTCAATGCTCATGGTACTTCAACCCCATTAGGAGATGTTCAAGAGAGTCAAGTAGTTGAGAAAATGATTGGTCAGTACAGAAAAGGCTTAGTAATGAGCTCTACAAAATCTATGACTGGTCACCTTCTTGGTGCTGCTGGTGCAATTGAATCTATATTCAGTGTACTATCTATCAGAGACCAAGTTGCTCCACCAACCATAAATCTTGATAACTTAGATGATGGCTGTAATTTAGATTATGCTGCAAATGCTCTCAAGAAAATGAAAATTAATTATGTACTTAATAACTCCTTTGGATTTGGCGGTACAAATGGTTCTGTAATATTTAAGAAAATTTAAATTTTCTGTTATATTTATGAATCCTACTAAAGCCACATAATGTGGCTTTTTTTATGCTCTAAACAAGGAGAATAATTATGAATATTCACATTATTGACTTACACTATTTAGTAAATGAAGATGAGGTTGCAAAAGTACGCCCTGCCCATAGAGAATTTTTAGATAGTGGATATGAAAATGGTACTTTTATAGCATCTGGTCCCAAGGCTGATAAAACTGGCGGTGTTATCTTGGCAAAAGGCGATATAGATAAAATCAAGATTCTTATAAAGAATGACCCTTTTCTTATAGAAAAATTGCTAAATATAGTTTTAGCTCATTTGATGCTGTCAAATATATACCTGAAATAAACCTCTAAATACATCTCTCCTTCTTGCTAAAACAAACATTGTATGCAAAAATAAGCACTAGATTTATTTATCTCAAAGCATTATCAAATGGAAACAGCTTCAAAAAATCCTCGTTCGTTTAAAAATAAACTATTAATAACTTTAATTTGCTACTTGTGCTATTTCTATACAGCCAACATCATTTTGATAACAGGCCCTGTAATGAAACCTCTATCTGAATATTTCCATGATAGCAATATTGGCTTTGCATTTACATTTATTAATGTGGCAATGTGGTTTTGCGATATTTATAATTGGCTTCTTAATGAATAAGTTTGCAATAAAGCCTCTTTTGATAATAGCTGTTATAATTGGTGTTGCGTCATCTTTGATAACTTTTTATTACCCTAGTATGCTTACATTAAAGATACTTTTCACTTGCGTAGGATTTGCAGATGGATTATTTATGGCTATTTCCAGCTACATGGTTGTACACATATACCATCGACATAAAATCAGAGCTATGAATGTGATTTTCACAGATTTCTTTTTTAGTTTTGGTGGAGCTCTAGTTCCAATTCTTGCTACATACCTAATCATTCATAACTTCAGTTGGAACGCAATATATTTACTTTTGCAAATAACTGCCATAGGTATACTTATATTAACTTTCTTTGCAGATTTTTTTCTGTATTTAACAGAAATAATAACTCTTCTGAGAAACACAGCACACTATACTTTTCATCTTGGAACTTTAGTTTATACTGTATTGCTTTTGCTGCCTTTTTTATTCTTGCTGGCTCAACTAACTATGACTAGCTATGCTCAATCATACTTTCAAGATGTGTTGCATTGGGGAGCTATGGATGCAAGTAAACCTCTTTCATACTTCTGGATCGCTCAATGCGTAGGTTTGTTTTTAAGCCCATTAATTACTTACAAAAATACCATTAAAACGCATTCTTCCTACTTTTATGGTTATTGCTACTGTATCTTTGGCTATAATAGCTTATATTCCGAACCTAGATATCGTCCTAAAAGCAGCTATAATCTTTGGTTTATTTAATTGCTATATATACGCAGGTTATTAGCTTATGGAACTTTCCAAATGTTTGATCCCCCACCAACATTAATCACAACCATACTTCTTTTTGGTACAACTGGAACAGCTCTTTCTACAACAACAGGCGCTTTTATAAATAAGTACTTTGGTCTTTCTGCGATAATGCATACAGTGGTAGTACTTTATGTAATCGCCTTTATATTAATAGTTCTATCTGTTATTTACTCTAAAGAACTTAAAAAAAACATCTAATACTAATTCCAACACAAATTAGCATCGGTATAACATACTTCAAATGAACCATTAGGTTTTTGATTCAGTCTATTTCTTACAAACCAGTATATTCAATAGTTTCTAACAAGAAATATAGTTAACATCAATTTCACTAATAAACAATATCAATTTTTTTCTTATTACAAAATCACCTCAATATAATGTATATTTATACAAAACTTTTAAAGGAAACAAATAAATGAAAAAACATTTTACTCAGCCGATGATTTGCGGTGTGCTTTTAGTAGCGATACTTGCTGGTATAGCTTATTTTATAGCTAGAATTCCTGCTATTGAAAGCCTTGGGATTAGCCCTCTTATTATAGGTATCGTACTAGGAATGGCTTTAACTCACACACCTGTTAGCAAAATTATACATAAATGGAAAGCTGGTGTAGTATTTAGTGCAAAGAAAATACTTAGATTTGCAATTATATTCTACGGTTTTAACCTTACTTTCCAACTTATTGCATCTGTAGGTATTGCTGGCTTCTCAGTATCAACAATCATGTTAGTTTCAACAATGTTTATAGGTATTATCCTAGGAACTAAAGTATTCGGCTTAGATAGAGATAGTGCTGTACTAGTTTCAGCTGGTAGTGCTGTTTGTGGTGCTGCTGCTGTATTAGCAACTGAAGGCACTCTAAAGTCAGAACCATATAAGGCGGCTATGGCAGTTGGCACTGTAGTTTTGTTTGGTACAACAGCTATGTTCTTATACCCTCTACTTTATAAGGCTGGTTTATTAGGTGGACTAACTGAAGCTCAATATGGTATATTTGCTGGTGGCTCTATTCATGAGGTTGCTCAAGCTGTTGCCGCTGGTAGTGGTGTGAGTGCTCATGCTGAAGAAGTAGCGGTAACAGTGAAAATGATTCGCGTAATGATGCTTGCTCCAATGTTAATTGTGCTAGGTATATGGTTATCTAAAGCTGCTGTAGCATCTGCATCTGGAAGTAAGGGGGTAGAAAAAGAATCTATCATGAAGATAATTCCTTGGTTTGCTGTTGGGTTTATAGTTGTTGCTGGTTTTAACTCTCTAAATCTTTTACCTCATACAACTGTTCATGCTATCACAACTGTGGATCAGTTTTTATTAGCAATGGCAATGACTGCTCTAGGATTAGAAACTCATGTATCTAAATTTATCAAAGCAGGTATCAAACCATTATTGCTTGCTCTAGTATTATTTGCATGGTTATTTTTTGGTGGTCTGACTATTACGCATCTAATTACTGCTATTATCTAATCTTATTTACTCCTAACTATCCTAATTTTACTTCAAATAATGTATCATATCTAAAAATTATCAATACAAACGTTATTCTATGAAACCTATTCTAAATGTAGTAACTACTATTGCTCGTAAAGCTGGCAAAATCATCTTACAAGCTCATAATGATCTAGACTCAATCAACACAACTAGAAAACCTGATGGTACGGTTGTATCTAATGTGGATTTAGCAGTTGAAAGCTTCATTGTTGAAAACATCAAAAAATCTGGTTTTGACAATGATTTTTTCATAACAGAAGAAAGTGGTGAGTTTGGTAACCCTGAAAGTCGTTTCACTTGGATTATTGACCCTATTGATGGTACCAATAACTTTGTTCATGGTCTTCCACACTGCTGTATATCTATAGGTATCAGAAAAGAAGGCGAGCTAGTTTTGGGCGTAATTTACAATCCATTCTTAGATTTGATGTTTAGTGCATACAAAGGTGAAGGAGCTGAACTTAACGGTAAAAGAATCCGAGCTTCTAAAGCAAAAGACCTAAAAGGTACTTTGATATCAGCATCGTTAAAGTATTCTCGTAAGATTTTTAAAGATAGTTATGTGGCTGAGATGGTTATGTTGCAACAAGAGATTGCTGGCTATAGATATTCTGGAAGTCTAGCTATGGATATGGCTTATTTAGCTTCTAGCTTTGTAGATGGCTTATGGGCATCTGGTGATGTTAAAATATGGGATATCGCAGCAGGATATGTAATTGCAAAAGAGGCTGGTATAGTTATCACAGATATCAAAGGTAACAATAACATCGAAAATGCTTCTGTAATAATAGCAGCTAACAAAAAAATACAACCTAAAATCACTAAACTTTTAGCAAAACACCTTAAATAATGAATACTCGATTTCTTGCTGCTAAGTCAATTATAGATATCATTGACAATGAGCACTCTCTTTTAACTCTCGATAATAGACTTTCAAAATTAGAAATATCTAGTGCGGATAAATCTTTTACCAAGCTTCTATGCTATGAGTTTTTTAGAAACTATTATTCACTAGAGAAAATAATCTCCGAATACAACACTACGAAGACAAAAAAAGCGTCAAAATACTACTAATGCTTGGGTTATTGCAAATTCTTAAAATCAATCAACCCAGCTATGCTAGTATCAATGAAAACGTAAATGCCTGTAAAGAACTAAAACTTATTTGGGCTAAAAAACTAATCAATGGTGTATTGCGTAATATTTCAAGAAATATAAATGATGTTCAACTTAAGTTTGAAAATTACTCAAAAGTCGACCTACCGCAGTGGCTAATAGAAACCATCAAAGTACAGTATCCAAAACAACTTCTTAATATTGCAGCTAATTTAAATCATCAAGCAGATATGTTTATTCGGTTAAATAAATCAAAAGATCCTCAAAAAGTAATTTCTTTACTTGATGATAATAAAATTTATTATTCTCAAACTGAGCTAAAGAATTCATTAAGACTGCATAATGCTATTGATGTGAAGAATAACACTCTTTTTAATGATGGCTACTTTACTGTACAAGACTTGTCTGCTCAATATGCTGGGATGATAATAAACCCTCAAGATAATGATAGTATATTAGATGCTTGTGCAGCTCCTGGTGGCAAAACTACACACCTATTAGAGCTTAACTCAAAAGCTAAGATTACAGCTATCGATATAATTGATAAGCGATTAGAGTTGCTGAAAACAAATATTGATAGAGTTGATAAAAATAATACAGTAACAACTCTAAAGCATGATCTTACGAAGTCTTTTGATGGTAAATTTAACAAAATACTATTAGATGCTCCATGCTCAGCTCTTGGTACACTGCGACGCAACCCTGATATAAAAGTACTTCGTTCAGCTGAAGATGTAGCAAATATACAAAAACTTCAACAAACTATACTACAGAATCTTTGGGATAATAATCTTACAGAAAATGGTTATCTACTTTATATAACTTGCTCAATTCTTACTCAAGAAAATCAAGAGCAGATATCTTCGTTTCTTGGTAAGAATCAAAATGCTAAAATGATTGAAATAGATATATTAGAAAAATACAGAACTGATTATGGTTATCAGATATTGCCACAAGAACATAGTGGTGATGGTTTCTATTATTGTTTACTGAAAAAAGTTTAGAATTTTATTTGTTTTTTGAGTCTATTCTTTTTATAGCTTCTTCACGAGAAACCGCTAATTTAAGTTGATTAATTTTATAATCATTACCAAAGAATATATCATCTATTTTATCTTCAATCTCAAAGCCTAATGCAGAATAAAATGCTAAAGAATGCATGTCAGAACAATAGGTATAAGTATGTTCTACATCAAAATTTTCTAACAAATACTTAACCATTAATTCGCCATAGCCTTTACCAAATAGTTTAGGCTCAATCGGTGTAAATAAAATATCATTACCTTTCATACAAGCAAAGCCTATAAGCTTTCCATCCACCCACTGAGTGAAATGAGATATTTCAGGATTGTTTAAAAACTTTTCATCAAAAACTTTTTCAAGCTTGTTTATTTCACTTGTAGTTAAAAAATAGCAAGTTACCATAATACATTCTGACCATATATATGCCATTTTAGAGTGATCTTGAGGTGTAGCTTTTTTTATTTCCATTCAGAAAAGTTCCTTATTGTAAGAAAATTATATTTTACTATTGCAATTATACTTTAGTGCCATCAATTATGGAATGTTTATTTAAAATCTAAAGATTAATTTTAGTTAATTACTATAACAAAATAAATAATTGAGTAAACTTATCGTCTAATGACAAATTATTTGGGTGTGACCCTTTTTCTCCTTGTGGAACTTTATAGCCATGCTCAGCATAAAGCTGTACCCAAAAATCAGATATTTTATTATCAACTACAGAAAAATAATTCAGCGCATGTGATGTAAAAAAATCTTTATTTGCTATCGAAAAAAATGCCTCATGCACTAATTCTGAACAATATAGCTTATCTAGTTGATTTGGTAAAAATAAGTCATTGTAACTAACCCCAAGAAAACTTTTAGCCGTATTGATGACTTTTTGAATATCATCGATAGTTAAATTTACTCGAGCGATTAATATTTTTTTACTACTGTATTTAGAAACATCATCTTCAATAACTCCATGATAAGGAACAGCTTCGATCAATTTGCCATCACCAATATATATACCACAATGGTAGTAGCTCAAATCACCATAGCCGTAAGAAAGACTCGAGATATTTTCTTCATTATCATCAACAATAAATATCACATCACCCTTTTTTAGCTCCTCAGTATTCATAACAATTCTTTCAGCTCAGCTTCTGTGATAATCCTAATACCTAAACTAGTAGCTTTTTCAAGTTTGCTACCGGCATTCTCACCACAAATTAACAGGTCTGTTTTCTTAGATACACTACCTGTAACCTTTGCACCCATAGACTTTAAATTTTGTGTCAAATCATTACGATTAAATTCTTCAAATGTACCTGTGATAACTATAGTCTTGTCTGTGAAGTGGCTATTGATTTGTTTCTCTACTACTTTTGGATTTATAATTTCAATACCTGTTTCAATGAGATTATCAACAATACTATTATTTAAATCATCTTGCCAAAACTTCACTATGTTATTTGCAATAATCTCGCCAATATCATCAATTACAATCAATTCTTCATAACTTGCCTTACGAATATTTTCAAGGTTAGAAAAATGATTTGCTAGTGCTTCAGAAGATACTGCCCCAACATCTTTGATGCCTATAGAGAAAATAAATTTTGCTAACGAAGGATTTTTACTATTCTCAATCGAAGCAATAACATTTTGCGAAGACTTATCTCCCATGCGTTCTAAATGATATAAATCTCGATAATTTAACTTGTAAATATCAGCAGGATAACTAATCATCTCAGCCTGTACCAGTTGCTCTATCAGCTTTGCTCCAAGCTTATCAATATCCATAGCCTTACGCGATACAAAATGCTTAAGTCGCTCGGTCGTCTGAGCTTGGCAATGCCAGCCACCTGTACAACGATATATTGCCTGATCATTAAGATTTTCTATAGCTGAATCACACACTGGACAATTAGTCGGCATGGTGATTAAACTAGTATCATTTTGGCGATACTGAGGAAGACTTTTAACTACTTCTGGGATTACATCGCCTGCTCTGCGTACTATCACCCTATCGCCTATGCGGATATCTTTTCGAGTTATTTCACTGATATTATGCAAAGTAGCATTTGATACAACCACACCTCCAACCCCTACGGGCTTAAGCCTTGCAACGGGTGTAATAGCTCCTGTACGCCCTACTTGGAATTCTATATTAAGTACTTCAGTCTCAACCTCTTCAGCTGGAAATTTGTAAGCTATAGCCCACTTAGGAGCTCTTGCTACATAGCCTATAGCTTCTTGTAGCTTGATATTATCAACCTTGAAAACTAAACCGTCTATCTCAAAATCCAAATCCGCTCTTTGATGACTCATCATTTGATGGTAATTCTCGACATCTGCGAAACTTTTAGCTAAGAATGTTTGATTGGTAATAGTAAAACCTATATTTTTTAAATAATTCATAAGCTCAAACTGAGTGACTGGATATTCAAAATCTTTTGAAAAATGACCTATTCCATAACAATAAAGTTTAAGAGGTCTTTTTGCCACAACTTTGAATCAAGCATACGGATACTGCCTGCAGCCGCATTACGAGGGTTAGCGAAAGTCTTTAGGTTATTCTCAAGCATATAGTTATTAAGTGATAAAAAACTCTGCTTATCTAAAATAATCTCTCCACGCACTTCTAGTTCATCTGGAGGGTTAGTGATATTTAATTGTAAAGGTACATTACGAATAGTTTTTACATTTTCTGAGACATTTTCACCTTTAACACCATCGCCACGGGTTACTGCGTAATCGAACTTACCTTTTTTATAAAAAATACTAATCGCCAAGCCATCCATCTTTGGCTCACATTCTAACTCTATATTTGGATAATCTAATTTCTCATAAAAATTTCTCAGCTCATCGACACTAAAAACATTCGATAATGACAGCATTTTCTTTTTATGCTCGATGGTTTCAAAGCCCGACAAAACATCTCCACCCACTCTATCTAATACTAAATTAGCAGGTTTAAATTGTGGATTATTCTCTACTAAATCTTGCAGCAATTGAAATAGCTTATCATAATCTGTATCTGCAATTACAGGTGCATCTTTTGTATGGTACAGATAACTCTGCTCATTGAGGTAATCAGCTAATTTAGCTATCTCCAATTTTAAGTCAGTTGAATTTAAAACCTCATAGTTTTGAGAAAAAAAATACTTACAGTTCATAGGTTTAGATATTCTAAAATATAATTTGATTGCTAGTAGATATTTTATACTATTGTACTGAATATATAAAAGCTATTATCCATAAGAATAGCTCCTATTTATAGCTATAACGAATAATTATAAAAGTCAAATTCAAATTGAACAATTCTATTTAAAGGAACTAATCCTGCTTTAGCAATTGCTTTTTGTGCTGCAATATTAATACTTTCAGTTGAGCAGATTGGGTGTAATTCTTTTTTCTTTAGCATATTTAGATAAGAACTCTAGCACTTGTGTAGCTATTCCTTGCCTCTCTGTGACTTCGCAACGATCATTCCTAAGTCTGCATAGTCTGTTTGATACTCATCAAAGAAACGACACTCTCCACTTGCTAACAGAGTATCACTATCCCAATATCCCCATAATTCTTTTCGTTTAATCAAATTACTAAAATAATAGCTCAACCATG
>JAYQIE010000012.1:0-116347 GCA_038141505.1 Francisella sp. | reverse complement strand
GTCACTTAGAAGTGTACACTTATTAAATGACTTTATTAGCTACCATTCTAGGAGGAAAACCTCCCTAAAGCCATATGTGGTCTAAATGTTGTTGTAATCCCATAACCACCTAGTAGATTTGTAACCTAATATCATCTAAACTATCAAATAAATTTTGCTCTAATAGTTCATATCTCATAGTCTATTAAATCTCTCAACATAGCCATTTTGTTGAGGTTTCCAGGTTGAATATACCATAGTTGTATCTTATTTCTTTTAGCCCACAACTTTAAGCTATTGCTTATATATTCAGGACCATTATCACCTGATTGCTATAGGCTTACCCCTTTGATTTATTAACCTTTTTAAAAGTCTTTTCAACTCGATATGATGGTAATGAAAAGTCAATCTCACAATCTAAGCCTTCTCTACCCATATGAGTCATCTATAATATTTAATAGCCTATACTTTTTTACCACTAGATAAATTATCGTGCATAAAATCCATAGACCATATTTGGTTTGCTCTAGTAGCTTCAGTTAATGTTTTGGCTTATCTCTTTTAATTCTTTTTTTAGGCTTTATTCGTAAGTTTAAACACAAATCACAATATATTCGATATACTCGTTTATGATTAAAACCTCTTACCCAATACATTTCTTATATACAAAGCATAACTTAAAACCCCAGTTGCGATGAGCCTGTGTAAGCTCAATTAACTTATTTGCTATATACTCATTATCATCACTATTTTTAGGGCTATAGTAGTATGCTGTTTCACTTATGCAAAAAACTTTACAGCTCCTTTTGACACTGATTTTCTTAGCTTTTACTGTCTGTAAAGCCATCTTCTTTCGCTCAGATGGCTTTACCACTTTTTCATCATCTTCCTTTAAAATATCATGATCTAACTGTAAATCAGCATACATACGCTTAAGTCTACTATTTTGGGCTTCAAGCTCTTTAACTTTTGTTAGCATTGAAACATCCATACCACTATATTTCTCGCACGCCATTTATAAAATGTTGAGCTACTTATACCATATTGCGACACAAATCAGATACGATAATGCCGCTCTCTGATTCCTTTAAAATATTTACTATTTGACTATCTGTATATCGTTTTTGTTTCATTTGTAATACCTCTCATTTATTAGTATATTTTTTGTACACTTCTAAATGCTATTATTTTTAGGGGTATTACCTTCATGGGAGCAGAATGACGATAAATATTAAATCAATATATATTATCTATAATTCTCAATATACTCTAATACTACTTCATGATGATCTTTAGTTTTAAACTTATTAAAGACATGATTGATCTTGCCTTCTTTATCTATAAAAGAAGATAATTCTATGAATGCCATCGTATACTTTACCCATAAACTTCTTCTCACCCCATACACCAAATTGCTCAGCAACTTTGTGATCTTCATCACTTAGTTAGGCTATCTCTTTCTTCAAATTTCTTGAGGCGTTTTGGTGCATCTGGACTAATACCAAGAACTATAGTATCAAGTTCAGCTAGTTTGTCATCGATACTACTTAGACCGATAGATTGGGTAGTACACCCCGGAGTCATTGCTTTTGGGTAGAAGTAAATTAAGACATTCTTTTTGCCTTTAAAGTCGCTTAGTGATACTTCTTCATTATTTTGATTTTCTAGTTTAAAGTTTGGAGCTAATTGTCCTTGTTCTAGTGTTTTCATAAGTTCTCCTGTTTATTTTTTATACCTTGTAAGAATTTAAGCATCATGATTTTCAATCTTTTCTAAAATCTTTAGCTAACATCATAGAAAGCAACAGATGGTTCTATAATTTGCTTGACCATTTTTTTAGCTATATCATAACCTTCAGCTCTGTATTTATTTAACATATCACTACAGGTTGATATGTTGCTAATATTAATGTACAAGTCTTAAAGCAACGCCTTTATAGTTACATTCTAGTTTTCTTTTCCTGTACTACTTAAGAGAAGACTACTATCATTACTTACTATAAAAAAACTTCCACCATCTCTACAAATTCGACTAGTCATAAAGTCCAAACCCAGAGTTCTGCCATATATCATTTTTTCTTTTTTAACACCTTTATACATTTCCCAGATACTCCTGGTAATAAAGCAAGACTTAAAGCATCACTCTCAGTATTTATTTTATCTACTAAGTATGGGTTAGAGGATAAGCCTTTCATAATGCCTGTTCCTGTATCTAGCACTGCTAACTCTACTAGTTTTTTTGCTGTGCCAATACTACCCAATATTCAATGATTTCAGAATCTGAATGTTCGACAACATTCCTAAAAATTTCTCTTATTGAATAAGTTAAAACATCAACTAATTCTCCATTATTCTCTTGCGTTAGCAATTCTGCAATACTTCTTGACTTGGATTCGATTATATTTCCAATATCATCATATGCATCATATGCCTCATTTTGTAATTCATTAATAGATAGCATTGTAAGAGGTAAGTACCTACTATTTCCAGTAGCTTCACCAGGATCTTTACCATAATTTAAACCAAAAGCCAATCCCATATGAGCAGCATAAGATTTATCCTCATGATTACTTGCAGTAAATTTACTGTTTGGTTTGGTTTTTCTGAACCTTTTCATCTCATTAGCCACATAAGCCATAGTAAATGGTTCAATAAAATTTAAATGCTTAAAATCAAAATTATACTCATCTGAATGGTCTAACTTCCAAAGGTTATTACAGAAATCTAAAGCATATTCCAATGATAATCTACAAGGCACTTTTATCTGCATCATATATTCCATTTTTATTATTTATTGCGACATGATTCTAAAAAACATAACTACTATTATTTCAACCCTCTCAACCAATCTAGCCAAGCATCAATACCTTCTTCAGTTGTTACAGATACTCTAAAGATTTTAGCATCTGGACGGATTTTTCTGATATTAGCTTCACAAGCATCAAGATCAAAATCCACATAAGGGGATAGATCTATCTTATTGATAACTACCACATCAGCATAGTAAAACATATCAGGATATTTAAGTGGCTTGTCAGCTCCCTCAGTAGTTGAGATAACTGCGACTCGATGATTTTCTCTAAGTCAAACATCGCAGGGCAGATAAGATTACCGACATTCTCAATCATCATAAAACCATTTTGAGATACTTTTAAATGCTCAAAAGGCATGACCAACCATGTGAGCATCTAAATGACAAGCTTTGCCAGTGTTTATTTGATACGCTTCGGCACCTGCTTTTCTGATTCTATCAGCATCAATATCTGTATGTTGATCTCCCTCAACCACAGCTATTGGGAAGCTACCTTGTAACTTAATGATAGTTTTCTCTAGTAGTGATGTTTTGCCAGAACCTGGGCTTGATACAAAGTTTATGGCAATAGTATTATTCTTTGCTAAGAAATCACGATTGTCTTTGCATATTTGTCATTACATCAAGAATTGATTTTTCAAGATTTTGAATATCATGGTGATGATGAGTATGAGCTTCACTAGTTCCGCATCCGCAAGTTGTACACATATTAATTCTCCTATTTGTAAATAATTGATTGTACTAGTAGTTCTTGTCCTTTGAGTATTTCTTTATGAAAACTTTCGCAGTTTGGGCAGGCTTGGTATAGTTGGGTTAGGTTAAATTCTTGTGAGCAGTCTTGGCATTTTGCGTAGCCCTTTTCATGGACAAGCTCAAGTTTTGTATCTTTTATATCAGTATCTTTTATAGCGACAGGAAACCAAAAGCAGAGAGATTCGATATCCACACCGGCAAGATCGCCAACTTTTAAGATGATTTTCTTTACAGATTTGTTTTCTTTTTGAGCATGAGTTGTAACAATATTTGCGATATTTTGACACAATGAAAATTCATGCATAATACTCTCCAAAATCTATCTAAGTATCTTATTTTAATTATACCATGTATCTATTATGTATAAGACTATGTATGGCATAAAATTTTTTAAAAAATAGACTACTAAAATTATATAAGTAAGATAATATTGTTACATAAAATAATTGCTACAAAACAACAAACATGATGCTACTAAAAATATTAGAAAATAAAAGCTCAAAAGATTTCTCTTTAAAGACAGAAGTGATTGCGGGGCGACTACTTTCCTAGCAATGATGTATATAATCATAGTAAATCCAGTAATACTCGCACAAGCTGGTATACCTTATAGTGCTGCAGTAACTACTACGGTTATAACATCTGTAGTCTGTTGTATCTTAATGGGATTATTTAGTAATTCTCCTATAGTTGTAGCTCCTGGTATGGGTTTAAATGCTTTCTTTACTTACTCTATAGTTGAGAGCTTGGGAATCAGCTGGCAGGTTGCTTTGGGTGTGGTATTTTGGTCGGGTTTGATATTTACATTGTTATGCTTGGTAAATCTGCGAAAATTGATTATAGAAGCAATTCCTCACCAGATACGATATGCAATGGTATGTGGAATAGGACTATTGATCGCTGTTGTTGGTTTGAAATCTGCTAATGTTATAGCTGTATCAGCAAGTGGATTTAATGTCGCTCCTTTAAACTTATCATCATTGCTTTTTCTTGTGGGTTTGGTGCTTGTGTGTGTACTTATATACTATAATGTTACAGCAGCTTTGATTTTGAGTATTATGGTAATACTCCCATTTTTAATGTCACTTAGAAGTGTACACTTATTAAATAGCTTTATTAGCTACCATTCTAGGAGGAAAACCTCCTAAAGCCATATGTGGTCTAATGTTGTTGTAATTCCATAACCACCTAGTAGATTGTAACCTAATATCATCTAAACTATCAAATAAATTTTGCTCTAATAGTTCATATCTCATAGTCCTATTAAATCTCTCAACATAGCCATTTTGTTGAGGGTTTCCAGGTTGAATATACCATAGTTGTATCTTATTTCTTTTAGCCCACAACTTTAAGCTATTGCTTATATATTCAGGACCATTATCACACCTGATTGCTATAGGCTGACCCCTTTGATTTATTAACCTTTTTAAAGTCTTTTCAACTCGATATGATGGTAATGAAAAGTCAATCTCACAATCTAAGCCTTCTATTATAGTCATCTATAATATTTAATAGCCTATACTTTTTACCACTAGATAAATTATCATGCATAAAATCCATAGACCATATTTGGTTTGCTCTAGTAGCTTCAGTTAATGGTTTTGGCTTATCTCTTTTAATTCTTTTTTTAGGCTTTATTCGTAAGTTTAAACACAAATCACAATATATTCGATATACTCGTTTATGATTAAACCTCTTACCCAATACATTTCTTATATGCAGAAAGCATAGCTTAAAACCCCAGTTGCGATGAGCCTGTGTAAGCTCAATTAACTTATTTGCTATATACTCATTATCATCACTATTTTTAGGGCTATAGTAGTATGCTGTTTCACTTATGCAAAAAACTTTACAGCTCCTTTTGACACTGATTTTCTTAGCTTTCACTGTCTGTAAAGCCATCTTCTTTCGCTCAGATGGCTTTACCACTTTTTTGTCATCGCTTCCTTTAAAATATCATGATCTAACTGTAAATCAGCATACATACGCTTAAGTCTACTATTTTGGGCTTCAAGCTCTTTAACTTTTGTTAGCATTGAAACATCCATACCACTGTATTTCTCACGCCATTTATAAAATGTTGAGCTACTTATACCATATTTGCGACACAAATCAGATACGATAATGCCGCTCTCTGATTCCTTTAAAATATTTACTATTTGACTATCTGTATATCGTTTTTGTTTCATTTGTAATACCTCTCATTTATTAGTATATTTTTGTACACTTCTAAATGCTATTATTTTTAGGGGTATTACCTTATATCTATAGCGGTTATATATTTTTTGATATGTTTCTTATTTCCAACTTTAGGTAAAAGTATCGATTATCATGGGATTTTATCTCTGCCTGATTTCTCTAGTTTTTTCCAACTAGATTTAAAGCACTCATTTACATTAGCATTATTACCTGCAATATTTGCATTTTTATTTAGTACGATGTTTGATGCTTTATCTGGTGTACTCGGGATTAGTGAAGCTGGGAAAATGTATGATAAAAATGGTGATCCTAAAAGTCTAACTGAGATACTTAGTGTAAACGGTGTTGCAAGCATGGTTTCAGGACTGTTTGGAACAAGTCCTGCAATAGGTTATATAGAATCAGTAGCAGGTGTAAAAGAGGGTGGTCGTACAGGTGTGACAGCGATAGTTGTTGCTATTTTGTTTATACCATTTTTATTTCTATCGCCCCTTTTGGTTTTAGTGCCTGGATTTGCGACAGCTCCTGTATTGTTAGTAATTGCAATGTATATGGTTAGTGCGATTACAAAAATCCAATGGCAAGATATAGGAGAGTCAGTACCTTGCTTGTTAGTGATATTGATTATACCGCTAACAAACTCGATAACTCACGGAATAATATTTGGCTTGTTAATATGGACATTGATTAGATTATGCACAGGTCGAGTAAAAGATATTGGTATTACTTTGATAGCTATAAATGTACTTTCAGTAATCTTACTGATTTCAGAGATGTAGTCGGTTTAAGGCTATATACCTCCAGTCACATCTATAAATGATCCTGTAGAAAAATTAGCTCCATCAGAGAGTAACCACAAAATAGCACTTGCAACTTCTTCAGATTTACCAGCTCTTTTTAAAGGGATTTTATGTTTTAATCGTTCAACGCGGTTAGCATCACCGGAAAGGGCGTGTATATCTGTATCAATAAACCCAGGGCGTACACAATTTACTAGAACTCCTTCATCAGCGACTTCTATGGCTAAACCTTTTGTTAGAGTATCGATAGCTCCCTTGGTACAAGCATAGTCGATATATTCATTCGGCGAACCTGTACGCGAAGCACCAGAAGAGATGTTTATGATTTCACCGCCATTATTTCCATGCTTTGTAGACATGTATTTGACAGCGTGTTTCGCACAGAGTATATTGCCGATAGCATTTATACTAAAAACTTTTGTTAGTCTTTCGGCAGCGATGTCTTCGAGTTTTGAGCTTGGAAATATTGTGCCAGCGTTGTTGATTAGAGCGTATAAAGAGCCAAGGCTTTTTCAAATGTAGCATACATTTTAATGATATCATCTTCGTTAGAAATGTCAGCTTTAAGCAAGATTGCTTTTCTTCCAAGGTTTATAATCTCTTGCTGAAGTTTAGTTACAGTTTCATCGTTATTATGATAGTGAAGTCCAATATTGTAACCTGCCTTAGCTGCGAGTATTGCAGTTGCAGCCCCGATACCACCATTTGCTCCAGTGATTAGGATGTTTTTATTCATAAATCTTCTTTCATAGAGCTTTTTAAGTTCCAACATATAGCTAAAAGTATAGTCGCTATAACGCATGAGCTAATCAAGAAATAAAACACAGCATCCCAGCCCCAGTAAGTAGCGATGACGCCAATTACAGCTTGAGCACCAACTGTGCCGAATAAATATCCAAATAAGCCTACAAACCCAGCAGCAGTCCCAGCTGCTTTTTTAGGGACAAGATCAATAGCTAATATGCTAATTAAAGCTACAGGTCCGTAGATAAAGATACCCATAGCAGAAAGAGATAGTAGAAGCACCCAAGCTGTATCACTGTTCCAGTAAACTAGTAGTGCAACTATAAATAAAACCATGCAAATCACGCTCATAGGAGCTCTACGACTACCGAAGTATTTATCAGTAAGCCAACCGATAACTATAGTGCCAGGTATAGCAGGAAGCTCAAACATCGCAAAACCAAGCAAACCTGTAGTTGTAGACATGTGTTTGACTTGAACAAGGTAGTATGTTGACCAGCTCAGCATACCGTAGCGTGCACAGTATACAAAAGCATTTGCGATAGCTATTAGCCAAATCCATTTGTTGTTTAGGACATATTTGAAAAATATCTCTTTTTGCAGTAAATTCCTGCTCGTGAATTTCAGCAGCAGTAGTATAACCTTTATAAACTTCGATAGCTGGTAGACCAACTGATTGAGGAGTATCAGCACCGAAAATCAGCACTAAAATAGCTATGGCAATACACATTGTTCCAGCGACATAAAATAGACCATGCCAATCACCATTAAAAAGGTATAAACCTACTGGCACGACAGCAATCGCCAAAAAAGCCAGCTCCAACATTATGAGCGGTATTCCAAATACCCATTTTAGTGCCTCGTTCATTTGCACAAAACCAGTGGGTCATGATCCTAGCACAAGCAGGCCAGCCCATACCTTGTACCCAGCCATTAACTAGCATTACTATAAACAAAACCAATACTCCAGCAGAAAGAAGGCTTGGCAGTAAAAGGTTTATAAGACCTGTTATAAATAATCCTATAGCTAAAAATACTTTAGCATTACTTCTATCTGAGATATTTCCCATTAGAAATTTACTAAGACCGTATGCGACACCTAATCCAGCACCGATAAATCCAAGCTCATCTGGAGTAAGAGAGGTAATGTATTGTTTAGAGACATCAAAACTGCTTCGTCCAAAGTAGTATGTAAAGTAACCAATATAGGCAACTAAGAACATTCTTAGTCGCCAGTGAGGGTATTTTTGTGTGATTTTATCTTGAGCTAACAAAGCTATGCTTTTAGCAGGTTTTAGAATGTTCATGTTTTTATGAAGTTTGTACCTAATTTTTGTAGTTTAAATTATATTTTTAGTTATATCAATAAATACTAAGATACTTAAATTCATCTAGCTTTTATGTTAGTCTATATGCCTTAGTTTAATAGAAAAATAACGGTACATTTCCATTGCTGTCAAATTATAAAGATTCTTTCATAGGTAAAAATATAAAAACAGATGTGCTTTCTGGCATAGTCGTAGCGGTTGCCTTGATTCCAGAAGCAATTGCATTTTCATTTATAGCTGGAGTATCGCCAACAGTTGGTTTGTATACAGCTTTTATACTCGGTTTGATAACAGCGTTAATCGGCGGTAAACCTGGTATGGTGTCAGGGGCTACTGGAGCTGTAGCTGTAGTGTTGGTTGGGCTTGGCGTACAGGTAAAAAATTCACTCTCACCAGAGATGCTGCACTCACTGACCTCATCAGGTGAAATTAGTACTTATATTTTGCAGTACATAGTCTTGTGTGCGATATTTGCAGGGATTATACAGATTACAATTGGAGCATTACGCTTAGGTAAGCTAATACGCCTTGTACCACAACCTGCGATGTACGGTTTTGTAAATGGTCTTGCGATAGTTATTGCATTGGCTCAGATTCCATTGTTTAGCCATGAAGGTCCTGCGATGTACGGTTTAGTATTTTTGACAATGCTGATCGTATACTTTTTCCAAAGTTTACTGACAAAGTACCATCAGGCTTAGTGGCGATTATTGTAATTACTGCGATTGTGATTATATTTAAAGTGCAAACGAAAGATGTAGGTGATTTGGCAGATATCTCAGGAGCATTGCCTACTTTTGCAATTCTAATATTCACCTTACATGGCAATCTGTGATGATTGTTTTACCATTCTCTATAATTGTAGCATTAGTTGGGCTTATCGAGTCATTACTTACCTTGTCTGTATTAGATGAGATGGATGGTAAGCGTGGGCGAGGTAATCAAGAATGTATCGCTCAAGGTACTGGTAATATTGTCTGTGGGTTTCTTCGGTGGAATGGCAGGTTGTACAATGATTGGACAATCAATCATTAACTTTACTAATGGCGGGCGTGGTAGACTATCATCAGCTACGGCAGCAGTATTGCTTATATCATTTGTAGTGGCATTATCTGGTTATATTTCGTATATTCCAGTTGCTGTGCTAGCTGGCATTATGTTTATGGTGTGTATTAATACCTTTGAGTGGGAAAGTGTCAACCGTATAAGGTTTATGCCGAATTCTGATAAATTTGTACTTTGTAGCGGTTACTATTATTACAGTGTATTCAGATCTAGCTGTAGCAGTCATATCTGGTGTGATAATCTCAGCATTAGTTTTCGCATGGAAAAGCTCACAAGTTCACAGTCGCACACATCGTGAAGATGAGAATACTAAAGTTTATGAATTTTTTGGACCATTATTTTTTGGTTCGACTTTATCGTTCAAGAGCCTGTTTGATATGAAATTTGATCCTGAAAATGTAGTTTTGGATTTTGCTAATTCAAGAGTTATGGATATATCGGGAGCAGAAGCTATAGATGACATAACTAAGAAATACCTCGAGTTAGGTAAGAAAATTACAGTAAAACATCTTAGTGAAGATTGTCGTAAGGTACTTAAAAGTGCAGGACCATACTGCGTATTTGAAGAGATTGATCCAACATATAAACTAGCGAGGGATGCTTAATGAATAAGAAAATAATCAATACTAAAAATGCACCGCAAGCTATAGGTGCTTATGAGCAAGCTATAGTTGTAGGAAATATGGTTTATACTTCAGGACAAATTGCTTTAAAAGCTGATGGTACAATTGCTGGCGAGTGTATTAAAGAGCAAACCCTGCAAGTTATGCAAAACCTAAAAGCTGTACTTGAAGCAGCAGGCTCAAGTCTTGAAAAAGTGGTGAAGGCGACTATCTTTATAAAAGATATGACAGAGTTTAAGCTTATAAATGATATTTATGCTTCTTTTTTGATAGTAATTATCCAGCTCGCTCTTGTGTAGAAGTTGCACGATTACCCAAAGATGTAAGGGTTGAGATTGAAGCTATTGCTTTGGTTTGATAATAGTTATTATTTTATCTAATTAAATCATTCTAGATATTTCAAAAATATCGATATCATTTTCATGCTCTATAAGAAAATAATTTTCACTTGCAAAAAGTGCATTTTGAGACTCTTCTTTTAATGTTATATCGCTGAGAAGATTGGCAAGGTTAAAAATATAGATATGGTCAATGGTAGTTAAAGCTACCTCTCTATCTCCATATTTTATTATTTGTTCAGTAGGTTGATTTGTTCTTATTGAAAAACCTGTTGCATCATCAATAAAGCCATTTATAAAGTCGTTGATTGTAAAATAGCTGTTGTATGAGATGATTATAAGGTCATTGTATAAAGATATTTTAGTAGGAATACCACTATCTTTCGAGCTGATAATATTTGTGCCAGATTCACTATCATTGTAAATATTCATATAGCCATTCTCTGTATTCATATTTTCATCGACTTCTTTAAATGCTACTACAATATAAAACCCCCTATCATGCTTTTTAATATCAAAATCATTTATTATTGCATTTGTAGGTAGGTTTATAATTTCTTGAGATTTAAGAATTTCTCCACTAAGAATAGAGGAGTATTTGTATATGTTATTTTTAGATTGTATATAAATATCTTTATTTTCGAGCTAATCGCAAAAAAAGGGTCTAAAAAGGGTCTGTAAGCTATGTATAATAAGAGTTTAAAAAGGATTATTTACAAGTGCCTGTAAAAAAAGACTAAAATATGCCCAAAATGTAGCTCTAGTTTCACTAAGAAAATAGGCAAGCAGAATAATATTCAACGATATAAATGCAATCTTGGGTAATACTCCCATTTTTAATGTCACTTAGAAGTGTACACTTATTTAAATAGCTTTATTAGCTACCATTCTAGGAGGAAAACCTCCTAAAGCCATATGTGGTCTAATGTTGTTGTAATCCCATAACCATCTAGTAGATTGTAACCTAATATCATCTAAACTATCAAATAAATTTTGCTCTAATAGCTCATAGCTCATAGTCCTATTAAATCTCTCAACATAGCCATTTTGTTGAGGGTTTCCAGGTTGAATATACCATAGTTGTATCTTATTTCTTTTAGCCCACAACTTTAAGCTATTGCTTATATATTCAGGACCATTATCACACCTGATTGCTATAGGCTTACCCCTTTTGATTTATTAACCTTTTTAAAGTCTTTTCAACTCGATATGATGGTAATGAAAAGTCAATCTCACAATCTCACAATCTAAGCCTTCTCTATTATAGTCATCTATAATATTTAATAGCCTATACTTTTTACCACTAGATAAATTATCGTGCATAAAATCCATAGACCATATTTGGTTTGCTCTAGTAGCTTCAGTTAATGGTTTTGGCTTATCTCTTTTAATTCTTTTTTTAGGCTTTATTCGTAAGTTTAAACACAAATCACAATATATTCGATATACTCGTTTATGATTAAACCTCTTACCCAATACATTTCTTATATGCAGAAAGCATAGCTTAAAACCCCAGTTGCGATGAGCCTGTGTAAGCTCAATTAACTTATTTGCTATATACTCATTATCATCACTATTTTTAGGACTATAGTAGTATGCTGTTTCACTTATGCAAAAAACTTTACAGCTCCTTTTGACACTGATTTTCTTAGCTTTCACTGTCTGTAAAGCCATCTTCTTTCGCTCAGATGGCTTTACCACTTTTGTCATCGCTTCCTTTAAAATATCATGATCTAACTGTAAATCAGCATACATACGCTTAAGTCTACTATTTTGGGCTTCAAGCTCTTTTAACTTTTGTTAGCATTGAAACATCCATACCACTGTATTTCTCACGCCATTTATAAAATGTTGAGCTACTTATACCATATTTGCGACACAAATCAGATACGATAATGCCGCTCTCTGATTCCTTTAAAATATTTACTATTTGACTATCTGTATATCGTTTTTGTTTCATTTGTAATACCTCTCATTTATTAGTATATTTTTGTAGACTTCTAAATGCTATTATTTTTAGGGGTATTACCTTTTTATCATGCTTGAATATGAGCTATTAAAGAATAGCAATAGAATCATTACTAGAGATATTTTTTTGACATAAGTTGATGTTTCATTTTTGCTTTCTCATGATGTTTATTTTATCAGTGTTTAAGGTATTTGAGATTGTTAATTTTTGACTCTGCTTGTTATATTTCAATAACTCGATTAAATCTATCCAAAAGCCTAGCATTGTGAGTAATTAAGATCACAGTTTTATCTTCCATAAGCTTACAAAGATTATCAAAAACAACTCTTTCAGTCTCTTTATCAAGACCTTCGGTTGGCTCATCGAGTATAAGTATAGGTTTATCCTGCAAGAATGCTCGTGCAACGGCTAGACGCTTTTGTTGACCGCCTGAAAGATGTCTACCTAGCTCGCCTGTCCAAGTATCTAAACCTTTTGGTAATGACTTGATATGCTCAGCTAAAAGCACATTGTCTAAAGCACTATAAAGTTCATCATCAGTTGCATTTTGATTGGCTAATAAAAGATTTTCTCTAATAGTTGTATTGAAAATATGAGGAGCTTGGTTGATTATAGTCATGCTTTCACGCAGAGTATTTTCTGATAATTTTTTGATATCCATATTACCAATAGTGATACTACCTTTGTCAGTATCCCAAAATCTTGCAAGTAAATTAATCAGCGTAGATTTGCCAGCTCCTGTTGGTGAAAATAGAGCAACTTTTTTCTTTATCTTGGATTTCAAGACTGAAATTTTCAAAGATGTTTTGAGAATCATTATAGCCAAACGATATATCATCAAATTTGATACTATGTTTGTTTAATTCTTGTGCTTGCTCAGAGTAAATAACATTTGGTTTTGAGTTGGTTATATTCAAAATTCTTTTAGAAGCGGACAGAGTTTTTCCAAGATACTGATACGCTAAAGGCAAAGGCATCAAGGTTTCAAACATTGCCATTAACGCTAGAAATATCAATGCAATAAATGCCCCGTTTATTTGTCCACTAGCTGTTAGATTTACGGCAAACATAGTTACTATGATTATAGTTAGACCTAAAGCTAAAGTCATCAAAGCACTTGATAATCCAGTAAGTATGCTTAACTTACTCTCTTGTTTAAGTAAGTTGTCGCTAGTTTGGATTATTCTATTTGAGTGAATGTTCTCAAGATCAAAAATTTTTAGCTCAGCGAGAGAATTTACATGTTCGGTTATATCTGTTTTTAGCTCATTAGCTGTTTGGTTTAGCTGATAAGATTTTTTGTACCCTAAAAGGCTAGATAATGTAGGGATTATAAACCCAATTATTAGCAGAGCTAATGTTATACATAAAGCTAGCGTCAAACTAAAAAAAGCAAAACAGTACCGTAATAGATAGTGTAGCTAATAAAAACACGATAGTTGGCGAAATTATGCGAATATATAAGTTATCTAATGCAGAAATATCATTGATTATTCTCGATAATAAATCACCGCTTTTATATTTGAATAAATGAGCTGGTGCAAGGGGCTCGAGTTTGTTATAAAACCATACGCGAATATCTGTTAGGATTTTGAAAGTTGCTTCGTGGGTTAGTATTCTTTCACCGTATCGACTGACTATTCTACCTAGTGAGAATGTACGCACGCCCGCAGAAGGGTAAAAGTAGTTAAATGAAGTTGCGATAGCATAGCTAGTAGTTGCAAGGTAGCCTGTGTACGATATAAACCAACCAGAGACAGACATAAGCCCAATACCCATAAGTACCGTAGACCATGCTAGCAATGTGCCTATAAGCATCCATTGAGTTTGATTTTTAAAAAGTTTAATAAATGGAATTAGATTTCTCATAGTACCACCTCATTTTTGTAGAAACTATAAAACGCTTTATCTTTTTGCACCACTAATTCATCAAAAGACCCTTGCTGGAGAATCTTACCATTTGCTAAAACTATGATTTGATCCACACATTCTAAAAAGCTTAGTTTATGAGTAAGCATAATCACAGTTTTATCTTGCCATGCGGATTTTAGTGAGTTTATGACTTTAGTTTCATTATCTTTGTCTAAACTGGCTGTTGGTTCGTCGAGTATCAGTAAATCATGTGGTTTTATATATGCACGAGCTAATGCTAGTCTTTGGGCTTGTCCACCAGATATACCTAGGTTTTGCTCACCAATTTGAGCATCGAGTTTGTTGGGTAATGAGTTTATGAAGTCATCTAAATTAGCTTGGGTGATTGCACTGTATAGTTCTTGCTCACTTGCATCAGGCTTAGCCAATAGCAGATTATCTTTTATAGACCCTTTAAATAATGAAGCATTTTGACCTAACCATGAGATATTTTTAAGCCATGATTTTTCTTCGATGTTTTTTAGTTCTATGTTTACAGATTCCCCTTCAAGGGTTGAAGGGGTGGCTTGTGAAGCAAGACGGGGTAGTACTTTTATAACAACACTCCCATCATACTCAATAAAACCCAAAAGTGTATTTATAAGCGTAGTCTTACCAGCACCACTTGCACCAACTATAGCTATTTTTTGACAATTTTTAACTTCAAGAGAGATATCTTTTAAGACCTTTTTATCGCCATAACTTACGCAAAGATTCTTGATGTTAATAGATTCAATATTTATATCTAATATCTGATTTGCAGATTCATTAGGTTCAATTTCAAATATCTTTGCTATCTCAAGAGCAGCTCCAACAGCATCAGCTTTTGCATGGTAGTGTGTACTAAGCTCTCTTAACGGCATAAAAAACTCAGGTGCAAGTAGCAATATAAATAAAGCACCTTGTAAATTTAAGCCTGCTAATGACCACCATATGTGATTGCCAGCACCTTGGTTGATAAAGCCCATACCTAAATATATCGCAACTAAAGCAATTGATGCTGCAGAGAATAGCTCAAGCACAGCCGATGATAAGAATGCTAGTTTTAGTACCTTCATCGTACGAATACGGTATGTATCTGATGCTTCAAATATTCTCTCGCTTTGAGATTTGGATTTATTAAAAAGTTTGAGAGTAGTTAAGCCTTTTGAGAGTATCTAAGAATGTTAAGCTCATTCTAGCTAGCTCTTTGAAGTGCTTTTGACTTTCTGATTCTGCACCAAGCCCAACTATTATCATAAACAATGGTATTAAGGGCATACATATCAGCAAGATAATTCCAGCGACTATACTTTGATAAAATACAAAAACTAAAATTATCATTGGCATAACAGCAGATAAAGTTACTTGTGGTAAAAATTTAGTAAGATAGTTTGTAAGTCCATCAACTTGTTCCATAGCACTAGTTATTAGGTTTGCATTTGAAGTTTGACTAGATTTTACTGGACCTAGTCTATCTATATGAGTAATAATATCTTCACGAAGTTGTTTTTTTACAATTACAGCAGCTTTATAACTTACAATTTCGCGTAACCAGCTTAGTCCAGCTCTTAAAATCACAATTAAGAGTATAAACAGAAAGTAGTTCGTTAGCTCAGATAATGATAGTTTTAATATGTAAGCATCATAAGCTATACAAGCTAGCAAATATAGCTGAGCTATAAGCAATAGTCCACTAACAAGGCTTATAAGTACTGTAAATTTTACCCAACTTTTAGCAGGATTCGCTATTTGTTTAAGCCATGAACGAGCTTGTTTTTTATCATTTTTTTTAGAGGTTTCTGACATGTAAGTCTTCAATTATTTACTATAAGTATTATGGAGTTTATTATATCACTTTAGTAATGTTAGTTCGATAATCACAGAGTATCTTGCTAAAAATTATTTTAAACCATTGTGTTTAGTGTGTAACATCAGTTATACAGCTAGTTTATTTATTATCAAGCTATACGATATGACGGGTAATAACCCCTAAAAATAATAGCATTTAGAAGTGTACAAAAATATACTAATAAATGAGGTATTACAAATGAAACAAAAACGATATACAGATAGTCAAATAGTAATATTTTAAAGGAATCAGAGAGCGGTATTATCGTATCTGATTTGTGTCGCAAATATGGTATAAGTAGCTCAACATTTTATAAATGGCGTGAGAAATATAGTGGTATGGATGTTTCAATGCTAACAAAGTTAAAGAGCTTGAAGCCCAAAATAGTAGACTTAAGCGTATGTATGCTGATTTACAGTTAGGTCATGATATTTTAAAGGAAGCGATGACAAAAAGTGGTAAAGCCATCTGAGCGAAAGAAGATGGCTTTACAGACAGTGAAAGCTAAGAAAATCAGTGTCAAAAGGAGCTGTAAAGTTTTTTGCATAAGTGAAACAGCATACTACTAGCCCTAAAAATAGTGATGATAATGAGTATATAGCAAATAAGTTAATTGAGCTTACACAGGCTCATCACAACTGGGGTTTTAAGCTATGCTTTCTGCATATAAGAAATGTATTGGGTAAGAGGTTTAATCATAAACGAGTATATCGAATATATTGTGATTTGTGTTTAAACTTACGAATAAAGCCTAAAAAGAATTAAAAGAGATAAGCCAAACCATTAACTGAAGCTACTAGAGCAAACCAAATATGGTCTATGGATTTTATGCACGATAATTTATCTAGTGGTAAAAGTATAGGCTATTAAATATTATAGATGACTATAATAGAGAAGGCTTAGATTGTGAGATTGACTTTTCATTACCATCATATCGAGTTGAAAAGACTTTAAAAAGGTTAATAAATCAAAGGGGTAAGCCTATAGCAATCAGGTGTGATAATGGTCCTGAATATATAAGCAATAGCTTAAAGTTGTGGGCTAAAAGAAATAAGATACAACTATGGTATATTCAACCTGGAAACCTCAACAAAATGGCTATGTTGAGAGATTTAATAGGACTATGAGATATGAACTATTAGAGCAAAATTTATTTGATAGTTTAGATGATATTAGGTTACAATCTACTAGGTGGTTATGGGATTACAACAACATTAGACCACATATGGCTTTAGAGGTTTTCCTCCTAGAATGGTAGCTAATAAAGCTATTTAATAAGTGTACACTTCTAAGTGACATTAAAAATGGGAGTATTACCGACGAATCGCTATTAACTCTAGAAACAAGTTGATATATATGTTAAGTTGATATTGCAAATGAATTTTTATTTTAAAACAACATAAGTATATTATGAAAAATAAGTTTATCACTAATCTGATTAGGTTTATCATCGGCACCATTATTAGTAAATGCTATGGGTTCTTCAAATACTCAAGATAAACCATCTTATGAAGCAGGGCAAAAAGTTGGAGCTATGGTAAATGATGTTAAAGCTAATGCTCAAGATGCACAGCAAGTAATGGTTGAAAACTGGGCAAGCTCAAACTGCAATGAGTAATTAGTAGATACAGCATCTGCTAAATGGACGATGCACAAGATGCGGTACAGGCAAAAGCTAGCGAAGTAGCAGACACTACTAGCGACGCGGTTGATAATTTCAAACAAGGTGTGTTGCAGACGGCAATAGTCAGTTTAACTAAATGTAGATAATTAAAATATGAAAAAAAATTTTAAATATATAACGCGGAAATTAAAATCCCTCTTATCATATTTTTGTTGTTAGTTGGTTCATTGCTTTTAATTGCTAGTAGTAAAAGTAAGCCAATTAAACAAGCTAAAGACAGAGTCAATACAATCTGTCAATGATGTTTCTAAAGATCTTAATAAAGCTGTCGATGATGGAAGTACGCCATCGCTTACAGATTCTTAAGGACACATCTAAAGTAACTCATGAGCACGCATCTAATACCCAAATTCACAACCTATCTGGTGTTGCAAATTTTAGCAATAGATGCTACCTGCCAACTACCCTCAATTTTCACCTTGTTGTGATAAATTCAAAACTAGAGACTGTTGATTTAGTCATATTTGTTGGAGATAAACAATAAATACACATACAAAATCATCGTCATCCTCGTGCTTGACACGAGGATCTCCTCACTATTTGAGAGAGGATTCCCACTCCGCAGGAATGACTGCAAGTCATTAAATCAATAATCTTAACTATTTAATCTGCATACACAAGTTTTTATACATGCTCCATAATCTTCTAAATTTTTCACACACTATCTTCTAATAAAACTCGTATAAATTAGCTCTTACGCTTATTTTTAAATATAAAGATAGTAGGATTTATTTTTATTATTGTAACCACTTTGTACACCTGTAAATACACATTCCAATATATCATAGATAAACTTGAGGCTATTGCAAAGTCCATATATACCATATTCAAGAGTTAGAATTATACCTAGTATAATGCTTATAGCTAAGGCTATATAAAAAGCCATACAGGTTTTTTTCTCAAAGCCAGCCATGTTTAGTATAGTCGCCACACAGCCTGATAATACATTTACAATTTGTCCAACCATCAAAATACAGAATATATAATATAAGTTACATATTGTTCACCATATAAAAGCGTAATTGGATAACCACAAATTATAAGCCCAAATATGGCAAATATAGATAGTACAAAAATGATCTTGGTATATGATGTTATTCTAATTTGAAAATTTTCTTTAGAGCAGTTTTTATAGTCATCAGCTATTTGAGATAACACATTTGAATTTACAGCATTTAGCACAAAGCTAACTAAAATATGGTTTTGTAATGCTACCAAATAAAGCAACATTTGAAGTATCACTAAAGACTTTGAGAATGATGATGTCTTATTTGTGATAGAAGTAGTAAGCCCCATTGCATTAGAGCAAAAAATAAATTGCTACCCACAGGCTTAGAGCTTTTAAAACTATAGCTTTTGAGTTGCTTTAACCATATTGCAAATATATAAGCAAACATACATAAACCAATTAAAGCTATTAGCATTACTGATTCTGTTATTTGAAAATATAAAACAAGTTACTAATGCAAACATTATAACTCTCAAACCTAGTTGGATAAGGTTTGCATAAACTACAACTCTTTAGCTACAAAAAATGACTGTAGAATATTAGCTATCCAAAAAAAGGTCCATTGCAAAAAAGTAGAGCGAGCGTTTGAATGATTTGTCGATGAGTTGATATAACTGGGTATAATAATTAGAGCTAAAACTACTATTATCAGTGCTAACCCGCGTTTAAAATACCAGTTTTGAACTAGAAATGTTTCTTGGTTTCTTTCAAAGCCTAGCTTTTCTGATTTACCCCAAGTACGAGCAAGTATTCCACCAGCACCCATAGTAGCTAGACAGCTAATATAGTCGTATCTACAGTTACCCCAAATATATAGTAGCCATACTGACTCATGCTCAAGTGCCATAAAAGTAGTATAGCGGTTACAAATGCACAGCCTTGCCCTAATGCTTGTTCAAGCATTGTCATTAATTGACTTTGATAAAAATATGATTTGAGCGGATTCTTTTTGGCAAAATAGAAAGCTTATTTTAAAAAGTAAAATCTTTAGCAAATTTTAACAAATTATAATAGAAATGTGTTTTTTTATTTTAATGCTTGTGAAGCTAAAGCTAAAGCTAAAGCTAAAGCTAAAGCTAAAGCTAAAGCTAAAGCTAAAGCTAAAGAACCTTTGACGCCAGTATTATCACCGAATGATGCTGGAATATAAATTAGTCATATCTTTGCTAAGAAAGAATAGGACTTAATAGCCATTTACAAATTGTTGACATTTTTACGAATTAAATCAAAAAGAACAATGTTTTGTGCATAACACCACCACCTAAAATCACTTTCTCAGGCGATAGCGTAAATATAAAGCTAGTGATAGTGCTTAGCAAGATATTCTGCTTCATATTGCCAAGTGATATGATCATCATCTAGTTGGGAGCAGAGCTAACTACCCATCTTTTATTCACAGCTGTACCAGAAGCTAGCCCTTCAAGAACACTCAACAAATTGCATGAAAAGGACTTGACCCTTTAAAAATCATCATTAGGGTTTTGAGCTATATTTATATGACCAAGCTCGGTGTGAGTTGCTCCTTACTGCACGATACGATTATTACAAATTGATATAGCAATGTAACAACGCCAGTACCTATAGTCAAATAAAGTAAATTATCAAGCCCAGTAGCAGCAGTCCCACAATTGCTCACAAATTGCTGCAGCATTTACATCAGTTATTGAAGTTGATAGGTCCATTAAAAACAGATTTTATTGAGCTTTGACAATATCAAAAAATTTCCAAGCAGTCTTTGGAGTATTTGTGATGAAGCCATATGTTGGAGATTTTAGATTTATATCTATAGGACCAAAACAACCAAGTCCAAGAGCTTTTATATCGTATTTGGATTGATAGTTTTTTAAGATTTACATACCTCAATAATAGTTTCTTCTGGAGTGGTAGTATCTGTACGATGTCTTTCGATTACATTACCATCCATATCGCCGACTGTTGTGAAAAAACTTGGTTCCGCCTGCTTCGATTCCTGCTATGTACATTATGAAATTTTTTAGAATGTTTGTAGGTATAATAATATCATTAAATGATTGGAGATTTAATTGATATGTTTGAAAAATATGTGTATTGCTGAACTTGTTTCAGGGTGTCAACGATATTGATGCTCAATGTGAGGTCATGAAATAAGTTCTACAATTCATGTTTTTTGTGGGTATTTAATAAGCTGTAGCTAATCGGTGGGTAATACTCCCATTTTTAATGTCACTTAGAAGTGTACACTTATTAAATAGCTTTATTAGCTACCATTCTAGGAGGAAAACCTCCTAAAGCCATATGTGGTCTAATGTTGTTGTAATCCCATAACCACCTAGTAGATTGTAACCTAATATCATCTAAACTATCAAATAAATTTTGCTCTAATAGTTCATATCTCATAGTCCTATTAAATCTCTCAACATAGCCATTTTGTTGAGGGTTTCCAGGTTGAATATACCATAGTTGTATCTTATTTCTTTTAGCCCACAACTTTAAGCTATTGCTTATATATTCAGGACCATTATCACACCTGATTGCTATAGGCTTACCCTTTGATTTATTAACCTTTTTAAAGTCTTTTCAACTCGATATGATGGTAATGAAAAGTCAATCTCACAATCTAAGCCTTCTCTATTATAGTCATCTATAATATTTAATAGCCTATACTTTTTACCACTAGATAAATTATCGTGCATAAAATCCATAGACCATATTTGGTTTGCTCTAGTAGCTTCAGTTAATGGTTTTGGCTTATCTCTTTAATTCTTTTTTAGGCTTTATTCGTAAGTTTAAACACAAATCACAATATATTCGATATACTCGTTTATGATTAAACCTCTTACCCAATACATTTCTTATATGCAGAAAGCATAGCTTAAAACCCCAGTTGCGATGAGCCTGTGTAAGCTCAATTAACTTATTTGCTATATACTCATTATCATCACTATTTTTAGGCTATAGTAGTATGCTGTTTCACTTATGCAAAAAACTTTACAGCTCCTTTTGACACTGATTTTCTTAGCTTTTACTGTCTGTAAAGCCATCTTCTTTCGCTCAGATGGCTTTACCACTTTTTTGTCATCGCTTCCTTTAAAATATCATGATCTAACTGTAAATCAGCATACATACGCTTAAGTCTACTATTTTGGGCTTCAAGCTCTTTAACTTTTGTTAGCATTGAAACATCCATACCACTGTATTTCTCACGCCATTTATAAAATGTTGAGCTAATCGCAAAAAAAGGGTCTAAAAAGGGTCTGTAAGCTATGTATAATAAGAGTTTAAAAAGGATTATTTACAAGTGCCTGTAAAAAAAGACTAAAATATGCCCAAAATGTAGCTCTAGTTTCACTAAGAAAATAGGCAAGCAGAATAATATTCAACGATATAAATGCAATGCTTGTAGCAAAAAATTTAGCTCTAAAAGAAGAGTCCTAAAACTTTCAGAAATAATCTTTAGAAAATATGTTTTTAAACATCAAACTCAGACAGATTTAGCATTAGAATACAATAGGTCAAAAAGATGGGTTTATACTCAAATTCACGATTATAAAGTACCCTATAAATGTCATAACCCTAGAGCGGTAACGCTAGTGTGTGATACCACTTTTTATGGCAAGAAGAAAGATAGGTTGGGAACAGTTCTTTTCTATGATGTCCTAAAAAGCGAAGTGTTGCTGTGGGAGCATGTTGAAACTGAAAAATGTGCATCTTATAAAAAGTTACTTAATCAGTTGCTTGCACTAGGATATATCATCAATAGTATAACTATGGATGGCAAAAGAGGCTTAAACACCGTGTTTATGGAGTATCCAATACAGATGTGTCACTTTCATCAAAAGCAGATAGTTCAAAGGTACATAACTAAAAACCCTAAATTACAAGCGAGTAAGGATTTGCAAAAATAATGCAAGCTCTCACTAAGACAACTGAAAAAACTTTTAAAAAGAAGCTTCAATGTTGGCGTTCGAAACATGAAGATTTTCTAGCTGAGATGACAGTCAATTATGAGACTGGTGAAGCAACTTACACTCACTATAAGCTAAGAGCGGCTTACTCTAGTTTATGCTCTAATTTGGACTATCTTTTCACATATAAAAATCACAAAGAATTTTGTACTCCAAATACGACAAATCATCTTGATGGTGGTAAGTTTTCAGATTTAAAAAATAGGATTAGAGTACATAGAGGTTTATCTAAACTGCTGAAGAAAAACTAGTTGATTACTTCTTAGTAAATAATGGCAAAAAGTATTAAAACAGACCCTTTTTTTTGCGATTAGCTCTAAAATTCGTAGTTAAAACAACTAAAACCTTATTATAAATACATTTTTTATATAAATATACTTAGGTTTTTATAATATTCAAATTAATAAATGTATAGAAATATCTGAATTTCTAAATCTTTTGGTGATTTTATAGTGTAATGGTTTGGATGATTTGTGTTACAAAAGTAATGAATGGACTCATGATATAAAAAAGTAAGCTAGAGCCACCCAGAGGAATGACTATTAGTACTATTAATATCATAAAGCCGTAACGCTCGTAACTATTATACTTATAAGCCATTGATGGTTTTAGAAATGCTGAAACTATTTTGCTACCATCTAAAGGTGGTATAGGAAGTAGATTAAGCACCATTAGTACGACATTAATCATCAGGCCATATATAGCCATACCTTGAATGTAAGGGTGTAGATTTATGTGCTTATATACCATCATCCATATTACAGCCATCAAAAAGTTTGCTATTGGACCAGCTAAAGCAACTAATGCCATGTCACTACGAGGTTTTTTTAGGTTGTTATAGTTTACGGGTACAGGTTTTGCCCAGCCAAATACAAATGGGAAGCCAGCTGCAAAAGAAGATAAAAGTATTATGGCAGGCACTAATAAAGTGCCAATTGGGTCTATATGAGGGACAGGGTTAAATGTGACTCTACCGAGCTGATACGCAGTATTATCGCCTCTTAATTTAGCAACAAAGCCGTGTGCAGCTTCATGCATCGTGATTGCAAATATCAATGGTATGCCTGCCATTAGTATCATAAGCAAAAGTTGATTTATATCCATGGTGTGATTTTGTGTTTTTTGTTGGAGCAATTATAAGGTTTATAAAGATAAATATGAAGAAAAACATCAAGTTAATGAATAATTCTCATTTTAAATATTGAGAAACTAATATTCTTGTGCTATGAATGTATTTGTAATGCAAGGTCACTTAGTGGTTTTGGTTAAAGTTTAATAATAAAATATGAGGAAGTTAGTTATGAAAAAAATTATAGCAGTTGTTATCGCAGTTAGTTTATTAGCTTCATGCATGAGTAGCTATAAGCCGTTACCACAAAACAATCAATCAGTTCAATAAGAGGGTTAATTAGGAGAAAAATTATGAAAAAAGTAGCAATTATCGTATTATGTTCTATGGCTCTAATGTCATGTGTTACATCTAATAAATGTGCAACCGCAACTGATGCAAATGGAAATCAGTATTTAGATAAAAATACTTGTACACAACAAACTTACCTACTAGGTTTAATTCCTATGGGTTAATACCTTTCGTACCGTTTATTCAAGCGGTACTTTTTCTTTATCATCTTAAGGACACCTCTAAAAACCCATGAGCACGCATTTTAATGCTCAAATTCTCCACACCTGCGTTGCAAATTTAAGCAATAGACACACTATTACCCTCAATTTTCGCCTTGTTGTGATAAATTTGAAACTAGTTAATCTGCATACACAGAGTTTTTAGAGGTGTCCTTAAATAAAAAATTGCATAATTAATATTTTCGTTAAGTGCCATTTCTTATATTAACGCTTAACAAATTTGTTTTATCTTGGTTTTTTGTACTAAAAACTTTAGCAAGGTTGAATAAAAATTAACCTTTTAGCTTAAAGAATATTTAATTCAATCGCTATAAAAATTGTACTTACTGATACTAAAATTAAAGTGATAATTTCGCTGTATAAAAGGGTTGTGAGACTTTTTTAAAAGGTGTATGATGTGCTTTAAAAGATACCCAAAAAGGAGTGTTATGGCAAATCAACATACAGGAAATTTTGAGCATGTTGTTAAAGATAGATTTAAATGCTCAGCAAGAGAAATGCTACTTAAATGTAAGACAGAAGGTCTGAGTTATCAAGATGCTGAAAAAGTGCTTGGCTTTAAGCATGTTACAATTAGAAAATGGGCAAAACGCTTTGATATAAAACTTCCAGCTCGTTTTGTAGCTACTGATAACAAAGATGTAGTCAATCAGGGAGTGGAGTATATAAAATGCTGCAAGTCTAAAAAAACTGATAGAACGAATATTTTTAGTAGATGTTGGGTAAATATGAGTCTTTATTCAACTATTAAAGCTAAGTCTTGATTGACTTGTACTGGCGAATCTTTTTTGTCGAAGCTAAAAGATACTTTATTGTTTGGGAATAGGTTTACAATAGTAGATCCAAAGTTGAACCAGCCTAGGGTATCTCCTTTTTAAATTCAATCTTATACTGCTCGTTGTTATAATCCCAAGTCTGTACGCCTTTGTAATAATTAGGTGCAATTTTACCATGCCAAGTAGTTTCTATACCTGCTACCAATAGGGCACCGACAAATATCACAGCAATCTCACCTATTTTAGTATCAAAATAACAGACAAGTCTTTCATTTTTTGCAAATAAACTATCAATTTTGTTAGCAGTAGTTTCGTTTACAGAAAATAGTTTGCCAGGAATGTATACCATCTTGGTTAATCTACCATCTATAGGCATATGCACGCGGTGATAATCTTTTGGTGATAAATACACTGTAGCAAAATCAGTGAAGTTCGTTTTTGAACTATTAGCAATTAATGCTTCCAAAGAGAAGTCTTTACCTTTTGCTTGGATAAGAGTGTTATTTTCGATTTTACCAAACTCGCTCAAAATACCATCAGCAGGTGAACTAATGATATTAGAATTGTTATTAAGTGGTCTAACACCATCTTTAAGTTTACGCGTAAAAAATTCATTAAAAGTTGCATAATCATTAATATCTGAAGATTCTGCTTCATCAATATTTATAGCAAATTTTTTGATAGCTAGATTTATAAGATAATTCTTTAAAGTTTTATTCTTAGATTCTGCTAGCTTACTAACTAAGCGAGAAGTTAGAGCTTGCGGTATTATGTATTGTAGACATATAAATAAATCTTCTTTCATAGTGTTTTTGGTTACATCTAGTATAGGTTTGTGATATTTAGTATATCACTGTGTTATAATAATTAACTAATTTAATTAGCAAATATGTGTTGTAATGAAGAGTGTAAAAAGTGTTTTAACTAAAGCATTTGCTAAGACAGTAATTTTGGTGAGTATGGTTACTTTATTACAAAATTGTGTAAGTAACAGTGTCGAAAATGATTTTTCATACGAAAGCCTCACAGATACTGTTGATGGTACGCCTTTTAGAAATAGAAAGTATGACTATGCTCGTGTAAAAGTTGATGAAGCCCCATCGCTAAAAATTCCTGCAGGACTAAATGGTCAATCAATAAAACCCAAAATATAAACTGCCAGAAGGGAGTAATAACTTCGCAAAATCTCAAGTGCCAGAAGCAGAAAAAGAAATGCTACCAAAATTTCGATGGTAAATTCGATATGAATAAGATAATAAATGATCAAATTTCAAAAGTAGCAATTAGTGTGGTTTATGACGATAAGGGTTCTTTGAAATTAGTTTTCCGTGAGCCATTGCAAATTACTATAGAGCTTCTAGATGATTATTTCAAAGATCAGCCTGATCACTATAAGATAGAGACTGAGGAAGATAAGGTTTTATCTGGTCATATGATAACAGTTAAAGATACTCAAAAGACATTCTTTATGTATTCAAGGCTCGTAAAGTTGATGAGTTATCTAGTTTAGTTACTATCACAGCTATATTAAAAGCAGATGGAGAGACTTTGGTTGATAATTATGTAGATGTGGCTGTTGGAGTGCTTAGCAAAATCCGAAAAGATTTAAATGGTAAGACTATCTCAACTAAAGACCAGAAATTGGTTGCAGAGATTACGCAGACGAATGCTGTAGCTGAGAGTAAGCCTAAAGAAAAGTTAAAGTTTAGGTGGCTTGGCATCAATGAAAAATTCAATAGGCTTTGGTTCATACGATAGGACTATAGAGAAAGATAAGCAGAAGCAAGAAGTTGAGTCAGATAATGATGATTATGCAATGGTCGCATTACCAAAATCTGGTAGTCAGATTTATACTAGCGATGCTCAACCGCAAGTGCTAAATACTTAGGATTTGATGTTGATGTATGATTTAGCTGTTTTTATTGGTAGATTCCAACCTTTTCATAAGGGCATTTGCATAATATTATTCAAGCACTCAAAGTTAGTGATAGGCTTCTTATAAATGTAGGTAGCTCTTTTAATGCTCCTAATATCAAAAATCCATTTACCTTTGAGCAACGAAAGCAAATGATAGAGAGCGATCTTGATGCTGTAGGAATTGATTTATCAAAAATTGTAATAGAGCCATTAGCGGACTATTATTACCAAGAAGAAAAATGGCAACAAGCACTTAGGCAAAATGTTTTCAAGCACTCTAGAGGTACTGATCAAGTTGCAATAGTGGGGCATGAAAAGATGCTTCTAGTTACTATCTAAACAGCTTTGCAGAATGGGGTTTCATACCGGTAGATAATTATAAAAGTTACAATGCGACCGATTTTAGAAAAGAGTATTATAATGGTAATATCCTAATAAACTATATGTGTAGCGATGATAGTGAAGTTGGAACTCATAGGTTTTTGAAATGAATTTGCAAGTACTTAGTGAGTTTGCAATCTTCAAGAAGAATATTTTGCTATCAAAAAATATAAGCAAAAGATGGCAAGCATCACCATATATGCCAATATTGACAACAGTTGATGCTCTTGTAATTGTGGAATGATTCATATATCCTTTTAATTCAGCGGAATAATACGCCTGGTAAAGGTTTGTGGGCTCTTCCTGGTGGTTTTGTGGATAGTGTGGTGAGTTTATTGCTCAAGCTACAACGCGAGAGTTTATGGAGGAAACGAGTATAGATCTTTCGTTAGAACAGTTAGCTTTTGCTAAACGCGGAAGTTTGTATTTGATTATCCATCTCGTTCTGTGCGAGGTCAAACTATTACTCATGCAGGATTGTTTGTGTTTGAAGATATGGAAAGCTTACCTGCCATAAAAGCTAGCGATGATGCTAAATCGGTCAAATGGGTACATATACAATCAATAAATGAAAACATTTATGATAAAATGTTTGAAGATCATTACCAAATAATCACGATTTTATTAGAAAATGTGGTAAAAATATGAGGAGATTTTAATGGGTTTATCCGTAGTAATTTTAGCAGCCGGTAAAGGCTCAAGAATGAATTCAAACAAGCCAAAGTTTTACAGACTTTGGCAGCAAAGACTTTGATTAAGCATGTAGTTAATACTGTAGAAAAGCTTAATGCAGATAATATAATAGTAGTTACAGGACATTTAAATGAGCAAGTTGAAGAAGCTTTAGTTGGGCATAAAATTACATTTGTGCATCAAGCCGAGCAATTAGGTACAGGTCATGCGGTATTGCAAGCGTTACCACACCTTGAAGATCAAAAAGTACTTATTCTTTATGGAGATGTACCATTGATATCTGCTGAAGTGTTGATAATTTAGTTACTACTACGCATGATGATGATTTGGGTGTGTTGACTGCTTTTATGGATGATCCAACTGGTTTGGGAAGAATTGTAAGAGATAAGTTTGGGGCAGTTACAAATATCGTAGAAGAAAAAGATGCTAATGATTCTCAACGCCAGATTAAAGAGATAAATACTGGTATTTATTGTGTTCACAGAGCTTGTTTAGCAAAGTGGTTGCCAGAATTAAAATCAAATAATGTACAAAATGAGTACTATCTAACAGATATTGTTAAGTTTGCAAAAGATGATGCTATTACAATTAATGTAACTCATCCTGTTAATGAATTTGAGGTGCTTGGAGTAAATGATCGTGCGCAACTAGCAAATCTTGAAAGAGTATGGCAAAGAAATGTCGCTGAAAAAATCATGGATAAAGGTGTAAGTATTGCAGATCCTAATAGGTTTGATGTGCGAGGGCATTTAGATGTTGGTAAAGATTGCTGGCTTGATATAAATGTGATTATTAAGGGTAATGTAACACTTGGCAATAATGTGGTTGTTGGTGCAAATTGTATTTTAAAAAATTGTACGATTGAAGATAATGTTAAAATAAAAGCAAATACAATGGTTGATAGCTCTATTATAAGAAGTGGTGCAATAGTTGACCATTTGCTAGAGTAAGACCTGATTGTGATATCAAGGAAGGTGCCGTGATTGGTAACTTTGTTGAAACTAAGAAAACTATACTTGGTAAGAAAGCTCAAAAGCATCGCATCTAACATACCTTGGCGATAGTGAGATTGGTGAAAATTGTAATATCGGTGCAGGTGTTATTACTTGTAACTATGATGGTGTCAATAAACACAAAACTACAATTGGTGATAATGCTTTTATTGGTTCAGATTCGCAATTGATAGCTCCTATTACAATTGGAGCAGGTGCTTTTGTTGGAGCAGGTTCAACTATATCTAAAGATGTACCAAGCCAGCAATTAGCTGTATCTCGAGCAAAGCAGCGCCATATTGAAAGCTGGGAAAAACCAGTAAAAAATAAATTGACTGATTTTTAAAAAGGATAATGATATGTGTGGAATAGTTGGTGCTAATTCGGTTAGAGATGTTACTAAAATTCTTATTGAAGGTTTAAAAAAGCTAGAATACCGAGGCTATGATTCTGCGGGACTTGCTGTTTTTGATGAAAAATAAAAATCTGTAAAGAAGTAGGTAAGGTTGTTGAGTTAGAAAAGTCTGTTAATAAGCAAGTGGATTTTCATGGTCATATAGGTATTGCTCATACTCGTTGGGCAACACATGGTAAACCATCACAAAGCAAACTCACATCCTCATAACTCAAATAAATTTTGTATAGTGCATAATGGAGTTATAGAAAATTTTGAAGATTTAAAAAAAAATCTTTAATCAATGATGGCTATGCATTTGCATCAGATACAGATACAGAAGTTGTTGCGCATTTACTTGATAGAGATTGGGATAATAGTAAATCAATAGTTGATAATATCAAAAACATAGGTAAAAGCCTTAAAGGGGCTTATGCTTTAGCTATAATCTCTGAGAAATTCCCCGATAAAATAGTTGCAATAAGATCAGGCTCTCCACTAGTAATAGGAGTTGGTATTGACGAGAATTTCATATCGTCAGATGCTTTGTCATTACACCTGTTACAAATAAATTTGCTTACCTTGATGAAGGTGATATAGCTATAGTCGCAAGAGATAGTGTAGAAGTTTATGATAATCATGGTCAGTCTAAATCACTTAAAGTTGAGGAATATAACTACTCAGCTGGTAGTGTTACAAAAGATGGCTATAAGCACTATATGCTTAAAGAAATCTACGAGCAACCAGAAGCTATTTCAAATACTATAACTGCAAACATTGGGTCTCAAGGAGAGCTTTCTTTAGAAGATTTTGATACGAAGGCTATAAGCTTTTACAGCAGGCGAAGCATATATGTATAGTAGCGTGTGGTACAAGTTATAATGCTGGTCTTACGGCAAAGTATTGGTTAGAAAAATATGCAAAAGTATCTTGCAGTGTAGAGATAGCAAGCGAGCTTAGATATCGAGATAATGTGGTTGTTGATAATTCTCTATTTGTGAGTATTTCACAATCAGGAGAAACAGCTGATACGCTTGAATCTTTAAGAAAAGCAAAAAACAAAACTATATTGGTAGTATGTGTATTTGCAATGTGCCTAATAGTTCACTTGTGCGAGAGTCAGATATATCGTTTATGACAAAGCAGGTGTGGAAATAGGTGTGCCATCTACTAAGGCGTTTACGACTCAGCTTGTAGCTTTGGCAATGTTTAGTTTAGTAATAGCACAAATCAAAAAGACTTTATCTAATGATGATATTGCTAAATATACAAAGATTTAAAAAAATATTAGATCATTAGTAATGGGATCTTTGAAACTAGATTCTGAAATTGATGAGATTAGCGAGTATTTTTCAGACAAAGAGCATACTATATTTTTAGGTAGAGGATTGTACTATCCTATCGCTGTAGAGGGTTCACTTAAACTAAAAGAGATTTCTTATATTCATGCTGAAGCATACCCATCTGGCGAGTTAAAGCATGGTCCTTTGGCATTAGTAGATAAAAATATGCCGATAGTAGCAGTAGTACCAAATGATCACCTACTTGATAAAACATTATCAAATCTTCAAAGAAGTCCATGCTCGTGGTGGCAAGCTTATATTATTTGTGGATAAAGCAATAAGCAATCGAGTTAATTTTGATAATAGTATAGTCTTAGAAATAGATGCAGGTGGTGATTTTACTGCTCCAGTTGTATTTACTATACCATTACAACTATTGTCTTACCATGTGGCTATTATCAAAGGTACAGATGTCGATCAACCTAGAAACTTAGCTAAGTCTGTAACTGTTGAGTAGTAAATTTATTTAGTTTACTGGTAACAATATAATTTAGAATTTAATTCATTTATGTATAGGTGGTTTGGATGATTAGAGTTTCAGAAAATATTTATTTAGAAAAATTATTGATAACTGATGCGAAAAAGATTTTTGAATTAGTTGAAGAAAACAGAAAGATACTTCATTATTTGGATTGGGTTGATAGTGTTCGGTGTATATCATCAGCACAAGAATACATATCTAAAAGAGTGCAGAACACAAATGTAAATTCTGAGTGGTTCAAAGTAATTCAGAATAATGCTATTGTCGGAGTGTTTGGTATAAAATATATCTGTTATGCTAACTCTGAGTCAGAAATTGGTTACTGGTTGGCTGAGGTAGCGCAAGGTTATGGTGTTGTGTCTCAGTCTATAAATTCAATTAAAGAATACTTAAAAGGTAAAGGAATTAAAACAATAAAAATTTCATGTATTAGTGAAAATATAAGTGCTATTGCTGTAGCTGTTAGAGCCGGTGGTATTAAAACTAAAAGTGTAAAAAATTATAAATCCATAAATAAAAAAACATTTGATTTAAATGTATATTCTGTAAATCTATAATAGATTTAAAAAATTAAAAAAATAAGGTGATATTATGGATTTCAATAAATCTCTCTCGGTAATACTCCCATTTTTAATGTCACTTAGAAGTGTACACTTATTAAATAGCTTTATTAGCTACCATTCTAGGAGGAAAACCTCCTAAAGCCATATGTGGTCTAATGTTGTTGTAATCTCATAACCACCTAGTAGATTGTAACCTAATATCATCTAAACTATCAAATAAATTTTGCTCTAATAGTTCATATCTCATAGTCCTATTAAATCTCTCAACATAGCCATTTTGTTGAGGGTTTCCAGGTTGAATATACCATAGTTGTATCTTATTTCTTTTAGCCCACAACTTTAAGCTATTGCTTATATATTCAGGACCATTATCACACCTGATTGCTATAGGCTTACCCCTTTGATTTATTAACCTTTTTAAAGTCTTTTCAACTCGATATGATGGTAATGAAAAGTCAATCTCACAAATCTAAGCCTTCTCTATTATAGTCATCTATAATATTTAATAGCCTATACTTTTTACCACTAGATAAATTATCGTGCATAAAATCCATAGACCATATTTGGTTTGCTCTAGTAGCTTCAGTTAATGGTTTTGGCTTATCTCTTTTAATTCTTTTTTTTAGGCTTTATTCGTAAGTTTAAACACAAATCACAATATATTCGATATACTCGTTTATGATTAAACCTCTTACCCAATACATTTCTTATATGCAGAAAGCATAGCTTAAAACCCCAGTTGCGATGAGCCTGTGTAAGCTCAATTAACTTATTTGCTATATACTCATTATCATCACTATTTTTAGGGCTATAGTAGTATGGTTTCACTTATGCAAAAAACTTTACAGCTCCTTTTGACACTGATTTTCTTAGCTTTCACTGTCTGTAAAGCCATCTTCTTTCGTTCAGATGGCTTTACCACTTTTTTGTCATCGCTTCCTTTAAAATATCATGATCTAACTGTAAATCAGCATACATACGCTTAAGTCTACTATTTTGGGCTTCAAGCTCTTTAACTTTTGTTAGCATTGAAACATCCATACCACTGTATTTCTCACGCCATTTATAAAATGTTGAGCTACTTATACCATATTTGCGACACAAATCAGATACGATAATGCCGCTCTCTGATTCCTTTAAAATATTTACTATTTGACTATCTGTATATCGTTTTTGTTTCATTTGTAATACCTCTCATTTATTAGTATATTTTTGTACACTTCTAAATGCTATTATTTTTAGGGGGTATTACCTCTCGTATGAAGATGTTCGTCTTCAAATAATGACTCAAAATGACTTTGATAAACTTTTGCTATAGCTAAAGATCCGAAAATTTGGGATCAGCATAATGATCAGCAGCGATATAAAATAGAAGGGTTTAAAAAGTTTTTTGATAGTGGCATAAATAATCCTCAAAATTGCTTTCTAATCATTTTATAAGAATGAGTTGGTTGGTTCGACTAGGTATTATGAATACAGTTTTGCTCAATCATCAGTCAAAATAGGCTATACATTCTATGCAACAAAATGTTGGGGTACTGATTTAAATAGGAAAGTTAAGAATCTTATGTTGGATTATGCTTTTTAAATTTGTAGATAATGTATTTTTTGATGTATGGAATAAGAATTTTCGCTCGCAAAAAGCTGTAGAGAAGCTAGGTGCCAAGTTTCATGCAAAGAGTAAGTGTGGGGAAAAGTATACATTTCTTCTTACTAAAGAAGTCTGGGAGAAATAATACAGAGGTTCCGGATCAAGTCGCGACTTGTCTGTCATGCTGAATTCGGTTGCTGAGCGAAGTTGGATAACTTTGTGAAATGCTATAAAACAACACGCAAAAAACACTAATAAGCATTAACTTATTAGTGTTTTAAATTTTATTTATGAAAGAATTTTAAAAAAGAAATGTTTATAGAGATAGATAGGCGAAAAAAGAATTAAGAAGCAAAAGCTCTACGAGTAGCAATTTGCTCTTTTAACAGCTAAACGCTTAGCTATTTTTCTTTTTTTCAGTAGGCTTAGTATAGTGTTGTCTATCTCTTAGCTCTTGTTTAATGCCTGCTTTTTCACAAGCACGCTTGAAGTTTCTTAGGCTTATATCAAAAGGCTTACGCTCGTCAACTCTAATACTTGGCATTATATTACCTCGATGTTTATAGCTTCAGGGCCTTTTCTGCCTTCTTGAGTTTCGAAAGAAACTGTTTGACCTTCAGCAAGACTTGCGCCGTTAAGGTTTGTGATATGAACAAAGATATCCTTGCTACCAGATTCTGGAGTTATGAAACCAAAACCTTTTTGTTCATTGAAAAATTTTACTGTACCTTTTTCTTGATTACTCATTATTTTAATTCTCTTATTTAAGTTTATTTAACAGTGAGCTAAATGCTCACATTTATGTAATTACGAAAACCATCAAAATTAATGATTCTTCATCGTTACCAGATATATAATAGTATAAAATAATGCGAAAAGATATAGCTGTACAATTTTTTTATAATTAGATGAGATTATTTTTTAGATTTTAAGTATTTTTCAAAATTATCTGCAATCATCTTATGAGTATAGGTGGTTGGGTAATACGCCCATTTTTAATGTCACTTAGAAGTGTACACTTATTAAATAGCTTTATTAGCTACCATTCTAGGAGGAAAACCTCCTAAAGCCATATGTGGTCTAATGTTGTTGTAATCCCATAACCACCTAGTAGATTGTAACTTAATATCATCTAAACTATCAAATAAATTTTGCTCTAATAGTTCATATCTCATAGTCCTATTAAATCTCTCAACATAGCCATTTTGTTGAGGGTTTCCAGGTTGAATATACCATAGTTGTATCTTATTTCTTTTAGCCCACAACTTTAAGCTATTGCTTATATATTCAGGACCATTATCACACCTGATTGCTATAGGCTTACCCCTTTGATTTATTAACCTTTTTAAAGTCTTTTCAACTCGATATGATGGTAATGAAAAGTCAATCTCACAATCTAAGCCTTCTCTATTATAGTCATCTATAATATTTAATAGCCTATACTTTTTACCACTAGATAAATTATCGTGCATAAAATCCATAGACCATATTTGGTTTGCTCTAGTAGCTTCAGTTAATGGTTTTGGCTTATCTCTTTTAATTCTTTTTTTAGGCTTTATTCGTAAGTTTAAACACAAATCACAATATATTCGATATACTCGTTTATGATTAAACCTCTTACCCAATACATTTCTTATATGCAGAAAGCATAGCTTAAAACCCCAGTTGTGATGAGCCTGTGTAAGCTCAATTAACTTATTTGCTATATACTCATTATCATCACTATTTTTAGGGCTATAGTAGTATGCTGTTTCACTTATGCAAAAAACTTTACAGCTCCTTTTGACACTGATTTTCTTAGCTTTTACTGTCTGTAAAGCCATCTTCTTTCGCTCAGATGGCTTTACCACTTTTTTGTCATCGCTTCCTTTAAAATATCATGATCTAACTGTAAATCAGCATACATACGCTTAAGTCTACTATTTTGGGCTTCAAGCTCTTTAACTTTTGTTAGCATTGAAACATCCATACCACTGTATTTCTCACGCCATTTATAAAATGTTGAGCTACTTATACCATATTTGCGACACAAATCAGATACGATAATGCCGCTCTCTGATTCCTTTAAAATATTTACTATTTGACTATCTGTATATCGTTTTTGTTTCATTTGTAATACCTCTCATTTATTAGTATATTTTTGTACACTTCTAAATGCTATTATTTTTAGGGGGTATTACCATTAGGGTTACTATTATCGCAGCCTTAGCAGGACTATTATTCGGAATGGACATAGGTTATGTAAATGGTTCATTAGACTTTATAGCTCAAACCTTCCATTTAGATATTACTCAAAAAGGTCATGTAGCAAGTATCTTGCTAGTAGGAGCTGCACTTGGTGCTTTAATCATAGGGTTTTTATCTAAAAAATATGGTAGAAGAAAGGTGCTGCTTATTGCTGCAGCTATATTTTCAGCATTTACTATTGTAGGAATTTTTTCACCTAACTATGACATATTTCTAGCTTCACGATTTGTTCTTGGTGTTGCTGTAGGTATTGCTTCATTTATTGCACCTTTATACCTTTCAGAAATAGCTCCTAAGAAATTTAGGGGTGCGCTTATTGCACTTTATCAACTTATGATAAATATAGGATTGTTTGTTGTGTTCCTAACAAACTCTGCATTAGAAAGTACGGGGTCTTGGAGAATCATGTTAGCGGTCCTTGCAGTTCCATCCTTGATAATGTTTTTTGGTTGTTTAACTTTGCCTAGAAGCCCTAGATGGCTAGTGCTGACAGGAAATGATGAAGAGGCTGAATTTGTCCTAAAAAAGATAAGAGTTAGTGATGATGAAGCTTTAAGCGAATATCATGAAATTAAACAGACAGCTCATGTGGGCGTAAGTATTTTTAGTTTACTTAAAAAGAAGTTCTTTATAAAAGTGTTGCTGTTGGGTATAGCTTTACAGGCATTTCAACAATTTACTGGTATGAATGCTTTTATGTATTATTCGACTGATATATTTAAGCTCGCAGGTTTTACTAGTCCGTCAACTTCTACAATAATAATTGGGTTACTAAATATGCTTACTACATTCTTAGCTATTAAGTATGTTGATAAATTTGGTCGCAAACCAATATTGTATCTTGGATTAAGCTTATTGATCACATCTTGTATAGTTGTTGGATTGATTTTTAAAACGCATTTTGTATATGGGCAAGAGATGATTTTATCTCAAAATTTACAATGGACAGCCTTGGTATTTTGCCTATTATTTATATTTGGTTTTGCAATATCTATGGGGCCTGTTGTATGGATATTATGCTCTGAAATTCAACCGATAGAAGGTAGAGATTTCGGTGTTACAGCATCGACAATGAGTAACTAGATATGTAACGCTATTATAGGTAACTTTGCGTTAACTTGGCTTACTTTCTATCCAGGCAGTACATTCTTTGGATTTGCGACTACTTGTATAGTGTGTCTATTTTTTGTTAAGTTCTTTGTGCCTGAAACGAAGGGTGTCTCGCTTGAAGAAATTGAAAATAATCTAAGAGCTGGTAAACCACTTGCTAAAGTAGGGCGATAATTTCTAAAAATTCCCGTACTTGTAAATTTTTTCTTAAATAATGTATTCTATATCTCGTAATTTACAATAGTAACATTTCAAATAAAGGAACAAAAAATTATGAAAGCTTCTGCTAGACATTTACTTGTGCAATCTGAAAATGAATGCCAAGAAATTAAAAAAAACATATCTGAAGGTAAAATAACTTTTGAAGAAGCTGCTAAAAAGCACTCTCTATGCCCATCTGGTGCTAGAGGCGGCGATTTAGGTTCTTTCTCTCAAGGTCAAATGGTTCCTGAATTTGACAAAGTAGTATTTAACGATGAGCTAAATACAGTTCATGGTCCAGTACAAACACAATTTGGTTATCATCTATTAGAAATTACATCTCGTGGATAATTTAAATTTCTCATAATTTTCAAATTATTTTAAAATACTTCAAATAAATAAATACGGATAAAAATGAATTCTGAAACTAAAAAAGATTTTAGTCAATTAGGGCTAAGCGAAGATATCGTAGCAACTGTCACAAGTATGGGTTATGAAAACCCTACTCCAATCCAACAGTATGCTATCCCATATATCTTATCGGGTAGAGATGTGCTAGGTCAAGCACAGACGGGTACAGGTAAAACAGCAGCTTTTGCATTACCTCTAATTAACAACATGGATCTTAACTCTAGAAGTAGAGATCCTCAAGTATTAGTATTGGCTCCTACTCGTGAGCTAGCTATACAAGTAGCAGAGCAATTTCATACTTTTGCTAAAACAGTTCCAGGACTAAAGGTTACCAGTATATATGGTGGTCAAGAGTACGGATCACAAATTAGAGATCTTAAAAATGGCGTACAAGTTGTCGTAGGTACAACTGGTCGTGTAATGGATCATATCAAAAAAGGTACGCTTAAGCTTGATAATCTAAGAGCATTAGTGCTTGATGAAGCTGATGAAATGCTTAGAATGGGCTTTATTGACGATGTAAGATGGGTGCTTAGTCATGTATCGGATGAATGTCAAAGATTGCTTTTCTCTGCAACTATACCAGCTGATATTGCGGGTATAATCAAAGACTACCTTAGAGATCCTTGTAAAATCCAAGTAAAATCTAAATCTAAAACAGCTATAGGTATTACTCAGAAATACCTAGTTGTAAAAGGCTTTAGAAAAATTGATGCATTAGATAGGTTGCTAGAAGTTGAAGAAACTGATGGTGTTATCATATTTGTAAAAACTAAAACTTCTACGATAGAAGTAGCAGATAATCTAAAAGGCATGGGCTATAAAGTTGCTGCTATCAATGGTGATATGCAACAGTCTCAACGAGTACATTATCGATCAGTTTAGAACGGGTAAATCAGATGTACTAGTAGCTACTGATGTAGTTGCTCGCGGTATCGATTTAGAGCGTATTAGTCATGTAATAAACTATGACTTACCTAATGATACAGATACTTATGTACACAGAATAGGCCGTACTGGCCGTGCTGGCCGTGAGGGTGTATCTATCGCTTTAGTACCACTTAAAGAAATGCGTTTCTTGAGAACTCTTGAGCGTGTAAACTCTTCTAAGCTTGCAGAGATATTTATGCCTTCAGCTAAAGATTTAGCAGAAAGTAGAATAGCTAATTTTAAGACTAGAATCACATCTGCGATTGAGAAGAACAAATCTCTAGAGCAGTATAAAGAAATCATCACAACTATGCGTGATGAATTAGAATTAGATTCAGATGATTTATTAGCAGTATTGACGCTATTAGCTCAAGACAAATCATTCTTTCCGCGTGAGATTCAGGCTCGTGAAGAGCGTGGTCGTAGCCGTGATAGAGATCAAGGTTTTGCTAATCGTGATGGCGGAGGCAGATCTGATCGTGGTGGACGCTTTGACAGAAATGATCGTCGTAGTAGTGGTGATCGTAATGATAGAGGTGGTAATCGCTTTGAAAGATCTAACGATAGACCAGAAAGAAGACCAAGAGCAGCTGTTGATATTGATTTAAAAACATTTAGATTAGATGTTGGTCGTGATAATGATGTTGCTCCGCGTAACATAGTTGGTGCGATAGCTAATGAAGGTGGTATTGATAGTAAGCATATTTGTAATATATCTATACAAAATGATCATACTTATGTTGATCTACCAGCTAACCTTGAATCTAAAACTATTAGCCATTTAAGCAATGTTTGGGTTTCTGGCAAGAAGCTAAATATGAAAGAAAAATAGAAAATAAAAGCAGTATCTATTTTTATTGGAATTATAATTCTTGTGGTCATCATCGCTTTAATTCCGATATCTTTAGCATACGACAAATTAGCTTTGTATCTTTGAAAAATATAAAAACTACAGAGCTAATAAAAATTCTAAACAAATTTCAAATCTTATAACTGATGTTACGCACTTTTTACATTATGCTAATTATTGAAGCAATTATAAAAATTGTGTCATGCTACGGCTTGACCGTAGTATCCATGCTTGCTGATAGTCTTATCAATAGATTGCGAGGGTCAAGCCCGACGCAATGACGGTTCCTTTTGTGTTTATTACAATTCTAAAAACAAAGTGCGTAACTTCAGTAATTTACATCAAATTGCATCGTTAGTAAGATTAGAAGCTACTAGTAGCTCCTACATCTTACTTCCTAGCACTTCAATGCAACTTATATCACTCAAGCTTGTGTTTGGTGCGTGACATCAGTTATAATACTCATCAGTCCTAATATCTATTGAAAAAAGGCATTTATTATGCGTGAAATTTCTAATATAAAAGTTAAAATAGAAAGCGGTAGCAAATATACTACAGATCAAGGCTTTAATGCGGTCAAAGATGGTATTCGTGATAAAAAAGAAAATGCCGTGCATATCCGTAAGCCTGATTGGTTAAAGGTTAAAAAGCAAAATTCTGCTGAATATCTAAAAGTTAAGTCTATAACTAAAAAGCATAAACTTTCTACAGTATGTGAAGAAGCTAAGTGTCCAAATATCAATGAATGTTGGTCACATGGTACTGCTACAATAATGCTAATGGGTGCAGTATGTACGAGAGCGTGTAAATTCTGTTCGGTAGATACAGGTAATCCAAAAGGATGGCTTGATAAAGATGAGCCAACAAATGCAGCAGAAAGTGTCAAGCTTATGAATCTTGAATATGTAGTGCTTACATCTGTAGATCGTGATGATTTAAAAGATGGTGGAGCAGAGCATTATGCAAAAACTATTGATGCGATCAAACTTGTAGACGAAACTATCAAAGTTGAGGCATTGACACCAGATTTTGCCGGTGAAGTATCAAACATAGACAAAGTACTCGCTACAAAAGTAGATGTAGTAGCACAAAATATTGAGACAGTAGAAAGGCTTACTCATCCAGTAAGAGATCCTAGAGCTGGATATTGGCAGACATTTAATTTCTTGAAATATGTAAAAGAAAATCTCCAAAGTGATTACTAAAACTAGTATAATGGTAGGTTTAGGTGAGACTGATGAAGAAATTTATAAAACTATGGATGATGCTAGAAGTGCTGGCGTTGATGTTTTGACGCTAGGTCAATATATGCAGCCTACAAAACATCATCTTAGTGTAGAAAGATTTGTAACTCCTGCACAGTTTGAAGAGTATAGAAAGATTGGTTTAGCAAAGGGCTTTTTAGAAGTAGCTTCAGGACCAATGGTAAGATCAAGCTATAGAGCAGATAGAATCTTTAAGAAAGATAATCTAGGTTTAGATAATAAATAAGTATCATAGGGACAAGTAGCGACTTATCCGTGTTTACTAAAACAGTCATTGTCACAACAGCTTAGAAGTAAATGAATTTATAAATAAAAATTAAATCAAAAGGTGAAAAAAATGGCAAAAGTAGCATTAGTGCTATCAGGTTGTGGGTATTTAGATGGTACAGAAGTTCAAGAAACTGTACTGACTATACTTGCATTAGAAAAACTAGGTGTAGAATGGCAGGGCGTAGCTTTGAATGAAGATCAAAAGCATGTTGTAAATCATTTAAATCATTCTGTTGATAGTAAAGCTTCACCGCGAAATATACTTCAAGAATCTGCTCGTATCACTAGAGGTAATGTAATCGACCTTGCAGATGCTGACAGTGATGATTATGATGCTGTAATTTTCCCAGGCGGATTTGGAGCCGCTAAAAATATCATGGATTTTGCATTTGTTGGTGATGATACTTACACAATGAATGAAGAGGTACTTAAGTTTGCTAGAGCTTTTTATTTGGCAGACAAACCTGCTGGATATATTTGCATAGCACCACTTATGATACCATTAATTTACCCTGAGGGTACTAAAGCTACAGTAGGTACTGATGAAAGTACTGCTGCGATACTTGAGAAAAAAGGAGCAGAAGCTATCATCATGGATGCAATAGATATTTGTGTGGATGATAATGTCAAACTTGTATCTACTCCGGCATATATGTGTGCTAAAAATATACTAGAAGCAGCAGAAGGAATTGATAAACTAGTTGAAAAAGTAGTTAGTTATATTTAATTTAATGACAGTGGGGTTGTGCCTTGTGTCCACCCTTACAAAAAAATAAAGGAAGATAATAATGGCAGGTCATAGTAAGTGGGCTAATATTAAACATAAGAAAGCCAAAGAAGATGCTAAGCGAGGTAAGGTTTTTACTAAGCTTATTCGTGAAATCACAGTTGCTGCGAGATTAGGTGGTGGCGATAAAGATTCTAACCCTCGTCTAAGAGCGGCAATATCAACAGCATTGTCTAATAATATGACAAGAGATACGATTGATCGTGCGACACTAAAAGGTGCTGGTGGTGGTGATGAAGGTAATGTGGAAGAAATTCGTTATGAAGGTTATGGCCCAGCTGGTGTTGCTATCATGGTAGATTGTATGACAGATAATCGTAATCGCACTGTTGGCGAAGTTCGCCATGCTTTTTCAAAAAGTGGTGGTAACCTTGGCACTGATGGCTCGGTTGCGTATATGTTTGAAAAGAAAGGTTTTATATCTTTTGATGATAGCGTCGATGAAGATGCGATTATGGAAGCAGCTTTAGAAGCTGGTGCAGAAGATGTGGTAACTCATGAAGATGGCAGTATCGATGTGATTACTGATCCTAATGATTTTTCTGATATTCAAGATGCTTTGATAGCGAAAGGTTTTAATGCGGAAAGTGCAGAAGTTACATATGACGCTGAAGTAAAGGCAGATCTTGATGTCGAAATGGCTGAAAAGATTATGAATCTTATCGACAAATTAGAAGATCTTGATGATGTACAGAATGTTTATTCAAATGCTAACTTCACTCAAGAGATAATGGAGCAGTTAGGCTAAGATGCTTTCTGCTAGATTAAAATGGTAATTCTTGGTATAGATCCTGGTTCTAGGATCACAGGTTTTGGGGTTATCAAAATCCAAGATAATAAAATCTACTATGTAGCAAGTGGTTGTATTCGCATTACAGAAGAAGCAACTGCAAACCGTCTCAAGCAAATCGCTGATGGCATTACACAAGTTATAAATACTTATGCACCGACTGAGTCAGCTATCGAGCAAATTTTTATGTTTCAAAATCCCGGTGGAGCATTGAAACTAGGACAAGCTCGTGGAGTAGCTATGTGTACGCTAGCTATAAACGGTTTAGAAGTAAGTGAATATTCAGCCAAACAAGTCAAACAATCTGTCATTGGTAATGGTGGGGCAGCTAAATCACAAATTCAACACATGGTACAATCACTGCTTGGTTTGAGTAAAAAGCCACCAGAAGATGCGGCAGATGCTTTAGCAATTGCAATATGCCATTATCACACTAGTAAGTCACTAGCTCTTATCTCAGGTGCTAAAAAGATTGTGCGTGGTAGGTTGAAGTAGTAGAACAAGTCTTTATTTCTATTTATAGTTTGTCTGTGTTTGTATAACATTAATTTATTAATAATTGCTGTATTTTAATCATGAGACAAATAACACAAATTCAATTTAATGCTTACTGCTACGCAAGACAACCACTTATCCGTGCAATCTCTAAAGAAGTAAGGTGGTTTGAAGCCGGCGATCGCAAATTACTTGCTACGATAACATTAGATCATATTGATTCTGATTATAGTTACATAATTCTAGGGCGTGATGGTCGTAGAATGTTTCGTTGTATTACTGTGGCAAATAAATTTGTCAAAAGTATTGAGGAAGCAGAGATAAATCTAGAAAATGAAATTGCTAAATACATCTATGATGGCAAAGAACTCTACCCTCAAGGTGATGAAAAGAAAGCACCTAACGAAATCTTAGAGCCAGTAGTCATAGGTGAAAAATTGCATCCATATTTTAAAGTTTTAGTCGATGAGCCAAGATTCGAAGCTGCTCGAAATCTTATTAAAGAAGTAATGTATAGTTATGTCGATCCAGATGGACATTATATTAGAGAAATTTCAAACTAAAGGGTTCAATGCTAGAATATGGGAACTATTCTTATATGTCTACTTATATGATGCGGGATTTGAGTTTATTCATGGTAATGCTGCTCCAGATTATCATCTTTCATTTTACGGTAATGAATGTTGTATTGAGGCGGTAACAGTTAATCCCAGTCAAAGCTCTGATAGAGCTGATGCAAAACAGCCAGAAACATTAGAGGAAATTCTTGAATTGACAGATAATTATTTACCTTTGAAGTTCGGAAGTACACTTTATTCTAAGTTACAAAAAAAGTATTGGGAAAAAGAACATGTTAAAGGAAAAGCCTCTAATAATTGCAATACATGACTTTCATATGACTGGCTCTATGGGATGGTCACGAACTGCATTATCTGAGTATTTGTATGGGCGTAGAATTAGATTTTTAGATAAAAATGATGAAAAGAAATTAATAAATGAAAGAATAGAAAGGTAATACCCCTAAAAATAATAGCATTTAGAAGTGTACAAAAATATACTAATAAATGAGAGGTATTACAAATGAAACAAAAACGATATACAGATAGTCAAATAGTAAATATTTTAAAGGAATCATAGAGCGGCATTATCGTATCTGATTTGTGTCGCAAATATGGTATAAGTAGCTCAACATTTTATAAATGGCGTGAGAAATACAGTGGTATGGATGTTTCAATGCTAACAAAAGTTAAAGAGCTTGAAGCCCAAAATAGTAGACTTAAGCGTATGTATGCTGATTTACAGTTAGATCATGATATTTTAAAGGAAGCGATGACAAAAAAGTGGTAAAGCCATCTGAGCGAAAGAAGATGGCTTTACAGACAGTGAAAGCTAAGAAAATCAGTGTCAAAAGGAGCTGTAAAGTTTTTTGCATAAGTGAAACAGCATACTACTATAGCCCTAAAAATAGTGATGATAATGAGTATATAGCAAATAAGTTAATTGAGCTTACACAGGCTCATCGCAACTGGGGTTTTAAGCTATGCTTTCTGCATATAAGAAATGTATTGGGTAAGAGGTTTAATCATAAACGAGTATATCGAATATATTGTGATTTGTGTTTAAACTTACGAATAAAGCCTAAAAAAAGAATTAAAAGAGATAAGCCAAAACCATTAACTGAAGCTACTAGAGCAAACCAAATATGGTCTATGGATTTTATGCACGATAATTTATCTAGTGGTAAAAAGTATAGGCTATTAAATATTATAGATGACTATAATAGAGAAGGCTTAGATTGTGAGATTGACTTTTCATTACCATCATATCGAGTTGAAAAGACTTTAAAAAGGTTAATAAATCAAAGGGGTAAGCCTATAGCAATCAGGTGTGATAATGGTCCTGAATATATAAGCAATAGCTTAAAGTTGTGGGCTAAAAGAAATAAGATACAACTATGGTATATTCAACCTGGAAACCCTCAACAAAATGGCTATGTTGAGAGATTTAATAGGACTATGAGATATGAACTATTAGAGCAAAATTTATTTGATAGTTTAGATGATATTAGGTTACAATCTACTAGGTGGTTATGGGATTACAACAACATTAGACCACATATGGCTTTAGGAGGTTTTCCTCCTAGAATGGTAGCTAATAAAGCTATTTAATAAGTGTACACTTCTAAGTGACATTAAAAATGGGAGTATTACCGAAACTCATCAATGGAGAGGTAAAGAAATACCCTCTATTTTTTTTAACCTACCTGATAGTGAAAATATAAGTGCCATTTTATTTACAAATGCAGCAACCATAACAAAATTTAATAGAATGGGAAAATTAGCAGGATTAGGCTGTAAGAATGTCAAGTTTATTAGATCCGGATACCTGTTTGATCCAGACCTAGAAGCTTTAGAACCAATACAATTTTCAATAGATATAGATTCCCCGATTATGAGGTCTTGGTCTGATAGTCTAATAATGTTTCATAATCCTAGTGCTTTATATCCTATTAATCCAGAATGGTTTGGAACAATCTCGCATACTTGGGTTGATAAAGAGTCTGGCGAATTTATTGGATCATATCAGCCATACGATGTTTTATCATCAGTTACAATGGTAGTTTCATCAATGAGGGATAAAATATAATAATTAAGTTCTTTGTAGTCTATCATTAGACTACTTGACTATTATCCAATAAGCTTTATTCTTATTATCTAGGTTTAGATAACATATAAATTATTTATGATAAGTTTTATAAAAGGCAATTTACTTGAAAAAGATCCATCAGCACTTCTAATAGATGTAAATGGCTTAGGCTATGAAGTTTCTGTACCAATGACGACATTTTACGCACTTGGTGATGTAAATACCGAAGTTAGTTTATATACACATTTTGTAGTAAGAGAAGATGCTCAACAGCTTTATGGATTTAAGACAAAAGTTGATAAGAAAGTATTTCAAGAGCTAATCAAAGTAAGTGGAGTAGGGGCTAGAACTGCTATAGCTATACTTTCTGGTATGGAATGTAAAACCTTGCTTCATTGCATAGAGAATAAAGATTATGGTTTGCTTGCGACTGTACCAGGTATTGGTAAAAAGACAGCTGAAAGGTTAGTTGTAGAAATATATGATAAATTATTAAAGCTCTCAAATGAAATACATGGTCAGGCTGATGCTATAGGAACTTCATCTACCACAAGTAGTCAGGTATCATCACAAGGTTTGGGTAATTCAATATTTGATGAATCAGTGGACGCCCTTATGGCACTTGGCTACAAACAAAAAGATGCTGAGAAAATGATTAGAGGTTCGATTGGGGACTCAAAAGATGCTTCCCAAGCAATTCGCAAGGCTTTGCAAAATTCTATAAAGTCTAAGTAATGACTAAAAAAAGAGGGCTTTTTCAATAAGTATTAGGTATTAAAGAATTCCTCTTCTGGGGTCTCCTAAATTAGAATCAATCCTTCAAATGCCTATTAGCAATCTCTAACAATCTATGAGCTTTTTGATATTAGCTTGTGATTTTGGATTATTATAAATCTCATATTTGTATACGCAGAGAACTTTTTTTGCAACAATTGCAGCAAATTCTTTACGAGAATGAATAGTTTTTCCAACCTTTTTAAGTCATTATATAGTGAGTTTACAGCTAGTTTTTGCGTAAGTATATTTGGTGCATTTGGTAGTAATCTAAAGACAATATAAAAAATAATACCACCCATAATCAAACCACCGCATACAGATAACGATTGCATTATATCAAAGCTCATGTGATTGTCTGGCTGGATTATAAAGATAAATCCTAAACAGTACCCTAAACCATACATCTGTAATTTGGGGATAGTTAAGCCAACAATACCGACAATTAAGCTACCACAGAATAGCAGCAATAAAAGAGCGAAGTTATTCGTAGCGAAAGATAATATTGTAAGTTTAATAAGTATAGCTATTGGTACGCTTACCAAGAAGCCGATAATGATGTTTTTACTAAAACTATAGAGCGAGGCACACCTGCAAAAAGTTGAGATAGTAGCGTCATTATTATTATAGATAAAAGTAAACCAATACTCTTAGGTGAGTATGTCCACATTGCTGTCGTAATTAAAAATATAGAGATGTTACGAATAGTTGCTGTCAAAATAATAGCGGGATTGTAGTAGTTTTTTATTCTATATGGTTTTAGGTTGATAATTGATTTTTTAGAATTTTCGAGGTTAGTGTATGCTAATAGTAGTTTTATGACGGCTATTGTAATATTTCTAATTACTAAAGGAGTATCAATATTTAAAAATGCTCTTAAAGCTTTGATAGAGGCTTTATGATTATTGTTTTTATCGATCAATTTTAATAGGTCATTTAGGGTGTTTGCAGATTTTGTGAAATTGTCACTTATATCGGTATTTCTACAGTAGTCTTTAATCAATTTGAGTGTATTTAATGCTTTATTTGAAAAGGTAATACCCCTAAAAATAATAGCATTTAGAAGTGTACAAAAATATACTAATAAATGAGAGGTATTACAAATGAAACAAAAACGATATACAGATAGTCAAATAGTAAATATTTTAAAGGAATCAGAGAGCGGCATTATCGTATCTGATTTGTGTCGCAAATATGGTATAAGTAGCTCAACATTTTATAAATGGCATGAGAAATACAGTGGTATGGATGTTTCAATGCTAACAAAAGTTAAAGAGCTTGAAGCCCAAAATAGTAGACTTAAGCGTATGTATGCTGATTTACAGTTAGATCATGATATTTTAAAGGAAGCGATGACAAAAAGTGGTAAAGCCATCTGAGCGAAAGAAGATGGCTTTACAGACAGTGAAAGCTAAGAAAATCAGTGTCAAAAGGAGCTGTAAAGTTTTTTGCATAAGTGAAACAGCATACTACTATAGCCCTAAAAATAGTGATGATAATGAGTATATAGCAAATAAGTTAATTGAGCTTACACAGGCTCATCGCAACTGGGGTTTTAAGCTATGCTTTCTGCATATAAGAAATGTATTGGGTAAGAGGTTTAATCATAAACGAGTATATCGAATATATTGTGATTTGTGTTTAAACTTACGAATAAAGCCTAAAAAAGAATTAAAAGAGATAAGCCAAAACCATTAACTGAAGCTACTAGAGCAAACCAAATATGGTCTATGGATTTTATGCACGATAATTTATCTAGTGGTAAAAAGTATAGGCTATTAAATATTATAGATGACTATAATAGAGAAGGCTTAGATTGTGAGATTGACTTTTCATTACCATCATATCGAGTTGAAAAGACTTTAAAAAGGTTAATAAATCAAAGGGGTCAGCCTATAGCAATCAGGTGTGATAATGGTCCTGAATATATAAGCAATAGCTTAAAGTTGTGGGCTAAAAGAAATAAGATACAACTATGGTATATTCAACCTGGAAACCCTCAACAAAATGGCTATGTTGAGAGATTTAATAGGACTATGAGATATGAACTATTAGAGCAAAATTTATTTGATAGTTTAGATGATATTAGGTTACAATCTACTAGGTGGTTATGGGATTACAACAACATTAGACCACATATGGCTTTAGGAGGTTTTCCTCCTAGAATGGTAGCTAATAAAGCTATTTAATAAGTGTACACTTCTAAGTGACATTAAAAATGGGAGTATTACCAATATAAACGGTGGTCCACTTACAGGAGCAGTCAACGAGAGCGTATTTGATAAGTCTTTTGTGTATTTGCTACTACCTTTATTGTGCAGTACGCTGATTATGTTTTTTATTAGTATTGGAAAAGAAAAAAAAGGTTATAGCAACCTCTATATAAATTTGGTATGAGATACAAAGTGAGAAATATTAATTTGTGTTGGGATTGATATGGTATTAATCCACTATAATAATTTCTTTTGTAGATCTACAAAATGTTTCTTTGATAAAAAATGTACTAATGATTATACCAATAGCAGTAAATACTAAAAGGATACTTAACTTATTTCATAGTCATGGATGCCAGCTTTTTTGCCATCTGAAAGCATACCTAATACACTACTAACGATAGGCGAGCCAATAGCTACAGAAAACATTATCAGAAAATTATTGACACCTAAACCAGCTGCTCTATAGCTTGGCTTACATTGTTCGGCAATAATTGCAAAGCCGATACTTTGACCACTAGCACCCATACCTAAGCATATAAAAGCTAAGTATAATACAAAGGTATTTACTGGGAAATATATAATAACTACCAAAGAAACAAAAGCTAAGCAGACAGCTCCTATCATAACTGGTTTTCTTCTTTTCATACTATCGGAAATCACTCCTAATGCTGGACATCCAATACCATAACCTAGCCATGCTATAGTAATCAAGTACGAGCCAAGCTTGGGATTGTAACCATGAAGACCTAAGAAGTTTTTAGTAGCATTTTCTGATAAATATTCTATTGCTAAATAAGTAGTGGCTGAAAATATAGCTATAAACCAACCAAACTTGTTTGTTTGAAAATAGGCTTCTAATTCCGCTAATTATCCCAGAAGATGAGTTTTCTACAATTATAAATTTCTCTGTTGTTTGACTATTGTTTTTTACTACAAATATAGTTATAACTGCTAACACTACACCAACGATAGATAATACAATAAATACATAACGCCAAGATATACCGCCAGCTTCTGAGAGAGAATCTAAAGGACCTGCTGCCATCATTGGACCTAATACCCCGATAAACTGAGATAAGCCAATGAAAAGACCTATATTTTTATGAGGAAGCCAATCATAAACAGCTATCAAAAGACATAAAAAACCAAATGATGCCCCAAATCAATCAATACCCTATAAACCAATGCTGCAGCAAAGCTACTTGATAATCCAAACAATCCAACTCTAAAGCACATACTAGTATAGCTAGAGTAAAGAGCTTTTTAAGTCTTAGTTTATCTGTTATTATTCCAACTGGAATTTGCATAATTCCATAAGTTAGCTGGTATGCTGTGGAGCTTAATATACTAAAGTTAAGATACTTAAATCTAAATCTGAAATTATCTGATGTTCAAATGTACCTAGAATTGTCCTTAGTAAAACTCGTACATAAAAAAAGCTGCACAAGTCAACCATATAACTATACTTAGTAATGATAGTTTATTATTCATCGTTAAAGTTTTTCTTTTGCTATTTCTTCCCAATCTTCTATTTTAGCTTCTGTTTTTATCATCATGGAATGATGACACTTTAAAAATACAGGATCACCTTCTTTGATAGAGGGAGTAGTTATTTATACCTAGAATAATCCCATCAATAGGTGAATGTAGCGAGATGCTCTCATTATTTCCAAATGGGTCGATTAATTTGCCGATTTTTTCATTTTTCTTTGACCCTAGTTCCAAGCTCAATCTCTGTTCTTAGTATTCCTGATTGATCGGAAATAGTCCATTCAGTATCTTCAGATACAAAGGGTCTTGGTATTGTGCTGTACTCTTCATCATCAAGTATTTCAAGTTTTTCTTAAAATATTTTGTATACCTGAAACTCCTATATTTATAGCTTCTTCGTCAAATTTGTTTGCTTCACCAGCTTCGTAGCAGATAAATGGAATATCTAAATCTTGATGGATTTTACGCACGCTAGATTTGTTCATATTTACAGCTGTGATTACAGGTGTTTGAAATGCTCGTGCCATTTTTACAGATTGTTCATCATCCTCATTGAAGTATACTTGAGGTAAAATGTCATGATCTGCAGAGCCTGTTTTTAGTTGTATAGAATAGTCTGTTTTTTGATGATTTCTTGAGTTATTCTATGTGCATAACGGTGCATATACGAACCATGCTCATCACCGGGAAAAGCTTGCTCTAAAGGAGTATTATGCTTTACTGAGTGTACTAGACCAAAGATGTTTAATACTGGTATAGCAATAATTGTGCCTGCGAGGTTTTCGGATTTATTTCATCAAGGTAGGTTATTGATGATTTCAATGCCATTAAACTCATTACCGCTAACCATTCCAAAGACTAGTACGCAAGGCCCTTCTTTTTGTACCGTTTAGGATTTTGATAGGTAGATACATTGGAGCACATGAATACATACTTGGTAATGGCATAGCTAAAGTAGCTGATTCACCAGATTGAAAAGTTTTGTCAAATATTTTAAGTTTCATATAGTAGTTATTGTTTTAGATTATTTATTTGTAAGAGTCGCTATTATAGCAAAGTTAAGTGTTTAATTCAAAAATGGCTACAACTGAAGATGAGAAGTTATCTATCGAAGAATTACCGCAGTACCATAGCAGAAAACCTCTGTACCGCTAGTATTTCCGCCAAGACTACTTGAATCATAGCGAACGGGACTGTAAATAATTCTGTGTCAAATTGATATAATTAATTTGATAACAGAAGGAATTACAAAAATGAAATTAGAAATAGATGTAGCAGAATTTGCGGCACAATTAAAGGCTGGCAAGGGTATAGGCGGTAAAGATGGAGCCTTAACACCATTAATAAAGCAACTCACAGAGATGGCTTTACAAGCAGAATTAGAGACCCATTTAGCTCAAGATCTAGAGCAAAATCGCAAAAATGGAGTTACTAGTAAAACGATGAAATCTTCTGATGGAGAATTTCAACTAGATACACCTAGAGACAGAAACAGTAGCTTTGAGCCTGAGATAGTTAAAAAACATCAAACCCATATGAGCGATGAATTAGAAAATAAGATGCTCTCATTATTTGCCTTAGGCAATAGTTATTCACAGATAGCTGATCACATTGAAGATATGTATGGAGTTCATTTTTCAAAACCCGCTATTACAGCTGTAACCGATAAACTTATACCTAAGTTAGAAGAATGGAAAAAGAGACCTCTCAATGAGATATATCCATTTATATACTTAGATGCTATTCACTATAAAGTTAGAGAAGAAGGACGCTATATATCAAAAGCATTCTATACTGTTTTAGGAGTTAATTTAGAAGGCAAAAAAGAAGTGTTAGGACTGTATCTCAATGATAGTGAGGGTTCTAGGTTTTGGATGCAAGTATTAACTGACCTACAAAACAGAGGTGTTAAGGATATTCTGATAGCATCTGTTGATGGTCTTAAAGGCTTTCCTGAGGCTATTAATGCGATATTTCCAGATACTGAGGTTCAGTTATGTATTGTCCATCAAATACGCAACAGTCTTAAATATGTAGGCTCTAATAATCAGAAACAATTTGCTAAAGATTTAAAAGCTGTCTATCAAGCATTTACTAAAGAAGAGGCTGAAATAGAGCTAGATAAGCTTGAAGATAAATGGGGTAAAAAGTATCCGATAGTCTTCGAATCATGGAGAAATAAGTGGGATAATTTGTCTAACTATTTTAAATATGCTGACCCAATCAGACGAGTCATTTATACAACTAATATTATTGAATCTGTCCACCGTCAATTTAGAACTTTGACTAAGACTAAAGGAGCTTTCCCAAATGATAATAGTTTGTTGAAATTGCTTTATGCTGGAATTTTAAATGCTGAGAAAAAGTGGACTATGCCAATCCGTAATTGGAGTCTGACTATTTCTCAGCTAAATATTCACTTTAAGGAGAGATTGAAAGATGCTTTAGGTTTAGTATAATTAGTAGGGTAAATTAGAAGTGACACAGAATTTATGACACTCCCAACTAATTCAAATTATTAATATCAAACAAATTCTTATCCATCAAATGACTCGGTAATACATTCGATAGTGAATTTAATATATTACTTGGTACTTTTGGATTATCTAAAGCTAGCTCTCTAATTAGATTTTTAACTTTCTTTCTTTTGAGATTTTCTTGAGAACCGCATAGATTACATGGAATTATTGGAAACTGCTCTTCTTTAGCAAATTCGATAAGATCTCTTTCTTGAACTAATACCATTGGGCGGATAACAGTATTTTCACCATCTTGAGTTATAAACTTTGGTGGCATAGACTTTATTTGTCCTTGATAAAGTATCGACATAAGAAGCGATTCAATCAAATCATCACGATGATGACCAAGGATTATCTTATCCATTTTATGCTCTTTAGCATATCTGTAAATATTACCACGACGCATACGCGAGCATAATGAACAATAAGTCTTACCTTCAGGGATTTTATCGACAACTACAGCATAAGTATTTTTAGTCTCAATCTCATAGCTTACGCCTAAGTCATCGAGATACGCACGAAGTTTACTATCATCCCAACCCGGTTGCGACTGATCTAGTGTATATACATGAAGATCTATATCGTACTCTTTATCTTTGATGAGATTTGTAAGCACTTTAAGAAGCCCAAATGAATCTTTACCTCCTGATAGGCAAAGCATAACTTTATCGCCTTTATCAAAAAGCTTATAATCAGCAACCGCTTTAGTTATATAATGGCGGAGTTTTTTCTCAGTCCTAGTCATTTAGCGTTGAGCCTTTTTAAATAATCTATCTTTTTCAAGCTTCCAGTCTTTGTCTTTTTGAGCATCGCGTTTATCATAATCTTTCTTACCTTGAGCAAGAGCGATCTCTATCTTTACATTAGAACCTTTCCAGTACATTGCTAATGGTACGCAGGTAAAACCTTTCTGCTCAATTCTACCCATGATTTTATCTATCTCACGGCGATTAAGTAGTAGTTTTCGTGATGCAGTAGTATTTGGGGTGATATGCGTCGATGCTGATAGCAAAGGAGTGATTAGACAGTTAAAAAGCCAAGCCTCGCCTTTACGCACATGCACATGAGTATCTACCATTTGCACTTTACCTGAACGAATGCTTTTCACTTCCCAACCTTGCAAAACTATACCAGCCTCAAATTTCTCGAGGATAGTATAATCATGGAATGCTTTTTTATTTCTAGCTATAGTAGCTGGAGAAACCTTATGTTTACTCATAACTTTATTATTTTTCATAAAAGATATACAATGTAACGCTATATTATCAGTAAAAGACAAAAGATTAAATAAATGAATAAAGTTAATAAATCTTCGACAGTAAACTATACCGCTGAACAAATGTATGATTTGGTAAATGATATTAGAAGTTATCCTGAGTTTTTACCGATGTGTGAAGATATTGAGATGATTGAAGAGGTGTAACCGAAAAAAAGCATGCTTGAAAATCAAATCCGGATTTGTGAAATTAGATTTTGCTACTCATAATACTATGATAAAAAATGAGCATATTCATCTTAATCTTGTAAAAGGACCATTCAAGACTCTAACGGGTGACTGGGTGTTTGAACCTCTTACAGATAAGACCTCTAAAGTTTCTCTAAATATGGAATTTACATTTGAAAACAAATTTGTAGAAATGGCATTAGGACCTGTATTTAAAGGATTGGCTGAAAAGATGCTTGACGCTTTTTGTAAGCGTGCAAAAGAGGTTCATGGCGAGTGAAAGTAGAAATTATATATGCACTTCCAACAGAGCAAATATCTTTTCATGTAGAAACTGATGATAACCTTACAGTCAGACAAGCTATTATGAAGTCAAAGATCTTACATAAATATCCTGAGATTGATGTTCTTGATAGGCTAAAGCTAGGTATATATGGCGAGATAGTAGATTTAGATCACCCTGTAAAAGATAAAGATCGGATTGAGATTTACCGTGAGCTAATCATCGATCCAAAACAAGCTCGTATGCTAAGAGCAGATCAGAAGCGTAAAAAAGAAGGTCTTCAAGGCTTTGGTGCGTGATAATTCTTTAGATAGAAAAATAAATAGAATTTCCGAATATAATTATTCTCAAGATGGCTTTTACTTTGTGACTGTTTGTATTCAAAACCGTGTAAATTATTTTGGCGAGATTTCTGATGAAAAGATGATTTTGAATGAGTGTGGCAAGGTAATAAAAGATCGGTGGTTATGGTTACAAGAGCAATATAGTTATATAAAACTAGACTACTTTGTAGTTATGCCAAATCATTTTCATGGAATATTAATTATTGATCGAAGTTTAAATGTAGGGGAAGGTCGCGACCTTCCCATCTCAAATAAAGCAAGGGACAAGTCACGACATGTCCCTACAACCAAAGATAAAGTCATTATCGCAACTGGTGGGAGCATTTAAGACAACAGCGTCAAAACAAATACACTTTTTAGGTGTTGAAAATTTCCAATGGCAACGCTCATTTTATGATCATGTAATTAGAGATGAGAGGTCATTGCAAAATATAAGGGAATATATCGTAAACAATCCCGCTAAATGGCAACTTGATAAGTACTTTAATGATGTATAGTAAATATATGATCGTAGGGACAAGTCGTGACTTGTCCAAATTAAATAATAAAATGGGAGCAAGTAATAATATGTCTCTACATATTCAAAATAAACAGTTATATAACAATGTATAAAATAGCAATCATCGGAGCAGGTCTTGCAGGGTGTTCAATTGCCTATGAGCTAAGCTTACATAAGGATTTTGAAATAGAAATCTTTGATAAAAACTCAAGTATAGCAGCCGAAGCTTCTGGTAATTATGCGGGTATTCTAGCACCGTACCTTACTAGTGATAACAATTTCTCTGATCAGTTTCATACTATGGGCTTTAGCTTGCTAACTGAGTTTATTGATAAATATCGCTCAAAATTAGAAATCTGCAATCATGGTGTGTTAGAGGTTTTATCTGCTGAAAAAGATCTGCAAAGATATCGTAAGATTTTTAATAGAAGAGATGTTCCAGCTAGTTTAGCGAGACTAATGAATCCTACTGAAGCTAGTGAGTTATTAAGTACTAAAATAAACTCTTCAGCAGTTTATTATCCAAATGCAATTTCATTAGTACCAAAATCACTTTGTGAGCTATGGCTCGAGTTATCTAGTGCGAAATTAAATTTAAATACGGAATTATTAGATGTTGCAAAAACAGAAAACAATCTGTGGAATCTTGAGTTTAGTATACCTAAAAAAAATAGCGTCATTCCAGCCACTGATCCGGAATCTCTATCATTAAAAAACAATAAGAGCTTTGACATTGTAATATTTGCAGGTAGTCATGGCTTATTTAAGCAAATTTCATATTTAAAGGATATTCCTGTATATCCATCGCATGGGCAACTTACTGTAGTAAAAGACTGGGCAGATATTAAAAAAACAGTCATTGACCGTGGCTATATAATTCCAAGCTACAAAGATAACTTGCAAGTGATAGGGGCTACTTTTAGAGACAATGCCGATACAAAAGGTGATGTTAGATTAGACGATGATGCTCACAATATCTCTCAAATAAAAACTACTTTTTCTAACTTAAGTGATGATGCAAATATAGTATCTTCACGAGTGGCGACAAGGTGTGTAACTTCTGATCATATACCTATAGTTGGTAAACTGGTTGATTATAAAAAGTTTAAAGATGATTTCTATAAACCTTTATTAAAAGGCTACCCAAAATCTAAGATGCCAAAGGTAAACTATGAAAATGGATTATATCTTGCATCAGGATTTGGCTCAAAAGGACTATGTTCTTCATTATTAGCTGCAAAGATAATTACTTCACAAATTACAAATCAGAAAAGTACAGTTTCAGATAAATTATTAGATGCTTTGTCACCACAAAGGTTTTGGGTTAGGAGTTTTAAAAAAGGAGAGTGATTACTTCAACCACTCTCTAGGTTTTATATATTCGTATATTTTAGCTTCAGCAGAGCCTTCTTCTGGCTGATAGTTATATTTCCAAGTTGCCATAGGAGGCATGGAAGAAAGTATAGATTCTGTACGACCACCACTTTGCAACCCAAAAATTGTGCCTCTATCAAATACCAAATTAAACTCAACATATCTCCCACGACGATAAAGCTGAAAATCTTTTTGCTCTTGTGTGTAAGGAGTATTTTTTCTTTTCTCTACGATAGGGATATAAGCTTTTATGTATGAATTCGCACAGTCTGATACAAATTCAAAACATTTCTCAAAAGACTCATCATTTATATCATCAAAAAACAATCCACCAATACCACGACATTCATCTCTATGTTTTAGATAAAAATAATCATCACACCATTTTTTAAATTTAGAATAATAATCTTTGCTGTGCTTATCACAAGTATCTTTTGCTACTTGGTGCCAATGTATAGCATCTTCTTCAAAAAGGGTAGTAAGGCGTAAGGTCAAAACCACCTCCAAACCACCACACAGGATTGTCAGTATCTGCTCCTGCCATAAATAGTCTAAAGTTAGCGTGAGATGTCGGTACAAAGGATTGCGAGGGTGGATAACTAATGACACACCAGTAGCTACAAATGCTTTGCCGGCTAAGTCTGGGCGTTTGTCTGTAGCAGAAGGTGGTAGTGCAGATCCGTTTACTCGTGAAAATGCTACTACACCTTTTTCAAAGATCTCGCCACTTTCGATAATCATCGAATTTCCATAACCTTTTAGCTTTTGCTCAGGAGTATTTGGCCTTTCCCATTTGTCGCTTATGAATTTATGATTGCTAGTTTCACACTGTTCAAGTGCAGATGTTATCTTTAATTGCAGTTGTGTTAAGAAATTTTCAAATATTTTGATTTTATCGTTCATAATAAATCCTTGATTTGACTAATTATTCTTTATAAAAGAAAGAGATGATTTTGTACTCAAATAATATAGTTAATGAGATTATAATTCTAGGTAAAAATCATTTTGGTGGTTTTTTTATTGGTAGTGCGTGCATTTCTAGTAGTATCTGAGCTGATAAGCATATTCAGTTATTAAATTATGCGACTTATTGAGTTATAATACCCTAAGTTATTTAAATATATAAAAAGCATTATCTACAAGGTTTATAAATGAGCAGTATTACAAAAGATTTTTTATTTGAATTAGGTACAGAAGAGCTACCACCAAAAGCACTTAAAAATTTAGCAATTTCATTACTTTCAAGTGTTGAAGGTCAACTAAAAGAGGCAGAGATTAGTTTTGGTAATACTAAATGGTTTGCCTCTCCAAGAAGACTTTCTTTCATTATCAATGATTTAGCAGAGTGTCAAAATGATATCGAAGTTGAGAAACAAGGACCATTAGTAAGCATAGCTTATAAAGATGGTGAAGCTACAAAAGTAGGCTTAGGTTTTGCAAAATCTTGCGGTGTTGAGATAGATGGTCTTAGTCGTATTGATACTCCAAAAGGAGAAAAGCTTTATTTCAAAACGACTCAAGATGGTCAGCAAACAGTTGATCTTTTACAAGAAATTATTTCAAAAGCTCTTAAACAATTACCTATACCTAAAATGATGCGTTGGGGTAGTTCAGATGTTGAATTTGTGCGTCCTGTGCATTGGGTAGTAGCTTTGTTTGGTGCTGATGTAGTTGATTTAGAGATACTTGGTCATAAAGCTACAAATACTACTTATGGACATAGATTCCATTATCCGGAAGCTATTAGTATAAATTCTGTTGATGCGTATGTAAGTTCGCTAGCAAATGCGATGGTTATAGCTGATTGGCAAGAGCGTAGAGATGAAGTTATCAAACAGGCAAAAGAATTAGCTAAGCAAAATAACTATCAAGTTGTATTAGATGATGATTTAGTCGATGAAGTTTGTGCGATAGTTGAGTACCCAAATGCTATGCTTTGTGATTTTGACGAAAATTTCCTTAGAGTGCCAAAGGAAGCTCTGATTTCTTCGATGGAAGAGCATCAAAAGTGCTTTGCATTACTTGATAAAAAAGATGAGTTGGTAGCTCATTTTATAACTATATCAAACATCAAAAGTAAAAAGCCTGAGCTAGTAACAAGCGGTAATCAAAAAGTGATGAATGCTCGTCTTTCTGATGCAGCGTTCTTTTATGATACGGACTTAAAACACCTTTAGATAAGTTACTACCAAAGCTAGAGAGTGTTACATTCCATAATAAGCTGGGTAATATGTACCAAAAGCTCAAAGAATTGCTAATAGCTCTCAACAACTTGCTAAACTATGTGATATTGAAAGTGAATCGGCATATAGAGCAGGGTTGCTTGCTAAAGCTGATTTGATTTCTGATATGGTTTTTGAGTTTACAGATTTACAAGGGATAATTGGTAAATACTATGCTAAAGCTCATGGCGAATCTGAAATAGTAGCTGATGCTATAGAGCAACAATATTGGCCAAAATACTCTGGTGCGGATCTTCCAAAGACAGATGTAGCGAATTGTGTAGCTCTTGCTGAAAAGCTAGATACTCTTGTGGGTATATTCGGCGTTGGGCAAAACCAACTGGTAATAAAGACCCATTTGCATTGCGTAGATCTGCGATTGGTATATTGCGTATATTGCGTGATACTGATGTCGATGCACCATTAGACAAAGTGATTGATATAGCGATAAATAGCTATAAAGATATAAATGGTATCGAGTTTAATAATGATACTAAAAAAGAGATTTTGAGCTTCTGTAGCGATAGGTTTAAAAACCTATATAAAGATGAGGGAGTCTCTGTAGATTATTTTGAAGCGGTAAATAATACTAGTTATCAATCTATAAAAGATTTTGATGCTCGTATAAAAGCTGTTAAGAAATTTAGTGAATCAGAGAAAGCTCAAAGCTTGATCGCATCAAACAAACGAGTGGCTAATATTCTAAATAAAAATGCTAGTGATGCAACGGATATATTTGATATAAAAATCTCAAAAGAAATAGATAATGGCTATGAAATGGCATTAGCTGATAGTATCGAAGAGGTTGCTAGCGATATTTCTAAATACATTGATAATAGAGAGTATAGTTATGCTTTTGAACTACTAGGTACACTAGATAAGGTTATTAGTGAATTTTTTGATAATGTAATGGTAATGGATGAAAATCTAAAAATAAGAGCCAATCGTATAGCTCTTTTGAGAGAATTAAATCAGATGTTTGTGAGTATTGCGGATATTTCTAGGCTGGCGTAAATTATACCAATCCCAGTACTTCGATGCCGAAATCTATATGCTACCCCTATAATTAAAATTTCAATAGAAAGACTGTTTATTTAAACATTTTCCTGCTCAGAACATTCAATTTTTAATTTAAAAATAGTAATTAAAATAACAATAGTCATGATTGTAAACCCAAGCTGTACTATTGGCGATGCTATTATCAAATTTCTACCGTGATAAAAACTCACTATAAAGCTACCAAGTGCTGGGTAATACCCCTAAAAATAATAGCATTTAGAAGTGTACAAAAATATACTAATAAATGAGAGGTATTACAAATGAAACAAAAACGATATACAGATAGTCAAATAGTAAATATTTTAAAGGAATCAGAGAGCGGCATTATCGTATCTGATTTGTGTCGCAAATATGGTATAAGTAGCTCAACATTTTATAAATGGCGTGAGAAATACAGTGGTATGGATGTTTCAATGCTAACAAAAGTTAAAGAGCTTGAAGCCCAAAATAGTAGACTTAAGCGTATGTATGCTGATTTACAGTTAGATCATGATATTTTAAAGGAAGCGATGACAAAAAAGTGGTAAAGCCATCTGAGCGAAAGAAGATGGCTTTACAGACAGTGAAAGCTAAGAAAATCAGTGTCAAAAGGAGCTGTAAAGTTTTTTGCATAAGTGAAACAGCATACTACTATAGCCCTAAAAATAGTGATGATAATGAGTATATAGCAAATAAGTTAATTGAGCTTACACAGGCTCATCGCAACTGGGGTTTTAAGCTATGCTTTCTGCATATAAGAAATGTATTGGGTAAGAGGTTTAATCATAAACGAGTATATCGAATATATTGTGATTTGTGTTTAAACTTACGAATAAAGCCTAAAAAAAGAATTAAAAGAGATAAGCCAAAACCATTAACTGAAGCTACTAGAGCAAACCAAATATGGTCTATGGATTTTATGCACGATAATTTATCTAGTGGTAAAAAGTATAGGCTATTAAATATTATAGATGACTATAATAGAGAAGGCTTAGATTGTGAGATTGACTTTTCATTACCATCATATCGAGTTGAAAAGACTTTAAAAAGGTTAATAAATCAAAGGGGTAAGCCTATAGCAATCAGGTGTGATAATGGTCCTGAATATATAAGCAATAGCTTAAAGTTGTGGGCTAAAAGAAATAAGATACAACTATGGTATATTCAACCTGGAAACCCTCAACAAAATGGCTATGTTGAGAGATTTAATAGGACTATGAGATATGAACTATTAGAGCAAAATTTATTTGATAGTTTAGATGATATTAGGTTACAATCTACTAGGTGGTTATGGGATTACAACAACATTAGACCACATATGGCTTTAGGAGGTTTTCCTCCTAGAATGGTAGCTAATAAAGCTATTTAATAAGTGTACACTTCTAAGTGACATTAAAAATGGGAGTATTACCCTGCTACCATATTTTTTGTAAAGTTTGAAATAGAGTTTGCAGTACCAAAGCTATGCGTGACTTGATTAAGTGAGAAGGAATAAACAATAGTAGAGCTAAAAGCCACTGATCCACAAAGCACAAACATTGCAGTCGTATACAAAAAAGCATTATCAATATTAAAGAAGTTTAATGCTATAAGAAACATACTACTAAGAGCAATTGCTGAAACGGTATAATAGACATTAAAAAGCTTTTGAATACTTTCAGCATGTCTTTTTATATAAAAGTTTGCAAGTATTGCTACCATACAGCATAGCGCATAGTATATACAATAAAATATAGAGCCTGTAGCATATTCATCAAGATATATTAAAGCTGATGATGAGATAAATATAAATAAAGGAGTCGCTATAGTACTAGATGCTAAAGTACCAAGCATAAATCCAGGGTTTTTTAAGTGAATAATATAGCTTGGTATGATTTTTGATAAGTCTTTTTGTCGATCTTTGGGCTCTAATGTCTCTTCAATTAAGCAAGCCATTATAACCATTACTACGCCGTAAGCTGTCAAGAAATGAAAAGTACTTTGCCATGTGTGAGTAAGCTCAACCAAGACTGTACCAATGATAGGAGCTACCATAGGGGCTATTAGAAGTGTAATAATTATAGTCGCTAGCATGCTTGTAAGTTTAGCTCCTTTGTAACAGTCACGAGCAATAGAGAAAGATATCACTGCCCCAACAGAATCAGCTAAACCTTGAATTAACCTAAGAATCTCAAGCATATGAAAATTATAGCTAAAAGAGCATAAAACAGTACTTAGTATATATATGATACTACCAATTATAATTATCTTTTTACGACCATATTTATCTGATATAGCTCCCCAAATAAGCATCCCAAATGAGAAGCCAACAAAGTAAGTAGCAAATGTAGTTAAGACATCACTATTATGCACTCCAAAATCTTTAGCTATGAGAGATATCGCTGGAGCATAAGTGTTTATTGCTAAAGGAGGTAGAGCAGCAAATAATGCTAAAATGATAGGGGAAAATTTAGAGTCACGTGTAATTAAAGTCATCAGAAGAAAATATTTGTAATGTGTGTTTTATATGATCAATTATATATTGTTTTTTGCTATTTTTGAGATAATTGCTTTTTGAGCTGTAAATTTGTAACAAAGCTTGAATGTATATAGTAAGAGTGAGAAACTTTACTACTATAAAATTTTGATAAACCTAGATTAGGTTTTTATGCGTGAGAGCTTTATAAATCTTAGTATCGAACAAGCTAAGGGACAGTCACTAAGTTGGCACTGCTATTATTGATGGAAAAATTTAATTATGAATAAGCTTAATAGGTCACTAAAGTCTCGTCATTTAGTTATGATGGCTTTGGGTGGAACAATTGGTACAGGGTTGTTGCTAGCTAGTGGGGGTGCTATACATAGTGGTGGGCCTGGAGGTGCTATTGCTGGTTATATTATAGTATCAATTATAGTTTATTTTCTTATGTCTAGCTTAGGTGAAATGGCGGCACATTCACCAGTTACAGGATCATTCTGTGAATATTCTGCAAAGTATGTTCATAAATCATTTGGCTTTGCTATGAGTTGGAATTATTGGCTTAATTGGGTGCTAGTTGTGGCATCTGAGATAATTGCAGCTGGTTTAGTAATGCAATACTGGTTTCCAGATGTAAATATATCTTGGTGGATTGGTTTGTTTTTTTTGCTGATATGTTTTATTAATGTATTATCAGTACGGGTCTATGGTGAAGCAGAATACTGGTTGTCAATAATCAAGATAGCAACTGTTGTGATTTTTATAACTGTTGGTACTTTAGTTATATTTGGATTAGTTGGCTCACAAGGTGTGGTGGGCTTTAAAAATATCCATATTGGAGATGGTCCTTTTCATGCTGGATGGTTAGGCTTTTTTAGTGTGTTTTTAGTTGCAGGATATTCTCTTCAAGGAGCAGAGCTAATAGGAGTAACTGCTGGTGAGACTGAAAATCCAAAGGTTACGCTTCCTAAGGCAATCAAAAAAGTATTTTGGCGATTAATATTGTTTTATGTATTAACTATCATAATAATAAGCTTGTTAATTCCTTATAATAGTCCTTTGCTTATATCTGATAATTCTGATGTGGCTTTAAGCCCATTTACTATAGTACTTGAATCTGCAGGAATAAAATATGCAGCATCGTTGATGAATTTGGTTGTAATCACAGCTATATTGTCAGCTGCAAATGCAAGTATGTATACAGCATCTAGGATATTGTGGCATATGGGCGAATCTACAGAAGCACCAAAATTCTTTAGTAAGACAAACAAAGAAAATGTCCCTGTAATTGGTATGATTTCTACAGCGATGGTTTGTTTTATTTTGCTAATATTATCATTTACTAATGGCGGGATGATATTTAACTGGCTTATTAATGTAATTAGTCTAACTGGGTATATTGCATGGTTTGGAATTTGCCTTAGTCATTATAGGTTTAGAAGAGCTTATTTAAAGCAAGGTAAGCAACTAGCTAAACTACCATATAGAGCAAAATGGTTTCCTGTAGCACCTATTTTAGCAATGTTAGTAATTATAATTATAATGGTAGGACAGCAGTTGCTTGCGATTTTTGAAGGAGAAGCTTCATTTTCTAGCTTCTTAGCAACATATAGTGGCGTTATTTTATTTTTGCTCTTAATAATTTTTCATAAACTTATTAAGAAAACTAAATTGGTCAAATTAGAAGAGATTTTATTGTAATGATAGAATTGTAATGCTTTATTTTAAATGTTTGCCAAAATATACTCTTTTCAATTTTCTACCAACTATTTCATAACGCCAGCCTTTAAGAAGCTTGTTATTTATATCATCATTTTCTAATTTTAGATTATATATAAGAGATCGAATATCTTTTTTAGATGCGACAGAAGAGTTATCAAACTTGTAGTTATCAAGTTCTGCATTAAAAAAGGCAATAATTTTATCAACAGTTTCGTTATCAAGCTTTGCAGTGTACTTTCTTTTACCTGTTAGGTGCTGATGTTCATTGCTAGTTTTTATAGCAGTAATAATCCCATTTTTTATCGATGAGTTTAACCTTGTAATCTCTGGAGATGCAAAGTCATCATGTGAAGTAGGAGCAATACGAGCTATAGCGTATAGAACCTTGTTATCAAAAAGAAATCTAACGGGAATATCCTTCTTTTGAGCAGTTTCTTCACGCCATTTAGCTACTGCTATGATGTTGCGTTGTACTTTCTCGCTAAACTTTTGAATGTTACCAACTTTGTTATGAATAACTTCAAGATTATTAAAACCTATCTGACAAATATCTATAAGCTCTTCTTCAAAGAAATCATGGTAACCGATATCAATTAGTTTTTTATCTAAATCTTTTTGTAGTGTAATAAGGTACTCAACATCTTTTTTAGCATAAGCAATTTGATTTGCTGATAATGGTCTTTTTCGCCAATCTGAAAATTGAGACTCTTTTTCCATTTCTATATTTAAAATCTCTTGAAGCAGATTTTTTAAAGAAAGCTGGTTTGCAAATCCCAAAAATGTTGCTGCAAGTTGAGTATCAAATATATTATTTATTTCGCAGTTTAAAAATCTTTTGATAATAGGTACATCATTAGCTGCAGAGTGAAGAATTTTTTGAATATCGTTAGTTTCAAAAATATCGTTCAAACCATTAAAATCAAGGTCTTCAAGAGTATCTATAATATAGATGTCATTTACCGTAGCTATTTGAATAAGACATAACTCAGGGTAATAAGTCCGCATCCAGTAGAATTCTGTATCGACAGCTATATGCGTATTTTGTGAGATTTCTGCAATAGTAGCGTCAAGTATTGATTGAGATTGGATTAGCATTAGTGTTTAGATGTATTTAAAAGCTAATATATGCTAACATTTTTGCATATTTATTAATATTAAAAACGATAGTTTCTTAGATAATGATTACAAATGAGTCAAAAGATTTTGATTTAAAAAGTTTCTTAGCGAATCTAACTACCCATTCAGGCGTATATCGTATGATTGATGGTAGTGATAATATTATATATGTTGGTAAAGCTAAAAATCTCAAAAATCGCGTAAATAGCTATTTTTCAAAAGGTGCAAAAGATAGCAAAACATTGATGATGGCTTCTCAAGTTGAGAGAATTGAGATAACTATTACTCCTAGTGATTATGAGGCTTACCTTTTAGAAAACAGTCTCATCAAGCAACATCGTCCGAAGTACAATATCTTATTCAAAGATGATAAAAGTTATCCATATTTAGTTATCTCAAAAGATAAATTCCCGAGAGTTGCATTTTATAGAGGGAAATCAGCTTATAAGAAAGGGCAATGCTTTGGTCCTTTTGTATCTATTTCATCGGTTAAATTTACGCTAAATATTATCCAAAAAATTTTCCCGATTAGACAATGTGAAAATACTTATTATAAATCTCGCATAAGACCATGTTTGCAGTATCAGATAAAACGCTGTCTTGCTCCATGTGTTGGATTAGTTTCCGAAGAGCAATATGATGAGCAACTAAGTATCCTAAAGAAATTTCTTGCTGGTAAATTTAGTAGTGTACTAGAAGATATCTCACAAAAAATGCACACAGCTAGCGAAAATATGGAGTATGAGAAAGCCCAAGTTTATCGAGATCAACTTATTGTATTAAGAAAGCTTCAAGAACAACAGATAGTAGATATTCAAGCAGATAAAACATTTGATGTGATTGGTATTCATTTGCAGGATAATTCGGCAGGGATTGCTCTTCTGCAGATTCAAAATGGCGATATTGTTGCAGATAGGCATTGGAGTATTGATGCAAAAGGACAGGATAAAACAGCTATTATGCAGGCATTTCTATCACACTTTTATCTTGGTGATGAGATCCGTAATATTTGGCCAAAAAATATAATATTATCAAAAGTTAATTTTGAAGAAGTACAGGATTTGCTAGCGAGTATTTCGCATAAAATTGGTCAGTCAATGAACTGGATATTAGCTCCAGCAGTTGATAATTTAAAGTGGCTCAAACTAGCTGAAGTAAATGCAAGACAAAAACTAACTACACATAATGCTTCAAAATCACAGTATCAAAAGCGTTTAGACTCATTGAAAGAGTTCTTGAATTTAGAGCAAGATATTAAGCGTATAGAGTGCTTTGATATTTCACATTTTCAAGGTGAGGCGACTATCGCATCTTGTGTGGTATATACGGATGAAGGTGAGGATAGAAAATCTCATCGTAGATACAATATCAAAGATGTAAAAGCAGGTGATGATTATGCAGCTATTGCTCAGGCGGTCTCACGAAAGTTAAGCTCTGGTGTGGAAGCTGATAATCTCCCCGATGTGATGATAATAGATGGCGGAAAAGGACAAATTCATCAAGCTGAAAATATTGTCAAAGAGTTTGGTTTAGAAAATAATATTCAGCTTGTTAGTTTGGGTAAAGGTGTTGAACGAATAAGCGGTAAAGAGAAAATCTACAAAGGTTTTGATAAGACTGAATATACGCTAGATGAACATGATGCTGGATTTTTACTATTGCGTCAAGTGCGAGACTCTGCTCATGATCATGCTATAAAGGGCAACGCAAAAAAGGTAAATTCAAATAGACAATCTTCTATAATCGAAGAAATAGAAGGAGTAGGACCTAAGCGCCGTAAAGCATTAATAATTTTACTTGGTGGTTGGCAAGAGCTAAGCAAAGCATCTGTTGATGAAATGGCAAAGGTTAAAGGTATAAGTAAGAAATTAGCCAAGAGATTTGGGAGTGCTTTCATTAGGGTGGAAAGCTTCTCCACAATTCTGAACTTATCTCTAATACCAATTGGTACATTTATCACAAAGCAGTTTTGCGCCTAATTTAAGAATACTAAAAAAACTATAGTTAATTACACATTATAAAACTTGATACTAAATAATTATTCATAAGAATTTATTCCTGTTAAGGGGATGCAATCTACTTCAAGAATGTAAGCTTGTTTCTCGCTCTCCATGAATTACTTGGTAATCTATTATCTGATATAAGCTTTCCTGTTATTGTCAAGAATGAGGCTTAGCTCTTCAAAATCACTTTTTGATGACAAAGGTTTGTTGAATCTAATTCAATTTCTAAAGTTTAGCTTCCTTAGGAATTGTATAGCCTAGTGGACATTTAAAAGTTATGTTGTCGCGATTTACAGTCCATGAAATTTTTGAATATGGAGCTACACCAGCAGAGGGTATAGTAATTTCCACCAGAAAAAGTTATGGTTGATGTTGAGCTGTTTGCTACTTTTTCATTATTATCCCAAAGAAGATGGAAAGCAAATAAGGTTACTAAAAGTAAAAATGTAATTAATATAAATTTAAGCTTTGTTTATTTGCATTTAACAAATTACTCGTGAATCACTTTCGTTGATTTTTTATATGTGTTTTCAGGTGAATAAACTTTTTTTAATATTTAAATCATACTCCTGCTTAGTTTTACCTTCCCCTTGGTCTTTTCTACAGTCAATTCTGACTATATCCCAATCAGATGCATCACCAATAAAGATTTTATTGTGACTCTGGGGATTTTATTTGTACATCACCATAGTCAATGGGTAATACCCCTAAAAATAATAGCATTTAGAAGTGTACAAAAATATACTAATAAATGAGAGGTATTACAAATGAAACAAAAACGATATACAGATAGTCAAATAGTAAATATTTTAAAGGAATCAGAGAGCGGCATTATCGTATCTGATTTGTGTCGCAAATATGGTATAAGTAGCTCAACATTTTATAAATGGCGTGAGAAATACAGTGGTATGGATGTTTCAATGCTAACAAAAGTTAAAGAGCTTGAAGCCCAAAATAGTAGACTTAAGCGTATGTATGCTGATTTACAGTTAGATCATGATATTTTAAAGGAAGCGATGACAAAAAAGTGGTAAAGCCATCTGAGCGAAGAAGATGGCTTTACAGACAGTGAAAGCTAAGAAAATCAGTGTCAAAAGGAGCTGTAAAGTTTTTTGCATAAGTGAAACCATACTACTATAGCCCTAAAAATAGTGATGATAATGAGTATATAGCAAATAAGTTAATTGAGCTTACACAGGCTCATCGCAACTGGGGTTTTAAGCTATGCTTTCTGCATATAAGAAATGTGTGGGTAAGAGGTTTAATCATAAACGAGTATATCGAATATATTGTGATTTGTGTTTAAACCTACGAATAAAGCCTAAAAAAGAATTAAAAGAGATAAGCCAAAACCATTAACTGAAGTTACTAGAGCAAACCAAATATGGTCTATGGATTTTATGCACGATAATTTATCTAGTGGTAAAAAGTATAGGCTATTAAATATTATAGATGACTATAATAGAGAAGGCTTAGATTGTGAGATTGTGAGATTGACTTTTCATTACCATCATATCGAGTTGAAAAGACTTTAAAAAGGTTAATAAATCAAAGGGGTAAGCCTATAGCAATCAGGTGTGATAATGGTCCTGAATATATAAGCAATAGCTTAAAGTTGTGGGCTAAAAGAAAATAAGATACAACTATGGTATATTCAATCCTGGAAACCCTCAACAAAATGGCTATGTTGAGAGATTTAATAGGACTATGAGATATGAACTATTAGGAGCAAAATTTATTTGATAGTTTAGATGATATTAGGTTACAATCTACTGGGTGGTTATGGATTACAACAACATTAGACCACATATGGCTTTAGGAGGTTTTCCTCCTAGAATGGTAGCTAATAAAGCTATTTAATAAGTGTACACTTCTAAGTGACATTAAAATGGGAGTATTACCAATGATTTCACAGTTCTTTATAGCAGAACCAGATATATTTACATCATAATATTTTTCATTTTCTATATCTTGAGGTAGTTTACCTTCTTTATTGAAGTTCAAATCCTGCACATTAGAGTTTTTATATTTATATATAAATCTTTTGTAGGATTGTTATGCAGCTTAGCACAAGCCATTAAAGTAAGGCAACAACTTGTTAATAAATTAATTTTTTCATTGTATTTGAGAGTCGTTATTTTAATGATATTTTACATTGTTTGATTGTAAAAGAAAAACATACTTTAAGTTTATTGTTGATTATTTTTATGATTAAGTATTGAAATCAACTAAAAACCGGAATTAAAGCAGAGGCTCTTTTATGATGAGAACGATTGTGCCAAAAACTTATTCTTTCAAGGGCTTTTTGTGGATACTTCTTCTCCATCTAAGAAAGCATCTATTTCTTGATATGTGACGCCCATTTCATCTTCATCAGTTTGCCCTTGCCATAGTCCAGCAGATGGTGCTTTATTCAAAATATTCTTAGGAATATTGAGATACCCACCTAGCTCAAAAACTTGAGATTTTTGAGATTAACCAGTGGCAATATATCAGCGGCACCATCACCAAATTTTGTAAAGTAGCCCATATACCATTCACAAGCATTATCTGTTCCTATAACTATGCGTTCATTTTGCTGAGCATAAGCGTAGAGATACATCATTCTTAAGCGAGCTTGAGCATTACCTTTAATGACATGTTGTCTATCATTGTCAGAATTAGTAAAAGTATTTGTTGATTCTATAAATACATCATAAGCAGGTTGGATTGAGACTATGTGGTAAGGTATGTTTAGTTGCTTAATTAATTCTAAAGCGTCGGTCATGTCTTGCGACTGATTGTTTGACGATGGCATTATCAATGCTGTTACAGGTAATCCTGTCATGGTAGCCAATGAAGCTGCGACCGCGGAGTCTACGCCACCACTTATACCTATTACAAACCCTTTGGCAGGGTAATTAAGGCAAGTTTCTTTTAGCCAATTTGTTAGCTTTATAGAATAGTTTTTATATTCAATATTTTTGGATATATTCATAATAAGTACCTGCTATATTTATTTTTCAAAAGCTGGATTATTATAGTGAGGGTCGACATAGTTATCGACATCATAACCAGCACCTAAAGATTGGTATAGATTTATAACACTAATTAATGATTTTAGCTTAGCTTGATTTACTTGCATTTGCTGGTTAAGTACATTTAAAGTTATACCTGTATACCAGCTTTGCTTATTGCTCCAGATCGGAATTTTTTGTCGAATATTTGTTCTTGTCTTTTGTAGATTTTAGAGATAATTTTTGTTTCTTTAGGTTGGTATTGCTAGCTGTACGAGCAGATAAGCTATCATCTACCTCTTGGAAAGCTTGTTGCAGAGTGTTCACATAGTCATAGTAACCTTGGTAGAACTGAGCTGTAGCTTTGTCACTATCTGCAAAAATACTCATATTGAATATAGGTACAGCAGCGACAGCTTCGCCAACCCATGCCCAAGCATTCATTGTTGCAAGTTCACCAAGTGCTAAGGTAGCATTACCAAAAGTACCTGTTAAATCAATACTTGGAAAAAATTGTGATCTAGCTAAACCAATATTTGCATTTGCTGTCATAAGTTTGTATTCAGCAATAGCGACATCTGGACGATTTTGTAATACTTGTGATGGTAGATTTACAGGTACTTTGACATTACCGTTTATATCATTTAGGGTTCTAGCTGTAAGAATCTTACCTGGATTTTCACCCATAAGTATTTTGAGAGTATTTTGAAAATGAACGATATCATTATTTATACTAGCCACTTTACCTTTTGAATTTCAAGCTGTGTTTTATAACTTCTGTAAGCATTGGAGAGGTAGCACCTAAATTATGCTGCTCAATTGAGTAATGAAGCATTAGCTTAAGCTGGCTAACCATCTTAGTTTGAATATTTAGTTGTTCTTTAGCTGTTATAAATGAAAAGTAAGCAGCACTAGTCTGACTGATGATAGATAGTCTTGTAGCATCTTTGAGATTAACTTGCATTTTTTTCGATAGACGAGAGATTTCACCAAGCTTAAATTGTCTTGCAATATTAATAGTATAGCTTGGAATTATACCAACCAAAGCACCACCCGCATTTTGAGAGCGAGGTAAATCAAGACCTGGTACATTTGTACTGCCTGTAATATCAAAGGATTGTGCAATAAAGCCACCTCCACCGACACTAGCGGTAGGTAACCAACCATAGTTAGCTTTATTGATTTCAGCATTTGCTTGAAGTACATTACCAAGAGCAACTTGTATTTTATTGTTATCTTTTAAAGCTATAGTTACGAGATTATTTAAGACGGGATCATTAAATTGACGCCACCAAGCCACCTTTGTCAAATCCCAATCCTTAGTTTTATCTATACTTCTATTTTGATCATTCCAAAGCTTAGGTGTTTCAATTTTTGGTTTTTTGTAATCTGGGTTAAAAAATATACAGCCTGAGATTAGTAGGGTGCTCGCAAGTATAGATGATAGTAGTATTCTTTTTTCATTTATTTCCCACCTAAAGTATCAACTTTAACAGTAGCACTTGCACCGACTCGTAAAGGGTAATTAGAGCTATCTTTTAGAGTGATTTTCACAGGAAAGCGTTGTGTTACTTTGACCCAGTTTCCTGTAGCGTTTTCTGCAGGCAATAGTGAAAATACCGAACCAGTAGCATAGCTTATACTATCGACAACACCTTCATATTTGTGATTATAGATATCAAGTTCAACATCTACTTTTTGTCCTTTTGCTATTCTATTAAGGTCTGTCTCTTTGAAGTTTGCATTTACCCACCATTTTTTATTATCAACAAAACCAAATAGAGATTGTCCTGGAGCGACTAATTGCCCTTTGTAAATCTTTAAGTTAGATACAAAACCATCAGATGGGGCAGTAAGCGTTGTATAGCCTAAATTTAATTCAGAGTTTTTAGTCCCCACTTTTGCAGCATCGACTTGAGCTTTAGCTACTTCAACTTGGATAAGAGCTTGTTTTAGAGATGATAACGCTTGTTCAGAGCCTTTTGAGCTTGAATTTTTTGGTCAATATATTTTTGAGCATCTTGCAAAGAGCTGGCATCTTGATGATACAGTTCTGTATATCTATCTGCCATTGTAGTAGCAGTTTCCAGAGAAACTTTTGCTTTTGTAAGGTTTGACTTGGCAACATCAACTTGCTGATTTGCTACAGCTAACTGTCCTTGTGCTTGAATAATATCTGCGTTAGATTTAGCAACTTGTAGCTTATAGTCTTTTTGTTCGATTTGAACTAGCTTATCGCCTTTGTGTACAAATTGATTGTTTTGTACATATACCTTTTGAATATACCCACCAACTTTTGTTGAGATATTAATCACATCAGCATCAACATAAGCATTATCTGTAGATGGGAAAATCTTACTGTATTTATAATATCCGTATATTCCTATTGCTGTTACAGCTATAACGCTACAACCAATAATGATTTTTTTTGGAGAGAATTTTGAAACTTTTTTCTCTTCTTGTTTTTGAGTATCTATGTTTTCAGATTTTTCTTGTGTCATTATATTTCCTATACTAATGTGCCATTACAACAGGGGCATCTTTGGGAGGTTCTTTTAAAAGAAGGGTACTATGGTTAGAAATAGACTTAGCACGCCAACCAGATAAAAGAGTTTAAATAACTAAGCAAAGTAGCTTGTTGGATTATTTGCTGTTTTGCTATAGCTATAGTTGTTATCTCTGGTGCTGGTAGATTGTGCATCCAGCCTTGAAAATTTTGGTTTAACGAAGATATGTTTGAAGATAACTCCTGATAATGGACTTGTTGGTTTTCGTGATTATTGTAGCTATAAATGCTGTACCTACAGAGCCACCAAAGCTTCAAAAAGTTAAATACACCTGACATATCTGCTAAGTCATTATCATCAAAACCTACAACGATTGCTTGCATAATTGGCAGAAAGAACATAGTAATACCTAATCCTTGCACTATCATTGTCATAAGTATTTGTGATTCACTCGCAATAGTTGAAAACGAAGCTTGCATAAAGCATGAAATTGCAAATAAAAATATTCCCAAGCTTACGGTCTTTCTTACGCCAATTTTTTTGACTAATATACCTTGAGCAAGTCCAGCACCGACTATCGCTGCCAAACCTCTTGGTGCAGTTATATATCCTGCTAAATCAACAGGATAACCATAAAGTTGCTGTAGCATAGTAGGAAAGTGCAAGAGCTGCTGTAAATAGTAAAATAAAGGTAAAGCACAAGAAGCACGCTATCACAAAATTTAAGTTCTTAAAAACCTTTAGTTTAACAACAGATGAGCCAAGTAAACCTCGCCATAGAAAAAATCCCAAAGAGATAATAGCAGCAGCCAATAGACAAATCATTTCTAAAGAATTAAACCAATCATTTTTATTACCATTATCAAAAATAACTCCAAACAGCCTATACCTACAGCTAGAAATGCAAAGCTTGTGTAGTCGATTTTTATGTTTTTTTTTACTTTATCAAATTCCATAGAGAAAAATATAACTACAAATGCAATTATACATAGAGGAGCGTTTACATAAAATCCATGGCCAAGACATATGTTCACAGATAGCACCACTCAAGGATAGGCCCAATAATTGGTCCCATAACGATTACTAGAGGTAGATAATCATCATTTTATTATAATCTTTGCCTTTAAAGTTTTGGGCGATATATGTTTGAGCTGCAGATGGTAAAAATGCCCCACCAATACCTTGGAATGCTCTAAAATAACCATTTCAGTTAAAGAAGTAGAAAGCCCACACATAATAGATGATAGCCCAAATATAACCGCCGAAAATAAGGCTACGCGTTTGATTCCGTATTTATCAATCATCAACCCTGATAATAAGATAAATATCGCAGCCATAACGATATACATAGTAGTAACATCAGCAATGCTTTCTACATTTGCTCCTATAGCTCCCATGATTTGCGGAATAGCAACAGCTACAATAGTTAAATCAACAATTTCAGCAAGGGCAAGTAAGCTTATCGCTATAGCGACAATAGAGAGCGTTTTTGAGTCCAAAAGCTTTGTGTAACGGTAGCTTCTTGCATGATTTATAGGTCAGAATTCTAAATGGAAAAATATAGGGAAGCATAAGCTATATAGAGCTAAAAGTAAAGTTGCAAATTTCAGCAATAGATGTACTATTACCCTCAATTTTCGCCTTGTTGTGATAAATTTGAAACTAGTTAATCTGCATACACAGAGTTTTTAGAGGTGCCCTATAGATGTTCTTTTTTTAGTTTTTGAATATCTATCTTACCAGTATTGTTTTTTGGTAGAGTATTTACAAATATCACTGCTTTGGGAACTTTGTAGCTTGCGAGTTTTTCTTTGCAGTGATTAATAATATCTATTTCAGAAGTTGTAGAGCCATTCTCTAGAGATACAAATGCAAAGGTTCTTTCACCAGAAGTATCTGATTTTATACCTGTAACAGCAGCTTCTTTTATATCATCGTGCTTTAGCAAACATATCTCAATTTCACGAGGGTATACATTAAACCCTGAAACTATAATCATATTTTTTAGCCTATCTGAAATAGTCAAACGACCTTTTTTATCTATATAGCCAATGTCACCAGTTTTCAACCAACCATCTTTAGTAAAGAAAAGCTTGTTGTTTTCCCTCATCATTCCAAAACCCTTGACATTTCTGAGGTCCATTGAGCCAAATTTCGCCTTCTTTGTAGCATTCTGTAATTTCCAGATCATTGTTTTCCAGATTTCTAATGCTAAGTTGAGTGCCTGGAATAGGGTAGCCACAAGTACCAAAGTAATCATCTTCTGACTCGTTAAACTTGTTTAATGCTATAGCCGGTGACATCTCAGTCATTCCAAACCTTCTTTTAGCTCGACACCCGTCTTGTCTAACCAACGCAAATAAACTTTACGAGAGATTGGCATACCTCCGCTTAGAGAGTACTTATAGCGAGCTTTATTGATGGTGTCAAAATCAGCATGATCAAGCATAGCCATATAGAGAGTATTAAGACCGTTGAATATAGTAAACTCATTTTTTGACATGGTTTTGATTAGGTTTTTTATATCTCTAGCATTTGGAATAAGGATATTCTTGCTACCGGCAAAGAAAAAAAGAGTAGATTCGCACTAAGAGAAAATATATGATAAAGAGGTAAGGCGGTAACTATAACTTGCTCAGACAAGTCTAGTTCTGCTTGTATCCATGCCCAAACTTGCTTGATGTTTGAAGCTAAATTGTCGTGCGTTAAAATAGCACCTTTAGGTTTGCCAGTGGTACCACTTGAGTACTGTAAGCAGAGAGTATTTTCTTTTGTAATAATTGGTTTTACATATAGTCTTTTATCTGCTTTTAGTGCTGTAGTAAATTGTATAAAAGTATTTTTATTATAATTGGGTTTATTTTTTATAAGTCGTTTAGATATGAATCCAATAATTTGCTTTTTTGGGAATGGGTATACATCAGCAATATTTGTGACTATTACATTCTCTAGTGAATGGATATTCATTCTAGCTTTTTGAATATGATGAGCAAACATATCCATCACTATAGCTACTTTGACATTACAGTTGTTAAAAATAGATTCTAATTCATCTGCAGTATAAAGTGGGTTAGTATTTACAAACACCGCACCAATTTTTATACAAGCAAAGAGACTAATTGTAAACTGTACGCAGTTAGGTAGTACGATAGCAACTCGATCACCTTTTTTGATACCCAAATCATTCTGTAGATAACTAGCAAATTTTGTAGCAAGATCGTCTATTTTGCTAAATGAGAAATCTACTTCATGGCATGAAATAGCTGTCTGGTATAGATGCTCTATGATGGTTTTTTCATATAAATCTAAAATAGTATGTTCATTTTCTTCAATAGTCTTGGCGGCATGAGCAGGATAGTTACTCAGCCATGTTTGATTAGAAAAGTTACTCATCGTTTTACAAATTATTAAGTATTAGGGGTTATTTTAACAAAAAAGAATTTATTTAGAATGTTTTTGATACTGATTGTGGTTTTTTATTAACTGATGTTACGCATTTTTAGTGTTTTTAAATAAGTTGTTGTTGCTTATGATGGGAAAGTAACGAGTTGTCACTACAAAACATTCGGTATTTCAGGACTCGATCCGAAATCTCTTAGTTAGTGAATTACTCGCTATCTTCATCAAGAACTTGCATTTTAGGCGCATAAGTTTTGTTGATGTACTTGTTCAATGTAGGAGCTATTAAAATCATGATTATTGATATAACTAAAATTCCTAGTGCAATATAACCAAAGACAGTTGTATAAGTTTCTAGGCTTTGTTGCTTGGAGATTACAGCATTACTACTTGGTAAAGCAATAAATGAACCTATAAACGAAGCAAGATATGAAGCAATCATAGTCGATAGAAACCAAAAACCCATTACAAACCCAGAAATAGCTTTAGGACAAAGTTCAGCAACCATAGCTAAACCAAGTGCTCCAATCAACAATTCTCCTAGGGAAGAGCTTGCATAGGAAAGTATCAACCAATTACCTGATACTATAGAATCTACAGCAAAATATTTAGTACAGTATAAAGTTAAGTATGATACAAACATAAGCACAGTACCTATACAAAATTTTGTTGCGTGAGTAAGTTTGATTTTTTTATAAAGTATTGCAAGAAATGGAGATAGTATTAGTATCCAAAGTGGGTTGAAAAATTGATATTGAGCTGCAGGAACATGCCAATTAAATATGTGAAGTTCAAAATTATGCTTAGCAAAAAATGTCAAAGTAGTAGGCATTTGAAAATATAACGAATAAAAAATTATAGCTTCGATAATTAGAACCAAAGCTACAAGCATTCTATTTCTTTCATAAGATCCTAGAGAAAGAGCTATATATAAAAAAGTAAACGGTAGCTACTGTTACAACAACAGCTGTAAGTTCTATACATAGTGTTGTATTAGGTAAAATATTTGCAATAATAAGAAAAGTAGAAATAGTACCAGCAATAGCATAAACGATATAAGTTTTATTAAGATTATTGCTACCAGCTTGAGTATCTAAACCATCCATTTGTTTATAAAAAAACAAAAAGCCAAATAAACCAACAACTAAACCAGCTCCACAAAAAAACAAAGGCTTGAGTATATCCCCAAGCTTCAGAAATAATTGGAGTGATAGCCATACATATTAGCCCACCGATATTTATCGCAAGATAGTATAGTTTCATAGCACTATTTAACCTGCCATCACCTTTGTTAAACATCTTTGATATAAGAGAGGAGGGATTCGCCTTAAAAATAGCATTACCAATTATAATACCGGAAAATGTATAGTAAATAGTCTCTGCACTAGCAAATATAAAGCTTAGATAAGAAGCTGCAAGTATCACAGCACCAACAATTATAGTTCGTTTTGCACCAAGAATTTTATCCCCAATAAGCCCGCCAACCCATATAAATCCAAATGTAAAAGCAAAAAAGACCCCATAAGGTAGATAGTTTCTTCCTCACTCATACCTAGTTTATTTGTAAAATATAGTGCTATAATTGCTTGAAAAACCGTAGAAGCCAAATCGCTCCCAAAATTCTATTCCCCAGACAATCCAAAAGGGTGCGGATAAAGTTTTATACTGTTGCTGCATAGGTTTTCCTTTAAATTAAAAATGTAGACAGATAATTAAAGCATTGTATTGTTTTGTTTTCAATGGTGTAATTATGGCTTTAGAAAATTTATAATAGATATTATATTTATAGGAGCTGTTTCAGCCTTCAAGATTCTCTTGCCAAGATTTATAGAGTCAAAATTATTGTTCTTAAATGAAATCATTTCTGCTTCACTAAAGCCACCTTCAGGGCCAATAAAAATGCTTATATCATCAGCAGTTTTAAGTTTGTCAGTAAACGAACCATCATTTTTTGCATAAGGACAAAGTGTGATATTAAACTGATTTTTAGGTATATTTAAAGTTTTTAATTCTATTGGGGTGTGTATTTTTGGTATAAAAACTCGTCTTGATTGCTCGGAAGCTCCTACCGCTATTTTTTGCCAACGGTCTAATTTTTCTCGATATTTTTAAAATCAAATTTTAGATTTGTATAGTCTGTAATAATAGGGTAGATATTATTTACACCAAGCTCTGTAGCTTTTTGGATTACAAGCTCAAAGTTTTCAATTTTTATAAGCGACTGATAGAGATTGATTGTATAAGTATTCTCATTATCGATTTTGACTGAATTTGTTATGTTAAGCTCGATAGCTTTATTGGTTATGTTTATGATTTCCGTGTTGTATTCAAGTCCATCGAGATTATTAAAAAGTACTATATTGTCATTTTTTTTAGTCGTAAGACATTTTTGAAATAATTGTAATACTCTCCTGTTATCGCAACATTAGGCGTAGATTCCGAAATATCAGCAAAAAAAGCTCTAATAGTTCTCATATTGTTTTTATTTGATAGAATACTAATCATATTATATACATAAACCACCTGGAAACTTCGATTTGTGTATGAATTTTTCAAAAAAAATAAGTAGGTTAAAATGCGTTTTTTAAATAAAAAGTTTGATGACAAATTTAGTTGCGTTGATAATTACAGTGGTTGGAATTTATGTCGCAGATCAGCATATTAAAAATATTGGGTTTTATGCACTCTCAGGAGCATTGACAAATTGGATAGCTATTTATATGCTTTTTGAAAAAATACCTTTTGTATATGGCTCTGGAATTATTCCGAATAAATTTGAGAGCTTTAAATCTGCAATTAAAAAAATGATTATGGAACAGTTTTTTTCATCAGATAATTTAGAGAAATTTTTAAATGGCGATGATATTAAGAGATACGCTAAAGAAACTATTACTAAAAAAATTGATTATAATAAAATCTTTGAAAGTTTTGTCGATATGCTTATGGAAAGTAAATATAGCTCGATGATAAGTATGTTTCTCGGAGGTAAAGAAGGGCTTGAAAGTTTGCGTGAACCGTTTATTGCAAAGATAGATAGCAACCTTGAAAAAGTAATAGCTAATATAAACATAGATAGTTCAAAAATATCTGCTCAAGCTACCGTAAAAATTGAAAAAGTGATTGATACTAGATTAGATGAGCTTACTCCTGATATGGTCAAAGAATTAATCCAAAAAATAATCCGTGAGCATCTAGGCTGGCTAGTAGTTTGGGGTGGAATATTTGGCGGTATAATCGGCTTGATTGCAAGTTTTATTTCTTAAGGAGAGTTTTTAGTCCAAAAATATTTGTTGTTTTAGGCATTTTTTTATTTTTCTCTTTTGGATTTTTAGATTATCTATTAGCCACGGTTTTAAGTCTTTTAAGATATTTCTTAAAGCTTGATTTGTGAGTTTTGCATAGATATCTGCAGAGACATCATCGCTAGTTAGTTTTTTCTGATATTTTATTGTTTTGATTTTTGTTTCACCAGTTTTTTCATTTTTTAAATAGAATGTTATATAAAATAAAAAACTTATTGTTATCTAGGTCTATAATTGGCCCATAAGGAGTTGTGCCAGATAGTGTGAAGTCTTGACGAATGTTTATATCTTGAAAAGCTAAGCTATCGACTACATTATGGTCGAGTAGATACTCAAATATAGCTACTGTCAACATTTTTGATACAGGTATTGCCCATACACTATCTTTAAAATTATGTAGTTGATTATCTTTCAGATAAAACATTTCTGTAGATTTAGATGCTTGAGTTTGTATGTTGTATACAAGCAAAGTAGTATCTATAGCAGCATCTTTAGTATTTGGTAAAGCTGATTGTTCAAGCTGATTGCTGTAAATAATATATTGCTTTTCACTAGGGATCTTTACAGGACCTCCAACTAGAGAAAAGGCAAATATCTGTATTGGTAAAATCAAAGTTGTTAAAATTAATAAATATTTTTTCATCATAATTTCCTTAATGTTCTACGCCTCTAACTACGATTGATGGATCGTACTGAAACATTCTCATCACATCATTTAAACGAGAGATAGTCTCTTGGCTTTGAGTCATTGTTTCGTTGAAGTTTAGCATCGTTTTATTTAAATATATCGACGAGTTGCTGAGATTGTATAGCAGTATGTTTATACTATCAGTAAACTCATTAAACCGATCTAAATTCTGTGGAGACATCATTTTATTGAACTTCTGTGAAATCTCTTCAAGTGATGTTGCGATACCACCTACTTTCTTAAGTATGCTTTCTAATTGCGATGGTTTAGATTTGATTTCAAGAATTTTGCCTTTTTTTTAGTCATAAGATCTAAGCCGACTTCATTTTTTGTAATATCTAAGAAAGTTCAACTTTTGATTGGCCTGTAATTCCTATGGTTTGAAGCGATGCAATTGTTTGATTGTAAATAGGGATATCATCATGTATTTGCATATATACACTTACAAGTTTAGGATTTTTCTTATTGATAGAAATATCAGAAACTTTACCTATACTAAAAGCCTTTATAGGATACATCTGAGCCGACATTAAGCCCTGAGATACTATTGAAATTAGTTACAAATGTACTAGATGCTTGAGTTTTAAAACCCTCCCCGATAAAAAGAAACCTATAAAAATCATCACAAATAACATAAAAATCACAAATAAGCCTGCGATTAGATTTCTTACACTATTTTCATTCATTAGTTTTGCTCCTTGTTTTTAGAATCACCATGTGAACTAAAGAATTTCTTTATACTTTCATATTGTGTTTGTTTTGATACAAAATCTACAGTGTCATGAATCATTATTTTTTCTCGTCCATATATATAATATCATCAACGATATTACAGATTGTACTTAGGTCATGGGTAATCATCACAACCGACATTCCAAGTTCTTCTTTTAAATAAAGAATAAGATCATCCATTGCTCTAGCAGAGTAAGGGTCAAGTCCCGCATTAGGCTCATCTAAAAATACAATCTTGGGATCTAATACTATAGTTCTAGCTAAGGCTACTCTTTTAGCATACCTCCACTAATCTCAGAAGGATACTTATTAAAAGCATCTTCATTTAAACCGACCATTTTTAGCTTTACAATCGCTATATCTGTGAGGATGTCTTCAGGAAGTTTTGTGTGTTGTCTTAATGGGAATATAACATTTTGCAAATTAGTTAAAGATGAGAATAAAGCACAGTGTTGAAACATCATACTCATATTTGCAGATATTTCTTTTGCCTTTGATAGGATTGTCAACCAGTCGTGATATTTCCTGTCCTTGTAAAAAAATCTTACCAGAATGTATTGGTTGAAGCATGAGTATTTCACGCATAAGAGTAGTTTTACCACAGCCACTAGCACCAATTATACAGCTGATTCTTTTAGTAGGAATATCAAGATTAAGATCTTTATGAATCCATTCTTTACCAAATTTTGTACTTAAGTTTTTTATTTCTATTAGGTTTTCAGAAATCATATAACTCCTAAGCTACTCCACTTAAGCCAACAGCAAATATTGCATCGACTACGATTATCAGAAATATAGAGTAAACAACGCTCTCTGTCGTAGCTTTACCAACACTTTGAGAGTCTCTTTTAACTGATATACCTTTTAAGCAACCAATTCCCGCTATTACTAATGCAAAGAACGGCGTTTTTAATAAGCCAATATAAAAATGATTTACATTTACATGGCTAAATAATCTCTCGATAAATTGTAGTGGGGTAATTCCCGCTATAGCGTTTGTAATAATCATGCCACCAATTATATTTGCAACCATTGCTACGACTGTAAGCACAGGTAGACTTATCATTAAAGCAGTAATTCTAGGCAATACAAGTCGTTGCATCGATCTTCACCGATGGTTTGTAAAGCATCTATTTCTTCATTTACCTTCATAATACCTATTTCTGAGGTAAATGCTGAGCCACTACGACCAGCGATTATTATCGCAGTAAATAATGGAGCAAACTCCCTAAAGGATGAAATACCAAGCATATCTACAACAAATATCTGTGTGCCATATTGCATCATCATATTAAGAGGTAGGTAAGTAAGTACTAATCCTATAATTAAAGAAAGGAGTATAACTATGCTTAAAGCCTTAATTGTAGAGTCATAAGTTATACCAAGAACTATAGAAAAAAAAGATTTATAAGGTCGTCTCAAAAAGTTAAGATAACCAATTACTATAGCACCTAAAAAAGATATGCTTATCTTAATTTCATTTAATAGACTATTGGTGTTTTTCCCAAGCATATAAATACTGTTAAAAACCATGTTCGATTTTTCTTGAAATTCTTCGTCTTTTTTTGTTGGTAAGTTGGTACTTACTAGTTCTATAAGATTTTTATTTTTTTTCTGAACAATTAACTAGATCATCTTTTGTTAAGTTAAGATTCCTTAAAGTTTTTAATATAATATATGCACCAGAAGTGTCTAGCTCTTGTATTTCAGAGACATCAATTTGAGTAATTTTGTTTGAAAGGTTAGAGAGTTTTTTTACGATTAGCTTAGCATCTATGTTTTTAAGGGTAATTAATCCGTTAAAATATAAAGTACTGTCAGATATTTTTAAATTCATTTAATAATCGCTTTCTAAGCACTGCTTAGTATTAATACTACTAGAAAATATTAATTAATGTCAATTATTGCAAATTAATTAACAGATTTTAATGTTATCGTACTGATCCAACTTATTGTGACTAATAACACTTTCTAATCTAATCTTATATTCGTCACCCTCAAGTTCAGAGTAATCCGTTAAGGTATTAAGTAGTTCTGTTAGCAGGAAGTTTACCAAGCTCGACTTTTTGACGGACTTCACGGAAATCTTTAAATTTAGTCCCTGTATTAAGTCTGTTGTAGTAGCCTAAAACACTTTGAGTAGCATTTGGAAATATTTCTAAGTATACATTAGCACCAGAAGCCTTTGCACCACAACCATCTTTAAAACAGTGCAATCCAAAATAGTTGCTATAATCTCTAGCAAATCGCGAGCCACCCCAACCACTTTCTAGTATAGCTTGAGCTAGAATGAAGCTGGTTGGTGCAACACCTATCTTTATGTCTAGTAAATCCAACTGTTCTTGAGTTGTATGAACATCTTTTTGATTTTGTAGTATTCAATATATTTTTCTAGTTTTTCTTGCTGAGTAGAATCAAGCTTTTTGCTTTTTTGAAAAGATGTTGTTAGTTTTTTTAGCTCAATTTTTTCTGCGCAAATCTCTTTGTTGGCATTATTTATAGCTGCGGACATATAGCTAATAAACGCTTGTTTTTTTTCTTTTTACATCTTTTATATTTGCAAAATCAGGTTTCTTGATAGGTGTAGTAGCATTTGCTGCAATATTATAATTAGTTGCTTGATGTGTATTAGAATGTCCTATTGACAATACTGTAACAATCAATAAAAAAATAATCAATATACTCGCGGAAAGTATTAATTTAGTAGTTTTCTTCTTCATAAGTTTCATATTCAAAATCCATATCCTCTTCGTCATCTTGTATAGCATCTGCTAGTTTAACAGTTAATTCATACATGTCATCAGGTAAATCACTTTTGAAACTAACTTCTTCATCTGTTTTAGGGTGAATGAAAGATAGGCTGTAAGCGTGTAAAGCCTGTCTTGGGAAGTCCTCGATGCCTAGTTCTTTTAATTTAGTAGATGGTCTATTATAAGTTTGATCACCAACAAGAGGGTGCTTAATACTCTGCATATGTACTCGTATTTGATGAGTTCTACCTGTTTCAAGTTGGCATTCGATCAGCGTAAAACCCTCATAGTTTTCATAAGGAATATAGTTTGTGATAGCCTCTTTACCGCTACTGTTTATAGCCATCTTGATGCGATTGTTTGGATCGCGACCTATTGGTTCATTTACTGTACCATCTTCATAAACATCACCATCAACTATAGCAATGTATTTGCGTGATACAGTCCTTTCAGATAGTTGATTTACAAGGCTGTGATAGGCAAGGCTACTTGCAGCAACCATAAGACCTGTAGTATCTTTGTCTAACCTATGGATTATACCAGCTCTTGGTAAAGTTTTTTGATGCTCATACATACCAAGTAGGGCATTTGAAACAGTACCTGTCATATTGCCAGCACCAGGGTACAACCATATCTGCAGGTTTATCTATAACTATAATATCATCATCTTCATAGACAATATTTAGTTCAATGTCTTCAGCAACCCATTCATTTGTAGGCAGGATTTCAATATTGATGCTGATATCTTCATCACCAAGGACTATATATTTTGGTTTATTACTTGCCCCGTTTACTTTTATAGAACCATCTTTTATCCATTTTTGGATTTGAGAGCGGGAGAATTCATCAAATAACTCATTGATAGCAACATCTAATCTTTTGCCAGCATGCTCTGCTGTAAGAATAATATTTTGCTCAAATTTGTTTGATAGTGTATTATTATTTTCCATATTTGGTACGAAAATCTCGTAATTATTTCTACTAATAATAAATTATATAAAAAATTTCAAAGGATAGTTAATTAAATGACTAGGTTTTTTTATCAATACTAGCGATTATTGCACTTATTTTCTCATTAACAAGCTGTGGGGCTAAAAAGATAGTGAGCTACCACAAGTTTATACCGGCTACACGGCGAGTTTTATTTATGCAAAAGCTCACCAGCAAATGCAAAATCAAGAATATTTTGATGCAACTCGCTCTTATAAGTCTCTAGCTGCACAGTATCCATTTACGCCACTAGCAGAAAAAGGCATGGTTGATTTAGTATATGTATACTATATGAATGATGAAGCTACAAATGTCATTAGCACTCGCTCAGCAATTTATAAAAATGTATCCTTATAGCAAACTTAAGGGCTATGTTTACTATATGATAGGAGTGGTTGGGTTTGATGATGGTAGAGGGCTTTATACAGACCTATGCTCATTATGACATGACATATCATGATCCAGCAGGCTATACTGATGCATATATAAATTTTGAAAAAGCTTTAGCTTTAGACCCAACTGGAGCATTTGTTCCTGACGCTAAGCGAAGAATGGTTTATATAAATAATACTGTAGCAAAGCATTACTATGAGATAGCATACTTTTACTTTAAGCGGGGGCGTATAACGCTGCTATAGATAGAGCTGCACAGGTTGTACGAGACTATCCTCAAAGTGAGTCTACTGAGGATGCTTTGGTATTGACTATAAGAGCATATAAGACCTTAGGCTTAAATGACCAAGCTGAAGCAAACATATCAGTTCTTCGTAAAAACTACCTAAAAGCAAATATCTTGTAAATATGCGTGCCGATGGTACAGTTCCAAGTATGTTTGATAGATTGTTTGGCTGGTTTTAATTTGTAACATCAGTTTGTAATTAATTGTATTATTTTTTTGTGGCGGACAAATCACGACCTGTCCCTACACCATAAACCGAATCTCTGGACTTGATCTGGTATCTTACAAATCACACACGAAATCAACATTGCATCAGGTGATTGCTGAACACATTCAGGTGGGCTCAGAGACCTTTGGGAATCTCTATATGTATTGGAATAGGTATTTAAAAGAGGGTATGACTATTTTTTGATAGTGTAGTGACAGATCAGTGGTCTGTCAATCGTTACTAACTGATGTTACTAGTTTTAACTTATTTATGGGCAGTCCCTAAGTAAGCTGTGGGATGGCAAATCTATTGTGGGCTTGCTCTTTTTTCTCAAGATAAAAGTTTTTGTTTTAAGAAGTAATCGCATTGACAACAAGAAGAGCGGACAGCCCGATGAGCTGTCCCTACAAGAAGTGCGTAACTTCAGTTACTCGCTACCGCAAACAGGTAATTTCTCTTTGCCTTCTAACTCATTTAACTTTGTCCAAGATTCATCAGAACAAGCATCAGGTTTAGCATTTGGCATACAGTAAAATACAGCAGAGCCTTTTGTTTGAGTATCTAGACAAGCTTTGAAACCATCAATACTAAGATATTTTGGTGGTAGTACTTGGTTAGTGGTTTTGTTAGTTTTATTTTTTACTGGTATTGGGTTGGTAATACCCCCTAAAAATAATAGCATTTAGAAGTGTACAAAAATATACTAATAAATGAGAGGTATTACAAATGAAACAAAAACGATATACAGATAGTCAAATAGTAAATATTTTAAAGGAATCATAGAGCGGCATTATCGTATCTGATTTGTGTCGCAAATATGGTATAAGTAGCTCAACATTTTATAAATGGCGTGAGAAATACAGTGGTATGGATGTTTCAATGCTAACAAAAGTTAAAGAGCTTGAAGCCCAAAATAGTAGACTTAAGCGTATGTATGCTGATTTACAGTTAGATCATGATATTTTAAAGGAAGCGATGACAAAAAAGTGGTAAACCATCTGAGCGAAAGAAGATGGCTTTACAGACAGTGAAAGCTAAGAAAATCAGTGTCAAAAGGAGCTGTAAGTTTTTTGCATAAGTGAAACAGCATACTACTATAGCCCTAAAAATAGTGATGATAATGAGTATATAGCAAATAAGTTAATTGAGCTTACACAGGCTCATCACAACTGGGGTTTTAAGCTATGCTTTCTGCATATAAGAAATGTATTGGGTAAGAGGTTTAATCATAAACGAGTATATCGAATATATGTGATTTGTGTTTAAACTTACGAATAAAGCCTAAAAAAAGAATTAAAAGAGATAAGCCAAAACCATTAACTGAAGCTACTAGAGCAAACCAAATATGGTCTGGATTTTATGCACGATAATTTATCTAGTGGTAAAAAGTATAGGCTATTAAATATTATAGATGACTATAATAGAGAAGGCTTAGATTGTGAGATTGACTTTTCATTACCATCATATCGAGTTGAAAAGACTTTAAAAAGGTTAATAAATCAAAGGGGTCAGCCTATAGCAATCAGGTGTGATAATGGTCCTGAATATATAAGCAATAGCTTAAAGTTGTGGGCTAAAGAAATAAGATACAACTATGGTATATTCAACCTGGAAACCCTCAACAAAATGGCTATGTTGAGAGATTTAATAGGACTATGAGATATGAACTATTAGAGCAAAATTTATTTGATAGTTTAGATGATATTAGGTTACAATCTACTAGGTGGTTATGGGATTACAACAACATTAGACCACACATATATTTTTAGGAGGTTTTCCTCCTAGAATGGTAGCTAATAAAGCTATTTAATAAGTGTACACTTCTAAGTGACATTAAAAATGGAGTATTACTGGTTTTGTATGGTTTCACACATCCTCCTAAAAGCCACTGCACAGAATAAACTTATTAATTTATACATATTGTTCCTCTTACTTATTCGTTTGATTATAAACTATATACTCATTTTACTATAGACTTAGTAATTTTATCAAGTATAGGAGAAATGATTTAGAACACTAGAAATTATTTGAAAGAATTAGAGAATATACTGACTTAAATCTGTTTTTAACTAAAGCACCTAGCTTACTATCTACATAATCAGTAGTGATGCTAATAGTTTTATCATCAAGCTCAGAGGTACATCGAAAGATATTTCTTCAAGAAGCTTTTCCATTACAGTATGTGTCTTCTAGCACCGATATTCTCAATTTCTTCATTTACTTTGAAAGATATTTCAGCAATTTTTTGAATAGCATCATCTTCGAATTTTAGTTCCAAGCCTTCAGTTTGCATAAGGGCTACATATTGCTTAAGGATAGAACAATCCGGTTCTTTTAAGATTCTTACAAAATCATTTATCTCAAGAGATTTAAGTTCTACACGGATTGGTAGTCTGCCTTGTAACTCAGGTATAAGATCAGAAGGCTTAGCTACATGAAACGCACCAGATGCTATAAATAGTATATGATCAGTCTTGATCATACCGTACTTAGTGGAGACAGTAGAGCCTTCCACAAGTGGCAATAAATCACGCTGGACACCTTCACGAGATACATCAGCACCACTATTACCAGATTTCTTACAAACCTTGTCTATTTCATCTAAGAAAACTATACCATTTTGCTCAACTGACTCTAATGCACGAGCTTTGATATCTTCTTCATTTACAAGTTTAGCTGCTTCTTCATCTTTTAAATGTTTGATAGCATCTTTAATTTTCATCTTTTTATTTTTCTTTTTATCACTACTCAAATTAGAGAATAAATCTTGAATTTGGTTAGTCATATCTTCCATGCCTGGAGGCCCCATTACACCTACAGATTTAGGAGCAACAGCTATTTCGATTTCAATCTCTTTGTCATCTAACTCGCCATTCTGAATTTTCTTTCTAAAAATTTCACGAGTTTTATTTTCTTTTTCTTTTTTAGAGGCGGATTCTTCAGTAGGCTCATTAGCAAAACCAACTTTGATTCAGTTGTACGAGCAGGGGAGAAGTACATCTAACACTCTTTCTTCAGCTTGAGTAGCGGCTTTATCTGCGTACAGTTTTTTTAGCATCTTCTCTTTCATTTTTACAGCCATTTCGACTAAGTCACGAATGATAGATTCTACATCCTTACCCACATAACCAACTTCAGTGAATTTTGTAGCTTCAACTTTTATAAAAGGAGCATCGGCTAGTTTTGCTAATCTACGAGCAATTTCAGTTTTACCAACGCCTGTTGGACCTATCATTAAGATGTTTTTAGGAGTAACTTCTTGACGCATTTCACCTTTAAGTTGCATTCTACGCCATCTATTACGAAGGGCGATAGCAACTGCTTTTTTGGCATCATTTTGACCGATGATGTGGCGTTCTAGTTCTGTTACGATATTTTTAGAGTCATTATTTGAGTCAGTTTAGCCTTCCTTTTTGCTGTCTAAACTTTCTATAGTAAAGTTGTGGTTTGTGTATATGCAAGTATCTGCTGCTACAGTTAAACTTTTCTCTACGATTTCTCTAGCAGAAAGGTCTGTGTTTTCAACTAAAGCAGTTGCTGCAGAGCGAGCATAAGTAGAGCCAGAACCGATTGAGATTATCTCATTTTTATCAGCTGCCATCACATCACCTACACCAGAAATTAGTAGTGATTTATTTTCATCAGCGACAATTATCATAGCTTCTAGTTTGCTAAGCATTCTATCAAGACGCCATTCACGCACCATTTCAACTGCAGCTCGTTCAAGATTACCATGATAAAACTCTAGTTTTTGTTCAAATTTTTCAAATAAAGTAAATGCATCAGCTGTAGAGCCTGCAAATCCTGTAAGTACTTTACCGCTATTAAGCGTTCTAACTTTTATAATATTGTCTTTTGCAATCGTGTGTCCCATAGTTGCTTGACCATCGCCACCCATTACTACTTTGCCATCTTTTCTTACACAAAGAATAGTAGTACCTTTCATTGTCTCCATATTATCACCTTATTTTTGTTTGTAGGTTATATAGTTTACTTATAAGTTGATATGGGGTGGGGTAGTATTTTTTACAAGGACTTTTAAGTATAAAAATGATAAATCTAACCACAAGTCTATAAAATTATGGTATATTTTAGCCTGTTGATAATATAACAAATAATCATAATCTATGAGTAATCTAACATTTAAAGAAACTATCTCGTTAGCGACAGAGATATATAAAAAGTCATTCAAGCTAACATTTGTACTAGCATTTATGCTTTCGTTTATATCAGAGTATTGCTTTGTGTATCTTATGAGACATGGAATGTTAGATTATATAGAGAGTAATGGCAAAGATATTCCCGCCAATTTTCCATCTGGAGATATATTGGCTCTGATGGTATTTGTTATAATCGTAGCGACAATATTTGTTTATGCGATGATAATATTGCTACAAGGTATTCTTACAAAGCAAGATATGAAAGGTTCTGATGCTTTAAAACTATCTCTACAAGTTTTTCTAAAGAAGTATTTGCTTTTATAGGAGTATTTCTTTTATCCATGATAGTGATGAGTATGCTTTCAGTATTTTTACAATACTTAGGAATGTTTGTAGCGACGCTACTTTTCTTTACAGTATTGCCAGCAGTACTTTTAGGGGCAAAGAGGACTATTGATGCTATAAAAGAAAATTTTATAATCTTAAAAGCTAACTTCTTTTATATGATGAGATTAACTCTAGCAGTGATCGCCTTAATGATTATAAAACCATTTTTGACATTTGGCTTAGTCTATATGCTAAAAAGTATGAGCGTAGAGATAAATCCATTAGAGACAAGTGTGCAAAATATTATTGTTACAATTATTGACTCTTTTATAATACCGTTTATGTTTTCTATCACAGTGGCTACATTTTTAGCTACTAAAAAAGAGAAATTATCTGCTTAAAAAAATCCTATAGCTATAGTACCTAAGATCGCAATACTTACGACTGACATCAAGGCTCTAAGGAGCTTATCTCAGCTAGTATGCTGTCCTTTTCACTATATAATTTGTATGAAGCTAGAGATGGCAAGGTAATACCCCCCTAAAAATAATAGCATTTAGAAGTGTACAAAAATATACTAATAAATGAGAGGTATTACAAATGAAACAAAAACGATATACAGATAGTCAAATAGTAAATATTTTAAAGGAATCAGAGAGCGGCATTATCGTATCTGATTTGTGTCGCAAATATGGTATAAGTAGCTCAACATTTTATAAATGGCGTGAGAAATACAGTGGTATGGATGTTTCAATGCTAACAAAAGTTAAAGAGCTTGAAGCCCAAAATAGTAGACTTAAGCGTATGTATGCTGATTTACAGTTAGATCATGATATTTTTTAAAGGAAGCGATGACAAAAAGTGGTAAAGCCATCTGAGCGAAAGAAGATGGCTTTACAGACAGTAAAAGCTAAGAAAATCAGTGTCAAAAGGAGCTGTAAAGTTTTTTGCATAAGTGAAACAGCATACTACTATAGCCCTAAAAATAGTGATGATAATGAGTATATAGCAAATAAGTTAATTGAGCTTACACAGGCTCATCGCAACTGGGGTTTTAAGCTATGCTTTCTGCATATAAGAAATGTATTGGGTAAGAGGTTTAATCATAAACGAGTATATCGAATATATTGTGATTTGTGTTTAAACTTACGAATAAAGCCTAAAAAAGAATTAAAAGAGATAAGCCAAAACCATTAACTGAAGCTACTAGAGCAAACCAAATATGGTCTATGGATTTTATGCACGATAATTTATCTAGTGGTAAAAAGTATAGGCTATTAAATATTATAGATGACTATAATAGAGAAGGCTTAGATTGTGAGATTGACTTTTCATTACCATCATATCGAGTTGAAAAGACTTTAAAAAGGTTAATAAATCAAAGGGGTAAGCCTATAGCAATCAGGTGTGATAATGGTCCTGAATATATAAGCAATAGCTTAAAGTTGTGGGCTAAAAGAAATAAGATACAACTATGGTATATTCAACCTGGAAACCCTCAACAAAATGGCTATGTTGAGAGATTTAATAGGACTATGAGATATGAACTATTAGAGCAAAATTTATTTGATAGTTTAGATGATATTAGGTTACAATCTACTAGGTGGTTATGGGATTACAACAACATTAGACCACATATGGCTTTAGGAGGTTTTCCTCCTAGAATGGTAGCTAATAAAGCTATTTAATAAGTGTACACTTCTAAGTGACATTAAAAATGGGAGTATTACCGCAAAAGTAGGGCAAAAAATAGCCCACTAAAACCAGATATGGCTACAGCCTTTATGAAAAGATCACTGTAGAAATTTGCTATCAGCCAGCATGGTATATATGCAATAAAGCCACAATAAATCCTATTCATCAGCGTATACCTTAATTTAAGCATATCTATTAAAAAATCTATAAATGCTATAGATAATGCTATGAACGAAGCTATCAAGGTGATGTTGAAAAATGCTTTTAAAAGGCTGTAGTAAAGCCACCGAGCTTGTAAGTATCTATGATTTGAATCAATTCACCTAGCGTTAGATGTTCTTGATATTTATAGCCAAAAGGAGAAACTAAACTGACTATAGCGTTTATCCATAGTAGGCTAATAATCAAAGTTGAAGTGGTTGCAAATCAGTACCCATCTCAGCGATTTTACATTATTTTTACCGACATAATTGACAAGGCTTGGGATGATTGATTGATACGAGAAAACAAGGATAATCACAGAAAACCCTTGAGATATGTGCGTTAAACTTTTGATTTCAAAGCCTGTAAAACTTGGGACATTTAAATTCAGGAAAATAATGGCAACTACTAGAGAAGCAAGTTTTACAATCATTACAAGCGAGTTTAGTTTTTCGGCATAGCTTATATTTGCAACTACTAACCCTCCTAGCAAAATAGTGAAAAGAAGGCTTAAAATCTTATTTTGGTAGTTAAAACTATAATTTTTCAAAAATGTATTTAAAAATATATCTGGGCTGGTACTTATATATGCTGTCAGCACGGTATATAGAGTAACAGCAAAAGAAAACATGATAAGATATTTGCTGTATTTACCAAAACTATTTTCAGCTATAGAACTAAAGTTGTTTTTGTAAACAGGGAGCTTTGAGCTTAGTTCAAGTGTAAATAAGCCTGATATCAACATGACTATATAAGCAAATATCATCAAGGCGTATGTCGCTAAGAGACCGAATTGATTAGCTACTATTGGTAGAGCTAATATTCCGCCACCGATCATACAGCTAATTACTAGTAAAATACATCCAGTAAATTTTAAACTACTCACGACTACCCTTCATGTAGCCCTTTCAAATGTTGATAGACTGCTTCAGAAAAACCTGATTCAGTGACATTGTATCCACCCTCTAAAAGAGAAATTATAGGTGCGGTTTTATTGCAAGTTTGTTGCTTATTTTTTATGTAATTAGCCATTTTGTAGTAAGCCTCATCGCTTAAGCCTTCCCCATCGACAAACTTAGCTATAGGGTCACCATTACGAGCATCAAACCCCGCAGATATAAATATAAGGTCTGGAGTCATCTTTGCAAAAGCTTCATCTATAGCTTTATAAAATTTTGGTAAGAAGATTTCATCAATATAGTCTTTTTTTGATGTGTGAATATTTTTTATATAACTATTTGAAATGTTAGCTTTGCCAGAAATTGTTGCATAATTGTTAGGCTCTTTGTCAGGATCTTCTTTATACGGATATATCGTTGCATTATGCAATGATATAAAATAAGTATCAAAATCTTTAAATTTAGCAGTTATACTATCATTTTTTATATCAAAAGAGTGGCCTGTGTACCATTGCCATGATGGTAATCCCAATCGATTATTAGAACTGATTTTTTATGGTGCTTAATGTTAGCTAGCAAAGTAGCAAATACTACATTATTGAAATAACAAAAACCTTCACCAACTTGATAGCCTCCATCAAAATCATCATCTTTGCTTATGCCACCAGCAAAACTATGGTGACCTGGGGGACGCATCGCATAAAATGAAATTTGACTATTTTTAACGGCAGTGGCAAATGTTTGTGTGAAAGCTTGCAAAGGGTATAGTGAGGTTTTATTCTTCTCTGAATTTGCGATCTCTTGTATATGCTTTGCAGGATGTATCTTATTTAGATACTCTTTATACTCATCATTAAATTTTGAATCTTCAATTTCGTAAGAGGTTATAAGATTAGAGTTTTTAGCTTTTTCTTTAGCTAATTTTACAATATCTAGTCTTTTTGGTTGTTCAGCAGAACCTGCAAAATTTAGATGTTTTTTTAAAAAGTTCAAAGTTGTAAAAGAAGTTTATTTTTGACATGATTTGGTTTACCTATGATTTTTCTATAAATTTAAATATAGCTAATCAGTGATAAAAGCAATGAAAATTCTATAGCTTGGCTGGAAATCTCATAAAAATTGATTTACAGAGAATATTCAGCCTGTCGACATATACTTTTATTGATAGTTAGCTAAGAGCTATATTAAGGGCACCTCTAATAACTCATGAGCACGCATCTTAATGTCCAAATTTACCACCTCTGCGTTGAAAATTTCACTAATAGATGCACTATTATCCTCAATTTTCGCCTTGTTGTGATAAATTTGACCTAGGTAATCTACATACACAAAGTTTTTAGAGGAGCCCTTAAGTATTAAACTGATATCTTGAGTTAAATGCAATAGTTTTAGCTATTTATATAGAGAAGAGTGATTGTAGTTACTAGAGTTTTTAGAGATGCCCTTGATTAAACTTTGCTATCAATTAGATTTTTAGTAGCTTTTTTTAATTCATTTCTATAGTGATCAAGATTTTTAGCTGACTCATCTTTTAGATCTTTTATTTTTTGGGTAAGAAATGTAATCTGGCTTTCTAAGCTTTCTTTCATATCTGTAATTCGTTGTTTAGATTGTTCTTGCACTAGGTCACAGTATGATCTCGCATCTTTTGCTAATCTTTCTGCAGTTTCTCTACGAATACTTTCTTTTACTAAGGCGGAGTATAGTTTTTTGATTTTTATATCCTCATTAGTTTCGTTTAGTAATGTAGACCATTCTTCCGAGATGTTGCTAAAAAGCTCTAAATCATCGATTTCAGATAGTATTTTTATTGCGTTTTGACTAATAGCCATTAGATTTTAATCCTTGTATTGATTGGTATGAAGTAGTTTTGAAATAAATAACATTTGAAGTACTTATAAACTTAATCAAATAATACCTAATAGTAGAGCTAATTAAAAGAGTATTTTTTTAAAAAATTTCGCTTATCGTACTTGGTAGCTATTGGTTGATAGTATAAACTAGGTTTATCTATATTTTAGCTCGTATTTTAATTTTATGATTATAAAAGATAATGACCCGATTTTTAGCTCATTAGGCAAAATAAAATATTCTGCTCGCAGGGGAATGCTTGAGTTAGATATTCTTTAGCTCCGTATTTAAATAATCGTTATTTAGATGAAGCAAAAGAAGACAAAAAGCTTTTTATAGAGTTTTTAACTAGTGAAGATAATGATATCTTTGATTGGCTATTTAAGGGGGTAACTCCTCCTGCTAAATTTGAAGCTTTAGTGCATAAGATTATTCAAGAAAAGAAAGCTGATAATCAAAACAAATTCAAATAAGTTCAAAATAAACACATAAAAAAGAAAGAGGCTGTATGAATAATTTATTAAATTACACAGGTAACTTCCCTATTTCCAAAGATATAATGAGCATATCAGCTCACTGGTTGACTGATGAGAAAGAGGTTGTAGCAGGACTTGTTGAAAAAGCACAAGTTACTAATGTACAAAAAGCAAAGATCCGTGAGCAAGCATATAAACTTGTTGATGCGGTAAGAAAAAATAGACTTAAAAAATCTGGTATAGATGCTTTTATGATTGAGTATGATTTATCTTCGGAAGAAGGTATTGTGCTTATGTGTCTAGCAGAAGCATTACTAAGAGTACCAGATAGTTATACGATAGATCTCTTGATAAAAGATAAGCTTACAAGTGCTGCTTGGAAAGAGCATGTAGGTACAGAAAAGCATTTATTTGTAAATGCTGCTACATGGAGTCTGATGCTGACAGGAAGTATTCTTAAAGACAATAAAAATCATACAGAAACATCTTCCAAAAGATGCTTGAAAAATCTAGTGAGCCAGTGATCCGTCAAGCTATGAAGCAAGCAATGAAGATTGTAGGTAAACAGTATGTGCTTGGAGAGACTATTCAAGAAGCATTAAAAATTTCAGAAAAGAAAGTAGAAAAGGGTTATACCTATTCTTATGATATGCTCGGTGAAGCTGCTATGACTATGGCAGATGCGGATTGGTATTATAAGCAATACTATGATGCGATAAATGAGCTTGCTAAATATGCTACTAATGGAGAGATAAAGAAAAATCCTGGTATATCTATAAAGCTATCAGCACTACATTCTCGCTATGAAGTTGCTCAACATGAAAGAGTACATGCAGAGCTTTATCCAAAGCTTTTAGAGCTTACAGAACTTGCAAAAAAATACAATGTAGGCATGAATATAGATGCTGAAGAAACTGAGCGTCTGCAATTGTCATTAGAGTTAGTTGAAAGACTAGCTCATGAACCGAGTCTTGAAGGGTTTGATGGTATCGGTATCGTTGTGCAGGCGTATCAAAAACGAGCTCCTTTTGTGTTGGACTATCTAGCAAATTTAGCTAAGAAAACTAATAGAAGATTTATGGTGCGACTTGTAAAAGGTGCTTATTGGGATGCAGAGATTAAGCATGCTCAAGAAATGGGGCTTGAGGGTTACCCTGTATTTACGCGTAAATACCATACTGATGTATCTTTCCAAGCGTGTGCAAAACAGCTTTTTGAGAGCAATAAGTATATCTACCCGCAATTTGCAACACACAATGCTCAAACTGTAGCAGTAGTGATGGAACTTGCTAATGGGACTACTGATTTTGAATTTCAGTGCTTACATGGAATGGGAGATGCTTTGTATGACAATATCGTTGGTAAAGTAGATTATGAAAATATTCCTTGTAGGATATATGCTCCAGTCGGTGGACATAAACATTTGTTAGCTTATCTAGTTAGAAGACTATTAGAGAATGGTGCAAATAGCTCATTTGTAAATAGAATTGTTGATGAAGATTTGCCAATAGAAGAGCTAATAGAAGATCCTGTAAAAAAAGCTATAGACTATGGTTGTAGTCAACACCCAAATATTCCTTACCCGAGAGATATAGTTGCTCCTAGGGTCAACTCACAAGGCTACAATATTAATGATTTTGCTGAACTCTCTAGCATGTATACTAAAATTAGCAAATACACGGCAAAAAATAACTACAAAGCAAAGCCGATAGTCTCTGGTATAAAAGTAGATAAAGAAACTATAGAAGATGTCACCAATCCAAACAATGGTGAAGTAATTGGTACAGTAATAAATGCAGATGCAAAGCTAGCAAAAAAGCTATGAAAAATGCTCATAATGCATTTGATGGTTGGAATGCGACACCTGCGAGTGATAGAGCAGATATATTAGAGAAGTTTGCAGATTTATTAGAAAACAAACTCCTGAATTTATAGCTATAGCTATGATAGAAGCAGGTAAGACAATATCAAATGCTATAGATGAAGTTCGTGAAGCAGTAGATTTTTGTCGTTATTATGCGGCTCAAGCTAGAAAAGAGTTTAGTGGCCCTATAGAGCTTCCAGCACTATCTGATCAGCTAAAGCAAATAGAGTTTTCAGGTCGTGGGGCTATGGTTTGTATTAGTCCATGGAATTTCCCATTAGCAATATTTTTAGGGCAAGTTGCTGCAGTATTAGCTGCTGGTAATACCGTAGTAGCCAAGCCTGCTGAACAGACATCTATCATCGCCTACAAAGCAGTTAAATTGCTTTTTAAAGCAGGGGTTGCCAAAAGATGTGCTGCAATTTGTACCTGGTTTAGGTGGTGTAGTTGGTACTGCTATTGTAAAGAGTATTTATTGTAAAGGCGTAATATTTACAGGCTCTACAGAAGTAGCCGCAATGATTAATCAAACGCTAGCTAAAAAAGACAGTGAGATAGTGCCATTTATAGCAGAGACAGGTGGACAGAATGCAATGATAGTTGATTCTTCATCACTGCCTGAGCAAGTTACAGCTGATGTGATGCGTTCAGCTTTTGATAGTGCCGGTCAACGATGCTCAGCTCTTAGAGTATTGTGCTTACAAGAAGATATTACTGATAACTATATCAAGATGATAGTTGGTGCGATGAAAGAGCTAAAAGCAGGCGATTCAAAGCTTATCGATACTGATGTAGGTCCTGTGATTGACAAAAAAGCAGCCGATAACCTAAATGCTTATATAGAAGAGAAAAAGAATAAATTTAAGCTTGTATACCAGTTACCAACAAATAAAAATACTCAAAATGGTACTTTTGTAATGCCAACAGCGTTTGAGATTGAGAAGCTTTCAGATCTTGGTCGTGAGCAGTTTGGTCCTGTGTTGCATATCCTTAGATTTAAGGGTAATCAACTCAAAGAGCTTGTAAGAGATATAAATGCAACAGGTTATGGTTTGACAGCTGGCGTACATAGTCGTATCAATGAAGTGATGAATTATGTAAAACCATATCAAAGCGGGCAATGTCTATGTAAATAGAAATATAGTTGGGGCTGTAGTTGAGTGCAACCATTTGGTGGGCAAGGTAAATCTGGTACGGGACCAAAAGCTGGTGGACCATTCTATATGCATAGATTAGCTAATGAGAAATTATCTAATGTAGGAGCTATAGAAGAGATTTATAATCCAGAAAAATTAGCAGAGCAGGATAAGCAAACTCAAAAGCTAATCAAATCAAAATATAGTATTACAAATATCATAAATGGAGATAAGTCTAAGCTGTCTCAACCAAAAGATTTAGTCAATAAGTCTGGTAACAATATTGGTGATATGTACTTAGCTAACTCTGCGATAGTTGATAAAGCCATAGAAATTGCTCATAGTGAGGCAGATAATTGGAATAATACAAATGCTGAGCAAAGAGCGGAAATTATCGAGAAATTTATAGAGACTTTTTGATAAGCAGAGGAATACGGTTGCTTCATGCATGGTTGTAGAGTCAGGTCTTACAGTAGAAGATGCACATATTCAAATAGATAAGGTTATACAACTGATCTCTTACTATTGCCTTCAAGCGAGAAATGAATTTGCTCATCCAAAATTACTACCTGGTCCAACTGGTGAAATAGATGAAATAAGCCTCAAAGGTCGTGGTGTGGCAGTCAGTATATGTTCAAGTGATGATTCTGTAATTAGGTTTGTGGGTCAGGCTGTTGCGGCTTTACTTGCAGGTAACACTGTAGTGGCAAAAGCAGCATATACTGGTAACCTTGTGGCGTATACCATGGTTAAACTTATGTTAAAATCAGGTGTTAACCCTAAGGTTATTCAGCTAATTACAGGCGATGCAGAAGAGATAACATCTGCATTATTATTTAACTCAAAAGTCGCTTTAGTTGCTTTTTCTGGAAATACAGATGCTGTTAAACAAGTTCATCAAGCATTAGCATTAAGAAGAGGAGGAATCATACCTTTTGTGGCGGAAAGTGTAGAAAAGGTTGATCATCACAGCACAAAACTTGCTATTGAGACAGCATCACCACTTTATCTGCGTCGTTTTGTAGTAGAGAAAACTGTCAGTGTAGATACAACTGCTTCAGGTGGTAATGCTTCTTTGATGAGTTTAGAAGAGTAGTTTATTCTTTTTGTCCTAAGGGGTGGTATAGTATAATTTACATCAAATTGCGTTGTTAGGGACAGCCCCTTAGTAAGCTTTTGAAGCCACTAGTAGCCCCCGTACCTTACTGCCTAGCATTCAATGCAACTTGTACCACTCAAGTTTGTGTTTAGTGCGTAATATCAGTTATATAAGGTAATACGCCCATTTTTAATGTCACTTAGAAGTGTACACTTATTAAATAGCTTTATTAGCTACCATTCTAGGAGGAAAACCTCCTAAAGCCATATGTGGTCTAATGTTGTTGTAATCCCATAACCACCTAGTAGATTGTAACCTAATATCATCTAAACTATCAAATAAATTTTGCTCTAATAGTTCATATCTCATAGTCCTATTAAATCTCTCAACATAGCCATTTTGTTGAGGGTTTCCAGGTTGAATATACCATAGTTGTATCTTATTTCTTTTAGCCCACAACTTTAAGCTATTGCTTATATATTCAGGACCATTATCACACCTGATTGCTATAGGCTTACCCCTTTGATTTATTAACCTTTTTAAAGTCTTTTCAACTCGATATGATGGTAATGAAAAGTCAATCTCACAATCTAAGCCTTCTCTATTATAGTCATCTATAATATTTAATAGCCTATACTTTTTACCACTAGATAAATTATCGTGCATAAAATCCATAGACCATATTTGGTTTGCTCTAGTAGCTTCAGTTAATGGTTTTGGCTTATCTCTTTTAATTCTTTTTTTAGGCTTTATTCGTAAGTTTAAACACAAATCACAATATATTCGATATACTCGTTTATGATTAAACCTCTTACCCAATACATTTCTTATATGCAGAAAGCATAGCTTAAAACCCCAGTTGCGATGAGCCTGTGTAAGCTCAATTAACTTATTTGCTATATACTCATTATCATCACTATTTTTAGGGCTATAGTAGTATGCTGTTTCACTTATGCAAAAAACTTTACAGCTCCTTTTGACACTGATTTTCTTAGCTTTCACTGTCTGTAAAGCCATCTTCTTTCGCTCAGATGGCTTTACCACTTTTTTGTCATCGCTTCCTTTAAAATATCATGATCTAACTGTAAATCAGCATACATACGTTCAAGTCTACTATTTTGGGCTTCAAGCTCTTTAACTTTTGTTAGCATTGAAACATCCATACCACTGTATTTCTCACGCCATTTATAAAATGTTGAGCTACTTATACCATATTTGCGACACAAATCAGATACGATAATGCCGCTCTCTGATTCCTTTAAAATATTTACTATTTGACTATCTGTATATCGTTTTTGTTTCATTTGTAATACCTCTCATTTATTAGTATATTTTTGTACACTTCTAAATGCTATTATTTTTAGGGGTATTACCATTATTGCAAAGTCAAAAATTTAGTGATAATTTATTGGTAGAGGCACTTTTTTATTATGTTTGAGCTTACTTAAATATAGTTTTCAACAGTGCTTGTCTATACTAAATATAATTACAAAAAATAATATATAAAATTAAAGGAAAAGACTCATGAATGATAATTCTAAAAAAGAAGTCGTTATTTAGTGCCATACTGATTGGTACTACATCAATGGTTGGCTCTGGCTGGTTATTTAGTGCGCAACTTACAGCTAAGAATGCTGGTAACTGGGCTTTTCTTGCTTGGATTTTAACTGCTATATTGGTATTGATGATAGCTTTATGTCTAGGCAAGATTGTGTCTATGTATCCTGTGCGTGGCGCTACGACTAGAGCGAGTGCTATTTCTCACAACAGCATATTTGCAATGCCATTTGCTTTTGCTAATTGGTTTGGTTTTGTGGTGGTTATATCCTCAGAGACTTTAGCTACAACTCAGTATTTAGCTGGTGTTAAGAGTATGGATTGGTTGATGGATAACAATATCTTAACTACAGCAGGGACATTCTTTGCATTGTTTATACTTGTAGTATATTTGTTTGTAAACTTTTATGGTGTGAAGTTTTTAGCTAAGATAAACAATGGTATTACCGTGTTTAAGATGGCAGTACCTGCTCTGATTGTAGTGATTTTTGTCATATATGCCTTTACTCATAGTGATAATCATGTGAGTATGTTTGCCGCAGATATCCCTGGTAATAGTCAATTTGGCTTTCACTCTGCACTTACAGCGATTGTTGGTGGTGGTTTGATTTATACTTTTAATGGTTTTCAATCAGTAGTTTCATATGCTAGTGAAGTTAAAAATCCTGGAAGGAATGTACCTTTAGCAATTTTATAGCTTTACTTTTGGTACTTTGTTTATACCTAGGGCTTCAGTATGCTTTTATGCAGGCTGTTCCACATGACTATCTTGTAAGTAAAGGTGGTTGGGCTGGCCTTGACTTTGAGTCTCCACTTTTACAATTAGCGACTATGCTTGGCTTAGGATATATTTCAATACTACTTATAGTTGATAGTATTATTAGTCCATCAGCTACGGGTTATATTTACTTAGGTGCATCTTCAAGGATGCTTTATGCAATGTCTTCAGAAGGTCAAGTTCCAAGATATTTTGCAAAAATAAATGAAAAAGTAAATATTTCAAGAAGATCTTTGGTAACTAACTTTTTGTTAGCATCTATATTTTTGTTATTCTCAGATAACTGGACTGCTTTAATGCTGGTGGTTACAGGATTCCATATTATTGGATATATGGCTGCACCGATTAGTATGGGTGCTTTGGCTCCTAAAACTAGAATTTATGGTCTAGTGGTATTTGTGATTTTAACACTACTTTTAAATACAGTAGAGGTTCAAATAAATGTCCATATGAGTATTATTTTGATAATACTTATGACAATATATGGTAGCTTAGAGTATCGCAGAATTGGTATGAGAAACCTTTTACCTCTAGTACTACCTTTCATAATATTTGTATGTATCGTGTCACCAATTGACCAGTATGTGTTTGAAGGTTTTGTTGGTGCTATATTCTACTGGTTCGTTACCGATAAAAGATATGTAGCGTTCTGTAAGAAAACTGCTAATGAAGCAAATGTTATTGTTGACTAATACCAATCAATTCCAACACAAAATGCTTTGAGTTAAATGTACCAGTTTGTATTAGAATTGGTATAAATAGATAAGTTACTCTAGTTATACACTAACTAAATCAATATAATATATTCTATCTTTTTTCTAAAAGCATTCAAATGAACAAAAACTCTAAATGGATTTTGCTTATCCTTTGTTTGGGCTATTTCATCGATTTTTATGATCTAACTGTTATGAGTGTATCTTATGTTGAGATGTTTAAAAATCAGTTTGGTATAGTTGATTCTACAGATATACAGAAAATGTATTTTACTATCAACAATATTCAGATGGGAGGAATACTTGTCGGAGCGATATTGTTTGGAATGCTAGCTGATAAGTTTGGTCGTATTACGGTTATAAAGTATAGTATTCTGCTTTATTCGATTACGACAATACTTGCTGTTTTTGTATCTAATATTTACTTATTTATGGGATTGAGATTTTTATCTTATCTTGGCTTGGCTAGTGAGTTTGCAGTTTCTACAGTTTTGATTGTAGAGTTTTTCCCACCTAAAATAGCTGCTTGGGGAATGAGTTTGTTATATATGCTTGGTGTGTTTGGTGGTATTACTGCGACATTATTGGGAGTTTTCTCATATAAGGTGATGTTTGTGTTTGGTGGAGTTGCCGGACTTGTGATATTTGGCTTTAGAAAAGTTCTTGAAGAGTCGCCATATTTCGTTGAGCTATATAATTCTAGTAGGCTTAAAAGCTGGTAGTATTATCCATTTATTTAAGAATTACTATAAACCGCTATTGCTAAATTTCTTGATTACGATACCTTATTTTTTTGTGATAACAGTGATGTTTGCTTTGGTAAAGTTTATTGCAAGCGATATTAATTTTGCTACTTTAGTAAAAATATTTTTATTTGGTTTTTTTGCTGGAAATATTATCAGCTGTATAGTTAGTGGTTTTTATAATCAGTATTTTAAGTCGCCAAGCTTATTTTTTGTGGTTAATATTGTTATTTTTCTGATTAGTATATTTATTTATCAATATGTCACGGCTGATAAAATTTTTATCTATGGAGTTGTTATTGGGCTAATAGGTGGTGGTTATAATATTATGTGGACTCAATATGCAGCTACTGAATTCCCAACAGAAGTGTTCATTAGCTACTAATATGATATTTGCACTAGGTAGAGAACTAGCAGTATATTTTTTGGACTGATATTTGCAAGCTGGATTTCTGATGAAGTATCTTTTAGGCATAATATAAATGTGATGGCAGTATGTATAGCTGTGATGGTATTGGTGATAATATTTTGCTATAAGCGTAAGAAAATACTGGTAAAAGATTAGGGCGGATTGAACTATGAATAAAGTATTATTTGGAATAACAGGTAGTGTTTCAGCTTATAAAACAATCTCTCTAATTAGACTTTTTATAAAAGATGGAATTGAATGTAAAGCTGTAGTTACAAAAGGGGCTTGTCAGTTTATTAAACCTGAGCTTCTAACTGCTTTGGGCTGTGAAGTTTATACTGATGATAGTTTAGATATGTTTGACTACGAGCAAAGTATGGCTCATATAAATTTACCTCGTTGGGCAGATAAGATAATCATAGTACCAGCTTCAGCAAACTCGATAGCAAAATTTGCCCATGGTTTAGCTGATGATTTATTAAGCCAGTGTATTCTTGCAAACAATGATAATTCTAAAGTGCATATAGCTCCTGCAATGAATGTAAATATGTGGCAAAACAAGCTAACTCAAGAAAATATCTCAAAACTTGAAAGTTTAGGTTTTTATATTATAAATCCAAGTAAAGGTGTACAAGCTTGTGGAGATATTGGTGGAGGGCGTTTGGCTGAGCCAGAAGAGTTATTTGAATTGTTTAAAGCCAAACAAGATTTTGCCAATACTAAGGTTGTAATCACTATTGGAGCAACTGTCGAAGATATCGATGGTGTAAGATATTTATCTAATTATAGCTCTGGTAAAATGGGATTGAGCTTGGTAAAAGAACTCTTAGCTAGAGGAGCTTTTGTAACTGTACTAAAAGCAAAAGTATCTATAGATTTTAGCCTTCAAAATAACAGATTAGAAATAATAGATACGCCAAGTGCTGATAAGATGAATGATGCTATGCTTAAGCAAGCAAAAACTGCTGATATATTTATAGGTTGTGCAGCTGTTGCAGATTATAAAATCAAAGAAAAATTTGATAATAAAATCAAAAAAACTAGAGATGAAAATCTTACTTTAGAATTTGTAAAAAATCCTGATGTATTGGCAAATTGTAAAAAAGCATATCCGAATATATTTGCGATAGGGTTTGCTGCTGAATCTGAAAATATAATTGAATATGCGAAAACTAAATTAGAAAAGAAAAACCTTAATATAATAGTTGCTAACTCTACAGCAGTTTTTGGTAATGATAACTCTAGTGTGACGATATTATCAGCTCAAAAATCAAAGCAATATAATGATAAATCAAAAGATCAAATAGCTAAATATATACTAGATTTTGCTAAGGAAATATTATGGATATCAAAAAGCTAAAAATAGCTAATAAAGATAGTCATCTAATAACTCTCAAAAATAACAATATTGAACTCCAGCTTTTAGATATTGGAGCGACTGTTTATTCACTAAAAACAAAAGATAGAAATGGTAAGCTAAAAAATATAGTTTTGCAGTATGATGATATTAATCTATATGCAAAAATCCTTCGTATTATGGTGCTAGTATTGGTAGGGTTGCCGGTAGGATTAAAAATGGTGAGTTTGTGCTAGATAATGCTAAATATAACATCCCAGCTAATGAAAAGGGTAGAAACACTCTTCATGGTGGCGATAATAGTATCTCATACCAGCATTTTGATTTTAAATTAATTGATAAGAATAAAATACAATTTTCAAAATTACAAAAGTCTAGTGATGATGGTTTTCCTGCTAATGTTGAAATCTATATAACTTATGAGCTATTAGATAATGCCGTAGTTATTTATTTTGATGCTATTGCTGATGAGGATACTATTTTGAATTTGACTAACCATAACTACTATAACCTTTCGGGTGATTATAAAACTACAATACAAAATCATATTTTAGAAATTCCAGCTAGTCAGTTTGTAAATGTTGATGAGAATCAAGTTCCTTGTGAAATTATTGATATTCCTAAGCAAATGATTTTTGATGGTTGTACTATTGGCAAAAACCTTGATACTAATTGTAAATACTTAAGTAATGGTGGTATCGATCATTGTTATATAGTTGATGGAGCTATTAAGATAAAAGATACTTTTAGCGGTAGAAAAATGAGAGTTACTAGCTCTTATCCCGCGGTGCAGATTTATACTACAAACTATCCTGATCAGCTAGTGTTAAGTAGTGGAAGAGCTTCTAAAAAGTTTGATGCTATATGCTTTGAGCCTCAGTTTGTAGGTGCATTTGATGGTAATTATGACAATCATCCAATGCGATTGAATAGAGGTGAGAGATACGAATATTTTATAAGGTTAGAGTTTAACTAAGCCTTTTATGCAAAGCTAAGGCTTTCTCTCTACTAGTTTTCAAATCAACAATCGCATAATGATAATCTTTTCCAAGTCTCTACTTTAGCCTCTTCTAACATATCAGTTTTAGCTTCCCAAGGTTTTGAAATGAATTTATCCGATAGATTAGTTAATTCTGGTACATATTTGCGGATATACTCAGCAGCTTCAAATTTATCAGATTGTAGCACTGGGTTAAATATCCTAAAGTAAGGAGCAGCATCAAGACCACAACCAGCTACCCATTGCCAGTTTGCATTATTACTAGCAAAATCAGCATCAAAAAGAGTATCAAAACCATTGTTCGCCTTTTTTCCAATGCACAAGACAGTTTTTGATAAGAAAGCTTGCAACAATCATTCTCACACGATTGTGCATATAACCAGTCTGCCAAAGCTCACGCATTCCAGCATCTACAATTGGGATACCTGTTTTACCTTGTTGCCATGCTTTGAGCTTTATATCATCATTTTCCCAAGCGAAGTTATCAAATTTTGATTGATGTTTTTTGTAGCTAAATCAGGGTAGTGATAGCTTTGGTAATAGCAAAAATCTCGCCATACTAATTCTTTGATGAAATGCTCAGCATCACTACTTATGTAGTCTAAACCATATACAGTATTAAAATTTGATTAGAGAAATCTCACCAAAATGCAGGTGTGGCGATAAGGTGCTTGTAGCATTATTTGACATAAAATCACGAGACTTTTTATAATCACCGACCTTATCATTTAAGAAGTTTTCAAGCTTTTCAATCGCAGCTTCTTCACCAATCTGCCAGTCATTTATCATTTCTTGCCAATCTAGCTTTGGCTCTAAAAGATTTAGCTCGCTAATATTTTTAGAATTATTAAGCTTTGTGAGTTTATTAAAACTTGGTTTAGCTATATTTGCCCTGTGAGATCTTGTTTTCATCAAAGCTTTGTAGAAAGGTGTATAGACTTTATAGTGAGTACCATCATCTTTAGTACATTCCCATGGTTCAACCAAAAAGGCTACCATTAAAGCTTTTCACATTTATGCCTATATCTTCAAGAAACTTTTTAATTTCGGTATCGCGAGCTATACTGTATTTGTCATAACATCTATTCCAATAAAAGTCTGTGATGCTATTTTCTTTATAAAGTTTTTTAATGATTTTCCTAACGGATTGCCACTATAGATACTTAGTTTGTCACTGAGAGAGAGACTTATTTAGAGAGTTTAGCGAATGATGAAGCCAAAGTTTGCTTGCACCGCCGATATCAGCTTTATCATCAGAGATGTATATTGAGATAGTTTCATCAGCATCACTAGCTTGGTATAAAGAAAGATTATCAGTTAGGCGTAAGTCTTTCCTTTTCTAAAACCAATGTATTGCTGTTTTTTTACTCATAACATGATCTCTCAAAACATATTTCAAGTTTTATTTTTGAATTGGTAGTGCTTGTAAGAATATCTTATAGCTAAGATATTCTTGAGATTCCGACAGGTCAAGCCTGACGGAATGACGCACTTCTTTATATGGTTTTTATTGGTCATTACAACTCTTCTTTGATATGTTTCTTAAGCATTTGAATATGTTCGGCAGAATCGTTGGCAAGGTATAAGACTAAATTCTTTACCACCGTTGTTTAAGTACAGTATCTTTCTGTGATAGCTAATTCCTCGAGAGTTTCAAGGCAATCAACACTAAACCCCGCAATCAATAACGACTTTGCCTTTGTTTGCTAAAACTCTTCTAGCTTAACCGTAGTATATGGTTCTTGTTTTCATTTTTAGACCAAAACGCGATTGGAATGATAGCTCAAAAGATATGTCTTTATATTTGTCCTCTAAAAGATTCTTTAACTAATCTATAGGTCTTATGGCAATGGCAATAATAAGGATCGCTCTTTGCAAAATATTCCTTTGGTAGACCATGGAATGAAAATAACACAACATCAGGCTTAAACTCTAAGTTTTGCAGATGCTCTTCGATCTGATTGCTTATAGCTTTTATATGATGTTGATTATCATAATACGGGTTTATACCTTTGATGGTTGGTTGCCATCTTATCTTTGATACTCGATAAACTGCCTAGACAGTTGCTGTCGTTGTAGCAGAGTATTGGGGTAGAGTGGGAATATCGCGATATCGCAGCACTCTCTTGTCTTTGCAAAGCTTTTGATCTTACTTTCAATACTATTGACCATAACGCATTGCACAATCAACTATATAATCATCAAGTTCAGCATTTAAACCTTGAGTAAGATTCTCTGTATATAGTAGGTAGTGGGGATTTATCATGTTCTTTATTCCAAAATGCAGCTCCATAAGTATGTACATTTTTCTTTGAGCGAATAGGTAATATTATAAGATTTAAAATCAACTTCCATAAAATAGGATTTGCTTCTATAACTCGAGGGTCAGATAGAAATTCTTTAAGATACTTCTTAATAGACTTAGCATCATAGCCAGTAGAGTGCCGAGATTGACTAATAAAACTGCTTTTTTGCCGTACTTTTTACTGTATTCTTGCATAGATATTTCAGTATTGAATTTAATAGATACCGTTGTAGCAAATAATAACTATTTGAATTGTTAATTTTTATTCATAAATATAAAAAAATGGTTATAATTACTTTAGATCAATAAAGATCTTTAAGGGATAATCTATGAAAAAAAGTAAGTTTGGTAGTGATAGGGGATGTTGGGTTTTGCTATGAGCAATGCGTATGTTCGGTATGCTGGTGAAAATATGTTTAATGGCCCAGAGGTTCAAGAAGAGCGTGCAGAAGGTTCAGCTTATGTACCACCAGATAGAGAGTTTATAAACTCGCAGTATGGTGACTACATAGATAGTCGAGAAACTGAATTTAGACCAGATCAAGATGCACAAAGACTATTTTGGGCAAATCAATAGGTATATTTGTAGTATAATTTGTCTTACATTAGGTAAATATTTATATTTTTTTATCACCATTCTAAGTTACCATTATCATTAAATATACTTAGCTGAGATTGGTTCTTTAAACACTCATCATGGTAGTTTATACTGGTTTTGATGTATTCTCCTCTGCACATTTAAGCATTTAGCAGAGAGGATATCTTTAGCAAACTCTAGGTCTATACAGCTTGAGTAGTTGCCTTCAGGTAGATTTGTAGATTCTTCTGAATCACTTAGAAAGTATTTCTTTGAACTAATTATAAAAATATAGCTAGATAGCTTAAGCACTGATTTTAAAAACGAAGCTGATTTATCCATACGCTTTACATTTTTCATTACATCTATAAAAGTACGAGCAAATACGGAGGAATCCTTACTTTGCTGTAGTCTACTTGGTAATGCCTCTAGAGATTCTATTGATGTATCATAATACTAGTTTAATATATTAATTTTTGCGATAGAGTCGTTTTCTTTTCCATATCTATTATTCGCCCACTTTTCAAGCTCATCCTTGCTAACTTGTGTTATATCAGCATCGTATTTATATAAAAGTTCATTATATAGGTCATCAATAAATCCTTGAGTATAGCCTTTTAAAATTTCATTGTTACCCACCCAAACATACATTGCTATAAAGTCTTGGTTACTTGCCCCAATATTTTGGATGTATGCATTTAGATTTAGTCCAGAAACTGGGATAAGAAAGTAGCTATAATCACTCAAAGAGAGTTTCATTATTTCATCTTCTACATAACCTTTAGCTGGATAGTTTGGGTCAGCAATAGATTTATCTTCAATTTCTTTATTTGTAACGACTGTATAAAAACTAACAGCTTCTTTTGAGGATATGGGAATTTGAGAGAAGAAACTCGCTTTATCTTTTACATATTCTGATGTATATTGACGATTAGAACCTTCTGTTTCAATAGTAAAAAATATTGGTGAAGTAATTTGGTAATACTCCCATTTTTAATGTCACTTAGAAGTGTACACTTATTAAATAGCTTTATTAGATACCATTCTAGGAGGAAAACCTCCTAAAGCCATATGTGGTCTAATGTTGTTGTAATCCCATAACCACCTAGTAGATTGTAACCTAATATCATCTAAACTATCAAATAAATTTTGCTCTAATAGTTCATATCTCATAGTCCTATTAAATCTCTCAACATAGCCATTTTGTTGAGGGTTTCCAGGTTGAATATACCATAGTTGTATCTTATTTCTTTTAGCCCACAACTTTAAGCTATTGCTTATATATTCAGGACCATTATCACACCTGATTGCTATAGGCTTACCCCTTTGATTTATTAACCTTTTTAAAGTCTTTTCAACTCGATATGATGGTAATGAAAAGTCAATCTCACAATCTAAGCCTTCTCTATTATAGTCATCTATAATATTTAATAGCCTATACTTTTTACCACTAGATAAATTATCGTGCATAAAATCCATAGACCATATTTGGTTTGCTCTAGTAGCTTCAGTTAATGGTTTTGGCTTATCTCTTTTAATTCTTTTTTTAGGCTTTATTCGTAAGTTTAAACACAAATCACAATATATTCGATATACTCGTTTATGATTAAACCTCTTACCCAATACATTTCTTATATGCAGAAAGCATAGCTTAAAACCCCAGTTGCGATGAGCCTGTGTAAGCTCAATTAACTTATTTGCTATATACTCATTATCATCACTATTTTTTAGGGCTATAGTAGTATGCTGTTTCACTTATGCAAAAAACTTTACAGCTCCTTTTGACACTGATTTTCTTAGCTTTCACTGTCTGTAAAGCCATCTTCTTTCGCTCAGATGGCTTTACCACTTTTTTGTCATCGCTTCCTTTAAAATATCATGATCTAACTGTAAATCAGCATACATACGTTCAAGTCTACTATTTTGGGCTTCAAGCTCTTTAACTTTTGTTAGCATTGAAACATCCATACCACTGTATTTCTCACGCCATTTATAAAATGTTGAGCTACTTATACCATATTTGCGACACAAATCAGATACGATAATGCCGCTCTCTGATTCCTTTAAAATATTTACTATTTGACTATCTGTATATCGTTTTTGTTTCATTTGTAATACCTCTCATTTATTAGTATATTTTTGTACACTTCTAAATGCTATTATTTTTAGGGGTATTACCTTAGAGGTGTTACTATTGAGACTATAAGGACAGAAACTAAAAAAGATGCTCCTAGAATGGTTGATAATATTGAATTTGATGTTGCTGTTACAGTTGAGCAAGATGAATCAAAAGAAGTTGGTGGCAAACTAAAAGTTTTCGGCGTAGGTATCGGTGGAGAGGCTAGCCAAATAAATAAGTTAGCCAATGTTTCAACTGTGAAATTTAAAGTACCATTTGTTATGCCTCATGGTAGAGAAAATAATTAAAGTAAACAGAATAAAACTGAGATATTTTATAAAAACAATGGTAAAAGAATAATGAATGAATATGTAGAGATTTTTATAAAAAATAAATGTGATGAAATTCCAAATGAAGAAGTAAATAATACGAATAAATATATACCTTTTTATGCTAAAGTACGATGCGATGATTTGACATATTTATTTTCTTATTTACATTATAAATTTAATAGCTTATTTGAGTTTGCTAACTATAAAATATCTACGAATCATCATTACAATGCCGAGGAGAGTCGAAGTTTGATATCCACTATCGAACTACTTAAATCATTGCAAAAAGCATTAAAAGATTCAATATATTGTTTTTCAATAGATAATGAATATTTAAAAATAATAAATACTTGTGAGTTATTTTTAGAAGCAAGTGGTGGTAGTGCAATACCAGATGATTTTGACAAAATTGCTATCAATGAATATATGCCAATTTTCAATTTAAAATCTCCTATAAATGTACTCCATGTGATAAAGGGCGAGGAAGATTAGAGACTAAAGTCCCTCCAAAAGATAGAGCGAGACAAAACGTTGTCTTTGAACATGGTTATTTGATGCATAAAATTGGAAGAAAAATGTATGTGCATTAGTAAAAGCTAATATTAAAACTCCAGGCGATATCGGTGGTGTTGTATATACTAAATTAGATGAATATGGAGCTTGGAAACAAACACTAAAGCAAGAGTTAAAAGCTAGTGGTTATGATTTTAAGAATGAAATTTGATTAAACTTATAAGGCAAATAATATTATGAACCTAAAAGATTTTAAATCAGGAACTTTAAGGCAAGAATAGTAAGACCACCCCACCGACAAGTCGGCACCCTCCAACGGAGGAGAATGTACCATAAGTTAGAATAATTCCCCTCCGTTGGAGGGGTGGCAGTCGTTAGACTGACGGGGTGGTTTAAACATAGAGGAATTGTTTTAAAACATGAGAAACACAAAAAACTACTTCACATTACCATATAACCCAAAGCTAAGACAACGAGCTAGAGAACTACGAAAAGCTGGTAATTTATCAGAAGTACTTTTGTGGCAGAAGATAAAAAATAGACAGTTACTTGGACTAGATTTTGATAGACAAAAGATTATTGGTAATTACATAGTAGATTTTTATAGTTCAGATATAGATGTAGTAATAGAAATTGATGGTTCTAGTCATGATGACAAACAAGAATACGATGCAATTAGGCAAAGCTATTTAGAGGGTTTAGGACTAAAAGTCGTTCGCATACAAGATAAGGATGTGAAAGCAAACTTAGATGGTGTAATTGTTTATTTGCGTGAGATGTTGAGTAAAAGTACTACTCCGTCAGTCTAACGACTGCCACCCCTTCACTATGCGAAGGGGAATTTTGAGATTATGGAGAAAATATAATGCAAAACAAAAGTGAAACCTAAGTATGGCATTTAAAATAGCAGATATAGAAATAGAAAATAATGTAGTCCTAGCTCCGATGGCTGGCTTTTGTGATAGTGCATTTCGTACTATATGCAAAGAGCATGGGGCAGGGCTTATTTATACAGAGATGGTAAATAACAAAGGTGTAGTTGATAAACACTGGGAAACCATGGAAATGCTCTATATGGAGGATTCAGAGAAACCTCTTGGCGTGCAAATATTTGGTACTGATTTAGATAGTTTTGTTGGAGCGACTAAATATATCGCAGAAAATACAGAGTGTGATTTTCTTGATATAAATATGGGTTGCCCAATGCCAAAGATTGCTAAAAAGCTTCAAGCAGGAGCAGCTCTGCTAAAAGATGTTGATAGAATCCATGAGATACTAAGCTCAGTTGTAAAAGGGTAGATAAACCAATCACCGTGAAGATGCGTATTGGTTGGGATAGTGAAAGTATAAATGCTATAGAAGTGGCAAAAGCTTGTGAAGATGCTGGTGTAAGTGCGATAGCTCTACATGGGCGTACGCGTGAGCAGATGTATACAGGTAAGGCAAATTGGGATGTAATCCGCGATGTCAAAAAGCTGTAAATACTGTAGTTATAGGCAACGGGGATGTGTTTTGCCCACAAAGTGCAAAAGCAATGATGGATCATACAGGTGTAGATGCTGTGATGGTAGGGCGTGCTTCTCGTGGTAATCCGTGGATATTCCGCCAGATAGCTACTTATCTTGACACAGGAGAACTTATAGCACCTCCAACAGCACTTGAACGAGTTGAGGTCTTAGCTGAGCATTTACGCAGACTCATCAAGCTAAAAACGGCAAAAGTAGCTGTCAGAGAGATTCGTACACATGCTAGTTTTTATCTGCAAGATGTACCTAATTCAAGAGAGTTTCGGGCTAAACTGAATCAGATGGAGAGTGAGCAAGATATTTTTCTATTACTTGAAAGTTTTATCAATGATCTAAAAAAAGGAGGTCTATAGTCATGTATAAAATAGTACATAAAAAAGGGCTTAGTGATGATGATAGAGTTATGTTTACTGAGTTTAGAAAGAATTATAAAAGTTATCCTTACCTCTATAGTATGGAGAAAGATTATGAAGATGAGTATCAAGACTGTTATCAAAGCTTAGGAGATAAGCTTGATATGTTTGTAGCTTATGATCAGAAAGATAAGCCAATAGCAGTTTCTATGAGTACACCTTTTGATAAAAAAATGTCAATCTTATCTGATTTTTATAAACCAGATCTAGATTTAGATCTAGATAATGCTTATTATTTTGCGGATATTGTTATTAATAAAGAGCATCAGGGGCAAGGCATAGCCAAAGAGCTTTATACACAAACTACTAACAATGCTAAAAATTTAGGTATCTCTAAAATATATGCTTTGCTTGTAAATAGAGATAATGACCCTCGTCGACCAGATGATTTTCATTATTCGCAACTATGGAAGGAATTTGAATTTAGTAATACTGGTTTAAGTATCACATGTGAATGGCCAACTTTTCAACTAGACGGTTCGGTTAAAATGATTCAAATAGGTTAGATATTTATATGAAAAAAATATAGCCTAGAAGTTATTGATAACTTTCTGCGATAATATTTGCAACTTGCTCAAATAATTCGCCATATACTGAGCTCTTTCGTATAACTAAATCAATCTCTCTATAGAGGCCATTACCTTCCAGCTCAATATATCTAACATTATCAGCTTTAGTACAAGCAATTTCAGGAACCAGTGTAATACCTTCATCTATAGAAACCATTTGACGAAGAGTTTCTAAAGCTACTACCCTTGAAATTACTATTATTAAAGTTAGCTAAAGAGCAAACTTTTAAGGTTTGATCGCGTAAGCAATTACCCTCATCTAATATCATAAGGTTATGCTTTATAATCTTTTATACTTAGCTTTTACTTTTAGCTAAATCACATTAGTTGCTGCAACTGCTGTATAAAATTTATCATTAAATAATTTTTTACGAGTGAATTGGTGATTTTCTGTAGGTGTTGCAAGTAGGCAAGTCAATCTTACCTTGAGATAGCATTTCTACTAGTATATCTGTTTTTTCCTCAACTATACTTATGCTAATATTTGGAATTTGTTTTTTGATTAGTGGTAATATCTTGGGCATTATATATATGGGCATAGCGTAGGAAATGCACCGATTGTTATAGTTACTTTATTGTCATTGTTATGAAAACTAGCTATTTTTTGTAGATTATTAACTTCATCAAGTACTTTGTAAGCTTGATCAACTATCTGAATACCGGCTTTAGTTATCATGATTTGTTTTGAGTTGCGTTCAAATATTTGCACCCCAACAAACTCTTCAAATTTTTTGATTTGCATACTAAGAGCTGGTTGACTTACAAAACATTTTTCCGATGCTGTAATAAAGCTTTTGGTTTCATAGACAGAAATGATATATTCAAGAGTACGGGTATTCATGTATAAAAGAATCTTATTGTTGCTATAAGTTTTATATATTTTAAATTAGAAGCAACTATAATACAATAATACTTGTAACTAACGACAATAACAAACCAAGGAGATACTATGACTAAAAGAGTACCTAATGTAACTTTTAAAACTAGAGTAAGAGACGAAAGCATTGGTGGTGACAATCCATTCAAATGGGAAGATGTAACTACTGCTGATATCTTTGATAACAAAAGAGTTATCGTATTTGCTTTACCAGGTGCATACACTCCAACTTGCTCAACTTTCCAGTTACCAGGTTTTGAGAACAATGCTGCTAAATTCAAAGAGTTAGGTATAGATGATATCTATGTATTATCTGTGAACGATACTTTTTGATGAGCAATAACATTAAATTTTATGGATGGTCCTTTAAAAAACCTATTAGTAGTTGATTTAACAAGAGTATTGGTTGGTCCCTACTGTACAATGATACTATCTGATCTTGGCGCAAGAGTAATTAAAGTTGAAGCACCTGAAATTGGTGATGACTCAAGAAAGTTTGGACCATTTATAAAAAATTATTCTGCTTACTTTATGTCATTAAACAGAGGCAAAGAAAGTATAGCTTTAAATTTAAATGATGATGATAAGAAATATTTTGATAAGATTCTTATCAAAAGCAGAGATATCTTAGTTGAAAATTTTAAACCCGGTACATTAGAAAAATGGGGATATGGTTGGAAAGAAATTAGTAAGAAATACCCAAAATTAATTTATGCATCGGCATCAGGTTTTGGTCAAACTGGACCACTCAAAGAATTACCAGCATATGATATGGTTGTGCAAGGCATGGGAGGTTTAATGAGTGTTACTGACAACCTAATACTCGAGCCGACGAGAGTTGGTAATATCAATTGGAGATATAAACTTCAAGATTGTTTACAGCGATTGGTATTAATTCCGCAGCATTATATGATAGACAAAAACAGGTAAAGGAACGTTTATTGATGTTTCAATGCTAGATTGTCAAATTGCTATTAGAAAATGCAATAGCTAGATACTTGGCAAAAAACGAAATACCAGAGCCAATGGGATCAAGACATCCCTCCATTACTCCTTTTGAGGCATTTTAAAACAAAAGATAGTTATATAATTATATTGCAGGCAATGATAAATTATTTAAAAATTTATGTAATGTTTTGCAAATTCAAGAGATTTCAACTGATGAAAGATTTTCTACTAATTCATTAAGAAGTGAAAATGTTGGATCAACTAAAAAAGATAATAGAAGAAAAATTATCATTAAAAACAACTGATGAATGGATTAAAGAAATGGAACAAATTAAAAATTTCCTTGTGGGCCAATTTTCAAATATAAAACAAGCTGTTGAAAATCCT
>JAYQIE010000011.1:0-5345 GCA_038141505.1 Francisella sp. | reverse complement strand
TCTACTAGATGATACAAAAGTAGAACTAGAAAATGATACATTAGTAATCTCAGATGAGACAAAAGCTTTAGCTATAGCTGGTGTGATGGTGGCCTAGATTCATCTATTACAGAAACTACTACAAATATTTTCTTGAAAGTGCATTTTTTGTACGAGAGAAAATTGCTGGTAAAGCTCGTAAATATAACCTACATACTGATTCATCTCATAGGTTTGAAAGAGGGGTTGATCCTTTGCTATCAAAGGATGCAATGAGCTTAGCTATTAATTTAATAGCAGAAATAGCTGGTGGCGAAGTTGCTCCTATTCATGGTTTTGGGAATGATAATGGTTTAGATAAAAATGATCCATTCTATGATAAAAAATATAAAACTTTGCGTGAAAAAACTGAATAGAGTTTTAGGTACAGATTTTGATATTGAGTATGTATCGCAAGTACTTAAAAATCTTCACATGGAAGTTACAAAGACTGATGAATGTTGTCTAAGTGTAGTAGCTCCATCTTATCGTTTTGATATGGAGATTCCTGAAGATCTTATTGAAGAAGTAGCTCGTGTATATGGTTATTCAAACTTACCAGAAACTATGCCAAGCTATAAAGCTACTAAGATAAATATCTCCAGAAAACAAATCAATCTATGACAACTTTAGAAAGTCGTCTTGTTGATAGAGGTTATCATGAAGCGATTAACTATAGTTTTATTGATCCAAAGTTTGATGAGTTTTTTTCTTTGAAGAAAGGCATAGCTATCAAAAACCCTATATCTCAAGATTTATCTGTAATGAGACAATCACTAATACCTGGATTGCTTAATTCATTTAAAGCAAATACAGCTCGTCAACAATCACGAGTAAGATTGTTTGAAGAGGTGCTGTTTTAGCTTTACAACCGATAGCGACAAAAGAAAGTTTGATGTTGTTGATAGCGTTGATGGGTTTATAACAGATAAAAGTAACTCTAAATATTCAGAGTATAATAAAAAATAGCAGGTCTTGCGTTTGGCGAACTTTAAATCCTAACTGGTCAAATACTAAAAAGACTGATTTCTTTGATGTTAAGTCAGATATTGAAGCTTTATGCGGATGTTGCAGATTTAAGTTTTGAAGTTTGTGATGATGTGAAATGGCTACATCCAGGTCAATCAGCTTATATATTATCAGCAGGTCAAAAGATTGGTGTGATTGGTGTGATTCATCCAACAGTACTAAAGACATTCCAAATAAAAGCAAAAGCTCCTGTAGTTTTGAGCTAGATTTAAGTGTGTTAGTTAAGAAACAAATCCCAAGTTTTGCAAAAGTTTCTAAGTATCCATCTGTTAGTAGAGATATATCATTTCTAGTGGAAAAAGAAGTTTTAGCTGGAGATATTATCAAATCTATAAATGAGCTAAATATAAACATTCTTAAAGATGTAAATATTTTTGATGTGTATCAAGATAAAGATGCTTCTAAAAAGAGTTTAGCTTTAAGCATGCTTTTCCAAGACAATAATGACACACTTGCTGATGAAATTATTGTAGAAAGTACTGATAAAGTATTAGAAGCTCTAAAAGAAAAATTTGCGATTGAGCAAAGGGTTTAGTTTAAAATACACCGAATCTCCGGACGCCGATCCGGAATCTCTGTAGGGGCGAGTTTACTTCGACTTTTCTGGATTGAACAAGTTTTTACATCAATGGAGTCAATATTTTCAAGATACTCTCAGCGAATAGACTAGAGCGTTTATTAGTTAGGTGATAACTATCTTTTGATGATGCGTTTAATATGATTTTAGCCCAACTATATAGTTTATCAACCTGCTTAACGCTATATACAAATGTCGCAATTTCATAGTTTAAAAATAAACTTCTATTATCTAAATTTACAGAACCAATCATAGCTAAGTTATCATCTACAAGGACAGCTTTAGCATGAATCATCCCTTCTTGTGAAATATACATCGACATCACAATCAAGCAAATCACGAATATAGCTTGCTCTAGCTCTATCAACAATTTTATGGTTAGAGTTTCTAGGAGTTATAACTTTTACATCTACTCCTCTGCGTTTAGCTAGTATTATTGATTGGAATAAATCAGCAGATGGAATAAGGTAGGGGGTGATAACCCATATTTTATCTTTCGCAGAATTTATAGCAGTTATGAGTCCACTATAAAGTTGGTCTTTTTGCATATCTGGACCAGATGGAATCACTTGGATAAATGTTTCTTCATTTACGATATTCTTTACTTCAAACTTAAGTTGTTGGCTGGTTGCAAAGCGCCAATCTGAACAAAAAACTTTAGATAATACGCAATAGATTCTCCTTGAACTTTAAAGAGTAGATCCTCCCACATTCCTTCATGTTCAAATGGTGACATATATTCATCACCTATATTCATACCTCCACTAAAAGCAGTAGCATTATCAATTATATAAATTTTACGATGGTTTCGGTAGTTTATATTAATTACGCAAAGGATTTGACATTAAGGGCATGAAAATACAATCTCAGCACCGAGTTTTCGCAAGTTTCTAAATATTCTTTTATTATGTCTATATACATAAAAAGATCCTAATGAATCTATAAGCATCTTGATTTCGACACCTTCAGAAGCTTTTTTTTTCAAGAGCCTGCATTACAAGTTTGGATGTAGTGTCATCTTTGAACACATAAGTCTGAATATATATTTTCTTTTGCTGAATTTATTGCCGTAATAAAGGCATTGAATGAATCAACCCCATTTGTATATATTTCAAAAGAGTTTCTTGTTGTAAGAGTAGGTAGCTCTAAGCTAGAAAACACATTAATAACATTAGTTGGTAAATCTCTGCAAATCAGATTTTCTTCTATACAAATATGCTCTGTAGGATATTCGCGTATGCTCATCTCTTCTTTTGCCAAAATTTACGCTTATCTTTGCGTTGAAATATGAAGAAAAAAGGAATCGCGATATACAGTATAAATAGTATTGCTAAAAGCCAAGCTAGGATATTTGATGCTGATTTTTTATCAACTATTAGCTTTAATACAACAATGATTGTAAATAGCTGACATACAAATAATATAATATTGGCTTCGAGTATATAAAGTAAATTTAGTAAGAAGTTTTCCATTTATATATTTTCATTTGATAATGAATTGCTAAATTGTATCATACTGACAAAAAACAATCTTTTTATAAAAATAGTTAATAAAGTATAATTATCTTTAATCACAAAAACACCTAAGTTAGTGTACAGCTAGATATATGATAAAAATAGAAAACACTATAAAAAGAAAAGTCCAAGAAGGGCAGAAACTAATCCCTAATATTAAAAATATAATATTAGTAGCTTCTGGAAAAGGTGGTGTAGGTAAATCTACCGTTACATCTAATTTGGCTGTTTCATTTGCAAGAATGGGTGCTAAAGTAGGAGTGCTAGATGCAGATATCTATGGACCAAGTCAGCCAACTTTATTTAATCTTAAAGATAACCCAGAAACTACAGACAAAAGAAAATCATTCCACTAGAGCGTTACGGTGTTAAGATAATTTCTATTGGTAACCTAATTGATCCTGAATCTGCTGTAATTTGGCGAGGTCCGATTGTGTCAAGAGCGTTGATGCAACTCTTGAATGATACCGACTGGGGTGAGCTTGACTATCTATTTTTAGATTTACCACCAGGGACTGGAGATATCCAACTTACAATTTCAAAAAAATGCCTGTTACAGGTGCTGTGATTGTGACTACTCCGCAAGATTTATCTCTTATAGATGCTAGAAGAGCAGTTGCAATGTTTGAAAAAGTTAAAATCAAAACACTAGGTGTAGTAGAAAATATGAGCTACTATATATGCCCAAAATGTGGCAATAGCGAGCATATATTTGGTGAAGATGGTGCTCATTTACTTTGTGGTAAAATGATATTGAGTTTTTAGGTAATCTGCCTCTACATAAAAGTATTCGAGAGAATTCAGATAATGGCAAACCTTATGTAAGCTTAGAAAAAGTGATACTATTAGTGATAGTTATGTGAGTGTAGCTGGGAATTTGTTAAATGAAATCGAGAAATTACCAAAGGCTAGCAGCTTAGATTCTATCGGTGTGAAATTAGAAAACTAAATAAATACAACTAAAGAGAGTATAAAATGGCAATAAAAGCAGATAAGTGGATTAAAAGAATGTCAGAAGGTCACAATATGATAGAACCTTTTTGAAGCAGGGCAGATTAAGCAAGTTAATGGCGAAAAGATAGTTTCTTATGGAACTTCTAGCTATGGTTATGATGTGCGTTGTGCTGATGAGTTTAAAATATTTACAAATATTAATTCAACAATTGTAGATCCTAAAAACTTTGATGATAAAAACTTTGTAGATTTTAAAGGCGATGTTTGTATTATCCCACCAAACTCTTTTGCATTAGCTCGAACTGTTGAAAAATTTAAAATCCCAAGAGATACTCTAGTAGTTTGTCTAGGCAAATCTACTTATGCTAGATGTGGCATAATCGTAAATGTAACACCACTAGAACCTGAGTGGGAAGGCTATGTAACTTTAGAATTTTCAAACACTACACCACTTCCAGCAAAGATTTATGCAAATGAAGGTGTTGCTCAAATGCTATTTTTCCAATCTGATGAAGCTTGTGAAACTTCTTATGCAGATAAGGGTGGTAAGTATCAAGGGCAAGTTGGGGTGACTTTTTACCTAAGTGTTAGGTAAGTGATTAATTGAACATGAACTATTTTAAAGTAAGTGTTCACCTAATGTAATCTCCAACTGAAATTTCTCAATCGCTTCTTGTGGTAATATATGTCGTATAACATATACTGGAAAACCCATAGAAGCAGAGGGAGTGTCATAAATTCTGTGTCACTTCTAATTTACCCTACTAATTATACCAAACCTAAAGCATCTTTCAATCTCTCCTTAAAGTGAATATTTAGCTGAGAAATAGTCAGACTCCAATTACGGATTGGCATAGTCCACTTTTTTTCAGCATTTAAAATTCCAACATAAAGCAATTTCAACAAACTATTATCATTTGGGAAAGCTCCTTTAGTCTTAGTCAAAGTTTCAAATTGACGGTGGACAGATTCAATAATATTAGTTGTATAAATGACTCGTCTGATTGGGTCAGCATATTTAAAATAGTTAGACAAATTATCCCACTTATTTCTCCATGATTCGAAGACTATCGGATACTTTTTACCCCATTTATCTTCAAGCTTATCTAGCTCTATTTCAACCTCTTCTTTAGTAAATGCTTGATAGACAGCTTTTAAATCTTTAGCAAATTGTTTCTGATTATTAGAGCCTACATATTTAAGACTGTTGCGTATTTGATGGACAATACATAACTGAACCTCAGTATCTGGAA
>JAYQIE010000010.1:0-10508 GCA_038141505.1 Francisella sp. | reverse complement strand
CTACCTTATCAGCAGAATGCTCATTAGATCTAAGTTGTAACAATGGCGAATTTAAAAAGTTTATAGATCAATACCCTGATAGAGAGGTTTGTGATTTATGTAAATACTTCTGCCGAGATAAAAGCTCTAGCTGATTGGACTGTTACATCATCAAATGCTTTGGAAATATGTTCTGCTCTGCAAGCAGAGTAAGAAGATCATTTGGGGACCGGATAAATATTTAGGTGATTGGATACAAAAGCAATCTGGTGCTGATATGGTACTTTTCAATGGTAGCTGCATTGTCCATGAAGAATTTAAGGCTCAAGCACTAGATGACCTTATAATTAAGTATCCAGAAGCTGCAGTTTTAGTACATCCTGAGTCACCTACTGAGGTTATCAAAAGAGCGGATGCTGTAGGCTCAACATCTCAGCTTATAGAAGCTAGTCAAACTATGGAAAATGATAAGTTTATTGTAGCTACAGATATAGGCGTGTTTTATAAGATGAAACAACTATCGCCGAAAAAAGATTTTATCCCAGCACCAACAGCAGGACGAGGTGCTACTTGTCAATCATGTGCAAAATGTCCATGGATGAAGCTAAATCAGCTCAAAAACCTAAGAGATTGCTTACTAGATAAAACTAATGAAGTTTTAGTTGATAAAATCACACGCGAAAAAGCAGCTATACCTTTAAACAGGATGATAAATTTCTAATGTTAAAAATGAAAATCAAATCACAAGCTTACCAAAACCGTATATTTCAGAACTTGTAGTCTTAGCTATAAAAGAAGATGTTCGTAATCATGAAAATGGTCAAGATATAACAGCTTTGCTTGTTGATGATGTTGATACTCAAGCTTACTGTATAACGCGTGAAGATATGATTTTATGTGGTTGTGATTTTGCTAATGAAGTTATCGCTCAGATTGACAGTCAAATCAAAATAAACTGGCACTATAAAGATGGTGATAGCATAAAAGCGAATGAAAAAATATTTAGTTTAAATGGTAATGCTCGCTCGATACTTACAGCTGAAAGAATTATGCTTAATTTTATCCAAACACTATCGGCTACAGCTACAGCTACACACTATTTAGCTAGTTTGATAAGCAATAGTAATACCAAGCTTTTAGATACTCGCAAAACTATCCCATCTTTGCGTATGGCTCAAAAATATGCTGTAAAATGTAGCGGTGGCTATAATCATCGTATAGGATTGTTTGATGCTTTTTTGATTAAGGAAAATCATATTCGCTCGGCGGGTGGTATTCAAAAAGCAGTTACAACAGCTAATCAAATAGCAAGAGATAAGATGGTCGAAGTCGAAGTTACAAATCTTGATGAACTAAACCAAGCAATCGATGCAAAAGCAGATATTGTAATGCTTGATAACTTTAGCTTAGAAGATACAAAAAAAGCTGTGAAACTTTAAAAGGTAAACTTTTGCTAGAGGTTTCAGGTAATGTTGATGAAACTACAATTATAGAAATAGCAAATACAGGTGTGGATTTTGTATCTGTTGGGGCTATTACAAAGCATATAAAAGCTATAGATTTATCTATGCAAATTAAGATCTAATCGATGATTATAAACAAATATGATACAGTAATAATTGGTGGGGGTTTAGCTGGCATTGTAAGTGCTTTAGAGCTTGCTGAGCATGGCTTTAAGGTTGCAGTGTTGGATAAACAAAATTGGTCAAGACGGCGAGCTTTTATGCTCAAGGTGGCATAGCTGCGATTGTATCGGAAGATGATTCTATTGATTTACATGTAAATGATACTAATCTAGCAAGCGGAAATGTTGCCGATTTAGAGAGTATCTACAAGGTTGTATCAAATTCACCAAAAGCTATAGAGTGGTTAGAGCAACATGGAGTGGTATTTGATAGAACTAGTGATGGTGAATACAGCCTACATTTAGAAGGTGGACATTCAAAACACAGAATTCTACATATCAAAGACTATACTGGTAAAGCAATCCTTTCTAGTCTATATAAGACTGCATCTGAGAATAGTAATATAACCATTCTAAATAATTATAGTGCTTTTGAGCTAATAACTAATTCTAACTACTGTAATGGTTTATATGCTTACAATCATGATACTCGGCAAGTCGATGCTTTTGAAGCAAGTAATGTAATCTTAGCTAGCGGTGGAGCATCTGGAATATATAAATATGTGACAAGTGCAACAGCTGGTAGAGGCGACATTATGGCAATGGCTTATGAGGCAGGTTGTGAGCTAGAAAATCTTGAATTTACGCAGTTTCATCCAACTTGCTTTTTTTGCGATGATAATCGACCATTATTAATATCTGAAGCTATCAGAGGTAGTGGGGCAGTTTTAGAGCGATATAATGGCAAAGGATTATGAGGACATCCATCCTCAACGCGACTTAGCTCCTAGAGATATTGTAGCTAGGCAAATATACCTAAATATGCAAAAAGGTCATGATATTTACTTAAATGCTACTCATCTAAATGTTAGTCAGTGGGAAAATGCCTTTCCTTATATTTATCACAAGCTTCTAAAAATAACATAGACCCAAGTAAGGATGGAATTCCAATTTCACCAGCAGCTCACTATAGTTGTGGTGGTATCAAGGTAGATGGCAATTCTCAAACTAGCATAAAAAATCTCTATGCAGTAGGCGAGGTTTCTTGTACGGGCTTACATGGTTCTAATCGCTTAGCAAGTAATTCATTGTTAGAATGTATAGTGTATGGGCTTGCTTCAAGCAAAGATATTATCTTAAATAAGACCAGTAAATTAAATATAGAAAAAAATATTTCTAAAACATTTACAGTGGTTAAAAATGAAATTGATTTTAATCATTATACTAACCAAGTAAGACAAATTATGTGATTATATTGGCGTAGTTAGAAATAAGAAAAAATTGCAAAAAGCAAAAGAGTTATTAAATACAATAAAAAAAGCAACCACACAAGATTGCGAACAAAACATTTTCAATTATGAATGTGATGGTTTTAGAAAACTTCTTTTACTAGCTGAACTTACAGTTGATAGTGCTATAGGGCGTAAAAACAGTATAGGTAGTCATTATATGCTTGATGATTAATCATCATTTTTTTTAGAGTTTTTACTAAATAATTGCTTCAACCTCACAGCTATCACACCTATTAGCATGGCATAAATCATGTTGATAATTACAGGTACAATATAGCCAAATAAACCAAAAAAACACCATCAATTTTTAATAACGCTTTAGCTTCAGAGCCACCTATATATGAACTTGCCCACATAATGAAATCTTCACTGAAAAATAGAGTTGGAGCTACATGTATTTTTGTAGTAAAAATAATATTGCATAATGCACCTATAAAAATTCCTGGATTAAAGAGTATATTGTTATAGTTAAGCTTTGATATGCTAAATGATTTGTAAAAAACAATTTCAAGATGATGATATTCACAAACTATAAAGACTAAAAGAAATATGAGGATGTATACTCTAAAATCAGTAGGTGGAAGGCGATTCATAAGGTATAGTTTAATTGCCAAAGCGATGAGCAAGCTAAATATCAATGCACTAAGAAATAGAGCCGCATTAAGGTAAGAGCAAAGTATCAAACTAAATGAGCAGAATACCAGCCAATTAAATAGTTTCCAGATTTTTGGTTTGATGATGTCATAGATAGAGCATCTTCATCGAGATTATTTTTCTTAAAAAACATATATATTCATATTTGCTAATAACAAGTCTATTATACCAATCCCAATAGGCATTGGTATAATTATCACGAATGAGTTAACGCTTAATTTAGATGTGAAATACAAAATGAGAATGAAGTAATTCACATTAGGATTGGTATTAGGCTTTAAAAATTACTTTTAAAAGATTATAGTATACAAAACATTTAAAAATATAATTTATTCCTATGAAAAAACAGTTAGGTTTAGCTCTTACTGGGCTAGTGTGTTGTAGTAGTTTATTTGCTATGGCAAGTAGCAATACTACTGGTCAACCATCTATGGAAAACTATAAATGAAGCTCACAAATGCAGATCAAGAGCTGGTGAAGTGATAGCTGAAAGAAAAGCTATAAGAAAGCAGATGTTTAAGTTTGAGAAAAAACATAAACTAGCAACTTATGATCCGTTTAATGATGAAAAACTAAAAAAAACCTTATACCTCATTTGCAGTGCAGTATGATGTATCCCCACAATTGGTGGATAAGATATTCGGTATATTGAATACTTCTGATTTACAAACAGCAGAACAAAGTTTTTAAAATAAAAAGGAAATATTATGAGCAGTATTTATGATTTTTAAACTAACAGCTAATGATGGCACAGAATTTTATTTACCAAAAAATAAGTTCTACTAATAGTTAATGTAGCAAGCAAATGTGGCTTCACAAAACAATATAGAGGACTCCAACATTTACACGAGTTATATCCTGATTTAGGGGTAATTGCATTTCCATGTAATTCATTTGGCGGACAGAACCGGCTGAAGATGGTGAGATAAAAAACTTCTGTGAGACACAGTTTGGTATTACATTTCCTATTATGAAAAAGACTAAAGTAAATGGTAAAGATGCTGAGCCATTATTTACTTATCTAAAAGAGCATGCAAAATTATCTTAGGTACAGAGAGAATTAAATGGAATTTTACAAAGTTTTCTTGTTTGTAAAGATGGTGAAACTGTAGAGATATGCACCTAAAACTATCCCTGAAAGAGCTAATTCCTGATATAGATAATTTTCTAAAAGACTAAAATTTATAAACATTTAGGTATATAATAACACTAGTTTAATATATTGAGATTAACATGATATCAACCTCTCCTAACTTACATTTCATCATTACTACTAATTTGTAGTTCTATAGTTTATCTGACAAATAGATCAAAACTTAAAATATTTGAGTACTTACCCGCTATAGTTATTATTTACTTTGTTATTGTACTGTTGTCGATATTTGGTTTGTGGGATACTACAGCAGTTGAGATTAAGCAAACTAAGACAAACTTAGAAGTTTGATACTACCAATCATGCTATTTTTGATGCTTATTCGTTGTGATATTCGTATGGTCTTTAAACTAGGTCGAAAGTTACTCATAGCATTTTTTGGTGCAAGCATTAGCATAATGATAGCCTTTACTATAATGTATATTGTAATGGGGAAGATATATAGCTCCTGATGCATGGAAAGGGTTTTCAGCACTATCAGCAAGTTGGATGGGTGGCACAGGTAATACGCTTGCAGTTAAGCAAGCACTACAAACTCCAGACAATCAAATGGGGTATATATTACTTACAGATTCTATTAGCTACACTATATGGTTTTGCGTTCTTATTTGCATTAATCTCAAGGGCAGGTATGTTTGATAAGTGGGTTAAAGCAAGCCCTATTGAAGAGCATTTTGATAGAATAAACCTAGATGATCCTTATAAGATTAAAAAAGAAATAGATTTTGTTGGAATATTTTTATTATTAGCTTTAGCATTCACGGCAACAGATATAGCTAAAATACTCTCATCGTATTACCTGAAACTACGATGATATCAAGTGGAACATGGACAATTTTATTAGTTACATTATTTGGTTTTTTGTAGTAGCGATGACACCTATTGCTAAAATAAGAAGCGATAGTATTATGGCGAGTATATTCTTATATTTCTTAGTAGCTTTAATTGCATCCGGATCTTCATTTACAGGCTTCAGTAATGCACCTATATATATAGCTTGTGGGCTTTTAGTGCTAGTAATTCACACTATAATTATTATGGTGATATTGGCCAAGATATTTAGACTAAATTTTAGCTATATGCTCAATTGCATCATTGGCAAATATCGGCGGAATTGCCGGAGCTCCCTATACTAGCAAGTGCTTATACTCGTAACTTAGTATCTATAGCTGTGGTTATGTCGTTATTAGATTTTTTAATTGGCACACAAGGCGGACTTATTGTCGCTAAGATACTTTCAGGATTTGCAATATGAATAAAATCATAAATATCGAAACATCTATTATAAAAATACCTCTAAAAAGAACATTTACAACTGCTGTGCACGTAGTACAAATCATATAGATACTATCATCATCAAACTAACACTTGATAATGGTACAGTCGGCGTTGGAGCTGCACCGGCAACTACTGCAATTACTGGAGACACTATTGCTGGGATGGGTTATAATAAATGAGCTATTTGCTCCGGTTATAAAAGGTTCTTATTTAGCTGATTATGAGCAATTACTCAAGCTAGCTTTTAGTCGAGCATCGTTCAATACCGGTGCAAAGATGGCAGTAGATTTAGCATTTCATGATTTACTCGCGAAACAGCAGGGAACTTCTGTAGCAAAATATCTTGGTGCTAAAACTAATGTGCTTGAAACTGATGTTTCAATAAGTTGTGGCTCGATTAAAGATACTATTACAAATATTCGTGATGGTGTAGAGCTTGGTTTTAATGCTATAAAGGTCAAAACAGGTGCAGATTTCACAAGAGATATAGAGCTTTTAAAACATATAGAAAAGAATTTTCAACAGCAACCAAGTTTCGCTTTGATGCAAATCAAGGCTGGACTGAGATGCAGGCTAGACAATTTATCGAAGAGCTTAATAAGTACAATATCAATACTGAGCTAGTTGAACAACCAGTCAAAAGTTATGATGTAAAAGGTATGAAAAATATAACTCAATTTAGCAATATCCCAATCCTTGTAGATGAAGCAGTATTTAGTGTGGCTGATGCTGAAAGGTTAATTGATGAGAAAGCTTGTAATATGCTCAATATCAAACTTGCAAAAACTGGCGGTATACTTGAAGCTAAGAAAATTAAAGCTCTAGCAGATGAAGCAGGTCTTCCCTGTATGATAGGCTGTATGGCAGAAGCTCCGATAGGTATGGTAGCAGCGACTAGTTTTGCTTTGGCTGAAAATATCATAATGGCAGATTTAGACTTCTTAGATTGGGTAGATAGCTCTTATCATGGTGATTCTGTTTATTTTGATACTCCTAATATAGTTTTGAAAGATGGCGTAAAAGGCTTTGGGTTTACATTTTAGGGACTGCCCATAAATAAAGTTGGAATATTTATAAATAGATGAAAACAGATAAAGTTTTAGTTTTGGTGCATGGATTTATTAAAAATAGTAAAGATATGTGTAGTTTAGCGAGTTTTTTCGAGCACGATTATGCAGAAGTTATATCTGTAAATTTACCTACCACTTTTGTAAGCATGGATGTTGCAGTTAGTAAGCTTTGTGAAGTTATAGAAAATATTCCAAAGACAAAAAACTATCTCGTTCATAGCCCATAGTATGGGAGGCATAATAACTTGTAGAGCTATACATAAACTACAGCTTGAAAATATTGATAAATGCGTATTTATTGCTACGCCATTTGCAGGTTCTGTAGTAGCAAATTTGGGTAATAGGATTCCTTTTTATTCTCGGATATTAAAGCCTAATAAAGATCTTATTGTAACGGATAAATATCTTGAAGCTTGTAATAGCGTATCAGCTAAATTTCCGTAAGGCTTAATAGCTGGTAATAAGTATTCAAAATATAATCTTTTATCTAGACTATGCTTTTTAAATAAAGAGCACGATAATTTAGTTGAAGTGGCATCTGCTTTTGCTATAAACAGTGATGACAGAATCATTTTGGCTAATAATCATAGCAAGATTCATCATGATAAAGAGACGCTTAGCAAAGTCGCTAGTTTTTTAGAAAGAGGTAAGTTTGTAAACTAATAGATATCCGTATGGTTTTATTCTATTATAGTTAATAAACTTAATTATTTGGTTTCTAAATCTATGAAATTCCTTTCTAAAACACAACATCGTGAAATTGAAGAGTACGCTATTTCTCAAGATTTAAATCTTATTGAAAATGCTTCTGATGAAATTGTAGAAACTCATTTGTGATAAATTTGATAAGTATACTAAAATCTTAGTAGTAGCTGGATCTGGCAATAATGGTAGTGATGGTATTGCGGCAGCTATTAAGCTTTATAATAGGGGCTACGATATTGATGTTTATAGAGTTTTTTCAAAAAAGCAATCAAGAAAATCAAAGCTACTATAGTGAGTTTGCTAAACTAAAAAATCCTTTGGAGAAACTACCAAATATCAATACTTATGATGTGATTATAGATGGTATATTTGGTATAGGTCTTGATAGAGACTTGAAAGGAGATGTTTTAGAGCTTGTAAAAAACATAAATCAAAATTCTAAATATACACTAGCTATAGATGTGCCAAGTGGCTTAGGTGCATTTACAGGTAAAGTTTATGGTGAGTCTATATATGCTGATGAGACCATTACATTTTTAGCCGATAAACAAGGTTTGCATACTGGAGAAGGTCTAGATTATGCTGGTAAAGTTTCAGTTGCAGGGCTTATAAGTACTGAGAATATCAAACTTAGCCAGCCTAATTACCAAGTCTATAAAAATACTATAGAAGATATAAATCTAGATAATATTTTGCGTAAGAAGAAAAATACCAATAAAGGCAACTATGGCAATTTAACAATAATTGGTGGCAATGTTGGTATGAATGGTGCATTGCAATTAGCTGGTAAAAGTTCGCTGTATAGTGGTTGTGGTAAAGTTTCGATGGTATCTTTAGATAAAGATTTTCATGCAGATATTGCTATTGCTGAGCTTATGACTAAGCAGTTAGATCTTACTCTTAAAAATATAAATACATTTTCAGCCTTAGTAGTAGGCGTTGGTTTTGACACTACGCAGAAGTCTCAACAAGTTTTAGAGCAAATAATTGATAATCTAAATCAACCCGCTATATTTGATGCAGATGCGTTAAATATAATTGCAACAAATCAGCAGGTCAGAGAAAAGTTTATTCAATTACAAAATAAAATAATAACTCCACATCCAGCAGAAGCGGCTAGACTACTTGATTATAGTACACAAAAAATTCAAGATGATAGGTTTGAAGCGGTAAGGAAGTTAGCTAAAAAATATAATGCTACGGTAGTACTAAAAGGAGCTGGTAGCCTAATTTGCAAAGATGATGTCATTTATATAAATACCACAGGTAATCAAGGTATGGCAGTAGCAGGGCAAGGCGATGTACTGTCTGGGATTATTGGAGCATTCTTAGCTCAAGGATTAGACACTTTTTCAGCTAGTAGGTTAGCAGTATATGTACATGGTAAGGCTGGTGATAATCTAGTTAAAAAACTTGGTGGTTTGATTGGAGTTTTGCCGAGTAGGATTGCTGAAGAGGTTTGTGGAGTTTTGAATAATGTGGGAATATATAAATGAAAGAAGAGTTTTTTATAAGTAGAGATCAGTATATTGATCAGTTAGATAAAATTATAAAAGCAGAAAAATCAGAAGAATTTTTCCCGTTAGCTATAGATGGAAAATGGGGGAGTGGTAAAACTGTTTTATGTGAAATGATTGAAAAGAATTTCAAAGGCGATAAGTCTTATGAAATATTGCGTTTAGATGCTTTTAAATGTGATTATATAAAAGACCCTTTTGTGGCTATTTTCTCATCATTAAAAGACATCAAAGAAGGTAAGTTTAGTGATAAAATTAACGAGTTTATGTTAGCTTCATTAAAAATGGGAGCCTCATATGTAAATAAATTGCTATATGCTAAATCATTAGGCTTAGTTGATCTTTCAAAGTTTAAAGAAAAAAAACTGAAGATCAAAAGCAGATCGAATCTATCGAATCTATGTCTTCTCTTTTAGATGGGTTACAAAAAAAGTATGTTGTTATTGTCGATGAATTAGATAGGTGTAGACCAGAGTTTACAATAATGTTTCTTGAGGCAGTAAAACATTTTTTTGATAAGAAAAACCTAATGTTTATTTTTATGATAAATAGGAGTCAGCTAGAGAAGGTTATTCATCATAGGTATGGTTATGGCTCCGATGAAAATTATTTAAATAAGTTTTTTAAGCTTAATATGGGCTTACCAAACTTAAAAAATACAAGTGATATAACTCCAGCAGAATATATATTAGAAAAGTTAAATTCAAATAGTTTGATTGATAGTAAGCTAGTTGAAAAAATAGATGATACCAATAAATCACTCCAAGCCAATATAACTAGAGCTATTTATTCAATTATTACGGAAGTAATAGAGAATCTTGATTATTCTTTGAGAGATATGGATGAAATAATAAAATATATAACATTATATTCTATCCTAGAAGGTAAACAAAAGGTCAATGATTATTGTGAGTTACTAATATTGGTACTATCTACTGTGATCTTAAAGTCAGCTCCAGATTTATCTGTTAAAATTATTACATCTTTAGATAAGATTATTAAAGAGGATAATATGGAATTAAAAAAATCCTTAATATTGATAAGCCAGAGGATTATAGTTTAGGTAATATAAGTGAAGAAGATCAAAAAACACAAATAAAGAAAACATTACTTAAAATTTTAGATTGTAGTTTTGGGCTACATACTAAGAGATATTTCTAGATTAAAAGATAAAGATAAGAGTAATGAGGTTATAGGTACAGTAATTTCAAATATAGAGGAATATGATACAAATAA
>JAYQIE010000009.1:0-19759 GCA_038141505.1 Francisella sp. | reverse complement strand
TTAGCATTGAAACATCCATACCACTGTATTTCTCACGCCATTTATAAAATGTTGAGCTACTTATATCATATTTGCGACACAAATCAGATACGATAATGCCGCTCTCTGATTCCTTTAAAATATTTACTATTTGACTATCTGTATATCGTTTTTTGTTTCATTTGTAATACCTCTCTCATTTATTAGTATATTTTTGTACACTTCTAAATGCTATTATTTTTAGGGGTATTACCGTGGATATTATATCTCCACCGTAAGGGGTTTGGTCGCATTATATATATGATGTTTATATTGGTAAATTTACCGCATTTTTTATATATAATATTAGCGTATTTTCAGATGGATAATCATTTTGTTGTGATAGGCTGTATTTTCATTGAACAATTTTGCTTTAGTTTGGGATTAACAGCAGCTCTTCTTTTTGGATATTTTATGGTTCAAGATAGCCCATATAAGACAGCACATTATGCTTTTATTTCAGGAGTATTGCTTTTAGGACGAATGATTCCTGTGATGATTAGTGGGGCGATTGAAAGTTCGGTAGGGTATACGGTATTTTTTGCTATAGTGATTCTTTTAGCATTACCTGTTGTTTTTATATTGCCAAAAGTAAAAGCTATGTTGGGAGATTATGGTAAAACGCATGTTAAGGAATTAGACTAAGTTTAAAACTACCCCTTAAATTCTTGAGCAACCACATAAATCTCTCTTGATCTTGGGCGAGATGATTTTGGCTTAAATTGAGTTACTTTGGTGAAATTTTCTTTTACTAATTTTATATACTCATCACTACCTTGCCCTTGGAAAAGCTTAGTGACAAATGAGCCTCCAGTTATTAAATTTTCTTTAGCAAAATCTAAAGCTAGCTCTAGTAGATGTATGGATTTAGCTTGATCAGATGTTTTATTACCACTCATGTTTGGAGCCATATCACTTACTATAGAATCGATCTTGTTATAGTTGACTAGTTTGTTAAGTTGCTTGTAAGTCTCGTCACTAGAGAAGTCACCTTGGATAAAGTCAGCCCCAGCTATGGGAGGCATATCTAGCAAGTCTAATGCTATGAGCTTGCCATTGTCTCCAATGTATTTGACTATCTGTTGTGACCAGCCACCAGGAGCAGCACCAAGATCTATGATAAACATACCTTTTTTAAATATTTTGTATTTATCTTGAATCTCTATGATTTTAAAACTTGCTCTACTTCGATAACCTAGCTTAGTTGCCTGCGCAACATAAAAATCAGAGCTATGTTCTTCAACCCAGCGTTTACTACTAGCGGTTTTTATCATGTTATTTACTTTTTATAAATCTCTTGCAATATTTTACTGTTTTTTTCTTATAAATAAAGGATTTACTATATAGCTATTTTATATATGCTTATAAAGCAATATAATGTTGGTAGATTTTAGATGCAGGTATCTAAAGATTATTATCGTTGTTAGGAGGAATTATGTTGAAAAAAATATTTGGGTATATGTTAATCGCTAGTCTTATTTGTTCATGTGCAGCTAAAGAGAGTGTTGAAGATGATATTTATCATTATAAAAAACTAACTCGAAATCAAAATATTACAAAAGAAGTATACTCAAAAGATACTAATACTATCGAAGGTATGAGATTTCTAGTTGCAAATCAACCTGATCAGAAGTTGACTCTTGATGGTGATAATTTTGATGAGAGATATACTAAACTTGTGGAGTACTTAAAAAATAACAGTTTTACAGTTAAGGTGAGCGAAAAGCTTCCTATGACAGCTACAATTATTGCGGAAGTTAATAAGCCTATGCCTGACATGAAGTATATAGCTATTGCAATGGAACAAGACTCTCGTATGAACCAAACTAAATATAGTGTAGTTTATGGTAGCAATAAATTCTTAGCACATAAGCTTTATGAGGGCTATAAGAAAAGTTTAGAAAGTACTAAGGGGCAAGTCCCTAAAGAAGATGAAATATCTGAGGAGACTGTAAAGAAAAATGCAGATAATGATGCTAAGACTTCTTCGTAAAGAAGGAAGCTAAAATTAGCAATATCACCCCACAAGTAATAGCAGAATCTGCAACATTAAAGGCAGGCCAATGATAATCAGCGATGTGAAAATCTAAGAAATCTATCACAAAACCTCTAAATGCTCGGTCATAAAAATTCCCTAAGGCACCACCTAAAATCATTGAGAATGATATAAGGTTTAGCTTGGCAGTTGTTGGTTGGCGGATAATCATTACAATCAAAACAATTGCTGCAATCAATGAAATGCAAGCAAACATGATTAGTTGCCATGAAGTCTGATCATTGCTTAAAAAACTAAATGCTGCTCCATGATTGTATAGAAGTGTTAGATTGAAAAAACTAGTTATCTCATAAGGTTGAGCAAAGTTTAGATGTGTATTTGCATAGTGCTTAGAATATAAATCAACAGCGATAATAACTATTGCAATGATGAAGTATTTAGTTTTAGATTTAAGCAAATTCACGCGTTTCTCCATCTTCTGTAGTGATGTTTTCTACACAACGCGAGCAGATATCTGGATGCTCAGCATTCTCGCCTACACTAGAACTGCGGTGCCAACATCTTTCGCATTTTGTTTCTTCAATTTTTTCGATATCGATGAAAAGACCTTTTATAGTTGATTCAACTGCTGTTGCTGATTTTTGCTCTATAGTTTTAAGCTCAGCTTCTGAAGATATTAATAAAAATCTCAACTCATCGCTAAGTTGGCTAAGTAGTTCATAGTTATCTTTATCAGTATATAATGTGATTTTAGCTTCAAGTGATGCTTTTATTAAATCATCATTTCTTTTAAGCTCAAGTACTCTATTTACCTCCGAACGAACTTCTTGAATTTTCGACCAAAATTCCAAGCCTAATTTATCAGATTCGTTGAATGATCCAAGGTCTGTATACCATTCACATAATTGGATTGGTAAATCAGTAGTCTTAGGCATAGCTTCCCAAATCTCATCAGCTGTATATGAAAGTATTGGAGCCATCCATCTAACTAAAGCTTGGCTAATATGGTAAATTGCAGTTTGTGCAGACTTACGCGGTTGACCATCAGCTTTTGCAGTGTACTGTCTATCTTTGATTACATCTAGGTAAAAACTACCCATTTCGATAGAGCAGAAGTGATGAATCAGCTGAGCCACAGTATGTATTTGGTAATTGTTGTAAGCATCGATTATCTTGTCTTGGAATTCTTGAGTTTTAGCAACAGCCCACTGATCTAGCTTAACTAATTTATCAAACGCAATGATGTCTGTACTAGGATCAAAACCATTTAGGTTTGATAATAAAAATCTTGCAGTATTACGCAGTCTTCTGTAAGTATCCGCAGTTCTTTTAAAATCTCATCAGATACTGTCATCTCACTTCTGTAATCAGTTGATGCAGTCCATAAACGCAGGATATCTGCACCTAGGTTATTATAAATATCTTGTGGAGAAGTTACATTACCTAGAGATTTTGACATTTTACGACCATTCTCATCAACTACAAAGCCATGTGTAAGCACTTCGTTAAATGGCTTTTGACCCTTTGCAGAAAGACCAACTAATAATGAAGTCTGGAACCAACCACGATGTTGATCAGAACCTTCTAGGTATAAATCAGCTGGGAATTGTAACTCTTTGTTTTTGTCCAACAAGCACATATTTGATGAGCCTGAATCAAACCAAACATCAAGAGTATCTCTTACGGATTTGTAATTATCTGTATCAGAGATAAACTCGCTATCATCAGCATTAAACCAAGCTTCTACACCACCTTTTTCTATTTTCTCGGCAACTTTTTTCAAGTATCTCATTAGTATCTGGATGTAGTTCCTCTGTATCTCTATGAATAAATAATGGTAACGGCACGCCCCAAGTTCTTTGACGAGAGATACACCAGTCAGGCCTATCTTTTACCATACCTTCAATGCGAGTTTCACCCCATGCAGGTATCCATTTTTTGTATTTTTGATAGCTTTTAGTGCATCGCTACGCAGGTGTTGTTGCTCCATGCTTATAAACCATTGCGGAGTAGCTCTAAATGCAAGAGGAGTTTTGTGTCTCCAACAATGAGGGTAGCTGTGCTTGATTTTGTCAAAGTTCATCAAGCGTTTTTTCTCACCTAATAGCTCAACAATTCTATCGTTTGCTTTAAATATAAACTCACCAGCAAAAAGCTCAGTGTTTTCACTATAACAACCATTAGCTTTTACAAATATCTCCATTGATAAATCATGCTCTTTACCTAGTGCAAAATCCTCAACACCGTGTGTAGGAGCTGTATGAACCATACCAGTACCACTATCATCAGTTACATGGTCTCCGTGAAGTATAGGCACATGACGGCTATAAAAAGGATGTTCAGCGACTATATTTACCAGTTTGTCGCCAGTTGTAGTAGCTATGATTTTTGAGTTTTCAATAGCGTATCTTTTGAGGGTTGATTCTACTAAGCTTTCTGCAAGTATTATATAAAAACCATCTAGCTCGACTAGGCTATACTTTAAGTCATTACGCACAGCAATAGCTTGGTTAGCTGGTAGTGTCCATGGAGTAGTTGTCCAAATAATAGCAAAAGTATCATGATGGATTGATTCAAGACCAAATGCTTCGGCTAGCTTAGAGTTATCTTTGATTTTAAATTTTACATCTATCGCAGGAGATACTTTGTCGGCATATTCAACTTCAGCTTCAGCTAAAGCAGAGCCACAAGCTGTACACCAATGCACAGGTTTAAAACCTTTGTTTAAATGACCGTTTTCTATTATCTTAGCTAAAGTTCTAATCATGTTAGCTTCGTAGTCGAAGTTCATCGTAAGACAAGCATTATCCCAATCACTCAATACGCCAAGTCTTTTGAAATCTGTCTTTTGAAGTTCTACTTGTTTTTTTGCATATTTACGACACTCTTTTCTGAAAGCATTTTCATCAATCTTTTGTCCAGCTTTGCCGTGCTTTTTCTCTACCTGTAGTTCGATTGGTAAACCATGACAATCCCAAGTTGGAATATATGGAGTATCAAAACCACTTAGAGCTTTTGATTTGATAATTATATCTTTTAAAATTTTATTAACAGCATGTCCGACATGGATATTACCATTTGCATAAGGAGGTCCATCATGAAGTATAAACTTATCACGACCTGCAAAGTGTTCACGCATTTTTTTATAAATACCTTGCTTCTCCCATTTATTAAGAATCATTGGTTCTTTATTAGCCAAATTACCTTTCATTGAAAAAGATGTTTTTGGGAGGTTTAATGTGTCTTTATAGTCACTCATGTAGGTTCCTTTGGTATTTTGAAATGTTTAGTTGTGTTGAAAAACAAATTACTTAAGTGCAGATTATAAAGCACATTAGCAATTATGTTAATACTCTTTATAATTCTAGGATCATTTTTTTTGCAGTTTGAATATCTTTTAAGATCTGATTTTTTAACTCATCAAAGCTAGCAAATTTCTTTTCTGCTCGAATAAATTTTACTATTTCAACGGTTATATGCTTACCGTAAATATCATCACTAAAATCAAAAAGATGTGTCTCAAGTAGGTTGTTTTTGCCATCAACAGTAGGGCGAGTGCCTGCATTAGTTACACCATAGTAGCTATTACTATCGATATAAGTTTTAGTTAGGAAGACTCCTTTTAACACTGAATTTTTCAGAAGCTTTAGATTTGCAGTATGAAAGCCTATTTTTCTACCGTTTTGTTGACCATGGATTACGCGACCATTTATTTGGTATGGGTACCCAAGTAGCTCAGTTACAGTTTCTAGGTCGTTATTTAAAAAAGCTTTACGAATATCTGTACTACTAACACGATGATTATCTAAGTTTAGTGTTGATATCTTGTCTACTGTAAAGTCGTTTTCTGCAGAAAGTTTTTTCAACAGTTCATAGTTACCTTTACGAGCTTTACCGAATTTAAAATCATCCCCAACGATGATGTGCTTTACATTTAATTTTTTTTGTTAAAAAATCAACAAAATGCTCAGCATCAATATTTGCAAATTTTTGATTAAATTTCTTACAAATAACATTCTCAATACCAGTTTTTTTTTTTATATTTAAAACTTTATTTCTGAAATCATAAACTCTTGAGGGAGCATTTTCTTTCATAAAAAATTCTTTTGGTAATGGTTCAAAGAAAAAAATATATGGCTCTAAATTATATATTTGAGAGATTTTCTTTAGCTCTGCTATTATCGCTTGATGTCCTAGATGTACCCCATCAAAAGAGCCTATAGCTATTGCTTTGGGCGCTGTAGAGATGTGTTTATTTATGTCTGTGATGATTTTCATTGTAAAAGAATAGTTTAAAGCTAATAATTTAGGAGTATAATATAGTGTTATAGTATTCATTTTTTGTTGAAAAAAAGCAACTACTGATAGATACTTATTAGTTAGATGTCTTGTTTAAACATATTTGTACAAAAAATCATAAAAAACGGTCCCGCTATGGAAGATAGAAAAGTTAAAAGAATTAGAAAGTTACGCAATAAAAAAGGTAAAGTTTTTGCGATAGAAACTAACCTCACAGGTAGACAACTTTTAAACAATAGAGTGCTCAATAAAGATGTGGCATTTTCTCAAGAGGAGAGAATCGCGTTTAATCTTTTAGGCTACTTACCAGAAAAAGTTGAAAGCATCGAAGAACAAGCTATTCGAGTAAGAAGACAGCTTGACTTAAAACCTACAGCTTTAGAGAAATATGTGTTTCTAAATAGGTTGCATGAGCTAAACACTACCTTGTTTTATCATTTCGTGCGTGAAAATTTAGATGAGATAATGCCTATCATCTATACGCCAACAGTTGGTGAAGCGGTACAAAAATATAGTAGTTCATTTAGAAAGCAAAATGGTTTATTTATATCTATAAGTCATAAGCGTCATATTGCTCAAATTCTTGAAAGATATGAATATAATAGTATCGACTTGGTACTTGTAACTGATGGCGAAGCTGTACTAGGTATAGGTGACCAAGGTATTGGTGGTATGAATATTAGTATCGGTAAGATTATGGTTTATGTTGCTGCTAGTGGTATAGATCCATCAAGAGTACTACCGGTTCAGTTAGATATGGGTACAAACAACGATGCTCTCTTAAATGCCCCTGGATACTTGGGTGTTCGTTTGCCGAGGATATCTGGTGAGACTTATGATGAGTTTATTGAAGAATTTGTAACACAAGTTAAGACTAGATTTCCTAATGTGTTTTTACATTGGGAAGATATTGGTAGAGACAATGCTACTCGCATACTTCAAAAAATATAAAGAAAGATTATGTACATTTAATGATGATATCGAAGGTACAGGTATAGTTGCTGCGGCAAACTGTATAGCAGGTATTAAGACTGCAAGTACTATCAAAGTTCATGCCGGTGAAATAACTGTCGATGAAGCTTTGGCAAAGGTGTCTGATATCAAAATTGTGATTTGTGGAGCAGGTAGTGCCGGTTGTGGTATAGCTCGCCAATTAGCAGATGTGATTTCAGATAGGGCAGGAGTGTCTATTGAAAGAGCAAATCAAAATATTTACTTAGTAGATAGATATGGTCTAGTCAATGATAAGCTAAAATCAAAACGCATCACTCCAGAGCAAAGACCTTTTGTTAAAACTTCAGAAGAAATAGATAAGTGGACAGTAGCATCTTTTGAAAATATAAACTTAGAGGATGTTGTTAAGAATGCTAAACCAGATATATTGATAGGTACATCGGGTCAACCTGGTACATTTATTGAAAGTATCATCCGTTCAATGGCAGAGCATAATGATTATCCTATTATAATGCCTTTATCTAACCCTACATCATTGTGCGAAGCTTTACCTGAAGACATTATCAAGTGGACTGATGGTAGAGCATTGATTGCTGCAGGTAGTCCATTCCCTGATGTTGAATACAAAGGTAGAAATTATCGTATATCTCAAGGAAACAATGCATTTATATTCCCAGGTCTTGGTTTAGGCTCTGTAGCTGTGCATGCTAAAGTGCTTACAGATGGTATGATTCGAGCTGCTTGTTATAGACTAAGTGAGTTATCTCCTATGGTTATAAGTGAAGATATCACGCAGCCCTTATTAGCAAATATCACAGATTTGGTAGATGTTTCAAAAGAAATTACTATGGCAGTAGCTAGACAAGCAATCCTTGAAGGTGTGCACGGAGTAGATATTGATCTTGAAGATTTGGACTCTGATGAGCTTGATCAAGAGATTGATCGTTTGATTAATTTATCTTCATGGACTCCTACATACGCACCGTATATGCCTATTTAAATGTTGAATGTTGAATTGTTAATTTGATGTAATTTTTTGCAAGATAAAAATTTTATATCAAAGAAAATTGTAGTATGCTTTGTTAATGTATTGAAATGAAATTTAGCATTTGCTAAACTCAGAAATTGTTTGAGTGTTTTGTTTGTCTTAGGTTGGGGTGTTGCTGGTGGTTAGAAAGTTCAAAAAGACTTGTTTATTTGTGGGTGGAGTATTAGCTTGCTCTAGTTTTGCGTACTCTGAAGACTCTCCTAAAGTGGTCTCACAAGGGGACCTCTTGGAGCTGTTAGTATAGGTTCTCAAAATCTTACAGATCCAAACACAGCCACAACACCAGCGTCAAGTGCCTCTGCAAACTTAAATGAGAAAGAATTGCTTCTAAAACTACAACAGCAGGTTCAGCAACTTCAAGGTCAGCTTCAGCAGATAAAGACAAAACAAAATGGTGATGGTAATACTCAATTTAAAAACACCTCTGGTGGCAGCTCTAAGTTTACTACTTATAGCTCAAAAGTTGATGCAAGTAATACTAACGGTAATGCTAATAGAAATAAGAGTGTAAATTCAACTAATCCAAATTCAGACTTGAGTAAGTCAATGATAGGTGGTGATGAAAGCGATATCATGGAAAATGTTAATGATAATAGTTCTATCATCAACCTTGGACAAGAGTCTCTTGGTGGTGTATTTAATCAACGCGGTGGTGTCGATGTAGGTGGCGCTCCTGCTATTACCACTCAGGGTCAAGTTACATATCTTGGTGCTTATTCAGGTAACAACAGTATCCCTATTGGACAGATTTCAAGTAACTTATTCTCATCTACTTTATTAGGTCAAAGAGAGAAGTTTGATGACTATTCTGTGTTTTTTGGTGGTAAAATCGAGGCGGATGCCCAAACATGGTTTGGTGATAGTCTTCCTAGAAACAAATTGGACCCATCCCAAGCGAATGGTCAGAATATTTACTTAACAGCTGCAAACCTATATTTCTTATCAAACTTAGGTCACTATGTAACTGCTCAGTTTGACTTTGATACTGATGAGTCAGGTAATTTCAGTTTAGGTAATGCCTTTGTTATCTTTGGTAACCTTGATACATCACCTTTCTTCGTAACAGCTGGTAGAAGTAAGTTGTCTGTAGGTACTTACGGTGGTGGTGGTGCTTGGGCAGGTGGTGTTACAGGCTTCTTAGCTCCAAGTCAGGTGACAAATGTATCGGTGAATTATAAAGATCAAGTATGGAATGCTAACATTGCAGTGTTTGGTTCTGATGATAAGAGAGCAAACTTTTCTACAGGTCTCTTTTATGCCGATAGTTGGACCGATAATTTAGTTAGTGCTTTCAACGTTGGTTATGTGTATAACATTGCCGGTGCAGGAAATTCTTCAATTACTAATGCTCTAAACAGTTTGGGTAAAAATAAGGATACTGTAGGGGCTCTTAATGTAGATGGTAACTTAACTTATACAGTTTGGGGTGGTTTCCTTAACTTGGGGGCTGGATGGGCAAGTACCACAAACTCCGAAGAGTTTAATGGTTTGGGTACTGGTGATGTGCTTGCTGGAGCTTGGTATGGTGCGGCCAACTATTCACTTGTTCTAGGTGGTAGAAGTACCAACTTTGGTGTAACTTATGGTCAGACATATAATTCGAGTGCTATCCCTATGGGTACGGCTAATGCTTCGCCTTCATTTGGGCAGACTCAGTCGGGAATTAAAGAGCAGCTAGTTTTCTCTGCTCAGCGAGCTTACTTTTGATGATAATGTCTTATTTGGTCCAGAATGGGCTTATCAAAAGCTTTATACTGGCGAGCATATGAATACTATAACTCTCGATATGTCGGTTTATATTTAGTCTTTTTTTGTATTATCATTTGATTATAGTCAAACTATTTTCTAATGCCTCTTATACCAATCCCAATACAAACTGCTACATTCATCTCAAAGGAGTTTATACCTAATTTAATTTTTGACATGTAGTTAATAGCAGTAGCTATTAGCAAATGTCATAAAACAAACTACTTTATAAAAAGCTCGAAATAGCGTACTATGTAGGTATATAAATCTATAAAAAAATTAAGAATAAAATAAATGTCTTTTCTAGTAGCGATTGTAGGTAGAACAAATGTTGGAAAATCTACCCTTTTTAATGTGATGACAAGCTCACGCGATGCTTTGGTCTTTGATTTTGAAGGTGTGACTCGTGATCGTCAATATGGTCAAGCAAAATATGATGATCTTGATTATCTTGTAGTTGATACTGGTGGTATATCAGATAATGATGTCGGCTTTGATGAATTTATGGCGAAGCAATCAGAGATGGCTATTGATGAAGCAAATCTAGTATTTTTTGTGGTTGATGGTCGTTCTGGTGTCACAAGTGGTGATGAGTATATTGCAAACCTACTGCGTTTAAAAGACAAGAAAGTAGTTGTGGTTGTAAATAAAGTTGATGGTGTAGAAGAAGATGCTGCTATGGCGGATTTCTATAGTTTCGGTTTTGATAAAGTGTTTGCAATATCTGCAGCACAGACGCAATACTCAGAAACTAATTGATAAATATCTTAAAAAGCCGATAGATGCTTATTATAAAGACTATACTCTTAACGAAGAGCATGGTGAAGAGCAACGCCATGGTATACATTTTTCACTTATAGGTCGTCCTAATGTAGGCAAGTCTACACTTACAAATCGTATGCTTGGAGAAGATCGTGTTGTAGTATACGATATGCCTGGTACTACTATAGATAGCGTAAGTATACCATTTGAACGACATGGAAAAAAATACACAATTATCGATACAGCTGGAGTGCGTAAAAGAGGTCGTATCAACGAAACTTTAGAAAAATTTTCTGTTATCAAAACTCTTCAAGCTATACAAAAATCTAATGTTGCTGTGGCTATTGTGGATGCAAGAGCAGGGCTTTCTGAGCAAGATTTGAGTCTGATACATTTTGCTATAAAGAATGGTCGAGCATTGGTTGTGGCTGTCAATAAGTGGATGGTATGACAGACTCAGACAAAGAGTTTGTTAAAAAGGAATTAGATAGAAGATTATTCTTTTTAAAGATTATGTCGATATACTTTTATATCAGCTTTGCATGGTACAAATGTAGGTCATATATTTGAGTCAATCGAGGCGGCGTATGCTTGTGCGACAAGAAAGATCACAACAGCAGATGCCACTAAGCTTATGCAACTAGCTGTAGATGCTCATAATCCTCCGATGGTTGGTAAGTATCGCATTAAGTTAAAGTATGCTCATGTAGGTGGACATAACCCTCCTGTAATAGTTATTCATGGTAACCAAGTGCTAAAATTACCTCATTCTTATAAAAAATATCTTGAAAACTTTTATAGAGAAGCATTAGATTTCCGTGGCACACCAATAGTATTTGAATTTAAACAATCTGAAAACCCATTTGCAGATAGAAAACCAAAGAGACTTAGAGATGAAGGCAATACGAGTAAAAAAGCTAAATTCAGTCGCGGATGAAATAACGATCAATATTAGTGGGGCAAAAAATGCTTTACTCCATCTGATATTTGCCAGCTTAATCCCTAGTACAAAAACTACTTTTTTAAATGTACCTACTACACTTCTTGACTATAAGGGTGCAAAAGAAATACTTCAAAGCGTAGGTGCGAAAGTAAGTGAAAAGGGCGAAGTAGTAACCATAGATACTACAAAAATTACTACAGACACTTTAGAGTTATGCGGTGAGCAAACTTCAAAAACTCGTTGTTCTTTGATGCTTTTAGTAGATATGCTCAAAAAGAAAGGTCGTGTGAAAATTGGTTTCCCAGGTGGTTGTAGTTTTAGTGAAAAAAGACCTTTTGATATTCATCTTGAGGGATTAGAAGCTCTAGGAGCTGAAGTTACTTTAGCTGATGAATATATCGAGGTAGCTTACAAAAGAAGAGAAAAATGCTAAGTTCAAAATGCCGTTTCCCTCTGTAGGTGCTACGATGAATCTAGTTATGTATGCAGTAATTGGTAGTTCCGAAGTTCTTTTGGAAAATGTTGCGTTAGAGCCAGAGGTTGTTACGCTGATTGATTATCTGAATAAATGTGGTGCAAATGTAGACTTTGATGAAGAAAACCGTACTATAACTATCCATGGTGTAGCTAAGTTGTCAGGCTGTGAGTTTGAGATAATTTATGATCGCATACAAGCTATGACTTATGCTGCGATGGCATATCTTTATAAAACAAATGTAACTATTACAAATATCAATACACAAGATACTCGTAACATCACTAAGCCACTAGAAAAATTAACAAACTCTGGTGCAAAGTGGGAGTACAATGCTGCTAAAAGTGAGATTAAATTCTATGGTAAAGAAAGCTCTCTAAAGGGGCGTAGATATTATTGCAGCACCATATCCGCATTTCCCAACAGATTTACAGCCTATATATGCGATTATGCTTTGATGGCTAGTAGTTCAAGCACTATTCAAGATACAGTGTATACTGAACGAATAAACTATGTTTACCAAATCAGAAAAATGGGTTTTGGCTTGTCTATAGACAATAATCTTATCAAAATAAAGCCAATTAAAAAGCTTTCTAATATCCGACCAGCTGTAATGAGTGTAAAAGATTTGCGAGCAGGTATGGCGTGCTTGATGGCAGGGTCATTACTTGATGAATACTCAACTATAAACAATGCACATCAGATATATAGAGGCTACAATAATCTTATAGAAAATATGTCTAACTTTATGCAAATAGAGCTTTTAGACGAAAACATATAAGGTAAAACATGACTCAGCACATTTCTTTAGAAAAATACAATACCTATAGGATTAAATCTTTTGCAAAAAATGTTTATTTTCCAAATTCAGAAGAAGAGATTGTAAATATTGCTAAAAATCACAATCAGCTATTTTTTTAGGGAATGGTAGTAATGTTATCCTCTCAAAAGAATACTACGGTGATGAAATTGCTTTTGTAGTTTTGTGTAAGAATTTCAATAAATTTAAAATTTCAGATAATCGTTTAAGCGTTGAATCTGGAGTATTATTACAAGACCTTGCTTTAGCAACTTATGAAGTTGGATTGAGCGGTATAGAGACATTTTATGATGTGCCAGCTAGTGTTGGTGGGGCGTTGATTATGAATGCTGGTGCTTATGGTGATGAGATTTATACTTTCGTAAAAGAGTGTTAAAGTTCTAGATATTAAAAACTGCCAAATCAAGGAGTATCAAAAAGCTAATATTGATTATGGCTACAGATACTCTATGTTTAAGGGCGATGAGAATATCTGCATATTATCAGCAGAATTTGAATTTCAGCAAAAGCCTAAAGCAGAGATTAAAGCTAAACTTGATGATATTTACTCGCGTCGCTTGGCAAATCTACCACAAAAGCCTACAGCTGGGAGTGTGTTTAAACGCCCACAAGCAAATGTGCCTGTAGGAGTGATGGTGGAAGAGCTTGGACTTAAAGGTAAGATTATTGGGGATGCCCAAATCTCTCCAAAACATGGTGGTATCATAGTGAACAATGGACATGCTACAGGTGAAGATATAATTGCACTTATTGAGTATGTAAAAGCACAGATTCTTGAGCATTATAATATTAATCTGCATGAAGAGCAGATAGTCGTTTAAACTTTGATAGAGAAAGGATTTTTATAGATTATGAAAAAAACTACTTTAATTTCTTTGTTTGCAGTTTTAGGGTTTATGGTATGAGTTTTGCTCAAGAAGACTATCATAGTCCGCTTTCTGATAAGAAGCTTCAATCAATGGGGATTTTGTCATCAGGTTCAACAGAGAAAGGTTCTTTAGAAACATCAAAAGAAAATTCTGTTTATGGTTATGATGAAGAATACGAGAGTTTATTAAAAAGCATACATAGTTCAGATACTGGTAGTTATGAATTAAACTCTGAAATGCTAGATGCAGATCTTGCTCATTATGAAGATGATTATGATAAGTTACTAAATAAAGCGTCTAAAATCCTTGGAGAGGAGAAAGTTGCTACACTAACTAATCGAATTGAGACCACAATTTTTGAAAAAGACAGTAAGAAAGGTGTCATAGAAATCTCTAGCAATCTAGCTAGGACTGTTGATGATACGACTAAGAAAGTACAAAAAATACATCTAAAAAACACTAATGATATTGTCCAAGAAAGTTTTTCTTTGAATAATAGTAATGAGATCCTAAACTCAGATGCTAAAAGCTTTGCTGTTAATGATGATACTGATAATCTTTATCAGAACCTGATGGATGGGCTAAGTGATAGTGGTGGTGATGAAGTTGATCAATTATTTAATCTCGCTAGTGAAGAAGAGTTGGAAGGGACGAGTATAAATATAAGCTAGATGATGGTTATCCAATTGAAGAAGTTACTACAGTAGGATTGTTTAAAGGTCCAAAAAGACATTTTAAGAAGTGCCTTATTATAAAAACTTATGGTGGTGGTACTTGGAGAACATATTGTCAGCCAATAGCTAAACCAACTCAGTGTACTGATCAAGAATGGAAAGATTTATCGACAATGGCAATTATGTATTGTTAGATTGTTTAAATTCCATAATCTGTTTTTTCAAATCATCTAAGCTTACTCTGTTTGGGTTTGGGTTTGGGTTTGGGTTTGGGTTTGGGTTTGGGTTTGGGTTTGGGTTTGGGTTTGGGTTTGGGTTTGGGCGCGGAGCTAGAGCATTATCTTGGTCTTTGCGCACTGCATAGCCATATAGAGCCTCAACTTCTAGTTTAAGATCTTTTTTTTTAGTTCAGATAAAAATCTTTGCCATGCTTTTTTACCTGTAAATGAACAATTCATTTTAGAATCAGCTAATGGTTCATTTAGCTCTCTAATATCCGTAAATAAAGTTGAGCTATTTTCATAGGTAAGAGTTATCAAGTCACTTTCAATTGCTGGGGATTTATAAGTGCTTGATTGGAGCATACCACCCCAAGTTTTTGCATCTATCATACTATTGGTATGAGGTAGGTTATCCATTGTTGCGAATGCTTTATTTAATGTACTAAAGCTTTTATCGCCAAAAGTTGAAAATAGAAGTACACCATCATGGTTGAGCATCTCGTGATATTGCTTTAACTTATCTGCAATATTTTCAGTTAGATGGATGATTGTATTAGATATAATCAAATCATGTGTAAGATTCTTATCGGTAGAAATATTACTATTTGGAAATCGCGATTTTAAAGTTTGGATATATGGGTCATCTATATAGCCATCAAGATAAATACTTTGAGGGGTAAGATTTATAAACTCTAGTCTATTTAACAATCTCTGAGCTATTTCATTTTTGATAAAAGAAGTTGGGTATGTTTTTCTATTAGATAGGAGTTTTAGGAATAAATTATAGTTAAACATATTAGAAATATCTATTTTGTAATTGTAGTATTAGATTGTAACAGTTTCTTGAGCTTTGCAAAATGAATAGGTTTACTAAAATAATAACCTTGGTAAAAATCGCAACCAATAGACTCTAAAAATTCTAGCTGTTCAATCGTTTCAACACCTTCAGCAACACAGTATTTATTAAGGTTTTGTGCTAGTTGATTTATAGCTATTATTATCCCCTTGTTGTTTTGTTTATTTAACCCTTGAACAAAACCTTTATCTATCTTTAGATAGTTAATAGGTAAATCAGCTAAGTACTTTAAAGATGAATATCCTGTACCGAAGTCATCTAAAGCAAAACTTATGCCTAGTTTATTCATATTCGAAATTATTGATCGAGTCTGATCGAGATTGTTTAGTATATGAGTCTCTGTTATTTCAAAGGTTATAGACTGTTTATTTATTTTGTTAAAGTGTTTTATCACATTGCCAGAAAAACTTTCATCTAAGAGTTGAACGCTAGAGACATTAATTGATAATTTTAGATCTTTTGCTAGGTCTAACTCAACTAGTTCCTCCCAATTTTTAATTGCTTTTATAAAGATCCACTGCCCAATTTTTTTGATTAATTGGTTTTTTTTCAGCTATTGGAATAAATTCATCAGGAGCTACATCGCCCAAGGTTGGCGATTGCCAACGAACTAATGCCTCAACACCATATATATTTCTTTTTTGATATCAAACTGAGGTTGATATATTACAGTAAACTCATTCATATTGGCATTTCTTAGTTCTTTATCTATGTTGTAGCGTCTCTGTGTAGCTTCATCAAAATTCACATCATAAAATGAATAGGTATTTTTCCCTTTTTCTTTGGAGCTATGCATTGCGGATTCTGCAAATTGTAGTAATTTCTCTATATTATCTGCTGTGGCTGGATGGGTAGCTATTCCTACGCTACAAGATTGAGTGATAGTATTGTTTTCTATACTGCATGGTTCAGATATTTTTTTGATTAAATTCTGTGCAATTTTTCAAATTCTTTATAATCAGTGATATTTTGTAAGAATATTAAAAAATCATCCCCACTAGACCTGCCAATAATAGTATCAGATTTTAAAAACCTTTGAAGTCGTTGTGATATCTTGATTATTAATTCATCACCAGCATTGTATCCAAGTGAATCATTTATGAATTTAAAGTCATCTAAGTCGACTATGAATAATGCAGATAAACTATGGTGATTATCAATAGCTTTTGATGCATTTCTTATAAAGCCTTTTCTGTTTAACAGTCCCGTCAAATCATCGTTATACGCTATGTGTTTAAGGATTTTGTTTGTATGCTTGATTTCATTAAGTAAATTCTCTCGTTCAGAAACATCTCTAGCAATGCCTAATATAAAAGGATTATTATCCTTATCATAGAATCTAACCTTATAGGTATCAATAGCTTTATTTTGACCATTAGGCATTTTTATATATTCAAGAACTCTAGATGATCCTCTATCAAAGGCAATCTTATCATGCTCTAAAAAAAGCTCGGCATCTTTAGTATTATATTTTTCGATGGTCGTTGAACCGATGATATTTTTTTGCATATTTTTAGGGTACAGCTCTAAGAATGCTTTATTAGCTTTGACAATTCTAAAATCTTGATCCTTAACAAAGATAATATCTTCACTTGCATCAAGCATTAGCTCAGAAAAATCTTGAGACTCTTTTAGTTTTAACTCTGTTTCTTTTAGTTGTGAAATATCATTGTGAGCACCTAACATTCTGATGGGTTTGCCATCATTGTCACGAATGCTAAGCCTCTACATCTAACCCATACTGTAGAGCCATTTTTATGCTTGTAGCGAACTATTAGTGAATACTCGTGCTTTGGATCGGCTAAATGCTTTTCCAGTTCTATTGTAGCCTGTCTAAGGTCATCAGGATGTATTAAGTCTTTCCATTCTGATGATAAATGTTTTCTATTTTTGGATTATAGCCTAGAATTTCCCAAAACCTATCATTCATCCACTCATTTTCTGGGGCTTCTAAATCTAAGTACCATAGACCATCTAAGCTAGCATTTTGCAGAGTATTAAAAATATCCCGATTCTTACTTAGCAGCTGATATAACTCTTTTTCTAGATAATGTGTCATGGCATCTTTTCTACAGTTTGTTGCTTTCAATTATATTTTATAAATCTTAGTTAGACAATTGGTTAATTTTAGTAGTTATAAAATAAATAAATGCTTAGTTGATTTAATGTTAAAAGAAGCAGTATTGATTCTTCCCTTTGTTCTTTGCAACATACATCGCATCATCAGCTTGTTTTATAAGCTCTTCAGCTGAAGATTGGTTGTCTTGGGTGTATATTGATATACCTATGCTAATGGATTGTTTTATGCTTAGTTTATCGTGTATATATATTTTTTCCTCAAAAGACTTAATAGTTCTATCAAGTATTTTTGTAAGAGTTTCTTTGTCCTTGAGATTTTTCAATATAGCAACAAACTCATCTCCACCAATTCTTGCGATTATATCTTTATCGCGCAAATTTGTTTTTAACATACTTGTTGTTTTCTTTAATATGGTATCGCCAACATCATGTCCATAAGTATCATTGACATATTTGAAGTTGTCTAAATCAATAAATAATACTGTAAATTTAGAATCACTAGCTCTGTTGCTTTTGAGCATATTATTTAGCTCTAGCATCAGCGTGTGCCTATTTAGGCTGTTTATAAGAGAGTCTATAGAGTTGAGCTTTTTAAGTTTTTGCTCATTAATATTTAAGATGTTATTTTTTCTCGAATTTATATTTAGCAAATAGAAAAAAAATAAAGTCAGAAAACTAACTAAACTACCAAATATGAAAAATACTGTTGGAAAAAATCTTTGTAGCTTCTCGTAAGTTCCAGTTGTAAAAAAAGCTGTAATCTTCCATTTTTTTTCACCATTAAAATCATCAGTAATTTTAAGTGTGTATTTAACATTCGGAGATAGGTTTGAATATATTTTTTCATTTTCAAGGTATATTTCTATTTTGTAATTTCCTCTGTTAAACTGATCAATAACCTCATTAGAAAAATTTGGTTTAAAGATGACATTGAAATTATTATCCTGCTCCTGAATGCAAACTAGCTTTTGTCCAGTTTTTGTTATGGAGTGGCATCTTTTCAATATATTTAACGCTTGTTTACGATTTAGATCATAATTTGATAAAAATAGATGAGGTTTTATATTCTTGTAGTATATAAAGTAGATACTTGGATAATCATCGATATAGGCCTGGAAATCTGCAAGAATAGCTTTTTTGTTAGAGTATGAACTTGTAGAGTCTTTTATATAGTCTGTTGATGGCACTATATTCAAGATCTAGTTTTTTTCTAAGCTTGAGTGTAAGAATGTAAGATTTTTATCTACATCATTTCTGATATTGTTATCATCATAATTAACTGAGTATAGCCAAAACATAAAAAATAAAACAAAAATTACACTAGAGACAATCACTCCTAATCTTTGTCCAAAATATTTAATACCTCTAAATGAAAACCTAGTGATAGATAGTAGCAATAAGCATGTTGAAGTATGCAGAGCCATACCAGTGATATGTCCCCAGCTAAAGTAGTATGTGATGTTAAATAGATATCCTAGTAGGGCTATGAAAGTGATTATAATAACTGTTAAATGAGTAGTAGTATATAAGTTTTTAAATAGTAGTGTATTTATTTTAATACGAGGGAATATGTTTGCTATACCTAACAGAGTAAAGCATATTGTTGTATTTGGCGACATTCTGCCAGGGTATAGTGAATCGTCAAAAAGTAGTGTAGAGAGTATCTATGTGTAGGTTTATGTTAAACAAATACTCTAATAATGTTGCGAGTGCAATTGTGATTACAATAATTGAAATTGAGCATCTAAGGTATGATATCTTATTTTTCTAGGAACTAAGTTTGCTAAGGCAAGTAGCATTAAGCATAGTGCTGTGTTGAACTGCATTGGTGGAAAACTCTCTTTGAGCTTGATAATAGAAATATTATTTATAATCCAGCCAAATATTACTGTAGCAGTTATAGCTACAACGATTACACTTGCGACGATGTTTGATTTGCGTTGTGGTAGACAAGCGATATATTTCACAGAATTTTTTATACCATAGATTAGGTAATACC
>JAYQIE010000008.1:0-10300 GCA_038141505.1 Francisella sp. | reverse complement strand
AATATAGCCCATAATTGTTGCAGAAGTATCGTTGGGTGATTTCTGTATTTGAGTATGGCGATTACCTATATTGAAATAGAAGGTTCTGGCTTTGTTTGTTGTAGCTGCGACTTAGGTATACCTGCCAAAATACTCTTTTATCATTTCATAAGTATCCGTAGGATTTATATCTCAACTATCACGATACTTGCATTGTTTGGAGCGTAGTGTTGCTGGTACCAGTCTTTAAGATTAGCTAGAGTGTAACCTTCTATATCTTCTCAACCAATAATTGGCACATGACGCGAGTTGTTTTTGTATTAAGCATTCATAAATTGCTCAAATGCATAGCTAAAAGCCTTATCATCAACACGCAAACTTCGCTCTTCAAGTACAACTTTTTTCTGGTTTGAATTCACTTTCATCAAATAAAAGATTGCTCATACGAGAAGATTCTAACGAAAGACTTAGTTCGAGATTTTTTCTTGTGCAAAACTGGTAGTAAGCAGTATAGTCAAAGCTTGTAAAAGCATTTTGAACGCCGCCGTTATTTTCCACAAGACTGTTCATTTGCTCTTTTGTGTATTTATCAGTACCTTTAAACATCATGTGTTCTAGCATGTGAGAAATACCAGTAAGTCCTTTAGGCTCATAAGTTGAACCAACTTTTGTACCATATTTGCGATAAAACTACAGGTGCTCGTGAATCAGGCTTGATGTAGATGTTTAGACCGTTGTCTAAAGAATAGAGTGTATGCTCATGTATTTATGTTTCTTTTGATTTTATGAATAAGTAAATTAGTAAACCTATAGCAATAAAGGTAGGTCCTGCAGCACCAAATATTGGTGGTATGTGAAGTATTAGGCGATGGTCCAAATATCTGATTGAAGATAAAAAATGCAAAGCCAAAAAAGGCTCCCAAAAAGTAATTTAACTATAAGTGTCGAAGATCTGTTTGAGCCAATACTTAGGTACAGATAGCAAAATCAATACCATTAGTGATACTGGTTGGAATATTTTACCTGCCAGAATTTTAGATTTAATGCATCATCTTTAGCTTGAGTTTTTGAGAACATAAAACTTGTTAGTTGGCTGAAATTAAGATAATCATTATCATTGATAGTAATAACTTGAGCAACTGATAATGGTAGCGGACTTGCCCATTTATCTTTTTTTGTATCATTAGTTAAGGTAACTTCTTTTGCCCATCTTTTGGGGAAAAGTGATATTACTAATATCATAAACATCAGCCTCATCGTCAGTATATTTTGCTTGCTTAGCATATCTGACTTCTTCTAATTTGTTGTTGTCTTTGACTATAAACTTTTTCTAATGTCGTAAGCAGATTTTTTTAGGTCTATTTGACCTATATGCATTATACCATCTGGAGTTTTAAGCCAAGTATTCAGTAGCATTGTATGCAACAAATTAGAGTCAGCAAGTTTTTGTAGTGATGGTGCAATATAGCCACCAAACACAACTGTAACTATAGCGCCAATAAGTCCTACTAGTACCACACCTTTTGCAATCTGAGTAGTAGATCTACCAGAAGCTCTTAAAATAATGATTTCTGAATTTCCCGCTAGTAGGCTCAAACCCATTAAAGCTCCAACCATGGCACAAGCTGGCAAAAGAACATATACTATACTAGGTAGCTGGTATAATGTATCTGAGATTATTTCCCATGTATTTAAGCTCCCAGCACCAGTACTTACCTTACCAATGTAAGTAAATATGAAAAATAAAATACAGAAGATAGCCGTAACTATTAAAAAACTACTAAAAACTGTTTTGAAAATATAGCGATCTATCTTATTTAATAACATCAAGAATCCTTTTAGATGAACCGTTTTGTTTTCTGATGGTACGGACTGCAACAATGATAAAGAATATGTGTGGTAACCATATGCCTACCCATACAGGAACTGTGCCACTTGCCATCAAAGTATTTGTAAACATGTTCGCGGATAAATATATAGACAAAACTATAACAGAAGGTAAAAGTTTAGCATATCTATTTTGTCTGGTCTTAATCGACACATTGAAACAGCAAGCAAGCCTGAAACCATAATGATGATGCAGTTATTTAACCTGGCAAATAATTCAGCAGTATATTTACTCTTACCCTCCCAAGAGTTCTTGATCAGTTCACCCATATATACTCTATCCATTCGAGAGTGATTGTAGTCGCGTATTGAGTTGTCATATATAGTATATATGGCTCTATCAGCTGTTCCATAGGCAGATTTAGTCGAGTTAATATTTTTTGTATAAAGATTTACATCTTTTAAAGTTTATGAAAGCAGCGTTCTTATCAGATTCAACAGTGGCACTAGGGGCTGTTATAACCTTGTAATCAGTGTCTTTAGCGGCATTCTGGTATAAAAAAACATTGTTAAGTTTGTTGCCTGATTTGTTACTTATATACAAAACCTGTCCGTTAGGAGCGTTAATGATTTTGTTATCTGTAATCGATGAAAGAAGAGCTCTTGCTGAAAGTGATGTTTGAAAGATATCTCGAGGTTTGTTTTGATAGAGGGGTTAAATACATTGTTGTAAAAAAAGTAATTACAGTTAAAAACATAGCAGGCTTTAAAGCTCTTTGGTGATTTCCATCCATGTAATACCACCAGCTAATGTTACAAACATTTCATTGTTTGAAAAATATTTACCTAAGCAAAATAATAATGGCTAGAAATAGAGCTATAGGAGCTACTAGTGTTACATTTTCTGGGAGCGTTAAAATCACAAATTTAACTATCGCATCAATACCAAGCCCTTGGGAATAAGCTTTTTGAAAAAATCTTATAAGCAAGTTTGCAGAAACAATAGATATAATAAATAGAATAATCGAAGTAAATGTATTGACGATATCTTTATTGTAGTATCTCTCTAAAATCAAAACTTTCTAATCTACTTATTTTATGTAAAAGATGCTTAATTTTATATCCTTTATTATCAAAAGTCTAAAGGTAATTAGCATGATGAAGCTTTTTCGATAGCAAAAATATTTCTTTTGCTAAAGATTTTCTGTTTGGTGCGTAACATCAGTTATTAAATTTATTAAAGAATTTCTATCAAAAATAAAACTTATATACCATAATATGAAAATATGGATCATCCAATATTCTAGTCCAGCGTTTAGGATCTTAAGCTTTTTGTTGATTATCAGCGTCCCTATTACAACACTAAATATAGCTATAAAAGTTACAAAGCTAAGAATTCTGATGAAAAAGCTATTATTTATAACCTTTTGAAAAGAGAATGTTTTTCTTAACTTATATTCCTACTATCGAAGTATAAAGAGCTAAGAAGAATTAGTGAGCAGAATGTATATGCTAAAATAGCGTGCCAATCACCAACATTTATTGGGCTAAGATATATATCGTATACATGCCTTCCGCTCCACATTGATGTGGATATTAAAAAGAATAAGCCTCCTAAGATTCCTGCCCACATTATTATAGATGCGTGGAGGTTTATTTTTTTGAAAGGATTGTCGGAATATTTGTTTAATTCTAATAACCAAGGTTTAAAGAAAAAGAAAGTAATTGCTATTAACACAGCATCTAAAGAAAACATTGTATGAAGAATAAAAGATTCAGGTAAGTATCTCATAGTAGCTGATACGCTCGCACAACCGCCTATAAAAGCACTGTAAATATAAGAATATTGAGCTATTTCCTCTGACTACAGGAAATGCGCCCATTTGTGAAAGGACGAATTAAGTGTCCTTCGGACCTTGCCCAATAATATGCAGCCATCATACAAATTGGCGTGATTATTACCATTATGTATATGATGATTTTAGGGTTTATATTTGCATTAATATGTCTTTTCATGGATTTAGGTGAGTGCTTACTCATGATTTATGAATTTTGATAAATTATACATCAAAGATACCTCTTGCTAATATACCTATCGTTTTATTTTAATTTTTTTGATATTATTTGATTAACATGTTTATACAATTAAGAGATTTAAATCGATATGAAACTAATAATAGCAAATAAAGCAACAATGCCTGCAGAGCTAATCATAGTAGCTCAAGAAAATTTACAAAAATTAGTTGATGAAACTAAATGTCCTAATTCTAAAGCATTGCTTGATAGAAAAGTATTTAAAGCAAAGTTCGGTGAAGTTTTACCTCTTTTACATGGTGAGAGAACTGTTGTATTGCTTGGCTTGGGAACTAAACAAGAATTTCTACAGTCTGAGTATGACAAGGCTATAGCAAATGCTGCAGTACAGCTTAAAAAACTAGATATCAAAGAAGTTGCAGTGACTATAGACTACGCTTTTTAGTGGTGATGCAGCAAGCTTTGCTCGTGAGACTGTAAGAGCTTTGATTTCAGAGGCTTATGTATTTGATGAGTTAAAAACAACAAAAGAAAATTACTCTTTAGATAGTATCGAGCTTGTTTATAGTGGTGAGCAGGATATCGATCAAGCTGCTAAAATTGGTTCAGCTATCGCATGTGGTCAAAATTATGCAAAAGACTTGCAAATCTACCAGCAAACATCTGCACTACAGATTATATGCTAAATGAAGCTAGAGAGCTTACTAACAAAAATGATAAATTTACTCTTGACTATCTTGGTGAAGAGCAGATGGCTGAGCTTGGCATGAGTTGTGCTTTGGCAGTAGGTCGTGGTTCTGATATGTCTAACTATACTGTATGTATGGAGTACAACGGTGCGGACAATGATGATGCTCCTATTGTATTGGTGGGTAAAGGTCTAGTCTTTGATAACGGTGGCATATGTATAAAGCCTGCTGCTGGCATGGATTCTATGAAGATGGATATGGGCGTGTGCAGCAGCTGTGATGGGTACAATGAAAACTCTAGCGATGCTCAACCTTCCTATCAATGTGGTAGGTGTAATGGGCTTAGCAGAAAATGCAGTAGATGCTAGATCTTATAGGCCTGGTGATGTGCTAAAAAGTATGAAAGGACTTACTGTAGAAGTTAGTAATACTGATGCAGAAGGTAGATTGGTGCTTTGTGATACTCTTACTTATATAGGTAAATACAAACCAAAAGCTGTGATAAATATGGCAACTTTAACAGGTGCTATGATTATATCTCTAGGTGATGCATTTACAGGATTGTTTGCAAACAGTGAAAAACTTGCAAATAGTCTACAACAAGCATCGCAAGCATCAAATGACTTGGTGTGGAGATTACCTTTACATAAACCATATATGAAAAAATTAGATAGTAAAGTTGCTGATATGGACAACTGTGGCAGAGATAGGTCTGCAGGTTCTATAGTGGCAGGATTATTCCTATCTAAATTTACAGAAGAAGATTATGAATGGGCTCACCTTGATATTGCAGGCTCTGCAATGGGTGATTTTGCAAACTGTAAAGCAAGTGGTCGTCCTGTACCATTACTTACTCAGTACTTACTTTCTCAAGCTAAATAATCTTCTCTCTTTTTATTCTAGTGCTATGGCACTTTGATCTACATTTATTTAAATTTCTTACATCAACCTAAAGCTAAAAAGTCCGCTTTTAGATTGTAGCTATATTGCTGTTTATTTTGTTTTGCTGATATCGTCAGTTAATAATTAAGAACGATGGACAGCACGATATTGTGCTATCCCTACAAAAAGTCCACTCCAAAGTTAATAATGCTACTTTATATGGCATTAAATGATAGGAAAAGTAATAAGCCTAAGAAGTACTAAATATATAAATTTCATTTTTATTCTATGGAAAATAGGACATTATCCCTTTGGGTTAACGCCATTTTAAAATCTCATAGCATCAATAGCATACTTAAGATATAATCTATCACAAAATACTATAATAATTTTTTGGTAAAATGGATTTATTTTCATCTTTAGAAAACCAGCAGTCAGTTGGTCAGTTCTCTGAGCAAGCATATCTAAATTACTCAATGTATGTGATTTTGGATAGGGCGTTACCACATATATCTGACGGCTTAAAAACCTGTGCAACGACGCATAATATTTGCGATGAGTGAGATAGGGGCTTAGTCATTTATCTAAGTACAAAAAATCTGCTCGTACAGTCGGTGATGTACTAGGTAAATACCATCCGCATGGCGATAGTGCTTGTTATGAAGCTATGGTGCTTATGGCTCAGGATTTTCTTATAGATATCCTTTTATTGATGGGCAAGGTAACTGGGGCTCAGTTGACGATCCTAAGTCATTTGCAGCTATGAGATATACCGAATCAAGACTATCAAAGTACGCAACATTACTTTTAGAAGAGCTAAAAAAAGGTACAGTTAATTGGGTCAAAAACTTTGATGGTACAATGGATGAGCCTAAGCTCTTACCTGCACAAGTGCCAAATATACTGTTAAATGGCGCTATGGGCATTGCTGTGGGGATGTCGACATATATTCCTCCGCATAATATTACAGAGATTATAAATGCTTGTTTGCATATCTTATCTAATCCTAAGGCAACTATCGAAGATGTGTTAGAGATTGTTGAAGCACCTGATTATCCAGGTGGTGCAAATATCATTTCGTCTAAAGAAGAGATTGTCGAAGTATACAAAGCCGGCGCTGGTTCGATAAGGCAGCAAGCAGTATATGATTTTGATAGCTCTGGTAATGTGATCATAACTAAGTTGCCACAAGTTGCAAGTGCGAATGTGATGGAGCAAATTGCAAATCAACTAAAAGTTCAAAAAATCACTTGGATAAAAAACATTCAAGATGAATCTGATGATAAAGAGCCGATTAAAATAGTTCTGTATTTTGGGACTACTAAGAAAAATATTGCTAAATTAATGGGGCACCTTTTAGCGACTACTGATCTTGAAAAAGTTTCCGCGTGAATATGAATATGATCGGTCTTGATAATCGACCTAGAGTAAAAAATCTGTTACAAATACTACAAGAGTGGCTTGAGTATAGAAAACTTACTTTGCGTAGAAGATTGCAAACTAGTTTAGATAAAGTGTTAGCAAGACTGCATATACTTGATGGTTTATTGATAGCATTTTTAAATATCGATGAAGTAATTGAGATAATCCGTAATTTTGATGGCCCTAGTATAGAGTTACAAAGTAGATTTAATCTCTCAGAAATTCAAGCCGAAGCAATCTTGAACATTCGTCTGCGTAAATTGGCAAAAATCGAAGAGATTGAGATCAAAAAAAGAGCAGTTAGAACTAGCTAAAGAAAAGGAACAGCTTGAAGGTTATCTAAATAGTGAAGTAAAATTCAAAAAATCTGATGAAAAAAGAGTTTAAAAATATCTTAGAGGATTTTGGAGATGAAAGACGCTCACAACTTACGCAAGTAGCCAAAGCTCAAGCACTTGAAGAGAAAGACCTTATTCCTAATGAGAAAGTTACTGTGATACTTTCAAAGCTAGGTTGGATAAGATGTGCTAAGGGCGACAATATTGATGCTAAAGGGGTTTAATTATAAGCCTGAAGATAGTCATTATTTAGAATGCTCGGGCAATAGTAATATCAAGGTGGTGTTTTTTACTAAGTTTGGTAAGTCTTATTCTTCGTATATAGATAAGCTACCATCTGCTAGAGGCTACGGTGAACATATAACGACCTATATACCATTGGCTAAAGGCGATGTGGTTATTGGTATGGAATTTATAAATAAGGCGATAGAATTTTTGCTAACTAGTCAGGATGGTAAAGGTTTTGTGATACCTGCTGAAGATTTGCTAAGCAATAAAGTTACAGGTAAAAAATATCTTTGATGCGAAAGATGTATGTGGATTTACACCATTTGATAAAAATAATAAAATACTTCTAGTAAGTACGCAAGGTGTGGTAGTAGTGCGTGGACATGAAAGTTTTGCGATACTTAAAAAAGGTAAGGGTAAGACGCTTATAAAGCTTGATAAAAAAAGATAAGCTAAAATATATCCAAGCGTTTGATTCTGAAACTCAAGAAGTTGTTTTAAGTGCAGGTAAGAGGTTTATTCGTATTGATAATAAAAATATCGAGACATACTTAACAGATAAACCTTCTGGTGGTGGAGTCGTTTTACCACAAGGGTTTAGAAAAATAACAAAAATTGAGACAGAGGATAATTAATGAAAAAGATAGCTATACTTGGAGCAATGGAAATAGAAATAAAACCATTGCTAGAGAAACTAACGAAGTATGAAGTTGTAAAATACGCTAATAATAAATATTACACAGCAGAGTATCAAGGATATCAACTAATCATCGCTTATAGCAAAATAGGTAAAGTATTTTCAGCAATGACTGCTACTATTATGATAGAGCATTTTGGTGCGGAAGTTTTGCTTATTTACAGGTGTGGCAGGTGGTCTGCAAGATCTTAAAGTTGGCGATATGATTGCTGCAACAGCTACAGTTCAGCATGATGTGGATATCACAGCTTTTGGCTATCCTTATGGCAAGATTCCAATTTCAGAAGTGCAGATTAAAACTTCAAAAGATTTACTTTCAAAAGCAGAGATAGTAGCAAAAGAGCTTGGGCTTGACTTAAAGGCTGGCGTGATTGCTACAGGTGATCAGTTTGTGCATTCTACAGAGAGAAAAGATTTTGTAATCAAAGAGTTTGCTGCAAAAGCTATAGAGATGGAAGGTGGGAGCGTTAATCTTGTGTGCAAGGAGCTTGGCGTACCTAGTCTTATCTTAAGAAGTATCTCCGATACTGCTGATGGCGATGCTCCTGAGAATTTTGATGAATTTGCGATTATGGCAGCTCAACGATCAGCAGATTTTATTATTAAATTAATTAGAAACATTTAATTTTTGTTATATTTTCTTTCTTATTTTTAAGTAATATTATCAAAGCAGATATTAGTTCAATTAAGCAAACAATAACTAGTATTGGATCAATAATATAGTTCCATATTTCATTTGTAATAAATTGCTAAAAGATGTCAGTGTTGCGATTAATAAGATAGTATTAAATGCTATAAACTTGTTTGATATCATTAATAAAATAATTCCATAACTGAATATAAACGGTAGCACAATATAAGCACTAAAACCGATATCATATAATTTGTATGATGATATGAAAAAACATCCATAAAACACTATGCACATTATTAGAAATGCTAAACATGTATATGAAAATATTACAGCCTGCTTGCTATATAACTTGCTTGTTATGATTACAAGTATAAATAGTGTTGAGCAAAGACTTAAGTAGCCAATATACCCAAATACTAGTTCTGCAATTGTAAGATTATTTAGAATAGGTATGAGGTTGGATATAGCTATTATAATTAATGTGATCATAAACTTATATTTTTAGGTAAGAAAGCTAAAATCATTATAAAAAAATATGCTAAGAAAATATTGGTAGCAATTAGTCCGTAATAATTAAGCATTATTGTTCTCCTTTGATTTCAACTATATCTATATTAGTATAACCATCAGAACCAATATGACCATTTGAAAAGATAGTAATAGGTTTTCTCGGTCAGCAATTAAAGTTGGGTATGATAACATATGTTTGTCTTTGTTAGGAAAGGTGTATATGTTTTGCCATTCAGAATATCCATCCTTTTTGTAAGCTAAACTAAGATTAAACCTATCTTTAGTTGAATCGTTGTATGCTAAAATGATACCATCTTTAACTTTTAAAGCAGATATACCAGCACCCGGATTATTCAATTTAGTAAATTTACTTATAGTCCATGTCTTGCCAGCATCAAAACTTTCATTTGTATAGATCTTCTTTTTGCTACTAGACATCTCCCTATAGTATGCTATTGCATGTTCTTTTGATAATGGTACTACAGTCGGCTGAAGGGTAACTCCATTAGTTGTCATTTCAGAAATATTTATTAACTGCCCATCTTTATTAAAGACTAACCATCTACCTGCTAGGTTATTAAACTCCTTATATACAGGTAACGCAAAACCATCATTTGTAAAGCATAACAGCAGCTCCTCGTGTAAGGGTGCTATAGTTAAAAATAGGAGAGTTAATGATAGGTTTAGGCGAGCTCTAAGTTTCACCATAGTTATCTGAATATATAATGTTTAGTGATGAAGTGGCCCATCCTCCAGAAGAAGAGCTGAAGAATAACCAAATTCTATTTCCTTGAGATAATATAGATGGGTTACCTAGGTGGTGAATGCCTTTTTAAAAATAGCTTGATATTTATCAGCATTCATTATGGCTTTAGGTTTTGAAAAATGCCAGTGACCATTTGTTTTTTTTAGCTGATGTAAACATGATGTTTGTATTATGACTAGCTTCTTTAGAGCCACTATACCAGGTTGCAAATAGTGTATCTCCTATTTTTGTTACTGATGAGGCATGATTGTAGATATTGTTTTTTAGAGTTGCTATCTTAGTAACTGTCAAGTT
>JAYQIE010000007.1:0-9574 GCA_038141505.1 Francisella sp. | reverse complement strand
TGGTGCACGCGGAAATTTTATTTTTTGTGAAGTTCTTGTCAACAACTGCTTACAGCTTCTTCAAGGGCATTTGCATTATGCAGAGTATATTTATGCCCCATCTCTTCGATAATCAAAATAAGCCTTATCTTGATCTAAAGACTGATTGATAGTAGCCATCATACTCCATATTGAAAAGTATTTTTACAATTTGAGCACCTTTAACAGTCATCCTTTTGTGCAAGATCACTTACTGTGATATCATAAATTTCTACCGTTCTAATAGTATCTTCAACAGGTTTTGTAAATTCTTGCCTTTAACTTTAGGAGCTTTTAACCTTACCTTTTTTACTGCCGAACTCATCAAATGAATCCATATCACCAGCAAGCTGTGACAATTGTCTTGGATTAGCCTTTTTGAAGCCTTTTACCAGCTTTTTCTCCTTTGATTTTCTCTCTTCCTCTTCCCTCTTTGAATTATTACTTGTAGCAGGTTAGAAAAAACTTTTTAGCAGGTTCTTTCTTAGTTTGTTTAGCACTAGAATTGTTATCTTAGAATTATTTCTTGCAACCACTTAACTGTAGGCATTGATGTGATTTTAAAACCATTATCTTTAGGTTTTGCCACAACATTAATATCTTTAATATCCATTCAGCATTTAACATGTTGCTCTGAGCATTCACACTATCAGCTACTTGATTTTCTTTACTATCAACTATTGGCTTAGCCTCTTCAGTATTCAGAAACTTCTCTACTTTTATAGCAGGTTGTTCTTCTGCCTTCTTTGCAACTCGTCTCTTTTTCTTAACTGATACATTTATCTTATGTTTACCATCAAGCTTAACCGTGAAGTAACTTTTTCCTAGCAACTGAATTCTTTTGTACTATTAATCTTCTCTAAAAGAGTCTTCATCTCTTCTGGACTTAAAGTATCTTTTTCACTTGACTTCTCGATACCAAAGGAACTAAGTTGATTCAGCAAAGTCTCTTCATCTTGTTCGTTTGTTGTGCTAATTGCCCAACTGTAATATTTGCCATTTCCTCTCCTTTGTACTTTAATCTTTACTCAAACCAAGGAGCTCTTGCTTGCATAATCAAACTCTGTAGCTTGGCTTTCATCCATAGACACTATATCAAGTAGCTCATCCACAGATAACTCAGCCAAATCTTCCATAGTAACTACTTCAGATTTGTGCTAACTTATTAGCCAATTCTTCATTCATTCCTTGCATATTCAAAAAGATCTTCAGCTGGCTTTTTATCGCCCAATGCTTGTGATAACAAAGCAGCTTTCGCTCTTTCTTGCAATTCATCAACCATCTCTTCTTCAAAACCTTCGATTTCCAAAAGCTCTTCTTTGTCTAAGTAAGCAAGATCTTCTAGAGTTTCGATACCTTCTTCGATAAGTACTAAAGCAAAATCATGGTCAATATCTAAAACTTCTACAAATGTCTCAACTATGCTTAGCTGCTTTTCTTCTTGCTCAGAGTCAGATAAAACATTTATCCTCCAACCAATCAAAGCACTTGCTAATCTTACATTTACACCGTTTTTACCTATAGCTTTAGATAAGCTTTCTTGCCTGATGATTATGTCCATCGCACTAGATTCCTCATCCACATTTACTTCCATAATATCAGCAGCGTCTACAGGTGACAATGAATTAATAGCGTACTGAACTGTCTCCGCATCCCACAAGATTACATCAACTTTTTCACCATTTAACTCACCCATTATAGAATGTATTCTCGAACCACGCATACCTACGCAGGCACCACAAGGATCGATTCTCTTATCATTACTTTTCACAGTAACTTTAGACCTAAAGCCTGGCTCACGAACCACATTAACAACAGTAACAAGCTCTTCTTCAACTTCAGGAATCTCAAGTTTAAACAGCGCTTTAAGCATAGTATTACTAGATCTGCTCAGCATAATAGTATTTGGCACACCAAACTCATCATGCTCAATACTTTGAACACACGATCTAATCTTATCACCTACACGAAATCTTTCGCGTGCAATCAAATCTTTTTTAGGCAATATACCCTCAGCACTTCCGCCAAGATCAATTATCAAAAGCTCATAAGTAGCTCTTTTTAACTTCACCATAAACGATTTCACCAACTTTTTTTCTTGGTAAATCCTAGCAGTTCTTTCTCTTTCAAAATTCTTGATTTTCTTCATCAAAATTTGCTTAGCCATAGTAGCAGCAATACGACCAAAGACTTTTGTCTCTACTGGCTCACGAATTACATCACCTGCTTTTACATCATAACCTTTCTCACGAGCTACATCTTCATAAAGCTCTCTAGCATAATCAATAAGATCTTCATCTTCTGAAACTATATGCCAAACTCTATCAGCAGTATAATCACCAGTAACTCTGTCAATCTGAACCTCGATGTTCATTTGCTCATCTAATTCTTTCTTAGTTACGATAGCCAAAGCCTCTTCCATAGCATCAAACAAAAGATCTTTTGAAATATCTTTTTCATTTGCTACAGTTTCCAATACCATTAGTAATTCTTTTACTCATTTGTCATACCTCTACTTAACTAAACTCTGGTGATACTCTTAGCTTTTTAAGCTCATCAAAATCAAAAGTCACTTCTTTATTACTATCTTCAAGTGTTATTGTGACATCGTTATTTTCAACTTTTGTAAGCCTACCCTTAAACTTCGTCTGAGACTCAACTGGCGCTATTGAAACAGCTTTCACATTAAAACCAATCAATGCTTCTGCTTGAAATATATTAAATATCTCACGGTTCATCCCTGGCGAAGAAACCTCTAGCACATACTTATCTGAGATAGGATCTTCTAAATCAAAATGTGCACTTACATCTCTACTTACAGACTGACAGTCATTTACTGAAACACCATTCTCATGATCTATAAAATTCGAATAGTTGGCTTACCACTACCTACAACCTCTATACCCCATAAAATATAACCGAGATCCTCAGTGATGGGCGTTACTATTTCGTACAACTTGTCCAATAACATATAATCCCCTTGAACTTGCTTATCTAAAAATCTCAAATCCCCAGATAGCAAAAAGGCCCATTAAGGGCCTTTATTAAAATTTAATTAATAATTGGTAGCGGGGGCAGGATTTGAACCTACGACCTTCGGGTTATGAGCCCGACGAGCTACCAAGCTGCTCCACCCCGCGTCTATGTGGTATATAATAACAACATATTTCATTAATGCAAGTGTTTTACCCCTATACATTATTATTTTTTGATATATTTAAGCTATAGCATTTTTTATAAGTAAGCTTTGGTGTGACATTGTACTTTTTCAAGCCTATGAAGTCTATTTCAGGTGTTTATTTTTTAAACTTCTCATTTATGCTTTGTATATAATCGCTCAAAGCCGTTAAAGAGCAAGTTTTGTTATTCTTCATTATTGGTAATTTAACATACTTATCATCATATCTAATTTTCACAGTATAGTTTTTACCATCTTTATATAACTCAAACTCTATATGGCTTGCATAACCAGGAGCTTTATCCAAAGGTACACCCAACGAACCCATAATACCAAGTAATGTAAGATCATGACCTGAGTAATATGTCATCTTGTATTTTGATTTACCATTGGCAGTATTTTTAAGTCAACTAAGATTTTATTGGTCAACTCTCCATATAGTATATAAGCAACTTTTTGTGACTTGAACTGTTGAGCAAGCCCCCAATCTGTAAGTTCGATAATCTTATCTGCATCTGCTTGAGATAAGCCATCAGGTAGAGGTTTACCGTGAGCTTTTGCTACAATCAAAACATCCCCTACAGTGATAACATCTGCCAAGCTAGAAATCTTATTGCCAAGTATTTTTCTGCCATTTTTCAAAAAAATGCTCACTTTCTTTAGTTTTTTGAAGCCATTTAGGAGAATTGTAGATATTTTTTTTTTCAAAACGCCCAGATAGTATTCATAAGGCAGACCTATGAGTTTTGAATCTTCGGTAAGAGTCATGATTGGTATGGGTTGAAATCTGCCTTGTATCGCGGGTTCATTGTTTTTCAATACAGGACCAGTTCCAGCAGGGTATAAACCCATAAGTAAGCTTTGAGCACTCACAACAGTTCTATTTGTATGGCTAGAAAGTACCGAAATAGTTTGATTCTCATAATTTTTTGACAATAGCTTAAAAATGCGGTTCTGTCGCAAACTGAGTGCTTGGTTACGTTATTTCCAAAATCAGCTATCACTAGATACAATTATTCTGCTATAGCATAAAACTGATCCCAAGCAGTCATGCTACCAGCGTTAATGTGCTGACCTTTTCTAATCATATTTACTAATTCATATCCAGCTATAGTAGATTCCATAGAGTCCCATGATTTAAATCCTAACATGGGTCGAGTTAGTCTTTTTATATTTCTATGATCTTGCTCTATGAGATTGTTTAGATATTTATTTTGTCTAATCTCTATACCATGAGTATACCAAATACCAAGCAAAAATAGGAAGATATTGATAGTTAGTAATGCAGCTTCATTAGCTCCTGATTTATCTACATTCACTTTCTCTGGTAAGCCATGTTTATCAATGGTTTGCTTGAAGAACTTGCGAGCTGCTTTTTCATCTCTTCTAGCTGAAACCATAAACTCTAATGTATCTCCATGCTTATCTATTGCTCTGTAAACATAAAACCACTTACCTTTATGCTTTACATATGTCTCATCCATCTTCCAACTTACATAAGCACCATACTTCCTAAACTTTTTGCTAAAGGAAGCTTCTAACTCTTTAGCATATTTGATAACCCAACAATTGATAGTGCTATGATCTACATTAACACCTCGCTCTTTCATTAGTTCTTCTACATGTCTGTAGCTTAATGGATATGATAAATACCAGCGAAGAGCTTGGAGTATTAATAATTTAGTAAAATGCCTGCCTGTAAAGTCTATCATTTGTATTTTGAAATAAAATCTGTGGTAAAATTATACTACAAATTCATGCAACTACCAGTTTGCGACAGAACCACTTTTTTCAACCCCAATAACCCTTGACAGTAAAGCGGTCGATAAAGTGTACTGAGAAGTGCATTTTGTTAAGCTTGATGTTTTCTAATAGCTTTTATATTGAGATGACGCAAAAATATAGTGCAAGATATCCGCCACATTGCCTTTACCAGCAATTTTTTCAACACCCTTCTCAAAGTCGCTAAAATCAGAAGTCTCATCAATATAATCATCTAAATACACACAAACTTATCGATGGTTTTATCATCAGCACGATTAAATTGCTTTGCAACTTCATAATGAAACTCATAAACACTATCATGAAAAAAAGGATAAACATTCGCCTCCCATGCAATTTTATAACTTTCTTCAACATAATTACTACTTAGCACATTCAGCTTCATTAAATCATAATAATACTTATTGTTCATAGCTTCCTCTATCTATATTCTAGTTCACTTATTTAATTCATCGATAACAATTTGATTTACTTGCTTCGGATTAGCCTTGCCTTTACTTGCTTTCATCGCTTGTCCAACAAAGAAGCTCATCAGCTTAGTTTTGCCTGCTTTAAAATCAGCAGCTTGCTCAGGGTTAGCAACGATGATGCCTTGCACTAGCTCACGAATAGCACCTTCATCAGAAACTTGTTTCAAACCCAATTCCTCTATTATAACATCTATAGGGTTTGGTTTCTCGATATAAGCTGTAATAACTTTTTACCACTAGCTTGAGAAATAACATCTTTTTGCACCGACACTACAATCTCCGCCAAAATCTCAGCAGGTACAAGGCTTTCAGCAAACTCTTTGTCCATCTTATTTAAAACAGATATCAAGTCAACAGTCAACCAGTTATAAGCAACCTTATAATCAATCATCTTAGTAAGTTTGTCATAGTAATCAGCAATCTCTAAATTTGAGAATAAGAAATCAACTTCTTGAGCACCCAAATGCTTAGAGTACAACTCTTTACGAACTTCCGGGCTTAGAGGCATACCTTTTCTTACCAACTCAATATACTCATCTGTAATAATCAAAGGTAGTAAGTCTGGATCTGGGAAATACCTATAATCAAAAGCATCTTCTTTAGCACGCATTGAACGAGTTTCATTAGCATCAGCATCATAAAGACGAGTCTCTTGAACAACCTCACCACCACTTTCCAAAACTGAAATTTGACGGTTATACTCATAATCTATCGCCTTATCAATAAACTTAAACGAGTTGATATTTTTAAGCTCTGCTCGTGTACCGTACTCTTCTTGACCAAATGGACGGATAGATAAATTTACATCGCATCTAAATGAGCCTTCTTGCATATTACCATCACAAATACCGAGTTGCTTAACTAGCTGATGCAATTTTTTCAGATAAACAACCACTTCTTCTGCTGACCTAAAATCAGGGTGAGTCACAATCTCTAAAAGTGGCGTACCTGCACGATTGTAGTCAAGAGCCGTTTCACCCGCAACATAACCATGTAAAGATTTACCTGCATCTTCCTCTAAATGAGCCCTCTCGATACGGATAGATTTGTCGCCTTTTGAAGTCTCAATATCTAGCTTACCATCTTGCACTATGGGATTATGGGACTGACTAATCTGATAACCTTTCGGTAAATCTGAATAGAAATAATTCTTCCTAGCAAAGAAACTATTCTTTGAAATTGTAGCATCAACTGCCAAGCCAAATATTACAGCCTTGCGAATAGCTTCTTTGTTTACTACAGGCAAAGTCCCTGGTAAACCTAAGTCTAAAAATGCAGCCTGTGTATTTTGATGCTGACCATACTTTGTGGCTGAAGTTGAAAATAGCTTAGAATTAGTACTAAGCTGAATGTGGACTTCAAGTCCTATAACCATTTCCCAGTTCATACTAAATCCTCGCTTGCTCTAAAATATATTCTTCAACAGAATGCTTTCTTTGATATTGCGTAACTAATTGAGTCAATACACCATCATTAAATGCTTTCGCCATAAATTGTCCACCTACAGGCAGCTTATTTACAAATCCTATAGGGAATGAAATAGCTGGTAAACCAGAGATGTTTGCTGGAATTGTATACAAATCTGAAAGGTAAGCAGATACAGGATCAAGTTTTTCACCTTTTTTGAAAGCTTCGCTTGGTGATGCTGGCATAAATATAGCATCAACTGTTTCAAAAATTTCGTTCATTTGATTTGTCATAACTTGGCGCAACTGTTGAGCCTTGTTGTAGTATGAATCATACTGACTTGATGCTAACACATAGTTACCAATCATAATTCTGCGTTTAACTTCTTCACCAAAACCATCTGTACGAGAAAATCTGTATAGCTCATCTAAGTCTTGAGCTTTTTCATTACGATAGCCATATCTTACTCCATCGTACCTTGCTAAGTTAGCCGCAGCTTCTGCAGGCGTGATTATATAATAAGTTGATAGAGCTTCTTTTAAGTCTGGCACTTTTATCGGCTTAATCGTTACACCTAGTGCTTTTAAGTTAGCCAAAGTAGTTTGAATTGCTTGTTGCATTTCTTCAGGTAAATCAATCATTAAACTTTCATCTACACCGATGACTTTACCTGCAATGTCTTTATCTAAATCTTTAGTAAAATGACCGTCTTCAACACCGACACAAGTGGAATCAAACTCGCAATCACCTGAAATAGTATCAAGCATAATAGCTACATCTTCTGCGTAATGCCCAAATACACCAGCCTGGTCAAATGATGATGCAAATGCCACCATTCCAAATCTTGAAGTACTGCCATAAGTTGGTTTCATTGCTGTAAGACCACAAAAGCTAGCTGGTTGGCGTACAGAACCACCAGTATCTGAGCCTGTACTTACTGGAGCAAACCCTGCAGCAACCGCCGCCGCTGAGCCACCTGATGAGCCACCTGGTACACGCGAATGATCCCAAGGATTGCTTACTGCTCCATAATAGCTGTATTCATTAGTAGAACCCATAGCAAACTCATCCATATTGAGCTTACCGAGAGTTACCATGCCCTGCTCTTTGCATTTTTTTGTAACCGTAGAGTCATACGGTGCAACGAAATTATCCAGCATCTTTGAAGCAGCTGTAGTTTTTATACCCTTAGTACAAAAAAGATCTTTGTGCAAAATTGGGATACCTGTCAGCATTGTTTGTTTACCTTCAGCAATCACCTTATCTGCAGCTTCTGCTTCTTTTAGAGCTTCATCTTTTGCTAGCGTGATGATAGAGTTTATCTCTCCATCGTATTTTTGAATTTTCGTCAGATAATCATTCATTAGCTCAACTGCACTAATCTCTTTACTATCCAACCTTTGTCTGAGTTTTTTTATATATGACATTACCTACCTACTTAACCACTTGCGGTACCATGAAATAATCATCTGTGACTTCACAGGCAAATTTATCAAAATCTGCACGATTATCCTGCTCTTTAGCTACATCTTCTGAATTTAAATTCTGTAGTGATTGGAGATACCATAGGCTCCACACCCTTTGCATCGTAACCTTTTACAGCATCTAAAATTTCACAGATATTTGTAAGATCCTTTGTATACTGCTCTAACTGGCTTTCTGTAAGCTCAAAGCTTGAAAGCTTAGCAATATGCTTTACTAGTTTTTTATCCATTTGACACCTAAACATTTTAGAAATAAATACGAGAGAAATTATAAAGCACACAGCCCTATAAGAAAAGTCATATAGAGATTATTTGATGACTGATTAAATAATTGTCTTAATAACCACACCACGGACAAGTCGGACTTGCCCCTTCAACTGCTTTACAAAGTGATTTGATCTAAGCCACAATAAAACACCGTGAATATCCGAACATCAATTAGAGTCTCTTTACTTTTAAAGCCAATCTTATATAAAAAAATGGTCAACCCAATGAGCTGTCCCTACAAAAGTGATTTTTTACTTGATCGTTGATGGCTGGCTTTTTATTTGATCACCAAGCGTTAAAGCCGTTTTAGGCTTTTCCACTGCTTTGTTTTTGTTGACAGTTATGTGTAATTGACTGCTGTTTAGATTAATAGGGAAGCCATTATATCTACGCCACATTTCATAGCCTAAGCTAACATCATGTAGTAGCACCCAGCCATGCACCTTTGTACCTAAGCGTAAAAACATCTGATGTCGGCCAACTACGATCACTACTTGGCTTGATAAATATCTTAAACTGACCCACGGCATTATTTTGAGGAGAAATAAACATAACTTCGCCCTCAAAAGTCCCGATAGCAACCTGCGGCCAACCACTAAATTGTACTGCTGGCCAGCCTTCAAACTGAAGCATGACTTTATCCCCAACTGTCACTAGTGGCATATCCATACTATTGACCCAAAGCTCAACTATACGATCCTTACTGTCTGGGACGATTGTTGCAAGAGTATCACTATCTTTTACAATCACACCGCCTACACCATGAATACGATCTACAATCACACCATCAGCCGGAGCTTTAACCATACGGCTATTTTGTCGAGCAATTTGAACTTTCACTTTTTGCCAAGTCGACATTTGCTTTAGCAAGCTCTTTAGTATAATTAACCATTTCCATCTGAGCTTGCTCATACACCCTAGCAGTACTCGCACCTTTTTCAACAAGATACTTATGTCTTTTGATGTTT
>JAYQIE010000006.1:0-6990 GCA_038141505.1 Francisella sp. | reverse complement strand
ATGGTTTTTTGCCAGTATTCATTTATAAATATTTCTTTGGTTATTTTTGAATTTGAAAACATGAATAGTTTTGATATAAAAGGGTAATGTAGTTATTATACATTTATATTTTGAAATATAGATGCATAATTGAATAGTTTGTTTTATATGTTTTTTTTAAAAAATATAAACTGGATCTTAAAAGTTTCGCACTTAGGGACTGTCCATAAATAAGTTAAATGATTAACTTGCTTATTTTCCCATACTTTGCGTTGTTAAAACATACACTTATTTGTGGACAGTCCCTTACTTCGTAAGTTGATGCAATATACTTTTTTCATGGCAGAAAAAGTATGCAAAACTGCCTAGAACTACTTGCCACTAATGTGCTTTGACCGTAAGTAATGTTTGTAATTAATTTTTGAAACATTGTTTCAAAAAAAGAGTGTATAATTTAACAGAAGTAGAGTCTGATAGCTATCAAAGCTATTTACTTGGTTTATAATACTTCGGTTCAAACTCAATGCCGTATTTCACATTCATCCACATTCTACTGATAAAACTTTGCATTTTAGCATCATGGATATTTAGCACATACATTTTTTTAATCATCTCATCAGATGGTCTGATATTTGTATCATCAAAGATTTTGTCTAAATACTTATCATTATTTGTCACAGCATTTGGCTGATAGATATAATTGCTATTTTTAGCAGAAACATAAGGATCTATAATGTAGTTCATAAGCTCGTAAGCATCATCAAGGTTTTTAGCACCTTTGGGTATCATAAGCATATCAAACCATATATTTGTGCCTTCTTTAGGAAGTACATAGGCTAGAGTTATATCTGGATTGACAGTTTTTGCTCTTTCAACTGAGCGAACCACATCGCCAGAATAACCCATTACTAGACATAAGTTTCCAGCTGTAAAATCATTTTGGTATTTGTTACTATCAAAGTACTTTATGTGAGGACGAATATTTCTAATAATATCTAACGCAGCCTTTTCATATTCAGCTTTGCTGTTAGTGTTTGGATCTATACCGTGATAGAAAAATAATTGCCAAATATCTGCTCTGGTTCGTCAAGTAAAGAGACACCACAATCAGCTATTTTGCTTAGATATTTTTCATTAAATACATATTCCCAGCTATTAGGAATAGCACCTTTGCCTAAGCGTTTCTCTCTATTTGCTCTTTGTTGTAAGCAAGACCGATACCGTAGGTTATAGACAACGGCATATTTATTGCCGGGATCGTTTATTTGTGATACTTTTTATCATATATAGCTTTGTTACTATATTTTAAATTTGGTAACTTCGATTTGTCTAGCTCAACTAAAGCTTTTGATGCGATTTCACTATTTAAATACAAAGCCCCTTGCTCTATAAGATCAAAGCCTGATGAGCCAGTCATCTTTTGCACGAGTCATATTGTCATCAGAAGTGTAGATGTATTTCACGCGAGTTTTAGAAAGCTTTTGAAAGCAGGGGATAATATCTGGAGATATATAATCTGCCCAATTAGTAAAAGTTTACTGATTTTGAAGTTTCGGCAAGTTTTATAGGAGAACTTAAAATATCGTTGTTACAAATATAAGTAGTATCTTTTGCATAAGATGAACCGGCTATAGAAAATAAAATGCCTAGGGAAAAGAGTTTTTAGCTTCATTTATTAAAATCTAGTTTAAGTCACTCAAATGACAATATGGTTCTAAGTATATACTAAAGGACATACACAAAACACTTAAAAATATAGATTTTTCTACTTGTCTTTAAGGGTGCTTTTAGTGCCTTAAATCTTGGAATCGCCTATCCTTCTTACTTAAAGCGTTTATTGCAAAAACTCATTTAAAGTTTAAGTGCTTTATGTATGAGTATAAAAAATCCAAAAATTTTCAAAACCTGCTAAAATATCCTCATTAGAATATATTATTTTACTGCAAATGATTTTACGTTTTAAAGGTGTGGTATCAAAATCGATACTTAAATAATGAACCTATTGTTTTTATGGGTTTGATGTTGTTTTCTATTTAATTATAAGATTTATGGGCGACTATATTGCTCTATTTTAGCACAGCATTAGTTATAGCTTATTTACTAGACACTTTTGTCAATATTCTATATCGAGTTACGAGGATAAAAAGACTATTTCTCGTTTATTTTTTGTTTACTTTGCCTTTTCTTAGTAGTATTACTTTCGATGATATTTGTGCTATTTCTATTATCATAAATCAGATGATAGACTTCGCGCAACAAGCGTCACATACTTTATCAAGTTTAAAGTGGTTTAGATGAATTATCTGTAAAATATCCAACATTTCTTACTGATGAAAGAATTAATACTATAGTCAGTTGGTTTGATACTATAGATTGGAAAAAAACAAGTTCTAGCATTGGCTCTTTTATACTCAAAAATACAGCTACGACACTACCAGTATTATTTTCAGCTCTTATATATTTATTCTTAGTACCATTGATGGTATTTTATTTCTTAAAAGATAAAGAAGATAATTAACTGGTTTAAAGGCTTTGCCTAATGATAATGGTGCGTTGTACTATGTGTGGAATGATTTGAAGCCAAAGTTAGCAGACTATGTGCGTGGTAAAGCGATAGAATTCTTTATAGTAGCTATAGCCACCTATTCAGGAATTTGCATATTTTAATTTAAATTATGCGATATTGTTAGCGTTTGGTGTTGGTCTTTCAAGTTATTATTCCGTATGTTGGTATGGTTATTATCACAATTCCTGTTGTTAATGGTTGGTATACTTCAATTTGGTCTTAGCATGACTTTTGTGTGGTTGTTGGTAGTTTTCTTTGTAATCCAAGCATTAGATGGTAATTTATTGGTTCCACTATTATTCTCAGAAGTTCTAGATATGCATCCAGTAGGTGTGGTTTCCGCGATACTTATATTTGGTGGCATGTGGGGCTTTGGGGAATATTCTTCGCGATACCATAGGTCTTACTGTTTATGTCTGGTGTAAATATGTTTAGAAATCACCTCAAAGAAACGAGAAGCTTCAAACATAGTGTTATGATGATTAAAAAAAAAGTTTTAAATTCTCAAATCTACGATAATCTCATCACTCAAAATTATGATCCATTTTTAGCTAAAATAATCTCCGCACGAGAGTTAGTAATAATGAAAGTCTAGGACTAGTTTTAGATGGTAGAATCAAAGATTTATCATCGCCGTTTTTTTTATTTAAAGATATAGAAAAAGCGGTAGATAGACTTTATCAGGCAATTGCAAATGGTGAAGTGATAGGACTAGAGACGGATCATGATTGTGATGGTCAAACTTCTCATGCGATATTTCACGAAGCTCTTACAAAAATTTTCAATCATCCAAAAAGAAAAATTCGCTCATATATAGGTCATAGAATGAAAGAAGGTTACGGACTTTCAGAAGCTCTTATGAATAGAATACTTCTTGATAGCATCCGTCAAGTTTGATTATAACAGCTGATAATGGCTCAACTGATGAGGCTAGAATTTATATTCTCAAGCAAAATGGCATTGAGACTATAGTTACAGACCATCACGGCATACCGCCAGAGGTACTCCTAAAAGTGCCGTAGCTGTGCTAAATCCAACACAAGCAGATTGTAATTATCCCGATAAAGCTATCGCTGGCTGTATGGTTGTAACTTTTATGGCAGCATTGCGTAGAAAGTTTATTGAAAATAATCAGTCACTATCAACAAGCTATGGTTTGAGTAATCTATTTGATTTAGTGGCAATTGGTACAGTTGCAGATTATTGTGAGTATGGCAAATAGTCATAATAACCGTATTGTAACAAAGCTTGGAATTGAGCAGTTAAAGCAAAGTAATAATCTGTTTGCTGGGATTTTTTGAAAGAAAAACGCTATCTTCAGAATATAGGGCTTTAGTATAGCTCCTATTTTAAATAGCGATTGGCAGAGTAGCAGATGCACTAGGTTCGGTGAGTTTTTTACTAGAAGAGGATGAGCTAAAAGCAGCAGCTACATTTGAGAATCTTAAAGAGCAAAATAATAATCGCAAAGATATCAGAAGTTATTGACTGAGGAAGCAATGTCTCAAGCCAGAGAACTTGATAGCACTTCAAAATTCATTGTGCATATTGCTAGAAAATGGTCATGCAGGTATACATGGGATATCGGCAAGTAGATTAAAAGAAAGCTTTGGTAAACCGATCATTATATTTTCACAAACTCAAACAGATGAAACTATGATATCCGGATCAGCACGAAATACAGATGATATTCATATAAAAACTATGCTTGATGAAGTTGCTAAAAAAGCTCCAGATTTATTGGTCAAATATGGTGGGCATAAAGGTGCTGCAGGTTTGACTATCAAAAGGTCGATTTTGATGAGTTTTATAAATTATTTGAAGAGAGTATTACAAATATAGTTGAGAAGGAGAATATCATCCTTGAACCGTGTATTGAGTATGATTTTGAGCTTGAAGAGAGTGATTTTAACCTAGAGACTTTGACTAAGATTGATTCGTTAGAGCCGTATGGTAGAGAATTTGAAAAGCCAATATTTTGTAATGATTTTATTGTTGAGAACTTTAGATTGGTTGGTAAGGATAAATCCCATGCTCAATTAGTATTACGCTTTGAAAATAAATCTATAAAAGCTATATGGTTTAACGCTATAGATAACGCTGTTGCTTCTGACATAAAGATTGGCAATACCATCAAAGCTTGCTATCAACTTCAAAAGAGTTTCTTGGTCAGGTTAATTTATCACTAAATGTAAAAGCAATACAAATATGAAAGATCACAGTTATATAAACCTAAAGCTCAAAGAAAATCTAGGGCGATATCTACGTCGAGCATTATAAAACTATAGGCTCAACAAACTGACTACCTTTTTTAGAAAGATTTTACTCATAAATATCATCTTTGTTATGCTGATGCTCAGACAAAAAGGGCGAGGTCGTCGCCAAAGTAATTGGGTTTCAAAGTTGATAGTAATATTTATTCTACAACAGGTTTTAAATGCAGTTTTAGTATTGAGCAAGCACCGTTAGTTAGTATAAAAGCTGCTGTGGGAGTACTTGAAGGATTAAAAAATTTATACCAGCAGGTTTACAAAAGCACCTAAAAATAAAATTACCAAACGATATTTATTTCAATGGTCAAAAAGTTAGCGAATTTATATTGATTGAAACAAAGCATATTAGAGCGAATAGTTTTGATATAGTTATCAGTGTTGGAGTTAATGTCAATGCTTTAGAGCTTGGCGAAAATATTGATAGAGACTCGACTTCTTTGGCTATTATCAATAAAGAGCCAAGTAAATTTTCAGATGTATTGGTAAAACATGATAACTAGCTTGATTAAAGCTTTTGAATATACGCAAAATCAAGTATTAGCAAAATTTGCAGAGCATGATTATATTTTAGGTAAAACTATTAGTTTTAATTACGGCGATAAAAGTTATCAAGGAATTACTAAAGGTATATCTAGTGATTTGAAATTGATGATAGAATCAGATGAATTTTGGAAGTAGATATTGCTAGCATTAATACGGTTAGAATTGTTGAGTGAAGTAAATTATTATACAGGTGTCATGCTTGAATTTACTTGACTCCACTCAGCACAAGTATTTAAGTATCTCACGATAAATATTGATTTTATTGGAATACTTAGATAAAAGTAAGGAAATCCCCGTGTCAAGCACGAGGATGACGATGGTTTTTTAGAGTTTATAAAATGAGTTTATTATAAAATGAGCATAACCAACATCAAAAAACGAGCAGAATACCTTGAGAAAATCCGTAAGTATTTCAAAGATTTAAACACTTTAGAGTGTAGATACTCCTCCTAGCTTATACTTATGGCGTAACAGATCCTTTATAGATGTATTTGCTATAGATACAGTCGCAGGCAAAGAGATACTTGCAAAGCTCACCAGAATATGATGAAGAGACTTTTTGGCTGCTGGCAGTGGAAGTATCTATCAGATATGCAAAGCTTTCCGTGATGAGCCTTGTGGGCATCAGCACAATCATGAGTTTACTATGATTGAGTGGTATAGAGTTGGTATAGATTATTTTCAACTTTATGAAAGAGATTGAAGATTTATTTCTTGCAGTTAAGTCAGATGTCAAATTTGTATATCTGAGTTATTGTGAGGTTTTTGAACAGTATTATGGTTTTAATCCACATACAATGTCACTTAAAGAGCTAATTGCCCAAGTACATAAATATGTAGGAGAAATACAAGGGTTAGAAAATCCGACTATAGCAGACTGTTTGGATATTCTTTTTTAGCTATAAAATTGAGAAAAACCTTAATGCAGAAAAGACAGCTTATTTTATTTATGATTACACAATCCATCAATCAGCTTTAGCTAAAAAGTCAAAGATAAAAATGATCAGCTAGTTGCTGCAAGATTTGAGGTTTTCTATAATGCCACAGAGCTTTGCAAATGGTTATTATGAGCTTATAGATAAAGCAGAGCAATTAAAAAGATTTGAAAAAGATTTAGCAATACGCAAAGAGCAGGGTAAACCAACTCTGATATATAGATAAAGAATTATTGGCTTGTTTAGATAATATCCCGGAATGCTCAGGTAGCTTTGGGCTTTGATAGGTTGCTAATGAGTTTAGAAGGTATTAAAGACATTAAAGAACTTTCTATTTTTGATTATTTGTTTTGATCGCTATTTTCAATTTTCACTGTAAAAGTAGGATTAACAGCAAAACTTATTCCTAGAGCATTAAATTCTCTAGCAATATCTAAAAGAATTTTATCTTGAACCTCTAAGAAATCTACAAAAAAAACTTTATTTATAGGGACTGTAAATAATTCTGTCAAATTGATATAATTAATTTGATAACAGTAGGAATTACAAAAATGAAATTAGAAATAGATGTAGCAGAATTTGCAGCACATTAAAGGCTGGCAAAGGTATAGGCGGTAAAGATGGAGCCTTAACACCATTAATAAAGCAACTCACAGAGATGGCTTTACAAGCAGAATTAGAGACCCATTTAGCT
>JAYQIE010000005.1:0-13673 GCA_038141505.1 Francisella sp. | reverse complement strand
GTATATCGTTTTTGTTTCATTTGTAATACCTCATTTATTAGTATATTTTTGTACACTTCTAAATGCTATTATTTTTAGGGGTATTACCGTTGGTGGTGTTAATCTAACTTATCTCTTTTAGCTTTTAAAATATCCTTTATGCTTTGCCATTCTTTTACTCGAGGAGTTAGCGAGGCTATTTTTTTTATCAAATTCTAGCTAAATTTACATTATATAAGTTAGCTAATTCAAGTAAGCACACAAATACATCAGCCATTTCAGCTTTTATTTCATTATTATGATTAGTTTCTTCATAAATTTCTTTTTTTCATAATTTCATTGGCTAACTCACCAACTTCTTCTGTAAGAGCTATGAAGCTTCCTAAATCGTGGGGTGAGTGATGTTTTTGAAAAGTTCTACAGTTTGTTGAGCATTTTTTATAGACATGATTTGAGTAAAAATGGTTTTTTATTGAGAATAATTTAGCATCATTTTAGTTGCTACTATATATTTGATGTTAGGATGCTTTATAATATAAGACTAGATTATCATAAATAAATATAAGACACCATGAGCGAAATAATAATAAAGACACCAGAAGAAATAGCAAAGATGCGTATAGCAGGAAAGCTTGCATCAGAAGTTTTAGAGATGATAACGCCTTTTGTAAAAGAGGAGTAACTACCCAAGAGCTTGATAAAATCTGCCATGACTATATTGTCAATGAGCAAGATGCGTATCCTGCACCATTAAATTATCATGGCTTTCCAAAGTCTGTATGCACATCTATAAATCATGTGGTTTGTCATGGTATTCCTTCTGATAAGAAGCTTAAAAAAGGTGATATCTTAAACATTGATGTTACAGTGAAAAAGACGGTTATCATGGTGATACTAGTAAGATGTTTATGATTGGTGATGTATCTGTAATGGCGAGTAAGCTTGTGGAAGTAACACATGAGTGCTTATGGAAAGGTATTGAAATGATAAAGCCTGGTAATCACTTTGGCGATATTGGTACAGTTATAGAAAAACATGCTAAAAAGTTTGGTTATTCAATTGTTGATGAATTTTGTGGGCATGGTATTGGTAAAGACTTTCACGAAGCTCCACAGGTAATGCATCACGGTAAAGTAGGTACGGGTCCAGAAATAAAGGAAGGTATGATATTTACAATCGAGCCTATGATAAATGTAGGTAAAAGAAAAGTCTCTATCATGAAAGATGGTTGGACAGCTGTAACTAAAGATAGATCGTTATCTGCTCAGTGGGAGCATACTATCTTAGTGACAAAAGATGGTTATGAAGTCTTAACATTACGCGAAGAAGAAAAGTAAGTGGTGTAGTAAAATGGCTCAACAAGTAACTCAAAAACAAGTTAATCAAAAGTGTGATCTTTTAAAAGCACAAAATGAAGAGATAACCGCTAATAAGATTAGAAGACTTATTGGAGGTAATCTATCTATGCTTGACTTGGTTGAGAAAGTTACTTTATATAAAGAAAACAAATCAAAAGCTATTGAGATTGCAAATGCTGAAGCGGTAAGTGTAACAATAAGCCATAAAGATGAGTTGGTTGAGCTGATTGAAAATGTATTTGCAGAATTCCAAGTAGATAAAAAAGATTTAGTTATGAGTTTACGCAATAAGTTGACGGACTATGTTGCAAAGGAAGTAAGCCAAAAAACAGCGAAAATAAAAGAACTGCAGGTTGAGCTTTCCAATAAAAATGACAGTCTTGAAATCTCGGGTTTAACTATAAATAAACGCTATAAAGAGTTGTTAGAGATATATAGTTCTTTAAAAGATGAGTCTTATAGCCTTAAGCAAAATTATAATAGCAAAGCTGCTAAATATATGGAGCAAGAGAATCTTGAAAAAGTCTTTTAGCTTGGGAAGATTTCAAGGGTGTAAAAGAGCAGTTATCTAGTCTTGGGTCGTATGCTAAATTAGCAGTATATGATAAAAATGGGCAGATAATCATCAAATTCCCAGCTACTGATTTCCTTACACAAGAGTGTAGGTCTGGTAAAAGTCGTTATTTAAAAGCAAAAACAGTCTATGACTATAGTATACAAGCATGGGTACTTTCTGAATTTAGTGATATTGCAAAAACACTAGACTTCCTTAAACGAAATAGATTTGTACTTTCTAAAGAGCTTGAGACGATTGTGTATCATCGTAAGCAGAGTGGGTAGGTTTGTGAAATTGAGTAAAGAATTATTGATTGTAAAAAATAAGGATTGTTTATGGCAAAGTTTTTAAATACTAGTGCAACAAATTATTATTTAGAGGAGTTGATTAAGGGGCATCTGATCGCCTTATACTAATAAGTCCTTTTCTAAAATTAAATGATCGTATAAAAGAATTGCTTGAAGATAAAAATAGACTAAAAATTGATGTGCGGATAGTTTACTGTAAAAGTGAGCTTCAACCTATGGAAATAAGTTGGTTAAATGAACTTTCTTTTGTTAGAACAAGTTTTGTAAGAACTTACACGCAAAATGCTATATGAATGAAAGCTCTTGTATCATAACTAGTTTAAACCTTTATGAATTTAGTCAAGTTAATAATAATGAGATGGGAGTACATATTTCTCGTGAAGATGATGCAGATATGTATCGAGATACTTATGAAGAGGCTCAAAGAATTATTAGAATTAGTGATGAGGTTAGAATTTCATTGCAAAAAATTGAGAAACCTAAGCAAGTAGATAACTCTGTTAATGCAGGTTTAGTTGAAGAGGATGCTGAATCAACTAAAATTACATCCTCTAAGCTAGCAAGTAAACTTAAGCTTAAAACAGTTGAATTTTTGGATAAATTGGTTCTGTTGGGATATATAACAAAAGAAGCTGAAAGTGAAATTCAAGTGTTAACAGATAAAGGTATAGCAATAGGCGGAGAGGCTAAAAAAGGTCGTTATGGCGATTATTTTATTTGGCCAGAAGATTTTTGTATATGATAAATCTTAATAGTTAGTACTTTTGTTACAGAATGCGAGTATACTTATCCAGTCAAAGAAACATTTAATTTAATGAGAAAACATGAAAATATTAGTACGCAATTTAGATCGTAAAACTACGGAAGAAGAATTAAAAACATTGTTTGAGACTTTTGGTGAAGTAGAGTCCTGTGATTTGGTTATGGATGCCGTTAGCAAAGAATCTAAAGGCTTTGCCTTTGTGGCGATGGTTAAGCCAGAAAATGCAAGGTATGCAATCAAGAAGCTTAATAATCAAACTATAGGTAGTAATAGAGTAAGAGTTAAAGTTGCTGAGTAAACGACCTCGTTCTTTATACTTATACCAATCCTAATAAAACTTCCTATAGGGCACCTCTAATAACTCATGAGCACGCATCTTAATGCCCAAATTCACCACACCTGCGTTGCAAATTTTAGCAATAGATATACTATTACCTTCAATTTTCGCCTTGTTGTGATAAATTTAAAACTATTTAATCTGCATACACAGAGTTTTTAGAGGCGCCCATAAGATATTTTAATGTTAGAGAATATCACTTTTGGTTAACATATTTAAATTCCTTACTAGCATATTTTTTTTCTATGCTAGAATACTATTGTAATTAAATTCATATCCTTAGAATTAAATTACGGAGATCAAAAATGGTTAGAATTAGTCAAGAAGCAATCACATTCGATGATGTGCTTTAAGCCTAAGATATTCAAATGTACTGCCACATGAAGTGTGTTTGAAGACAAATGTCACAAAAGATATCGAATTAAATATCCCACTTGTTTCAGCTGCGATGGATACTGTCACAGAATCTCGTCTTGCTATTGCTATAGCTCAAGAGGGTGGTTTGGGTATTGTTCATAAAAATATGTCTATAGAAGCTCAAGCGCAAGAAGTTAAAAAAGTAAAAAGATTTGAGAATGGTATGGTTATTGACCCGATAACTATCAAGCCACATAACTCTATAAAAAGAGATTATGCAACTTGCTCGCGAGCATAACTTTTCTGGCTTTCCTGTTGTTGATGAAAACAACCTTACGGTAGGTATTGTCACAAAGAGAGACTTTAGGTTTGCCAAAGATTTAGATGCACCTGTTAGTACTATTATGACTCCTAAAGAGGAGCTTATAACTGTGCCGGAAGATGCAGGTCAAGGCTCAATCAAGAAAAAACTTCACGAGCATAAAATCGAAAAAGTGCTAGTGGTAAATGAGGCGGGCGAGCTTGTAAGTACCTTATAACTACAAAAGATATCGAGAAATCTCAAAACAAACCTAATGCTTGTAAAGATTCACTAGGTCGCTTAAGAGTGGGTGCTGCTGTAGGTACTGCGGCAAATACTAAAGACAGGGTGGCAGCATTAGATAAAGCTGGTGTAGATGTGGTAGTTGTCGATACAGCACATGGACATTCTCAAGGCGTGTTAGATATGGTTAAATGGGTCAAAGATACTTACCCACACATTCAAGTTATCGGTGGTAATATCGCGACTGCTGAAGCAGCTCTTGATCTTGTTAAGGCTGGTGCTGATGCTGTAAAAGTTGGTATCGGACCTGGTTCTATCTGTACTACAAGAATTGTTGCAGGTGTAGGAGTGCCACAGATTACGGCTATCTCAAATGTCGCTGAAGCTCTAAAAGGTACAGGTGTACCAGTAATTGCTGATGGAGGGATTAGATTCTCAGGAGATATCGCAAAAGCTATAGTGGCTGGTGCTTCTGTTGTGATGATGGGCGGGGCTTTTTTGCAGGTACTGAAGAGTCACCTGGTGAAGTAGAGCTTTTCCAAGGGCGCTCTTATGGAGTCATACCGTGGCATGGGTTCACTTGGTGCGATGGAGAAAGGCTCGTCGATAGATATTTTCAAGCAGATACTGAAGCTAAAAAGTTTGTGCCAGAAGGTGTAGAAGGTCGAGTGCCGTATAAAGGTTTACTTGCTGCAGTTATACATCAGCTAATCGGTGGTCTTAAATCAAGTATGGGTTATACTGGTTCAAAAGATATTGCTATTATGCGTACAGAGCCAACTTTGTACAAATTACAGGTGCAGGATTCAATGAGTCGCATGTGCATAATGTAACTATCACAAAAGAGCCGCCTAATTATCAGTCGTAATAAAATCAAAATATAGCTAAACCAATAATGTCATGCTGAACTTGTTTCAGCATCTCACGATAGATTAGTATCTTATTGAGATCCTGAAATAAATTCAGGATGACGAAATTGTTTTTATTTCACTTTTATAAAAGGTGTATATTTAATGACTCAGCAAGCTGTCTTGTTTTTAAATGGTAAAGTCGATTTAGATTTTTGTGAAAATTATATTTCAAAAAAATTATTCTAATTTGCCGATAGTCTGTGCAGATGGCTCCTTTAATAAGGTTCAACAATCTAAAACTTATATTCTAAGCTTGTAAAAGTAATAGGGGATTTCGATTCTACAGCGTGTCTTGATGATGAGAGATTTGAGATAGATCACGATCAAAATACTACAGACTTTCAAAAGTGCTTAAACTATCTGATCAAAAATAAATGTAAAAAAGTATATGTGTTTGGTATCAGAAGGGGAGAGATGGATCATTTTATCGGCAATGTATCTACGGCTTTGAGTTATGATGATAAAATCACAGCTGAGTTTATAGATAAATATTCTCGTTACTTTTTTATTCCTAAAAAGTTTAGTGTAGAGAGTGTCAAAGGTAAGATGTTTTCGGTTATGCCTTTTGGTGTTGCGGAAAATATATATTATAATGGTTTGAAATACCCTTTGATGGTCAAAATATGGCTTTAGGGGTAATGCTTGGAACACGCAATTATGCGGTGGAAGATATTGTTAGAATATCTTATGCTAAAGGAAATATATTGCTTTTTATATCACATAATAATTACAAGGATAGAATGAATGAAATTTCGTGATGCTTTTAAAAAGACTTGGAACAAAGGATTGATCTAAAAGAAGAGTTCGCTAATGATTCTAATAGGCTTGAGAAATTTTCATTAGAGCATGAGAGTGTCTATTATGACTTTTCAAAAAACTTAATTAATGATGAGATTTTAGCAAAGCTAGTTTCTTGTGCTAAATATAGTAATGTTGAAAGCAAGATTTCAGCGATGTTTGCAGGTGAAAAAATAAACACTACTGAAGATAGAGCTGTATTACATACGGCTTTAAGAGATTTGTCTAATAAACCTCTAGTTGTGGATGGTCAAGATATCCGTAAAGAAGTCACACAAGAAAAGGCTCGAGTAAAAGCTTTGGTAGAAAAAGTAATATCTGGTGAGTGGAAAGGTTTTTCGGGTAAAAAAATCACTGATGTGGTAAACATAGGTATTGGTGGCTCTGATCTTGGTCCTAAAATGGTCGTTAGAGCTTTACAGCCGTATAATAAAACTGGTCTGAGCGTACATTTTGTTTCTAATGTTGATGCGGATTCTTTACTACAATCTTTAAGTTTGGTTAATCCAGAGACTACGCTATTTATAGTAGCTTCAAAATCATTCTCTACAGAAGAGACTTTGATGAATTCTATCTCAGCACGCAAATGGTTACTTGAGCATTATAATGATGAGAAAGCAGTAGCCAATCATTTTGTAGCTATATCAAGTAAGCTAGATAAAGTGAAAGAGTTTGGTATAGACCTAGAGCATTGCTATCAAATGTGGGATTGGGTTGGTGGCCGTTATTCACTATGGTCATCAATCGGTATGTCGATAGCTTTTGCTATTGGCTACGATAACTTTGAGAAACTTTTAGCCGGTGCGTATTCGGTTGATAAGCATTTGCAAGAAGCTGATTTTTCTAAAAATATCCCTGTAATAATGGCACTTTTAGCAAACTATTACTCATGTACTGAAAATAGTCAATCGCAAGCATTGTTGCCTTATGATAATAGGCTTAGTTATTTTGTCGATTATTTGCAACAAGCAGATATGGAGAGTAATGGTAAGTCTGTGAATTTATCAGGTGATAAAGTAGATTATCAAACTGGAGCGATACTTTGGGGTGGTGTTGGTACAAAATGGCCAACATGCTTTTCATCAGCTTTTGCATCAGGGTAATCTTTTTATTCCAGTTGATTTTGTTGCGATTGCAAATAGTTATCATAATTATGATAATCATCAGGAAGCTTTATTAGCAAATTGCTTTGCCCAGTCTCAAGCCCTCATGTTTGGACAATCATATCAAATGGTATATAATGAGCTGTTAGATTCTGGTATGAGTACTGAGGATGCTAAAAAGTTAGCTCCGCATAAAGTGATTCCAGGTAATAGACCAAGTTCGACATTGTTGATAGAAGAGCTAACTCCTTATAATTTAGGAGCATTGATAGCACTTTATGAGCATAAAATATTTGTACAGGGTGTATTGTGGGATGTAAATAGCTACGACCAGTGGGGCGTTGAGCTAGGTAAAAAGCTTGGTGTAAATATTTTAAAAGCTATGCAGGATGAACAATCAAAAGCTTTTGATGGACTAGATAGTTCTACAAAAAAATTAATAAAAAAGGTGCAGAAGTAACAAATGCTTAGAAATAAAAAGAAAGGGTTTTCACTAGTAGAGCTAATGGTGGTTATAGCTATTATGACTATACTTATGATGGCTGCGATAATTTCTTTTTCTTTTTATTATAAAACCTTTGCAGAGACAAGGCTTATAAATTTACAAAAGATGATAGAGTTTTCTGTTATAAAAGCTAGAGCTGATGGGTCTACTGTTATAATTTGTGCTGCAACAGCTGACAGTTTTGATGGTACAGGAAAACTAGATCCAAATACATTTGCTTGTTCAGGTACTCAAAGTTGGGGGGATGATCCTATTGTGGCTTTTGAAAGTCAGAATGGTGAAGCAACTTATGTTGGGGCTAATGATGAAATAATTGCAAATTTGCCACAAGGGCGTAATGAGCATTTATACATAAATTTATCAGGTAGCCCTAGCTATATGAAAATTAGCCCTAATGGTTTTATGGCTACTGGAAATGGCAATATTACTTATTGTGATAAGACAAATACTTATCAGGCGGCATTAGTCACAAATTTGGTAGGAAGAGTTATATATACAGATAGTCCAACAAAATCTGGTACGAACAATTTATATGAATGTGCATAAAATTTTTATTTATCAAGGAGAATAGAAATGTCAAACGATAGAGTACCTATGACACCAGCAGGTGAAGCAGCGTTAAGAGCAGAGCTTAATCAGTTAAAAAAGTTGAGAGACCAGAGATTATAAAAGCGATTGCAGACGCTCGCGATCATGGTGATTTAAAAGAGAATGCTGAGTATCATGCAGCTCGTGAACGCCAAGTATGATCGAAAGTAGAGTAAAAGATATCGAAGGCAAGCTATCTCACGCTCAAGTAATTGATGTAACTAAGATATCTGCTAATGGTATGGTTATATTTGGGGCTACTGTTACTTTGATGGATATGAAAACTGAAGAAGAGATAACTTATCAGATAGTTGGTCAAGATGAAGCAAATGTTGAGCATAATAAAATATCTGTAGTATCTCCTCTAGCAAGAGCATTAATCAAAAAAGAAGAAGGTGATGAATTTACTCTTGAAACGCCAAAAGGTAAAGTTTCTTACGAGATTGTCGAAGTCGAGTATAAGTAACTCAGATTGCACACCAAACATAAGGGACTGTTCATAAGCAAGTTAATCGTTTAACTTATTTATGGACAATCCCTAAACAACCAATAAGTAGTGATCAATAACTATTCTATGAAAAATTATCATCAAGGGTGCAAAAACCCATAATCTAAAAAACATCGATGTCGAAATTCCAAGAGATAAACTAACAGTAATCACAGGTTTAAGTGGCTCTGGTAAATCTTCATTAGCTTTTGATACGCTATATGCGGAAGGTCAAAGAAGATATGTAGAATCACTATCATCTTATGCTAGACAATTCTTATCAATGATGGATAAACCTGAGGTTGAGCATATAGAAGGGCTATCTCCAGCTATTTCGATAGATCAAAAAACCACATCACACAATCCGCGTTCTACAGTTGGTACAGTCACGGAGATTTATGATTATTTAAGAGTGTTTTTTGCACGAGCAGGTACACCAAAATGCCCAACTCATGATATTGAGCTTAAAGCACAGACTATAAGTCAGATGGTTGACAAAATTTTAGAGTTAAGTGATGATGCTAGACTTATGATTTTAGCACCAATAGTATCTGAAAAAAAAAAGGTACACATCATACTCTATTAGATAAGATATTGGCACAAGGCTATATTCGCGTGCGTATAAATGGAGAATTTTATAATCTTGATGAGGATTATCCAGAGTTGATCGCTATAAAAGCACAATATCGAAGTTGTAGTAGATAGATTTAAGCCAAAAAAGATAATGAGCAACGCATTGCAGAATCGCTTGAGACAGCTTTAGATTTAGGTAATGGTATTGTTAAATTGGCTAATATGAATGATGAAACGGCTCAAGATACATTGTTTTCATCAAAACATGCTTGCCCATTGTGTAATTTTGCATTAAAAGAATTGTCGCCAAGAATATTTTCTTTCAATAGTCCGTTAGGTGCTTGTAGTAGTTGTGATGGTTTAGGTGTGAAAGAGTTTTTGATGAGAAGAAAGTTATAGTAGATAAAGCATTATCCCTAAAAGCTGGAGCAATTGTTAAATGGGTTAAGGGTAATCAGTATTATTATTCACAACTTGAGTCTTTAGCAAAGCATTATAAATTTTCTTTAGAGACACCTTTTGAGAAATTATCAGAAAAATGCAGCAAGTTATACTTTATGGTTCTGATGATGAAATTATAGAGATGACAATAGACTCTATCCGTGGTGGTAGACAAACTCGAGCGAAAACTTTTGAAGGGGTTATTCCTCATTTTGAGCGAAGATACTATGAGTCAGATTCTGATATGGTCAAAAAAGATTTATCAGACTACATGAGCAATCTTAAATGCAAGACTTGTAATGGTGCAAGAGTTGGTGAGTATGCTCGTAATATCTTCATTGCAGAAAAAATATAGCAGATATCTGTGCTTTATCGGTTGAAGATTTATTGAGCTGGTTAAATGGACTAAAGTTTGTCGGGCAGCAGCAAAAAATAGCAGAAAATCTTCTAAAAGAAATTAGGTTAAGAGTACAGTTTTTATCAAATGTCGGACTAGAATATCTAAGCCTTTCTCGTCAAGCAGATACTCTCTCTGGTGGAGAAGCTCAACGGATTCGTCTAGCTAGTCAAATTGGTGCGGGTTTAGTCGGTGTGATGTATATACTTGATGAGCCATCTATAGGACTTCATCAACGAGATAATCAACGATTACTTGATGCTTTGCACAATCTTAAAGATCTCGGTAATACCGTAATAGTAGTTGAGCATGATGAAGATGCTATCAAGCAAGCGGATTTCGTGATTGATATGGGTCCAATGGCAGGCGTGCATGGTGGTGAAGTTGTTGCTGCAGGTACTTATGAAACTATTCTAAAAAGCAAGAAATCACTTACAGCAGACTATCTAAGTGGTCGTAAGAAAATAGAAGTCCCAGAAAGAAGGTTAAAAGCGGTCAAAAACACTTACCTTGAAATAAAAGGAGCTACAGGGAATAATCTCCGCGGTGATGACCTTAAAATCCCAATGGGTGTGCTTACTTGTGTAACAGGTGTATCAGGCTCTGGTAAATCAACTCTTATAAATAAAACGCTATATCCTTTAGCATCAAGACTACTTAATCGTAGTAATTTGGTACCGATGGAATACAAGTCACATAAAGGTTTTAATCATTTTGATAAAGTGATAGATATAGATCAATCACCAATTGGCAGAACACCTCGTTCAAACCCTGCAACTTATACAGGTGTGTTTACTCCTATCAGAGATATGTTTGCAGCTACAGCAGAATCACGAGCTAGAGGATATACTGCTGGTAGATTTAGCTTTAATGTGCGTGGTGGGCGATGTGAAGCTTGTCAGGGTGATGGAGTAATTAAGGTCGAGATGCATTTCTTGGCAGATGTATATGTATCTTGTGATGTGTGTAATGGTAAACGCTATAATCGTGAAACGCTATCAGTGCATTATAAAGGTAAAAATATCTATGAAGTGCTAGAAATGACTGTTGAAGAAGGTTTGAAATTTTATGATGCTGTCCCAAGTATTCGTAGTAAATTAGCTGCTTTGATGAGTGTAGGTCTTTCATACATAAAGCTTGGTCAAAGTGCTACGACACTTTCAGGCGGTGAGGCTCAACGAGAAGCTAGCAAAAGAGTTGGCAAAACGCTCAACCGGCAAGACTTTGTATATAATGGATGAGCCAACTACAGGTTTGCATTTTTATGATATTCATCAGCTTTTGAAAGTTATTATTGACTTACGAGATAAGGGTAATACTGTGATAATTATCGAGCATAATCTTGATGTTATAAAAATGGCAGATTGGATAATCGATCTAGGTCCTGAGGGTGGCAATAAAGGTGGGCAGATAATATTTGAAGGCACACCAGAGGATATTGTTAAACATAAAGAATCTTATACAGGTAAATACCTTAAAGAACTTTTATAGTTTTTTGTTGAAACGACTAGCTAATGAGCGTTTTTTTTAATATAGTATTATTAGTTGAAATTTAATCAAATTCTAAATAAAAGGCATAAATAAAAATATGGCAGAAAAAATGATAACAAGAACAATATGATGAAGAATATTTTTTTTTTGATATTAATAATCGGCGGTATGTTACTGCTATTTAATGGTATAAATGATACAAATCAAGCTTCAAAGAGTATTAATTACTCTACATTTGTATCGAAACTAAAAGATAACGGTATATCTTCAGTCGATGTGGATGGTCGGACTATCAAGGGTAAAACTAGCACGGGTGAAGATTTTGTAACTTATGCTCCTCTATTAGATGGTAGCTTAGTCAATAAGCTTGAAGATAGCAAAGCAATTATAGATGCAAAAGCACCTGCTAAGCCTAATTTACTAGTTGCATTCTTACTGAATTGGTTGCCGATGTTGCTTATATTTGGCTTCTTTATCTTTATGATGATGAAAGCTGGCGGTGGCGGAAAGGGTGGACCTTTCTCTGTAGGTAAAAGTAAAGCTAAACTACTAGGCGAAGATCAAATCAAAGTAACACTTGATGATGTGGCTGGTGTAGAAGAAGCAAAAGAAGAGGTTGGCGAGATTGTAGACTTCTTGCGTGAGCCGCAAAAATACGAAAAAATTGGTGGTAAGATACCAAAAGGCGTATTAATGGTGGGACCTCCTGGTACAGGTAAAACTCTTTTAGCAAGAGCTATTGCAGGTGAGGCTAAAGTTCCATTTTTCTCAATTTCAGGTTCTGATTTTGTGGAGATGTTTGTTGGTGTTGGTGCGTCGCGTGTGCGAGATATGTTTGAACAAGCAAAGAAAAAGCACCATGCTTAGTATTTATCGATGAGATTGATGCTGTAGGTCGTCATCGTGGCTCAGGAATGGGTGGTGGTAATGATGAACGCGAGCAAACGCTTAACCAGCTTTTGGTAGAAATGGATGGTTTTGCAGATAATGAAGGTGTGATTGTAATTGCTGCGACAAACAGACCAGATGTATTAGATAATGCACTTTTAAGACCAGGTCGTTTTGATAGGCAGGTAAATGTAAGTCTTCCAACTGTAAAAGGTCGTGAAGCTATACTAAAAGTACACATGCAAAAAATCACTATGAGTGATGATATTCGTGCTGATTGGATTGCTCGTGGTACACCAGGTTTTTCTGGTGCAGAACTTGCAAACCTTGTAAATGAAGCGGCGTTATTTACAGCTAGAAATGGTAAAGATAAAGTTTCAATGGCAGATTTTGAGCAAGCTAAAGATAAGATCTTGATGGGCTCAGAAAGAAGATCTATGGCAATGACGGAAAAAGAGAAAAACTTACAGCTTACCATGAGGCTGGTCATGCTATTATCGGTAGATTGATGCCTGAACATGATCCTGTTTATAAGGTAAGTATTATACCTAGAGGTCGTGCATTAGGTGTGACAATGTATATGCCTGATGGCGATAAGGTTAGTCAAAGTAGACTTATCTTGCAAGGTAGGTTATGTAGTATATTTGGTGGTAGATTGGCAGAAGAGCTTATATTTGGTTATGATCATGTAACTACTGGTGCATCTAATGATATCCAAGTTGCTACAGATATTGCGCGTAACTATGTAGCTAAATGGGGACTCTGATGCAATGGGTACTATTTTGTACGATGTAGAAGATGATGGTCCATTCGGAGGCAATGGTGGTAAATCATCTAAGTTGTCTGATAGTACTTTACGAGAAGTCGATACAGAAGTGCGTAAGCTTATAGAAAAAAGCTATGCTCAAGCTAAAAAACTTCTTGAAGATAATGTCGATATACTACATTCAATGGCAGAAGCTCTTATGAAACATGAGACTATAGATGCTATGCAAGTAGATGATCTTATGGCAAGAAGAGAAGTCCGTGAACCAGGTGATTATGGTGATAGCTACAAACCTAAAGATGCTAAAGTGATTGAACCAGAAGCAAAAAGGACAATTCTAAGATTGAACCTATAAAGGCAGAAACACAAGAAGAGAAATCATCTCAGGATTCTGATAAAACAGAATAATCTTAATAGCTATAAAACGATCTATATGTAGTCATTCCTTATAAATTTTACATAAGGGCACCTCTAAAAAAATTATCAAATATTTATTGCTTATGATTTCTTATGCTATAAATGG
>JAYQIE010000004.1:0-4786 GCA_038141505.1 Francisella sp. | reverse complement strand
TAGCACCTAGGCATATTGTAAATACGGCTAAGTGGATGTTTAAACCTGTAGCGGCGGCTGTAATACCTACAGTAAACAGTAATGAATCGCCAGGGAAAAATATCCCCAAAACAATACCTGTTTCACAGAAAATTATAAAAAATAATAGTAAATAAAACCACATACCTAGTGAGGTGATGAAGTAATTGATGTATTCATTAAAATGTAAAATAAAATCAAACATCTAGCTTTACTCCGACTTTATCTTTATTGAGAGTGCATGAATAAAAGGCATAAGCTCATCGAGGGCTTTATAAATACTTTTATGTGAAGATATTTTGCTCATAGAGCTAAGCTTGCCTGAATCAATCTCTAATAAAAAGTGATATTTACCCTCTACATAACCCTTGTGCTTTTGGTGTTTATTTTCATCAATAATCTTGATATCTGCTTGAGAATCAACCTTCGAGAGTAGATTTTTTTTGTTAATATTGTTTATTAAGTCAGACTTATTCATTTATAAAAACCTCGTTGGCGTGATGATTAAATCAAGCTGAATATCATAGCTGTCTATAATAATATCATTATTTTGCTGTTCATCAAAGGCTATACCTATAGTAATTGGATTTTTATGGAGTTTTTTAAAGCTTAAGAATAATCATAAAATCCTCCGCTCATCCCCATACGATATTTATCATTGTTAAACCCAACAATTGGTACTATGACTACATCAAGCTCCCAGGGTGCAATGATATCCGTAGATTTATAATAAGGTTCTTTGATATTGAATTTGTTTTTATAATAATTTCCGTTGTCTTTTACAAACCATAATCCGTGTTTGATAGTTGGGTGTACTATTGGCAGATAGACTTCAAAGGATGAGTTTATAATAGAGGTGCTTATCTCATTCGGTAGAGATAAGAAGCTTGCTATTTTTAATTTGGGATTTTTTCTCATCAAGGGTATCTATAAAGTCAATTACCTTGAGGTTGATAATTTTAGAAAGAGCATCTTTATTTGCAAGATTGTTTCTAATATTTAGAAGTTCTTTGCGAATGATAGATTTGCTCATGGGAATAATAGCTATCCAAGTTACCGTTTTAGCTCAATGTTCTTGATCCCTTTAAGGTTCAAGTGGGTGTCATAGTTTCATCATTGGGCTTCTTTGAGAATGCAAAAGCACCAAAGCTTGCTCTCTAGACAAAACACCAGGACTCCCTGTAGTGTTATTATCGGCTCAAGATTGTAACTAAATCACAAGTAACCTAGATAGCTAAACTTTTAATTACAAGGCAATTATAGAGCATATTTACTGAATTTAAATATTTTATAGTAAAAAATAATCACATAAATATGTTGATTTTTGTCATTAAATGGTGGTTAGGAAGTGATGCTAAAAATGTAATTTTAGTTTAGTTGTTAGAGATGAATTTATTTTTTAAAAACACCTATAACTAAATCACTATATCAAGTAAAATATCTACCAGTATATATAAAAAAATAAAATAACAATTCTATGCAAAATGAAAAACCAAATTTTGAAGATGTGCGTGAGCACTAAAAGTTATGCAGGCTTTGACAGCTCCGTCAGAATCACATGGTTTACTCTGTGCTTTATTTAGCTTTGGTGCAGAAGTTAAATTTACAGCTTGGTCAGATTCTTTGATGACAAAATCATTAGAAGAAGGTGACTTAGTAGCGATATCTGCTTTACAAACTATGAAGAAGCTTTTTGATTATACAAAAGCACAGTTTGATGAAAAGGGTCTGAGCTTTGATTTATTTATCCCAGGAGATGATGAGGAACTTAGCTATAGGGCAGAAGGGCTGGCAAGTTGGATTAAAGGCTTTTTGTCTGGTGTTGGTCTCTTTGGTTTAGACTTTGAAAAAAACAGACAAGAAAGATGTCAAAGAAGCTATAAATGATCTTATGCAAATATCTTATATGGATCATGATGCTTTAGGCGATAATGAAGATAGTGAAGCTGATTTTATAGAGTTGCTAGAATATACAAAAGTAGCTGTACTACTTATTGATAGTGAGAAAGTATAAAAGCTTATGGAAACTAAGTATGATATAGCTATAGTTGGTGGCGGAGTTGTAGGTCTTTTGACTTCATTAGCTCTTGCCAAGCTTGGTCGTAAGATTATTCATATAGAAAGAAATGAACTTGAATTGCATGATGATAATAGAAGTTTAGCAGTTTCATATTCATCGATAGCATTTCTAAATACTCTTGGGCTTTGGAATAAAATCTCAAGCTATACACAGCCTATTCAAAAAGTACATATTTCAGATAAAGGTAGATATGGTAGAGCTGAGATATTCGCAGAAGATGAAAATCTACCATTTTTAGGAGCAATCGCTCCGATGAAAGAGCTTCTAAGAGCAGGGCTACAAGCAGTAGCTGATAATCCTAAAATCACAAAATCTTTTGCTACTAATGTGGTAGATGTTAAAAAGCATGATGATAAATATTCTCTGATAGTTGAAAACAATAGCACTCAACAAGAAATACAGGCAAAACTAGTTATTGCTTGTGATGGTGCAAATTCTAGTATTCGTAAGATGCTAAATGTCCCCGCTACTACAAATGACTACAATCAAGATGCGGTAGTATTTGATATACAATCTGATATCGAGCATGATAATACAGCGTTTGAACGATTTATGAGTGATGGTGTGCTGGCAATGCTACCAAAATCAAACAATACTATGGGTTGTGTTTGGACTGTGGATAGAAGTCAATCAAAAGCTAAGTTGGATTTAGATAGTTCGGGGTTTGAAGCATTACTTCAAGAGAGATTTGGTTATAGACTTGGTAAATTAAAACTAGCTTCAAAACCTGCTGTTTTCCCATTATATCTTGTGCAATCTGATGAGATTTATAAAGGCAATGTATTGTTTTTTGGTAATGCGTTACATTTTTTACATCCAGTATCTGGTCAAGGAATGAATTTAAGTATTCGTGATATTGGGTGCCTGTATGATTTACTTGCTACAAGTAATTTTTCTCAAAGTGAAATGCAAAGCATATTGACAGAATTTGCTAAAACTAGAAAGCCAGATCATGATAGAACGATAAAAATTACACATGGATTTGTAAAATGGTTTGTATCTAATGATCCGCTACTTTCAACAAGTAGGAATATTGGCTTACATCTGTTACAACGAAGTAAATTCGCCAAGAAAGTTCTATCACGAGTAATGATGGGCAAGCTAAGTAAAGGTTCAACTCTTATGCGTAAGGTGGTTGAAAAATGAGTATTCAAGAAATAAAAAAAGATGTAGTAATTGTCGGCGGTGGCATGGTGGGTTTGAGTTTAGCTCTTGGCTTACATAAACATGGTTTACAAGTTGCTATAATCGAGGCAAGGAGTATAGTAAATAAACCTTTAGTCAGCGATAGAGTAGAAACAAGAGTTAGTGCGATAAATCATACATCTAAAAAGCTTCTTAAAGATCTAGGTGTTTGGGGTGATATTGCTAATAACCGCGTATCGCCATATTATCAGATGCGTGTTTGGGATGATGAGCCAAGCCAGTCGATAAATATCACAGCAGAAGAAATTGCCGAGCATAGTCTTGAAGTATCGTTGAGAATGATGTGATAACACAAGCTCTACTTAAAGAAATTGTAAACACTGGTATTGAGATTTATGAAAATCAAAAGATAGAAAAAATTCAAAGAAATGGTAATACTGAAAAACTATTTTTAACTAATTCTCCTCTTGAGAGGGGTGCCGACAGGCGGGGTGTCAATCGAAACAAACCTAATAGTTGGTGCCGATGGTGCAAATTCATTTATCCGCGATTATTTTAATTTTGAAACTAAAATCAAACCATACAAACATACTGCGATAGTTGCGACCTTAGAGCTTGAGAAAGAACATCAACAGATAGCTTATCAACGATTTTATGATAAGGGTGTGTTAGCATTTTTACCATTAGAAAACTCAAATAAAGCATCTATAGTTTGGTCTGTAAAAAGTGAGTATGCAGGTTACTTGATGAATCTCGATGAAGCTGGTTTTGAAAAAAAGCTTGCTAATTCTATTAGTGGGGCATTGGGCGATGTAAAATTACTATCTAAGAGGTTTAGTTTTGAACTAATTCAACGCCATGCTACAAGCTATATTCAAAATAATGTAGTGCTTATTGGAGATGCTTGTCATAGTATCCATCCATTAGCAGGACAAGGTGTAAATCTTGGCTTTAAAGATGTGATTTCTCTAACAAAAGTTTTATCACAAACATTTGCAAAAGGTAGGTTGCTTGGGCATATCTCAACTTTAGATAAGTATCAACGCGATAGAATGTTTGATAATAAAAAGATGGTCATGCTAATGCGAAGCTTTAAAGAAGTGTTTGACTCAGAAAATCAACTTGTATCTAAATTGCGTAAAAGCGGACTAGAGTTTGTTGATAAAAATGAGATTGTGAAAAGAGTTGTGGTTAAGCAGGCTTTGTGAAAAAACACTTAAAGGAGAAAAAGTTGGAGCAAGATAAGTATCAGTACAGAACCATAAAGGATAGTAGTTTAGGTGAAATTATGAAAGTTAAAAGACTTATTTTTGGATTACTTTTAGCCGTTATTTGTATGACTTTTCTTATTGAAGGAAATACAGTTTTAAGTGGAGTTTTTATTTTTATTATTAGTCAGTATGTACTAAAGATGTTATTAGAACCAATACTTCTTCGTTTAAAAGAAGTATTTGGTTCAATATCTGCCTTATTATATTGGCAACATAAAATGTATCCTCATGCTAAAAGCCCAGAATTACAAGCTGAAATACGCAAGCTTTC
>JAYQIE010000003.1:0-5090 GCA_038141505.1 Francisella sp. | reverse complement strand
GTGTAGGTGATGATGGTTATCTGCTAAAGCAGGTAGAATAGTGTCGACTGCTAATTCAGATAAACCCAAAACCTAGCATAAAAGACTTTAGAAATAATTTTGGTCAACTAGATATTGCCAACTATGAAATTTATAAAAGACTATTGGCTAAAACAAATATCAATTTGATCTATGACCCTATAGCATGGAGAGTTTTACTTAAAAACTATGCCGATTTACCAAAGCCTATAATTTGTATTCACTGCGGTGGCACTTCTGGCAATATTTCAATGATCAAAAGATACGAAAGAATGCTTAATTCTGCGGTTTAATAACATCAACTAATAATACAACTTTATTTTAGTGATTAAATAATCTACTATATTTTTATAAAATTCACATAGTTAGGGAATTATAATTATGAGTGGCTTGAACCTTTTATTATCTGTTATATGTTCAACATTAGGCTTAATTTTTGTATTTAGAATCATTAAATTCAAAAAAGATGCTTGGATAATCTACTTATTAGCTACACTTACGGGGATGTTTGGTTTTATATTTTGGTGATAGCAATTTACATTTACAGTATCATCATAAGTTTTACACTTTTGGATCTTCATGACATAATTTTATCTTTGTATAGGAATATTTGTTTTTTATACAAAAGGTGTAAAGTAAAACTATCAATAATAAAACAGCTCATAAATATACTACCATTCATTATATTTGTAACAATAGCTATAGTTATCTGGCAATCGATCTATTTTGAAACTTTCTATGAACATAAACATCTTTTCTTACTTACTCCCAAACATCCTTGGAGCAATAGTTTTTGTTGGTTCAGTGCATTGCTAATAAGAGGTTTCGTACTAGGTTTTTATTATCAGCCATATTTGAGTTATACATGGCAATGCAGTTTGCCGAATTTAATGGGAATTTTATAGCTATTTATATGTTTATTATCCACTAATTAGTTTTATAGTATTTACAATAACTTACATCAAAGCACGCAAAGTAAGCTAAGAGACTATCTATTAAGCATACTGAGCTATAACAATCTTTTTCACTCTTTGACGAATCTCTTTGATATCGGTCTTAACAGACCTACAAACATTATAAGTTGTATCTAGCTTTTGTTTTGTAGATGTATTTAATTGAACGCTACTAAGATTAGCTCCACTTGAAGCTTCTATCGCAGTTAAAATAGACGGTTGCTCAAGACTTATCGGATTTTGAATAAGTTTAATAGCTTGCCTAGCATAGTCTTTTACTTTTTCAGTAGCCGAATCAAATTCTTGCTCATATTTCAGATAAACAGACATCTTGTACGCGATACCAACTCTAATTTTTTCTTCAAGTTGAACATACGCTAACTCATAACTGATATTATTCTTATCAATCTGTTCTGATTTATTAAAATTCATCGAATGCCATTGATTTAGCAACATATCAACCTTTTTAAGCAATATATTCATAATACGCAAATTCTGATGAAATCTATTTTTAGAATTTTGAACTTGTTTTCTAAGCTGCTTATCCAACCTTTTTGTGCGTAATGCTTTTTAAAGAATTTTCTAGCTCATTTATATTATATGTGACATCTTTATTTACATTTACGATTTCGATAAGCTCTAAATTTGGTACAACCTCAAAATGCAGTAAGAAAACATTGCTTATGAACTCCATAAATATGATTGTACTTCTGAGAAATTGTATTTCTTAATTTTTCTATAGACTTAAATAAATAATCTTTTTCAAAATCATCGAACTTTGAAATAGCCTTATAATAATATATTCTACGCCCCGACAATAGTTCGATAAACAATGCTATAGCATGATTAGAATCATCCAAATCAAATAAACTATACTGTCCTGCACAATTATAAATTTTACTTAAAAAAAGCCAGTCTTTCGTTCAATACCAACACTTATTTTGGAGTATTCACCCTGTAGAGCTTTTAGAAACTTATATTTTAGTGCTGGAAGGTATATCCTCATTACAATCTATTTTTTATAAAACTTAATTAACTTACTTTTATTTTCTTTACTATCTATAGGGAAACCATTCTCTTTATATAGATGAATAATTTCTGCAAACTCAGCAATTTCTTTACCAAAGTGGATATCAAAGGCATAATAAATTTCTCTCTACTTGATGGGTGCGATTTAGAAAGTATTTCGGAAGCTATTTTATTATTTTTAACATCATCAGTCAAATTTGCTAAATTTAGCCTTTTTGACAAGTATAAGTTTTTATAAGACTCTTCCACTACTCCTAAGAAATTTTCTTGTAGCTCCTCGCTCTTACGATTTTGAGCAGCATCAAACACTAATTTACTTGCAAAAACTACTATTCCTACAAAAAATACATATATAGAAAAATAAGCAACCGTAACTAAAGGGACACGCTCCCCATGACTTAAATAATATCCCAATGATATTGCTATCACAGTTACAGGACCTGCAGCCCATATTATAGAAAAATGTAGCCCTTACATTTGCTCTATGGATAGATGATACCAATTCATTAAGATAAGAGTTATCCAGTGAATTACGACTAGTTAATTTGCGTTTTAATTGTGTGAGTTTCTGTAACAATTTTACATCTTTTTTTATAATGTATTTTCATTTTAGCAAATCGATATTTAAACAACAACCATAGATTTGTAAAGAAATTAGATATTTATAAATACTTTGAGTTGGTTTTGTTTTATAATTGTTGTGATTTATTCAAAAATAATGGAATCCTATGATTAAAAACTTAAGAAATATAGCAATTATTGCCCATGTAGACCATGGTAAAACAACACTAGTAGACAAGCTTTTTACAACAGTCTGGTACTTTAAAACGCGTGGTCCAGAGGTGGAAAGAGTTATGGATTCAAATGATATCGAAAAAGAAAGAGGTATCACAATCCTATCTAAAAACACTTCTCTTATATGGGAAGACTATAGAATTAATATCGTAGACACTCCAGGGACATGCTGATTTCGGTGGTGAAGTTGAACGAGTACTTTCAATGGTTGACTCTGTTCTTCTTCTTGTAGATGCAGTTGATGGGCCTATGCCTCAAACTCGTTTTGTAACAGAAAAAGCTTTTGCTCAAGGCCTTAAGCCTATCGTTGTTATCAACAAAATTGATAGAGATGGTGCTAGAGCTGACTGGGTTGTGGATCAAGTATTTGACTTATTTGATAACTTGGTGCTACTGATGAGCAACTAGATTTTCCTATCATCTATGCTTCAGCTATCAATGGCTGGGCTACAAATGAGCTTGGCGTAGTAAACAGATATATGAATGACTTATTCCACGCGATAGTAGATAATGTAGCAGCTCCTGATGTAGATGCTGACGGTCCTTTCCAAATGCAAATCTCATCTCTAGATTACTCTAACTTCTTGGGTACTATCGGTATTGGTCGTATTCAACGCGGTAAAATAAAAACAAATACAGCTATCACTCTTATTGACAAAGATGGCAAAAAGCGTAATGGCAGAATCCTACAAGTATTAGGCTACCATGGTTTAGACCGTGTAGAAGTACCTGAAGCACAAGCTGGTGATATTGTGTGTATCACGGGTATGGAAGGTTTGAAAATTTCAGATACTCTTTGTAGTCCTGATAAAGTAGAAGCTCTTCCAGAATTATCTGTAGATGAGCCAACTATCAGCATGACATTCCAAGTAAATAATTCTCCATTTGCAGGTAAAGAAGGTAAGTTTGTAACTTCTCGTCAAATCAAAGATAGACTGGAAAAAGAACTTTTACACAATGTAGCTTTGAAAGTTGAGCAACTAGAAGATGCTGATAAATTTAAAGTATCTGGTCGTGGTGAGCTTCATTTATCGATCTTGCTAGAAAATATGCGTAGAGAGAATTTTGAGATTGCAGTATCTCGCCCTCATGTAATTTTCAAAGAAGTTGATGGTGTGATGCACGAACCTTATGAGCAAGCAATCATAGATGTTGACGATACATTCCAAGGTATAGTAATGGAGCGTATGGGCCTTCGCCAAGGTGAGCTTAAAAATATGGAACCTGATGGTAAAGGTCGTGTAAAACTTGAATTTATAATTCCATCTCGTGGTTTGATTGGTTTTTATACAGAGTTTTTAACTATTACATCAGGCTCAGGTATTATGAACAAAATATTTGATCATTATGGCCCTGTTAAAAAACAAGCTTTAGAAACTCGTAAAAATGGTACTTTAGTTTCTATAAATACTGGTAAAGCTGTAGCATTCTCTATCTTTAACTTGCAAGAGCGTGGCAAAATGTTTGTTACTCACAATACTGAAGTTTATGAAGGTATGATAGTTGGTATACACAACCGTGATAATGATCTTACAATCAATATCACAAAAGGTAAGCAACTTACAAACATGCGTGCATCTGGTAAAGATGAAGCGTAGCACTTACTACACCTATCAAACTTACTCTAGAGTACGCTCTTGAGTTTATTGAAGATGATGAGCTAGTAGAAATCACGCCTAAATCTATTAGGTTACGAAAAAAAGAACTTACAGAAAGTGGTCGTAAAAGAAGCGGTCGTGGTTAATAAATCACTATTAAATACCAAAATAAGCTAATCAGCTTATTTCATCTTAAAATTCCCTCTACTATCATTTTATTTTTCATGGGACTCATTATTTTTAATGACATTCTAGCTATTTTGATTTATTCTAAAATGTGAGACTTTCTGTTTTATTATGAAAGTTATACCAATCATACATAAAATAGTTGAAAATACCGAGCTTGTATCAAAAGTATTTTTGAATGAATCTAGCGCAATAAAGTGCAGGCAATAGCTGTCTATTCTCAAAATGAATGGCTAAAATCGTCAGTAAAAGTAAAAGTCGGTGTTTTTAGATGTTTTATGTATATATCAAAATAAGGATATGAACATGATTACAGATACTATAAATAAAACCCATAATAAAAAGAGTATAGTACCATTTTGGGTACTTTGGACTTTAGAGCTATGGAAAAGATTTGGTTGTTATGGTTTTTACAAGCCATATAGTGGGAGTGTCATAAATTTGGTGTCACTTCTAATTTACCCTACTAATTATACTAAACTAAGCATCTTTTTCAATCTCTCCTTAAAGT
>JAYQIE010000002.1:0-4825 GCA_038141505.1 Francisella sp. | reverse complement strand
TTTTAGGTAAGTAAAATAACAATAAGGACAAAGCATGAAACTAATTAAGATTTTGACAGGTGTAGCATTAGCTGCGAAGGTATATGCTGAAGATACAGTAAAGAATAATTTCTGTGGATATAAGGGTAATTACCTAGGGCTGTCCCATTAAAAACTAGCGGAAACTATCTTCATTAAAGTAGCATCACACCAGCCAGCTAATTTTCTCAAACCCTTGATACTTATATCTTTCATACCTATTTTAGTCTGCTTGTAACATATTTAAACAATATGCTTTAAACAATAATGCCTTTAGCATTGCTGAATTTTCGAGTATTAAAATGGAGCATACTATCTACTTCACTATTTTTGATATTTGCCAATATTCTACTATTGTCTACACAAAAAAAACTTAAACTAGGCACAAACTGTTTTGGATAAATGTAGCAATTTGTATTAGGATTGGTATGAATTAATGTAAAAGGCTATGTAAGACAAAAGGCGAAATTAATAACGATAAAACCACTACAAATGTAATGCAAAACTTTTTTAAGAGTGAAAGATAGTTTTTTGCTATCTTCTACATCTTTCTTTCTAGGTTATTAATATGCTCTTTAACTGTTTTCTTGTTTGGATTTAGATCAAAATTATCTAAAAAATTTTGTATTTGATTTGGACTATTAGACATTCCCATAAGAAGACTAACTATTGGGAATGCCATTAAAAATAAAAATATTAAAAAAACATCAAAAAGAGTCATGATTAGTCGGTGTTTATTTACAATTTTGTATATAAAATAACTATACGAATAAGTCTAAAGTATAGCAAGTAATTAATCTTAAAAAATCCCCAATGATTTTATTGGCTATTTATAGTAATATCTATACCTAGATTTACTATATAAAAATATTTCTTATGATTTCTCATCTTCGTATCCATACAGGATTTTCTGTAGTTGATAGTACTGTTAGGCTAAATGACCTTTTTGAATCAGCTAAACAAAAGAATATTGCAGCCTTAGCTTTAACTGATGTCTCAAATCTTTTTGCTGCAGTTAAGTTTTATAAGCAAGCTTTAAAAACAGGTATTAAGCCGATATTTGGGGTTGAGCTAAAAAATCGATACAGAGTTTGGTGTATGTGATTTGGTATTGCTAGCTGAAAATAATGATGGCTATCAAAACATTGTCAAATTGATATCAAAGGCTTATCAAGAAGCTGAGAGATTTGGCTCTATTCCACTGATTCCAAAAGAGTGGCTAAAAAGCGATTGTCTTGATGGAGTTATCTGCCTAAATGGTGGTCAAAATGGAGAGCTAGGCAAGGCTATTTTACAGAGAAATAAAGTCGCTATTAAAGAGGTGCTAGATTCATATATAGAGATATTTGGTAAAGCTAATTTTGTCGTTGAGATTCATAAACTAAATTATGAAAATGAGGGGCTTTATAACGAGGAAGCTCTTAACTTAGTGAGTGAAAATGATTTACTTGCAGTTGCGACCAATCTTACTGTATTTATGGAAGCAGATGACTTTGATATCCATGAAATTAGGCATGTATAAATGAGAAGACGACGATACTAGATGAGACGCGTAAAACCAAATTTACTAATGAGCAATATTTAAAATCTTCTGATGAGATGTATGAAAGTTTTGTTCATTGTCGGTACTTGATGGACAACACTCTAGCTATTGCGAAAAGATGTAATGTAACTTTTGATTTAGGTAAGCCATGTTTGCCACAAATGGATATACCTGAAGGACTTACTGAGAGAGAGAGTATTTCTCAAAACTTTGCTATGCAGGTTTAGATAAGCGACTAGAAAAAGTACTAGCAAACAAGCCACAAGATAAGCATGATCATGTAACAAAGGTTTATAAAGATAGACTGCAAGTTGAGATTGATATTATCTGTGATATGGGTTTCCCTGGGTATTTTTTGATTGTAGAAGACTTTATTCGCTGGTCTAAAGAAAATGATATCCCCGTAGGTCCAGGGCGAGGTTCTGGTGCTGGTTCTTTGCGGCTTATTCTCTACTAATTACAGATATCGATCCGCTACCGTATGGTTTGCTTTTCGAGAGATTTTTGAATCCTGAAAGGGTATCAATGCCCGATTTTGATATTGATTTTTGTATACAAGGTCGTGATAGAGTTATCAAATATGTAGAGCAAAAATATGGCAAGCAAAGTGTAGGACAAATCATAACTTACGGTACTATGGCGGCTAAGGGTGTAGTCCGAGATGTAGTGCGTGTAATGGGTCAAGGCTATGGCTTTGGCGATATGATTGCAAAGCTTATCCCAGAGACACCGGGCACAACATTTAAAAAGATACTTTCCAAAGAAAAAGATGGTAAGCCAAATGATGATTTTTGTGAGCCATTATACGATGAAATACAAAATAACGAAGATGTAGCAGATATTATTGAAAAAGCTCAGAAGTTAGAAGGTCTGCCACGAAGTGTCGGTAGGCATGCAGCAGGTCTTGTGATATCGCCTACTGTGATTTCAGATTTTTCACCTGTTTATTGTGAAGATAAGGGTGGCGATATTGTTACGCAATTTGACAAAGGCGATGTTGAAGATGTCGGTCTTGTGAAGTTTGACTTTAGGCTTAAAAACTTAACAATTATCAAAAATGCTGTCAAAAGTATAAATGCTAAAAGATGATGACGAAAGCTTTTTGATATATCAGATATTCCATTAGATGATGAGCAGACATATAAGCTTTTACAGGCTGGGAATACGACAGGAGTATTTCAATTAGAGTCACAAGGTATGAGACAAATTGTCAAAGACTTAGGTACTTCAAATTTTGAAGAGATTATTGCACTAGTAGCACTATATCGCCCAGGTCCGATGGAAAATATCCCAACATTTGTGGATCGTAAGCATGGTAGAAAACGCACCGTGTATTTGCATCCATTGCTAGAGACAGTACTACAAGAGACTTATGGTATACCAGTATATCAAGAGCAAGTAATGCAGATGGCTCAAAAGTTAGCAGGCTATACGCTTGGTGGTGCGATTTATTACGCCGAGCTATGGGTAAAAAATTCCTGCAGAAATGGAAGTACAAAGAAAAATCTTCAAAAATGGTGCTTTGGAACATAACGGTATAGATGCAGGCTTAGCTGATGAGATATTTGACCAAATAGGAGCCTTTGCAGGTTATGGTTTCAACAAATCTCATGCTGCGGCTTATGCACTTATTGCTTATCAAACGGCTTATCTAAAAGCTCGCTATCCTGATGAATATATGGCTGCACTTATGTCTGGAGATATGGGTAATACTGAGCAATTAGTTAAATTCATGCTTGATTGTAAGGATATGAATATCTCCGTCAAAGCACCGAATATTAATGAAAGTTTGTATGATTGTATCGCGGTATCTAAGGGACAGATATTGCTAGGGCTTGGTGCGATAAAAGGCCTAGGTACTGAGGCAATAAAAAGCATTCTAAATGATAGGGCAGAAAACGGTAAATTTAGTTCGATGTTTAATCTTACTCAGTGGATTTGCGTAAGGTTAATAAAAAAGCTCTTGAAGCACTGTGCTTTGCAGGTGCAGTGGAAGATATATCTACAAATAGAGCAACAGCATTTAATAGTATTGAAAAAGCTATAAAAGAATGCAAGCTATGTGAATGATATGGCTGCAGCAGGACAAGATGATTTATTTGGTTTTAATGAGCAAGAAGATGATGATACTGATGTTGAGTTAGAAAAAGAGTGCTATCGTAGTGAGTGGAGCTTAAAAGAACTTTTAATCAATGAGAAAAAGCCTTGGGAATGTACTTTAGTGGGCATATTATCGATGAAGAAAGTCATTGGCGAAATCATGTAGCTTTAGTGATTTGGCAAAAATTCAGCAACCAAGCATGGATGGTAATTCTGTGAGAATTATAGCAAGTCTAATCACTCCAGCAATGCGTCGTAAGACTAAGAAGGGTAGAATTTTATACATACTAAATATTGATGATGAGAAGGATAGAGCAGATTGTCTAATCGGTGAAGAGGTGTTCGCATCTGTAAAAGATAACATCAATGTCGATGATGTGATAGTCGTCGAGGGTAAGGTAAGAAGGGATGCTATGAGAGTCAAATGGATTGAGCGTAGATAAAGTGCTACCGATTGCACAGTATATTGATGAGACATTTAATAAAGTCACACTAACTTTAAAAAGTGAGCAGGTAAATACCACAAATCTTGAAAAAGTACTTCAAGGCTTGAAGAAAAACATAGTTAATTCAGAAACTAAGGAAAGTAAATCTTTAGAAATTTGTATAGATTTAGATGATGTCAAAGCAAATTTTGATTCGTTCAATAAAGCTTTTTCAGTCTATGAGTTTGTCAATAGTATTAGCAGACTTATAGCAGAGGGTAGTACAGTTGGTTTGAGTGGGTAGATTTTTTTTAAATAAAATCTGAATCAAAACAATTTGGTGGATATTTTGTTGATGCGAAGATAGTCAGATTGTTCTTCTTGTTTTTTAATATAGTTAAACTATCTATATTCTGAGTAATTTTTTAAATTAAATAGAGTGGTTACTTTAGCAATAATATTGGGAGTGGCACCTGAGATAAAAAATCTTTTTGTCCTTTAAGTCCAAGGTATTGTTCTTATTTGCTCATCAAGTAGGCCTAAGCTAACTAAGTTGTTATCATCAAACCAAATCCAAGAATGTAGATAATATTTGCTTCTTCAAATTGTTTATAGAGGTCCTTAGTTTGTTTGGTATCTTCGGATTCACCAATAAATTTGATGCCTGTTTCGGTATCAAAAGAAAAATTTTGTTCAATACAATCAAAAAGAAGCTGATCTTCATCATGGGTAATACCCC
>JAYQIE010000001.1:0-11776 GCA_038141505.1 Francisella sp. | reverse complement strand
AAAAGGGATTAATGATGGTTTACAACATCAAGTGTTATGAGTTACAGGCTCAAAGACTTATACAATGGCAAATGTCATGCTCAAACTCAAAAAGCTTGTCTACTTGTGGCTCATAACAAAACTCTAGCGGCTCAACTTTACTCTGAGATGAAACAGTATTTCCCAGATAATGCTGTTGATATATATCTTACCTGATACTATCAACCAGAGGCTTATGTCGCGGCGTGATACTTATATTGATAAAGATTCGTCGGTAAATGAGCATATAGAAACAATGCGACTTTCAGCTACTAAAGCACTACTTGAAGACCGGATGTGATAATAGTTGCGACTATATCATGGCGATATATGGTCTTGGCGATCCTGAGCAATATATGCAAATGATACTTCTCAAAAGAAGGTGAAATCTTAGATATGAAAGCAAGCTCAACAAAACTTATAGATATGCAATACTTGCGGAATGATATGGATTTTCTCGTGGTAGCTTTCGTGTACGAGGCGAGATATTAGACATTTATCCTGCAGATTCTGAGCAAGATGCTATTCGTGTGAAATTTTTTGATGATGAAATAGAAGAGATAAATACAATTGATTCACTCACCTCTAAAAAATCAAGAAAATGCACCGTGCAACAATATTTCCATCAACTCACTATGTAGCTTCAAAAGAGCGCAAAAGAGTCTGTGATAGAAGAGATAACGGTTGAGCTAAAAGAACAGAGTGAAGCATTTTGAAGAAGAAGGTAAATTGCTTGAAGCTCAAAAGGATTGATCAGCGAACTCGTTATGATATTGAAATGATTCGAGAGCTTGGTTACTGTAACGGGAGTTGAAAATTATTCACGATTACTTTCTGGGCGTAATCCCGGAGATCCACCCCCTACACTTTTGGACTATTTGCCAAAAGAATGCCTTAGTAATAGTCGATGAGTCTCATGCAACACTACCACAATTTGGTGGAATGTATAAAGGGTGATAGATCTCGTAAGACAAACCTTGTAGAGTATGGTTTTAGGCTGCCATCAGCACTTGATAATCGCCCATTGAAATTTGAAGAGTTTGAAGCGATACTTCCACAGACTCTATATGTATCTGCAACACCTGCTCTTTACGAGCTTGAGAAGTCGCAAAATACTGTACAGCAGATAATCCGCCCAACAGGACTATTGGATCTGAAGTTTTTATACGCCCTGTAGCAATCCAAGTTGAGGATGCTTTATCTGAGATAAATAAATCAGTTGCAAAAAATGAACGAGTGTTGATCACAACTTTGACTAAAAAATGTCTGAAAATCTTACTGAATATTTATCCGAGCATGGTGTGGATATGCGTTATTTGCATTCTGATATTGACACTGTTGAGAGAGTACAGATTATCCATGATTTACGCAAAGGTGTATGTGATGTGCTAGTTGGTATCAACCTTTTGCGAGGAAGGTCTTGATATGCCAGAAGTTGGGATACTTATGATCTTTGATGCTGATAAGGAAAAGGTTTTTGCGATCAGAGAGCACTTATTCAGACGATTGGACGAGTAGCAAGAAATGTAAATGGTAGAGCAATTTTAGGCTGATGTAGTTACCAAGTCGATGAAAAAGCAATCGATGAGACAGCTCGCCGTCGTAAACTTCAAGATGAATTTAACCAAGCTAATGGTATAACGCCAAGACAATTATCAAAGATATCGATGATATGCTAGACAGTTCACCAGAGATGCAAAGGCGAGAATTTAAAAATAACGCGAGAATAAAGGTTGATGAAATTGAGGTTTCCTCTATACTAGGTCTGAGTGAAGCGACTAAAGTTATAAAAGCTTTAGAAAAGCGTATGAGAGCTCATGCAAAGAGCTTGAATTTGAGCAAGCTACTCTTATTAGAAACAAAATTTTAGAACTAAAACAGAAGTTTTTACAACTTTAAAGATTATTAACAAACTATGGCTATTGAAAGCAAATTAAAAAAGATCGACTTTTCTTACGATTTACATGGCTAGATTAAAAAAAACTATTACCATCGAGCTAAAAAGTTTATACGCATCTGTTATACTCTGTGGGTTTATAGTAGCTATAGACTTATATCTTGGTAATGTCGAGTTTGTGACTCAGTCTATTCAGGTGGAGTTACTTTATCTTGTATACTGTTTGTATTTTTTTCCTTGTTACAAAAGATGATAACCCTGTTGATATAATTATATCCGGAGCAGAGGGCGAGAGTATTGTCTTAGATGAGCTAAAAATTAGACAATAAGTTTGTGCTTTTTAATAGAGTTATTCTTCCCGATGAAAAGTCTACAGTGGGTACTCGAGAGCTTGATTTTATTGCGATTTCAAAGAAAAGTGTATACATCGTAGAAGTCAAAAATAACTGTGGTTTTGTCCAAGTAGAAAACATGGCAGAAAGATGGTATGTAGAGAAAACTTCACAGAACAATAAAGTCTATGCAAAGACAATCAAAAACCCAATTAGACAAACTTTTGCTCAAAAGAAAGTACTACAAAACTTTTTTATATAATGAAAAGATTTTTATAAAAGGTATACCTGTTGTAACGGTTGTTATATTTGCTAATGATGATGCTAAGTTAAGTGAGAGTTTTATCGCAGATGATGCAAATCAGGCAGTATTAGAGCTTGATACGCTGTTGCCATTTATACATGCAAAAGAGCAATACCTTGAAGAGATGCCATCACGATCTCGCAGTAGAATTATCAAGAAACTTGAGAAAAAGATAAATGTCTGATAATAGACCTATAGGTGTATTTGATTCAGGTGTTGGAGGGCTTACAGTTGTAAAAAGTCTGATGGATATATCACCTAATGAAAATATAATCTACTTCGGTGATATAGCTAGAATACCTTACGGTACAAAATCTCAGGATACAATCCAAAAATTTGCTGCAGAAACTGCTAAGTTCCTTATTCTAAAAGATGTAAAAGCTATAATCATAGCATGTAATACAATCTCTGCTATAGCTAAAGATATTGTGAAAGAAATAGCTGGTAATATCCCAGTAATTGATGTTATATCTGCAGGTGTTAGCTTGGTAGGTAATGCAAGAAATATCGGTGTAATTGCAACACCCGCGACAATAAATAGTAATGCCTATACTCATGAAATAAGTAAACTATACCCCAAGGCTCAAGTTTTTTACGCAAGCTTGTGGTCTTTTTGTTTTTCGATGATAGAAGAGGGATTTATTGAGGAGATATTGTTGAGCTTATTGTAAAAGAGTATCTTGATTATTTTAATGATAAATCTTTAGATTGCCTAATCTTGGGTTGTACACATTATCCTATAATAAAATCTAGTATAGCTAAAGTACTAAAGAATGTACCTCTTATAGATCCATCACAACAAGCAGTGAAAATCCTTATGCAATTACTTACAGAGCAAAGAATGCTTAATGATAATAAGAGTATCTCGAGTTATAATTTTTTTGTCACAGATATTCCTTTGAAATTTAAGTCAGTTGGGGAGGTTTTTCTTCAAGCAACGATGAATGATTTGGAAATGGTTAGTTTAGATAATTAGTTATTTGGTAATACTCCCATTTTTAATGTCACTTAGAAGTCTACACTTATTAAATAGCTTTATTAGCTACCATTCTAGGAGGAAAACCTCCTAAAGCCATATGTGGTCTAATGTTGTTGTAATCCCATAACCACCTAGTAGATTGTAACCTAATATCATCTAAACTATCAAATAAATTTTGCTCTAATAGTTCATATCTCATAGTCCTATTAAATCTCTCAACATAGCCATTTTGTTGAGGGTTTCCAGGTTGAATATACCATAGTTGTATCTTATTTCTTTTAGCCCACAACTTTAAGCTATTGCTTATATATTCAGGACCATTATCACACCTGATTGCTATAGGCTTACCCCTTTGATTTATTAACCTTTTTAAAGTCTTTTCAACTCGATATGATGGTAATGAAAAGTCAATCTCACAATCTAAGCCTTCTCTATTATAGTCATCTATAATATTTAATAGCCTATATTTTTTACCACTAGATAAATTATCGTGCATAAAATCCATAGACCATATTTGGTTTGCTCTAGTAGCTTCAGTTAATGGTTTTGGCTTATCTCTTTTAATTCTTTTTTTAGGCTTTATTCGTAAGTTTAAACACAAATCACAATATATTGGTAATACTCCCATTTTTAATGTCACTTAGAAGTGTACACTTATTAAATAGCTTTATTAGCTACCATTCTAGGAGGAAAACCTCCTAAAGCCATATGTGGTCTAATGTTGTTGTAATCCCATAACCACCTAGTAGATTGTAACCTAATATCATCTAAACTATCAAATAAATTTTGCTCTAATAGTTCATATCTCATAGTCCTATTAAATCTCTCAACATAGCCATTTTGTTGAGGGTTTCCAGGTTGAATATACCATAGTTGTATCTTATTTCTTTTAGCCCACAACTTTAAGCTATTGCTTATATATTCAGGACCATTATCACACCTGATTGCTATAGGCTTACCCCTTTGATTTATTAACCTTTTTAAAGTCTTTTCAACTCGATATGATGGAAAATGAAAAATCAATCTCACAATCTAAACCTTCTCTTATAGTCATCTATAATATTTAATAGCCTATACTTTTTTACCACTAGATAAAATTATCGTGCATAAAATCCATAGACCATATTTGGTTTGCTCTAGTAGCTTCAGTTAATGGTTTTGGCTTATCTCTTTAATTCTTTTAGGCTTTATTCGTAAGTTTAAACACAAATCACAATATATTCGATATACTCGTTTATGATTAAACCTCTTACCCAATACATTTCTTATATGCAGTGCAGCTTTAAACCCCAGTTACATGAGCCTGTGTAAGCTCACTCAACTTATTTGTTTATATATACTCATTATCATTCACTATTTTTAGGGCTATAGTAGTATGCTGTTCTACTTATGCAAAAACTTTTACAGCTCCTTTTGACACTGATTTTCTTAGCTTTTACCTGTCTGTAAAGCCATCTTCTTCGCTCAGATGGCTTTCCACTTTTTTGTCATCGCTTCCTTTAAAAATATCATGATCTAACTGTAAACTGTGCATACATACGCTCAAGTCTACTATTTTGGGCTTCAAGCTCTTTAACTTTTTGTTAGCATTGGAAACATCCATACCACCGTATTTCTCACGCCATTTATAAAATGTTGAGCTACTTATACCATATTTGCGACAATAAATCAGATACGATAATGCCGCTCTAGTGATCCTTAAAAATGTTTACTGACTGGATCTATTTGTATCGTTTTTGTTTCATTTGTAATACCTCTCATTTATTAGTATATTTTGTACACTTCTAAATGCTTATTATTTTTAGAGGTATTACCATTTCAACAAAATGTTTTCTAAATATCCTCTAAATATCTTCTAAATATCTTCTAAATATCTTCTAAATAGATTCTAAATATCTTCTAAATATCTTCTAAATATCTACAAAAGATAGTATGATGTTTTTTGATATAAAAAATGAGAAACTAAAAAATGTACGATAAAAATAGTAGAAAATGTAATCCTTTTAGCAGGATTGGAGCTGTATTAGAGTTTTATGACTTTTGTACTGTATAAGGATCTTTTCAAAAAGAAATATCAGCAACTTTCTTTGCAGGTATAACCAACCCGACTATTAAAAAGTTTCTTATTATTTTGATCTTTTCAATAGCCTATTTAGTGGAGTATCATTTGCAGGAACTATACTTGTATAGTAGGTGATTTGATTAGTAGAAAGAGACTACTTACTTTTTCGATACTTCTAATGGGGACACATGCTCACTCTGTATGGTCTGATGTTGGGGTATGCTCGGTGTGGGCTTATTCGCAAGTTTTGCATTTGTGTTTTTACGCATTATGCAAGGTGTAGCTTTAGGTGGGGGAACTACCAGGAGCTTATGTGATAGTTTATGAATTCGTAAAAGGTAAAATAGGCTTTGCTACCGCGATTTTGTTTACATTTGTGACTTGTGGATTTTTATTTTCTGATATAGTTGGTTTTGCTCTTCAATATGCTTTTGCGATTACGCTGAGAGCTGGGTTTATAATTGCGGATTACTAGGGTTTGTTGGTTATTACATTAGAAGAAATTTACATGAAACACCACAGTTTGAAAATATAGACAAACAACAAAGACATTCTTTTAGCTCGCTAATTTCTACTTATGGAGCAAACCTTATTGCTGGAATTTGCATAGTAATAATTGTGGCTTTTGGTGGCGTGATGCTTACGCTTTATATCCATAAGTTTGTTGAAGATATCATACCTATGTATAACTCTGGTCAAATATCTCTGATACTTACGCCAAGTGTATTTGTGCTTACTTGTTTCACATTTATTTTTGGGTATTTCTCTGATAAATTTGGTATAGCAAAGAATGTTTAAACTAGGTGCGGCCCTAGTGATGCTTGTATCTATACCTGTGTTTTATTTGATGAGTGTTTGGGCTTCGCCTTTGGGTGTGATTGTTACATCAATTATCATTATGCTTTGTATGCACTTGTAGCTAGTACATTTATATTCTTAGTTGTGATTTGTTTCCTACAGATGTTAGGCTTTCTGGTGTTGGTATCAGTTACAACTTAGCTTTTGCGATAGTTGGTGGAGTAGCTCGCTTGTGAGTACTACTATAATCACTATGACGCAATATCACTTTTTATACCCAGCTTTAGTTGGCATAGTTTGTGGTTTTACTGGTTTGGTAGGTGTGATTATATACCTCAAAAAGGTGGTATCATAAAGACAATAAGGATATGATAGTTAAGCTATAATCATATTAAAAAAAACAAAAGTTATACTTTATTTCTCTTGTATAGTTTCAATAAGCTCTACGTAATACTTCACACCATTTAGCATAGCTTCATTTTGACAAATCAAAAGTAGATTCATGAACCATAGAAGTAAATCCTTTTGCTTCATTTTTTGCCTAAAAATGCATAACAAGCAGGGATCTCTTTAGCAAAATATGAAAAAATCTTCGGAAGCCATCCAAGGTTTATTTGAGATAATTACATTTTCATTACAAAAACTTGTTTTGCTGCATAGATGGATTTTTTAGTGCATCTGGGTGGTTTTGGGTTTCAGGATAGCCATGAATATAGTTTATATCACAGAACCACCGTTACTCGTTGCTATACCTTTTGCTATTTCATATAGGCGCTTTTTTGCTATATTCTCACTAGCACTACTTAGATAGCGAATCGCACCGGATAATTTTGCTTTATCTGGTATTACATTAAAAGCAGTTCCAGCAGCTAAAGTTGTTATAGATATTACAACAGGATCAAAAGAATCAATATTTCTTGAAACAATAGTCTGTACTTGATTTACAAATTGCGCTGCCATAATGATCGGATCATTAGAAAGCATGGTGCTAGCGTGTCCACCTTTACCATGAAATACTATTTCAAATAAGTCAACACCAGCTAAAGCAACTGGTGAGCAGATTTGCATAGATCCCTCATCTGGAAGCACATGGATACCATATATCATCTACACCATCCAAAGCATCATCTTTTATCATTGCTGGAGCACCACCAGAGTAAAACCTCCTCTGATGGTTTGGAATAAAAACCTAATATTTACCTTGAGGTTTCTTTATTTGCAACAAACTGTTGAGCAGCTACTAGCACCATCGCACAATGAGAATCCCATGTCACACATATGTGATTTGCCATTAACTTTTGATTTGTAATAGCAAGTGTTTTCTTCATGAATTGGTAGGGCATCCATATCTGCTCGTAGAGCTATCATTTTAGTTATATTTGGTATTTTAAGATCGGCAATCAAACCTGTTTTTCGCTTCTTTTTTTACATTCAACCCAAGTTTTTCTAGTTCTCTGGCAATATAGTCAGCAGTATTATCAACATCGAAACCAAGTTCGGAAGATTTTATTAGATACATAACAGCAAATCACGTTGAGAAGCTCATCAAGAGCGTTTTGTTTGATAGTTATAGGTTTTTTTCATAAATAAATTTTTTGTTAAATCATACTTAGTTACAATCTTACATATTTATAATGATTTTGATAAGGGATTGAAGTGGCAATAAAACTTGTATCTTTTAACTAGAAGTGTAAAAATCTTTTTAACTTTTGATTTATGTAATTATAAAAATGCAAGAATCCCTAAAACTAAGCGAATTTCTTGAGCTTATCAAAAGCACTATAGAGATGAGCTTTGGCTATGATGACAGATTTTTAGGCTGAACTGTCTGAATGGCGTATGTCTGGTAAGCATTATTATGGCGAGCTTATCGAGCATGATGGTTCAAGCAAATACCCAGTTGCAAAAGTTAGGTGTAATTGTTGGGCAAATAAAAAGCTAGTTTTTACACAACAAATTTATCTGTCACAGGCGAGCATTTTAGATCAGATATGAAAGTTGTGCTCCAAAGTAGCCGTAAGCTATCTATGTGAGTTTTTGGTCTTAGCTTGAATATAACCGATATCGAGCCAGCATTTACATACCATAGGAGATAGAAAAGTCAAGTTAGAGATAATCGAAACTTTAACTACTAAAAAATCAATAATAAAAACAGAAGTTTAGAGTTGCTAGTGATTTTGACAAAATATTGCGGTTATTGCGAGTATAATCCTAGCAGGTAAGTAAGCGACTTTTTTGAAGAGGCTGAGAAGTTACAAGATTTAGGGCTTATGCACAGATATATTTGAGGCTAAGATGCAGGGGCAAGACTGTGCTGTATCAGTTGCAAAAGCTTTGGATAAGATTGCTGCAAAATCAGATAAATACGATGCTATAGTGCTTATAAAGAGGTGGTGGCTCGCAGGCTGATTTGGATTGGTTTAATAACATTATACCTGCAGAAAGTGTTTGTAATAGTGAGATTCCCGTAATGGTAGGTATTGGCCATGAGCGATAGTATCGTGCTTGATGTAGATTTGTAGCAAGAGCTTCGATACACCTTCAAAGGTTATAAACTATATTGCGAACACAATTACAGATAATGCAACTAATGGGAAATACAACTATGAAGCAATAGTAAGTGTAACTAAGAATCTAGCAAGACAAACTAATTCAAATCTTGAAAATATTTACAAAGATTTTAGGACTAAGTTAGGTCACTATTTACAAAATGTAGATTATCAAGTTGAGCAGAATTATAAGAATACAAAACCTATCGCAACTAGCTTTTTTAAGCTTTATACAAACACAGTAGAAGGTCAGTTTGAAAGTATCACAGTTGCAACTAAAAATCTTATAAAATATTACGAGCATAGTCTTGATGAGTATTTTAAAAACACCAATACAGTTTCAAAAAATATGCTTAGTCACTACACGCAGACTAGCGAATATCTATATAGGCAGATATTATCAGTATCTATCGAGCCAACTTTGAATAGGGGTTTTAGTATCACAAAATCTACTGATGGCAAATACATAACCACACAAGAACAAGCAAAAAAACATTCCAATTTAAACATAGTATATAGCGATGGGCAAATACAAGTAGAGGTAAATAAAGGGCAACACTAATAACTTATGAGTATGCATCTTAATGCCCAAATTCACCACTCCAGCATTGTAAATTGTAAGTAATAGGCATACTATTACTCACAATTCACGCCTTGATGTGATAAATTTATACTAGTTAAGTTACATACACACAGTTATTAGAGGTGCCCTAAATGGCAACACAAAGTAAGAAATTTGCAAAAAATTATGAAATTTTAGAAGAGATAAATGAAAAACTACAAGATAGTCAAGATAATCCAGCATTGCTTGATGAACTAGCTCCTATGCTTGAGCAAGCTTCTAAAAGTTATAAGGTCTGTAAAGAAAGAATAGCAGCAGCTCAGAAGTTTATTGATGAGTTTGAGGGTGAATAGATTATAAATAAACAGTCTTTATAAGTTTTTTATAGCAAAAAAAATACTTAATCATCTTATCATTAACTATAGAAATATTTTTTAGTATAAATATAAACAAAGATGTCATACTCCGAAGCAGATACCAAAGCTAAACTCATAACACCTAAACTGCGTGATAGCGGTTGGGAAGAGCGATATATTACTCGTGAAAAAATACTACTTCACAGATGGGAGAAAGCAGGCTGGTGGTGCTAGAGGAGAGAAAAATTTGTAGATTATTTGTTACGCTATCAAGATATAAACCTAGCGGTAGTTGAAGCAAAGAAGTCAGATAAAAACTACAAAGACGGTTTACAGCAATCTATAGCGTATGGTCGAGCGTTAGATGTAGAGTTCGTTTACTCAACTAATGGTCATAAAATCTTAGAGTACCATATTCCAACAGGGCAAAATAAAGATATAGAAGACTTCCCAACACCACAAGAGCTTTTTGAACGCAAGTACCCAAATATAAATACTCAAAAAGCAAGCCGTGGTTACACAAGGCTTTTTTGCTGATGGTGTCAAAATACCTCGCTACTATCAAAAGATAGCCGTACAAAAACTATAGACGCTATTAGTAATGGCAGAGATAGAATACTACTAACGCTAGCGACTGGTACGGGTAAGACTTATATAGCATTTCAAATAGCATATAGACTACTAGAAGCTAGATAATAAAGCTATTTAATAAGTGTACACTTCTAAGTGACATTAAAAATGGGAGTATTACCGAGCAAGCGATGAACGAGTTTAACCCTCAGAAAAAGACTGTGTAAGAGTGCAGGGTAAACTATCAAGGAAAATGATGGTAAGAGGTCTTATAGTGGTAATGTGTTTTTTGCGATATATCAAGCAGTTGCAGAGAATAAAAATCGTCAGTATTTAGCTACAGATAGCGAATCAAGCTTAGCATACTAAACAGTATCCAGCAGATTTCTTTGATTTGATAATTATAGATGAGTGTCATCATGGTAGTGCAAATGATGATAGCTGCGTAGCCGTGATATTATTGAGTATTTCTCTAGTGCAGTACATCTAGGGCTGACAGCTACACCTAAGAGGGATGTTAATGGTGATACTTATAGCTATTTTGGAGAATCCTATTTACAGTACTCGCTCAAAGATGGTATCAATGATGGTTTTGATCTCCATACAAGGTCAAACGCATTACAACAAATATTGATGAATATCGCCCTAATACTCATGATAGTGTAGATGGAGATTTACAAATAAGGTCTATGGTATCAGTGATTGGGGAGAAGGCTATTACCAGCCAACAACGCCATGGAGCTAATCGCAAAAACTGTGTTAGATAACATTAACAAGATGGATAAAACTATCGTATTTTATGAAAATCAGCCGCATGCTTTAGAGCTAAAAAGTTAGCTACTAGATAATTTCAAAAGGTCAAAAATCCTGACTACTGTGTACGAGTAACCTCTAATGAGGGGGCAAATAGGGTAGAGATTATCTTGAGAGATTTCAAGACAATACGACAAAGATATACCTGTGATTTTGACATCTTCAAAAAGTGCTAACAACTGGCGTAGATGCAAAAAATGTGCGAAATATCGTCGCTAAACAGCGACTATAGACTCAATGATAGAGTTTAAGCAAATAATCGGTCGAGGTACGCGAACTTTTGAGGGTAAAGATTTCTTTTACGATACTAGACTTTGTAAAAGCTAGTGATAAATTCTATGATGAAAATGGGACGGTATCGCCGATGCAGTAGTAACTGTAGCAGGTGGCGATAACCCAACAGATGATGAAACCAAAATCATAAAAGAAATAGATCCACTAGAAAATTTAAATGATGAAGAAGAAACTAGAAAACACGAGACCAATAAACATAACTATAAAAGGGCGTAAAGCTAAAAGTGAATATAGAAACTAGG